>CAVYAJ010000060.1:0-49454 GCA_963766155.1 uncultured Actinomycetes bacterium | reverse complement strand
CTCGACCTCTCGGACTCATCGTCATGATCGAGGACGTCGCCGGCTTACATACCTTGGCCGTCTTCGGCCCCCTGGCCGCGAAAGCGGCTCAGGCGATGCTGACCCGCGTTTCGCGCGGGCGCTCGCGCCTGAGATCCGGGTCTGCGGGATCGCGCCGGACCGGTCGCCGTCGAAGCAGGGTCGGAGGAACGCCGCGCCGCCGAACGCTGCTCGGCGCGTCGGCTCCCCGGAGCATCGCGGGCGCAGTCATCTTCTCGTCGGCGCGGAGTTCGTGACGGGCTCGACGCTTTTCGTCGACGGCGGCCTCTTCCTGAATCCATAAGCGGCTCCGCTGCGTATCGCCTAGCGTTATGCCTGCGGCAATGGCATCGGCCAGAGCGACAGTCGGCTCATCGAGCACGTCGGGCGCGGAGATCGTGAAGCGTTCGAGCAGCTCTACAAGCGCTTCGCGCGCCCGGTGCTCGCCATGGCGCTCAGACAGCTCGGTGACAACGGCCGCGCCGAGGACGCAGCGCAGGAGACGTTCGCCGCGGTCTGGCGCTCGGCCAAGAGCTACAGGGCGGAGCGCGGCACGGCCTCGGCTTGGCTCTACGCCGTCGCCCGCCACGCGATCATCGACCGCGCGCGGCAGAAGCGCGAAAACGCGGCAGAGGCCCCGGACGAGGCGGACGTACGGGCCGGCCCCGCCGAACGGGCGGAGGAGTCGTGGCTCACATGGCGCGTGCACTCCGCGCTCGAGCTCTTGCCCGAGCGCGAGCGCGTCGTGATCGAGCTCGCCTACTGGAGCGGTCTCTCCCAGACAGAGATCGCGAGCTACCTGGACGTGCCGCTCGGGACGGTCAAGACGCGGACGCGGACCGGTCTCGCGCGCCTGGCCGGCCTCCTCGAGGAGGTACGGGCATGAGCGACACCCCGGACTTCCGCGAGCTCGTGGGCGACGACCTCACGCCCGAGGAGGAGCTCGAGCTCGCCCGGGTGGACAGCCTGCTCCGCTCGGTGCCCGGGCCGGTGACCGAGGTTCCCGGCTCCCTCACCCACGCGGTCGAGCGCATCGGGACGGCCAGTCCGATCTGGACACGCCGCCGGGTCTTCGTGGCCGTGGCGCTCGCAGCCACCGTCGCGGCGCTCTTCTTCGGCGCCGGCCGCTGGCTCGACCGGGGCTTCGACGCCCGCGCGTCCGTGCAGATGACACCGGGGACGAGCGCGCCCGGCGCCTCGGCCAGGATCGACCTCGGCCAGCGAGACGACGCAACCGGCAACTGGAGGATGCGCCTCGTCGTCGACGGGCTCCCACACCTCGACGGCAACGACTACTACGTCCTCTGGCTCGCGAAGGACGGCGAGTACGCGGGCGCCTGCGGGACCTTCAACGTCAACGGCCGCACGACCGTCGACCTGACCGCGAGCTACGACCTCTCCGAGTACGACGCGTGGGTCATCACCCGCAAAGGGTCGGACTCGCCCTGGCTCCTCTCCGCTGAGACTTAAGGCGCTGTTCTGTCGGCCGCGACGAATGCCTCGTACGTGACCGGCATCTTCTCGGCGAAGAGCTGCTCGACCGCCTCCGCGTAGCGCCTGATCTCCCGCTGAGCCGTCTCGGCCGCGCGGAGAGAGACGAAGTTCATCAGCGCGCGGGCGTTGACCGTCCAGTAGAACTCGGTGTAGGCCCCGACGGGCATGACCGCCCGTGCGAGCTCGCGCGCGACTCCCATCTCGACCAGCCGCTCGTAGGCGGAATAGGCGGCGGCGTAGACCGCGGCCAGCTCGTCCCGGGTCGTCTGCGCGATCTCGTCTGTAACCGGCTCGAAGGAGTAGGCTCCCGGCTTGCCGACCTGGGAGCGCACGTCCTCCGGGGCCGGCACGTAGAACTCGTCGGTCGCCTTCGCGTAGCGCATGCTGAACTCGTTGAAGGACCCGATGCGGTGCCGAAACCATTCGCGCGCGACGAAAATCGGCGCCCGGATGTGGAAGCGGAACGCGTTGTGCTCGAAGGGGGTCCCGTGGCGCTCGCGCATGAGGAAGCGGATCAGTCCCGCGTCGCCCTCCTCCATGACGTCCTTGCGGCGGGCGAAGCTGACGCGGGCGGCGTTCACGACGGAGAGGTCGCTCGCCATCGAATCGTCCAGCCGGACGAAGCCGTGATCGAGGACCTGAATCGTCTCTTCCGCCACGCGCTGCTCCACAGTGCTCACGTCACCTCACTCTAACGAGGGCCCAGGAAGACGCCGATGTTCCAGCTAGAGTCTTGCATCGCCGTCACGGGGTCCGGCACTCACCACATTCCAATGCGCTTCACCAAGCTCGCACTTACTCTCCTGCTCGCCACCTGCGTGTGGTCGACCGCCGCGCCCGCGTCGGCAGCTCCGCGGCCGCTCCCGCCGCTCACCCCGGCCAAGCACGACGCTCTCTCGCGTGCGCTCGAGCAGGGCCGGCTGACCGAGTCGCAGTACGCGCTTGAGCGCGCCCGGTCGCTCTTCACGCTGGGCCGGGTCCGCGCCGAGTTCGGCCACGTCGCCCGCGCGAATCCGCACGCCGCCACCTTCATCCTCCGCGACCTTCTCGCCCGGACGCGCTTCCTCTCCGGCTCTGAGCACGCCGAGGCGAGGGCGATTCTCTCCCGCCCCGACGGCGCCCCCACATTCCTCGGCGAGCCGAGCTGGGAATTCGACGCGGTCCCCACGCGCTTCTGCGAGAGCGGCGGCCGGCCGCTCTGCTTCCACTGGGACGACAACCTCGACGAACCGCGACTCGCCGCCGGCGGCGGACACCAACCCGGCGAACGGGATCCCCGACCAGATCGACGACACGATCGAGGTGCTCGACAACGTCTGGGACACGGAGACGGCGGGCCTCGGTTACCGCGAGCCGCTCGACGACAGCGCGACGACGCTGAACGACGGCGGCGGGCCCGAGCTGGACATCTACATCGCCGACATCGGCAGCATCGGGCTCTTCGGCTATTGCACGAGCGACGACCCGCACGCCTACGAGTTCAGCGCCCCTTGGGCCGTCTCGGCCTACTGCGTGCTCGACGACGACTACCGCCAGGCCCAGTACGGAATCGGCCAGACGTCGCTCGAGTACCTCCAGGTGACCGCGGCGCACGAGTTCTTCCACGCGGTGCAGTTCGCCTACGACTGGTTCGAGGACTACGCCCTCATGGAGGGCTCGGCCATGTGGATGGAGGGCCAGGTCTACCCGCTCGTCATCGACCGGATCAACTATCTCGGCCGCAGCGCCCTCGCGCGGCCGGGCGTCCCGCTCGACACCGGCGCCGGCGGCTTCGAGTACGGCGCGTGGCTCTTCTGGCGCTTCCTGACCGAGAAGGTCTTCTCGGGCGACCCGACGATCATCCGCGAGATCTGGGACCGGGCCGACGGGGGGCCCTCGCCCGCCTACGGCGACCTGTACTCCTTCCAGGCGGTCCGCCGCGCGCTCGCCTCACATGGCCTCGACTTCCGCAGTATGTTCGCGCAGTTCGGCTGGACGAACGACCTGCGCGACTACGAGGAAGCCGACTCGGCTACCCGGTCGCGCCGGTCGCATCGACGTTCAACTTCGGCCCGTTCCTCCATTCGACGGGCTGGGAGGCTCCGAGACTGGCTCACCTCTCCACGCGCTTCTACCGCTTCCGCCCGCAGGCGGTCGGCTCGGTGGCGAAGCTGCACATCGGCGTCGACCTTCCCGGGCCGGCGACGAACTCCGCGGCGACTGCGATCGTCTATGCGAAGGGCAGCCCGAAGGAGATCCACCCGATCGGGCTCGACGGCCGAGGAGACGGCCACCTCACGGTCGAGTTCGGGAGCTCGGAGGTCTGGAAGGTCGACCTCGTCCTCTCGAACGGGAGCCTCCGCTTCGACTGCGCGCCGAAGGACTTCCCGAGCACCGTCTACTCCTGCGGCGGGTTCCCGAAGGACGACGGCCGCGCGTACCGCTTCCGCGCCCGCCTCGGCTAAGCGGCGCTAACTCTTCTCGTCGCTCTTGACGAGCTCGAGCAGGCTCTCGTGCTCCTCGCGGCAGGCCGGGCAGCCCTCGAGATGTGCCCGCAGGCCCGGGGACGGCCGCGTCGGCGTCCTCGGCCGGCGACCTCGAGGTCGACGTAGCGGTCGAGCTCCTCGAAGCACGCGTCGCAGCCGATCTCCGGATCGGACGGCCCGAGCAGGCGGCCGAGCAGCTCGTTCGTGTTCGGGTCTTCCATCAGTTCGTCTCCTCCAGATGCGCCCGCAGCTTGGCGCGCGCGTCGTGCAACGTCTTGTACAGGGCGCCCCTCGTCGTCGACAGGCGCTCGGCGAGGACGTCGATCGGGACGCCGTTCACGGCGAGCGCGACGAGCACTCGCCGCTGGTGCGGTGTCAGGACGTCGTCCATCGCCGCGGCGATCTTCCCGAGACGCTCACGGACCTCGACGTCCTCCTCGGGGCCCGGCGAGATGGCTTGGAACGTGCCGAGCGCCTCGGGCTCGAACGGCAGCTCGCGGTCCCGCCAGGTCTGCCTCCGCACCTTCACCGCGGCCTCGTAGAGCGCGAACTTGTAGGCCCACGTCGTGAGCTTGCTCAGGCCGCGGAAGTCGTCGAGCCGCCGGAGCACTGCGAGGAGCGCGTCGTCTGCGGCCTCCATCGCGATGGTGTCCGCCTCCGCGCCGCTGAGCCCTCGGCGGCGGCGGGACACTTCGAACCGCGCGGCCCGCAGGAGGATCGCGTGCAGGCGGGCGCACGCGTCGTCGTACGCCCGCCCGCTGCTCTTCAAGCCCTGCAGGAGCTCCTGCGACTCGGGGTCGAGCATGGTGCCGGGTGCGACGGACGTGGTGCGCATGACCCCCTCAACGGTAGTCGTAGCGGGGGTCACGCGACCTCCCTCGGCTCGAGGGGGCCCAGGATGCGGACGGCGAGCTCCGGCGGGCAGCCTTGCTCGACGAGCTCGATCAGCCGGTGCAGGTCGTACCGCGGGTCGCGGGCGACGCGGGCCGCGAGCGGAAGCGAGAAACCCGAAAGGACGAGCTGCTCGCGCCGCCAGCGGTTCACTTCCGCACCGGCCGGCTCCAGGGTCGAGAGCGTTCGCACGTCGGTCCTCAGGCAGCTCGGTGGGCCGGCTCGGCCGACGTGGTGTGCTTTTGGGGGCCGGCACGGTGCGATAGGCCCACGCCAGTCGCCCGAGGGCGAGTGCGGCGAGGAACAGGCCGAAGTCGCGGAGCGCGATGTCGTAGTACTCCGGCGGGTTGTTCGTGAGCAGGTTCACCACGATGCCGCCGAGCCACGCTGCCACGACGAAGCCTCCGATCCACGGCGCCGCCAGGACGAGCAGGCCGGCCGCGATCTCGACGACTCCGACGAAGTACATGAAGTCCTGCGCGCTCCCCGGGACGATGTCGTCGATCCAGGGCGCGAGGTACTGCGTCCAGTCCACCGTCCAGTTGAAGAACTTGTCGAGCCCGAACAGGATCGGTGCGACGACGAAACCGATGCGAAGCAACATGAACACCTGGTAGCCAGGGTCATTGCGGCGAGTGTCGTTTGCGGATGTAAAGGTCAATTCGCCACCTCCTTCGACCCCTTGGTGGCGGCCCGCTTCCGTTTCTTACCTTGCGCGTATCTCCGGCGGTCCGGGTACAAAGGTTTGAACGCCCGTTCCGCGAACTGAGGGGGAAGCACTGCGGATCGGGGAAACTGATGGATGCAAGCGCCTTGAAAGACACCATTCCGGAGAACGCGCGCGCAGCCCTCGAGCCGACGGCTCAAGGCGCGCAGCTGCGACGCCGCGCGATCGCGGTCGGCGGTTTCGGCCTCCTCGTGCTCGGCTTCCTCGTCGTGATCGGCCTCGGGAAGCTGATCGCGCTCCTGCTCCTTCTCGCCCTGGGCGGAGGAGTCGCCTTCGTCGTCGGACGAACGCTTCGCCGCCGGGGAGGCACGCTTCGCCACGCTGCGGGCGCCGTCCAGTCGGCCGCAGGCAGCGTCCAGTCGGCAGCGGGCACCGCCGCCCGCCGGCCGGTCGACGGCCTCCGCACGCGGAAGACCGAGCGGAAGACCGAGAGGCGCGAGCGGTCGCGCGAGCGCGACCGGGGCAAGGAGGCAGGGCGCCTCAACGCACGCGGCGTCGAGCTGCGGCGAAAGGGCGACCCGACTGCGGCCGTCGAGGCCCATCGCGCGGCGCTCGAAATCGCACACGCGGCCGGCGATGCGAGCACCGCGGCGATGACGCTGAACAACCTCGCTCTCGCGCTTGCCCACACCGGAGACGAGCCTGCGGCGATCGACCACTTCGATGCCTCCGTCGCCCTCCTGCGCGAGATCAACGACGAGCATCACGAGGGCCAGGTCCTCGCAAACCTCGGCTTCCTCCACGGCCGAAGCGGCCGCCAGGAACAGGCGGTCTACTGCCTCGAGGCCGCGCTCGACCGGCTCGAGCCCGACTCGCGGGCCTTCCGCCATGTGCAGGAACAGCTGCGCCGCGCGAGCTAGGCGGCCTGAGTCGGTGAAGATCAGGGCTGCCGTCCTCGAGGAGTTCGGCCAACCGCTCGAAGTCCAGGAGGTCGACCTCGCCGAGCCGAAGTCCGGAGAGGTGCTCGTCCGGCTAACCGCCTGTGGGGTCTGCCACACCGACCTCTACACCGCCTCCGGGGCTGATCCCTCCGGCTACGCGCCGACCGTGCTCGGCCACGAGGGCGCCGGGATCGTGGAGAAGCTGGGCCCGGACGTCACATCCGTCGCGCCGGGCGACCAGGTCGTGACGCTCTTCTCGCCCCAGTGCCGGGAGTGCATCCACTGCCTCAGCGACCGAACGAACCTCTGTCTGGCGATCCGGGACATGCAGGGCAAGGGGTTCCTCCCGGACGGGACCGACCCGGCTCGGCCGGGGCAGCGAGCCGATCCGCCACTTCATGGGGACATCGACGTTCGCCGAGTACACCGTGATGCCGGAAATCGCTCTTGCGAAGGTCAATCCAGAGGCGCCGCCGGAGCACGCATGCCTCTTCGCTTGCGGCCTCTCGACGGGCCTCGGCGCCGCCATGAACACCGCGAAGGTGGACGCCGGCGCGACCTGCGTCGTCTTCGGTGCCGGCATGGTCGGGCTGGGCGCCGTCGCAGGGTGCCGGCTCCAGGGCGCCGAGCGCATCATCTGCGTCGACCTTTCGCCCGGGAGGCTCGAGCTCGCGACAGCCCAGGGCGCTACCGACACGCTGGTCGGCGGCCCGGACACCGTCGAGCGGATCCTGGAGATGACCGCCGGCTTCGGCGCCGACTACACGTTCGAGGCGACGGGCAACGTCGACGTAATGCGCCAGGCCGTCGAATCCGCCCGCATGGGCTGGGGTCTCTGCACCGTCGCGGGCGTAGCCGGCAAGGGCGAGGTGCTCGAGGTCGTCCCGCGCTATCTGATCACCGGCCGTCGGGTCGCGGGCTCGTCGTTCGGCGGCGTGAAAGGACGCGATCAGGTGCCGGAGTACGTCGAGCGCGCGCTGGCCGGCGACATCGACGTCGGCGCCTTCGTGTCCCACCGGCTCACGCTCGACGACGTCAACCAGGGGTTCGAGCTCATGGAGGCGCAGGATGGCATCAGAAGCGTGATCGAGTTCGCATGATCGTCGAGCGCGTCGAGCATCCCGAGTGGCTGTCCAACGCCTACCTCGTCGCCGAAGGCCCGGGCGGGCACGGCGTCTTCATCGACAGCAACGGCCTGACGGAGACTTTGGAGGAACGTGCGCAGCGAGACGGCATCACGATCACGCACGTCCTCTGCACGCACGGCCATCCGGATCATGTCGTCGCGATCGAGGAGCTCGCCGCACGGCACAGCGTGCCGCTGCTCGGGCAGTCACAGCTCGCCGACGGCGACGAGGTCGCGAGCGGAGGGCTCCGTATCCGGGCCCTCTACACGCCCGGCCACTGCGAGGACCACGTCGCGTTCCTCGTCGACGAACGCCACTGCTTCACCGCCGACGTTCTCTTTCGGGGCACCGTGGGCGGAACCTCGGCACCGGACGGCGACCTCGCCAAGCTGAAGCACTCGATTCTCGACGTCCTCCTCGGCCTCGACGACGAGACGCAGGTCTTCCCGGGCCACAAGGAGGAGACCACGATCGGAGACGAGCGCCGCTCGAACCCCTTCATCCGCGCGTGGCTCGACGGCGAAGGGCTCGTCAGCGAGCCGTGCCGCGTGAACGGGGAGGAGGCGACGCTTCTTCTCTGGGCGCCCGACTACGACGGAGGCAACAAGGCCCTCGTCAGGCTCCAGTCAGGCCTCGAGACGATCGTCGGCGGCTCGCGGGTCGAGCGGCCCGCCTGACAAACTGAAGCCGACGCCCGGACTCGAACCGGGGACCCCTTCATTACGAGTGAAGTGCTCTACCAGCTGAGCTACGTCGGCGGGGCGCCCCCGTGGGGGCGCCCCTAGTGTAGCGGCGGCTTTCGGCCGGGAACCTAGGACGGACGCGTGCCGAGCGTCACCTGGACCGTGTGCTCGGAGCCGTCGCGCGAGTACGTGATCGAGGCGCTGTCGCCGGGCTTCATGGCGCCGATCACGCTCTGGAGCTCCTCGGAGGTGGAGACGGCCTTCCGTCGACCGCGGTGATGACGTCGCCGCCGGTCGGGAACTCCTGGCCGCCGACGACGGTGGTCGCGTCGGCCGCCTTGAGGCCGGCGTCAGCGGCGGGGCCGCCGGAGGTCACCTGGGTGACCTCCACGCCGGCCGGCAGGCCGAGCTGGGAGGACAGGGCATCGGTGATCGTCGCGATGCCGACACCGAGGTAGGCGTGCTGGACCTGGCCGGTGGCGATGAGCTGGGAGACCACCGACTTGACGGTGTTCGACGGGACGGCGAACCCGATGCCGTCGTTCCCGCCGGAGTCGCTCTCGATCTGCGAGTTGATGCCGATCACCTGGCCCTGGAGGTCCAGGAGCGGGCCGCCGGAGTTGCCGTGGTTGATCGCGGCATCCGTCTGGATCGCATCGTTGATGGAGAAGTTGTTCGGCGAGGTGATCGTCCTGTTGAGGGCGCTCACGATTCCGCTCGTGACCGTCTCGTTGAGGCCGAGCGGGCTGCCGATGGCGACGACCTCGTCACCGACCTGGAGGGCGCTCGAATCGCCGAGCTGGAGCGGCGTGAGCTCCGAGCTGGGGGCGGCGACCTTGATCACGCCGATATCGGTGGACGCATCGGTGCCGACGAGCTGGGCGTCGTAGGTCGAGCCGTCCGAGAACTCGACCGAGATCGAGCTCGCACCGTCGACCACATGGTCGTTCGTGACGATGTGGCCTTCGCTGTCGATCACGAACCCCGAGCCGAGGGCCTGGCCCTGAGGCGTGGTCACCTTGATCGTGACAACGCCCTGGTGGACGCGGTCGTAGAGGGCGCTCACGCTGAGCGCCGAGTTCGCGGCCGGCTGAGAGTCGGTACCGTCACCTGGCGGACGACGGTCTGGGTCGCCGTGCCGGAGGCGACCTCGTAGGCAGCCACGCCGCCACCCGCGCCGAGCACGACGGCTGCGGCGCCGGCGGCGGCGATCTTGAGGCTGCGGGAGGGGAGACGCTTCATTTCTTTGTCCTTTCGGTATCCGTCGCCCTCCATGCGACCAGCGCCGCCTAAGACCAGCCTGAAAGCCGTCTAAGAACTCGCTAAGACTTCGCGCTCTTAGGCTCTTTTCAGACTCGATGCGCACAATGGAGCCGTGAAGATCCTGGTCGTGGACGACGAACGGGCGGTGCGCGAGTCGCTCCGCCGCGCGCTCGAGCTCGAGGGCTACGAGATCGAGCTCGCGGACGACGGGCTCGCGGCGCTCGCCGCGCTCGAAGACGACGAGCCCGACGCGATGATCCTCGACGTCCTCATGCCCGGACTCGACGGGCTCGAGGTCGCTCGGCGGGTCCGGCGCGAAGGCAGCCGGCTCCCGATCCTCATGCTGACCGCGCGCGTCGAGGTGGACGACCGCGTGGCGGGGCTCGACGCGGGCGCCGACGACTACGTCACCAAGCCCTTCGCGCTCGACGAGCTGCTCGCGCGGGTCCGCGCGCTGCTCCGGCGGACGCACGAGGACGGGACCGACAAGCTCGCCTTCGGCGACCTCGAGCTCGATCCCGGAACGCGCGAGGTGCAGCGCGACGGCGAACCGATCGAGCTCACGCGCACCGAGTTCTCCCTCCTCGAGCTCTTCATGCGAAACCCGCGCCAGGTGCTCACGCGGTCGGTCATCTTCGAGCGCGTCTGGGGCTACGACTTCGGGTTCGGGTCGAACTCGCTCGACGTCTACATCGGGTATCTGCGCCGCAAGACGGAGGCGGGCGGCAAGCCGCGGCTGATCCAGACGGTCCGCGGCGTCGGGTACGCCCTGCGCGAGTCATGAGCTTCCGCGCCCGCCTGGCCATCGCGGCCGCTGCGGCGGTCGCTCTCGCCGTCGTCCTCGCCTCGGTCACGGTCTACGTCGTCGTGCGAAGCGAGCTCCGCGGCACGCTTGACTCCGCGCTTCGCGACCGGGCCGCCCAGGTCCAGCACGAGCCGCTGCGGGCCTTCCAGGACGGCGATCAGGCCTTCCTCGAGCCCGGCCCGCAGCTCGGCGGCGCTCCCGGCTACTTCCAGGTGGTCAGCGCGGACGGCGACACGATTCGCCTTCCCAACGAGACGGTCGAGCTCCCCGTCACCGACGCGGTTCGAGAAGTGGCGAGCGGCCAACGAGGCGGCTATCTCTCGGACGCCGAGGTCGCCGATGTGCACGTCCGCGTGATCACGGTGCCCTACGCGGAGGGCTTTGCGATCCAGATCGCGCAGCCCGCTCACGGAGGTCGACCACTCGCTCTCCCGGATCCGCACGTACCTCCTGATCATCGCGGCAATCGGGATCGCGCTCGCCGCGGCTCTCGGCCTCGCGGTGGCGCGCACCGCGCTCGCGCCCGTCCGCCGGCTGACCGGCGCGACGGAGAACGTGACGAAGACCGGCGACCTCTCCGAGCGAATCGACGCGAGCGGGACGGACGAGCTCAGCCGGCTCGCCGCAAGCTTCAACACGATGCTCGCCGCCCTCGAGGAGTCGACGCGGGCGCAGCAGCAGCTCGTCGGCGACGCCTCCCACGAGCTCCGCACGCCGCTGACGAGCCTGCGCACGAACGTCGAGGTGCTCGCCGGCGGGCGCGAGCTTCCACCGGAGGAGCGCGAGCGCCTGCTTCGGCGACGTGATCGAGCAGCTCGACGAGATGACGACGCTCGTGGCCGAGCTCAGCGAGCTCGCACGCGGCGAGCTCGAGCCGGGCGAAGCCGAGGACGTGCGGCTCGACCTCCTCGCCGCGGACGCGGTCGAGCGCACGCGGCGAAACCGCCCGGGCGTCGAGTTCGAGACCGACTTCGAGGAGTCGCTCGTCCACGGCGTCCCCGCGAGCATCGAACGCGCGGTGGCCAACCTCCTCGACAACGCCGCCAAGTGGAGCCCGCCCGACGGAGAGGTGGAGGTCACCGTGAAGGACGGCGAGGTGGTCGTGCGCGACCACGGGCCCGGGATCGACGAGGCCGACCTCCCGTACGTCTTCGACCGCTTCTACCGCGCCAGCTCCGCACGCGGGATGCCCGGCTCGGGGCTCGGCCTCGCGATCGTGAGGCAGGTCGCGGAGTCGCACGGCGGCGAGCGTTCGCGCCGAGCCGGCCGAGGGCGGCGGCACGCGCATGAGCCTCCGCCTGAACGGCCGGCCATCTTCTTAGGCACTTCTTAGAGACCTCTTAGGACGTTCTCACCCCGCGCTGCTTCGATCTGCGGAGAACCCGCGACCGAAAGGAGCAGCGGATGGAGAAGCGGATGAAGCGCAAGGTTGCAGCGGGAGCGGCGGCCCTCCTCGCCGTCGCCGGCGGAGGCGCCGCGATCGCGGCCACCCAGCTCTCGCCGAAGCAGGAGAGCCAGGCCGTCCTCAACGACGCTGCCAGCCAGCTCGGCGTCAGTCCCAGCGAGCTCTCGGCGGCGATCAAGAGCGCCCTCGAGAAGCGGATCGACGCGGCCGTCGCGGCCGGCCGGATCAGCGCCGCTCAGGGCGACGAGATGAAGCAGCGAATCGAGTCCGGAGACGTGCCGCTCTTCGGCTTCGGCCCAGGGCCGGGCGATTTCGAGCACCATGAGATGTTCGGCGGCCTCGATGCCGCGGCGACCTACCTCGGCCTCAGCGAGGACGAGCTGCACTCGCAGCTGGAGAACGGCAAGAGCCTCGCCGACATCGCCAAGTCGAAGGGCAAGAGCGTCGATGGCCTCGTCAATGCGATGGTTGGAGACGCGAAGAAGCACCTGGACGAGGAGGTCTCAGCGGGAGATCTCACGCAAGCGCAGGCCGACGAGATCGCTCTCGCGCCTGGAGCAAGGCCTCCGCGCAATGGTCGACGCGACGCCGCCGCAGGGCATGCCCGGGCCCGCATTCGGCTTCCGGCACGACTTCGACGGCGGACTCCTCCGACGGCCCGCGCGTCGTTCGACGGCGCCGCGGCCTGATGGCGAGCGCGGCTCCCCGCATCGTCGAGGCGCGCACCCGCGCGGCTACGGCCAAACGGGCGCTCGCCGTCGCCTCTGTCGCCGGGTTTTTCGCGGTCTTCGTTCTCGCGAGGGCGGCCCACCCTGGCCACACCACGGCTTCGAGCCCTTCGACCTCTAACGGCTCCTCGGCCGGACAGGGCTCGGTGGAGAGCGACGACGGCTTCGGCTTCGGCTCGGGATCGATCGCCCCGTCCCAGAACGTGGCCCCCAGTGTCCAGACGAACACTTCATAGCCCCTCGACCCGAACCATTCAGACCATGGGCGTGGAGATCGTCGTTGCGGGCGCCGACGACCGCTCGTTCGCAGCGATCGAAAGCCACTTCGCACACGTCGACTCGGTCTTCAGCCGTTTTCGACCCCGAAGCGAGCTGAACGCGGTCAACGCAGCGGACTCCTGGCTCGTGCCCGTCTCGCCGCGGTTCGCTGAAGCGGTCGAGACCGCCATTGCGGCCGCCGGCGCGACAGACGGGCTCGTCGACCCGACCCTCGGTGCCGCGATCGAGGCCGCCGGCTACGACCGCGACTTCGCGCTCATCGAGGCGGACGAACGTCCGCCCGGCGCTGCCGTGCCCGGGTCCTGGCGGACGATCCGAATCGCCGGCCGACTCCTCTTTCGCCCGCCGGGAACCCGGCTCGACCTGAACGGAGTCGTCAAGTCACTTGCGGTCGACGAGGCTCTCACTCTGCTTCCCGGCGAGGGTTTCGTCGCTGCGGGCGGCGACATCGCCACGCGCGGATCCGTGGCGGTCGGGCTTCCAGGAGGGGACGGCCTACAGCTTCTGGCCGGCGGCCTCGCCACCAGCGGGCGTACCGGGCGCCGCTGGTCGCGCGGCGGCCGGCCGCAGCATCACCTCATCGATCCGCGCAGCGGCCGGCCGTCCACCTCACGCTGGCTCGACGTCAGTGTGGCTGCAGAGTCCTGCGTCGCCGCGGACGTCGCCGCGAAAGCGGCATTCCTGCTCTCCTCCGACGGCCCGGACTGGCTCGACGAGCGCGGCCTGCCGGGCCGCTTCGTCGGCGAGAACCGCATCGTGCGAAACGAGGCCTGGCGGGAGGCACTTCCGTGAACGGCCTGGTCTGGTACGTGGACCGGGCCGCCGGGATGACGGCACTCGTCCTCTTGACCGCCTCCGTCTGCCTGGGCATCGGGCTCGCCGGGCGCGCGCGGTCGCGGCGTTGGCCCGCCTTCGCCATCGAGGACGTCCACCGCTATCTCGGCCTGCTCACCGGCACGTTCATCGGAATCCACGCGCTCGCCATCCTTTCTGGACTCCTACGTCCCCTACTCCCTCACCCAGCTCCTCGTCCCCGGGACGGCGCCCAGCCGGACGATGGCCGTCGCGGCGGGAGTCGTCTCGGCCGAGCTCCTGGCCGCACTCGCGGTCACGAACCATTTCCGCAAGCGCATCTCCTACGCCTTCTGGCGCAGGGCCCACTACCTGAACTTCGCCGTCTGGATCCTTGCGCTCGGCCACGGCATCGCGGCCGGGACGGACAGCGACCAGCCGTGGGGCGTCTACGTCTACGCAGGCTGCGCCGCCGCCGTAGCGGGGCTGCTCGCCTGGAGGCTCCTCGCCAAGCGGGCGCTCGAGTCGTGGGAGCTGAGCGTCTGGCCCACGGCCGCGGCGATCGTCGTCGGCGAGCTCGTGGTCGCGCTCACCTTCGGTCCTCTCGGACACCACGGCTGACCACTCCCGGGCAGTGTAAGACTGCGCGTTACCCGTACAGGAGGTCCCAATGCCCTACGAGCTGCCTTCGCTTCCCTACGCCTATGACGCGCTCGAGCCGACGATCGACGCGCAGACGATGGAGATCCACCACTCGAAGCACCACGCGACGTACGTGAACAACCTGAACGCGGCGCTCGAGGGCACCGAATGGATGGACCGGTCGCTCGAGGACGTCTTCGCGGAGCTCGAGATCATCCCGGAGGACAAGCGGGCCGCTGTCCGCAACAACGGCGGCGGCCACGCCAACCACTCGCTCTTCTGGGAGACCATGTCTCCGGACGGGGGCGGGGAGCCGAGCGGCGCTCTCGCCGATGCGATCGCCGACACCTTCGGCTCGGTGGACGAGCTCAAGAAGGCGGTCAACGACGCGGGCGTGAAGCGGTTCGGGTCGGGCTGGACGTGGCTCATCCACGACGGCACCGGCCTCGCGGTCGTCTCGACGCCGAACCAGGACAGCCCGATGATGAACTCCGACACCCCGCTCCTCGGGATCGACGTGTGGGAGCACGCCTACTACCTCTCCTACCAGAACCGCCGGCCCGACTACCTCGAGGCCTGGTGGAACGTCGTCAACTGGGACGCTGTCGCCGAGCGGTTCGACGCCGCGGGCTAGCTAACTTCTCTCAGGGCGCCTGTAGGAGCAGTCGTAGACGTAGCCCGTCGCGATGAAGCTGTCCGGCAGGAGGTCCGAGCTCCGCACGCGCTCGACGCTCTCGCGCACGCTGTCGTCCAGGTCGGGGAACGGGAGGAAGTCGATGCCCGTCGCGTCGGCGCCGGCCTCGTCGGCGAGCTTGGCGTGGATGTCGTCGTTCGTGAACGTGAGCATCCCGCACCCGGTGTGGGCGATCACGAGCGCCTCCTCGGTCCCGAGCAGCCAGTGGGAGATGACGAGCGAGCGAAGCGCATCGTCGGAGACGACGCCGCCGGCGTTTCTGATCACGTGTGCGTCGCCCTCGTCGAGCCCGAGGAACTTCGCCGGGTCGAGGCGCGCGTCCATGCAGGTCACGACCGCGAACCGCCGGCGGGGCGGCGTGGGAAGGTCGCCCTTGTCGAAGCTCTCCGCGTAGCTTCGGTTGGCTTCGAGCACCTCGTCGCGAACCGCCATCGCACTCTCCCTTCGTCCTTGGACGCTTTCCTTTTTGAAGCGGAAAACGCTATACGAAGTAAAGCGACGCGTCCAGCGAGGGAGGGAAGCTAACCCTTCTTGCCGCTCTTGCCGTATGCGGGCGCGGCGGCGCTCCTGCCGTTCGGCCCCGACTTCACCTTGCCGGGAGGCGCGGCCGGTGCGTTCGAGTTGGCCGCCTGCGGGGGCTTGGAGCGGTGGCCCCTGTTCGCGTGCTTCGGCTTGTCCTTGCCGTTGGCCTTGCCGTTCGCCCGCGGGTGAGTCCCTCCCCAGGCCTTGCCCTTGCCGTTGCCTGCGGCGTTCGATTCCGACCCGAAGTCGACGGGCACGGCGGGCGTGGGCGCCCGGTCGGCGAGCCGCGTATGCGGAGCGCGGGGCTTCGGCGTGTCGACCTGCGGCAACGGGGTGGCGTGCGCAGGGAAGTCGTCGCCGCGCTGGATCGTGGCCGCGGTCAACGCCGTTGCCGACGCCGCGACGGCGACGGCCGTGGCGACGCTCGCAGCGACGTTCCCGACGATCAGGGTCTTGAGAGAGCTGAGGAGCGCGCCCGCGTTCAGGGAGTGCATGACGCGCCGCCGGGCCTTGACCGGCTTCTCGAGGGAGTTCGCCAACGAGCGGCGTGCGCGGAAGATCAGCGTCTCGACAGCCGCCTGGGTGACGCCCAGCTTGGCGGCCACCTCCCGATAGGAGAGTCCCTGCCATTCGCGGAGGAGGATCGCGTTGCGCTGCTGCTCGGGCAGGCCGGCGAGGGCCTCGTCGAGCCCGAAGAGCTCGTCGCCCGAAGCCTCCGGAGCGGCGATCGTGTCCTGCACGGCCTGGAGGTCGTGCGGCCGCTCGACACGCGCGCGGCGATACGAAGAGCGCTGGCGCGTGAGGCAGACGTTGTGCGCGACCTTGAAGAGCCACGCCTGCGCCGCCTCCGGCTCGAACCCGTCCTTGAGACTTCGGCAGGCGTTCAGGTAGGTCGCCTGCACCGCGTCCTCCGCCTCCTCGGGCGAGCCGAGTTGGCGCAGGCAGTACAGGTAGATCCGGCGATGGTGCTCGTTGAAGAGTTCTTCGGCGAGCTGGGGCGCCGCGCTCATCTTCCAAGTCTGGAAGAGGCCTCAGGCCGGGTCGTCCCCCAAACGGGTCAGGCGACCTCGCGGCAGTCGTCGATCAGGATGTCGAAGCTGTCTCCGCCTTCCGGTTCGACGGTGCAGGTATCGGAGAGAACCTGGTAGGCGGTGACGACGCCGCCGCCGTGAGGGGTCTCGACGCGGCGGCCCACGCGCGGCGCGCGGTCGCGGAAGCTCTTGTACGTCGGGTGCTCGAAGGCGAGGCAGCAGCGCAAGCGGCCGCAAAGCCCGGTGATGCGGCCGGAGCTCATCGGCAACGCCTGGTCCTTCGCCATCCGCAGGGTGATCGGCTGCTCGTGCGACGGGAACTTGCGGCAGCAGTGCTGGTCGCCGCAAAGGCCATGGTCGCCGCAGAGTCGGGCACACTCCCGAGGGCCGACGGAGCGGAGCTCGACCCGCCGGTCGAGGCGCCCGCGGAGCTTCTCCTGCAGCGCCGGTCAGGTCCGGCCGGGTCTCCGCCTGGTACGAGAACACGATCCGCGAGCCGTCGAACACGAGCTCCGCCGAGACCGGCTTCACCTCCAGATCGGAGCCGCGCAGGAGCTCGCGGAGCACCTTCATCGCCTGCTTCGCCTCGACGCGGTTCTTGGCCGCGGTCTCCTCGTCGGCAGAGGTCGCGCGCCGGACGACGCGCTTCAAGGGCTGTGCCGGCCGGGATTCCAGCTCGTAGTTCGGCTGCACCACGCGCCCGAGCTCCTGCCCGCGTGACGTGTGGCAGATCACCTTCGTGTTCCAGGCGAGCTCGAGGCCGTTCGGATCGAACGAGTAGACCTTGCCTCCCGGGGAAAACACGACGCCGACCGCCGTTGCCATGCGGGAAACGCTAGCGCGCCGGAGCCGGAGAGGCGAGCTCGCGCCTGAGCCGGACGAAGAGGCCTTCGAGCGCGAGCCCGGTCTGCACCTGGAACTCGAAGGAGCGCCAGGTCTCGCGCACCGCTTCAGCTGCCCGCTCCGCCGCGAGCGAGCGCTCGGAGACGCCGTCCTCGGCAAGCTCGGCGAGCCGGTCGGAATTGACGAGCGCGCCCTCGGCGCCGGCCGCCGCGACGACGAGATCGCGGTACCAGCTGGAGAAAATGTCGAGCGCGTCGAGGATCTCCTCGCGCTCCGCTCCCCGGGCGGCGCGGCGGACGCGCTGCTCGTGCTCCCGCTGGGACTCGTCGCCCGTGGGGGCCGCCTCGGCCTCTGCACGGGCCTCGGCCGCGCGGGCCTGCGCGAGCTCCCCGACCTTGCCCGATGCCGCAGCCGGATCGAAGGCGGGATCCCGGTAGACAGACCGCGCGAGCTCGATCAGGACCGCCCGCCGCTGCCCGGCCTCCTCGTTCAGAAGCCGGTCGGCCCGGTCGAGCCTCCCGCCCGCAAGCCGCGCGAGCGCGTCGAGCTTCTCCCCGCTCGCCCCGCGAGTGGAGAGATAGGCCTTCACCGCCCGCTGGGACAGGCGCTTGAAGGGGACGTGCTGGCAGCGCGAGCGGATCGTCGGCGCGAGCGGGCCGAGGTCATCGGCGACGAGCACGATCACCGCGTAGTCCGGCGGCTCCTCGAGGTCCTTGAGGAGAGCGTCGGCAGCGTCCTCGTTCATCGTGTGGGCCGCGAAGACGAGGTAGACCCGCCGCGCCGCCTCGAACGGGCGCATGTGCAGGTCGCGGCGAAGGTCGCGCACCGGGTCGATGCGGATCTGATCCCCGAGCGGCTCGAGGACGTACAGGTCGGGATGCGCGCGGCGCGACACTCTGGCCGGATCTCCGAGTAGTGCGCCGGCGAACGCGAGCGCCGCCCGCCGCTTCCCCACTCCGCGCGGTCCGTGGAAGAGGTACGCGTGTGCCGGCCCCTCGGCGAGCGCAGCTCTCAGGAGGCTCTTGGCCTCCTCCTGCTCAGGGAAGGTCTCGAAGGTGTCCATGGATTTCCTCGGCGATCGCGTCCGCCTTCGCCGTTCCGTCGAGCACGACGACACGTTGGGAGAAGATCTCGGCGATCTGGCGGTAGGCGCGGTCGACCTCGGCGGCGAACTCGTCTCCCTCGCGCTCGATGCGGTCGGGTGACGTTCCGCGGCGCATCGCGGCAACGTCCCCCGGGACGACGAGGAGGAACGTGCGGTCCGGCAGGAGGCTTCCCGTGACGGCGAGGTTGACCTCGAGCACCCGCTCGACTCCGAGCCCGCGTGCGATGCCCTGGTACGCCAAGGACGAGTCGATGTAGCGGTCGCAGACGACGTCCGCGCCGCCCGCGAGTGCAGGCCGGATCACCTCGTCGACGAGCTGCGCGCGCGCCGCGCTGAAGAGCGTCGCCTCGGCCCACGGAGCGAGCCGGCCGCTGTGGAGGAGGAGCTCGCGGATCCGCTCCCCCGCCTCCGTCCCGCCTGGCTCCCGGGTGTCGACGACCTCGCGCCCCTCGGCGCGAAGGCGGTCGGCCAGAAGCCGCGCCTGCGTGCTCTTCCCCGAGCCGTCGACGCCTTCGAAGGTGATGAACATGGAGCCGCCCGTTCTTCAGGTGATCGAGCCCCGCTTCCGGGCGAAATACCCTGACGAGGACGCAGGGAGCGGGCGTACTGGTAGTACGCCGCGACCGAGGACGCTGTCCAGGGAGGCTTTGCAGCCGGCGGAGGCGTGGCTTGGATTACTTGGAGGGACACTAGGATAAAGCGCTGTGCGGGCGCTCGTAACAGGCGGAGCTGGCTTCATCGGTTCGCATGTCGTGGACGCGCTCGTCGAGCGCGGCGACGACGTCTGGGTGCTCGACAACCTCGCAAGCGGCCGGCGCGAGAACGTCAACGAGGGCTCCCGCCTCGTCGAGGCGGACGTCCGCGATGCGGACGCTGTCGCAAGCGCGTTCGCGGAGGCGAAGCCGGAGACGTGCTTCCATCTCGCCGCCCAGGCCGACGTTCGTGTCTCGATCGCCGAGCCCGCGTTCGACGCCGAGGTGAACGTGATCGGCACGGCCAACGTCCTCGAGGCGGCGCGGGGGCACGAGTCGAAGGTCGTGTTTTCCTCCACCGGCGGCGCCATCTACGGCGAGTGCGACGGGCCCGCCGACGAAGACTCGCCCCGGCTTCCCCTCGCCCCCTACGGGACCTCGAAGCTTGCGGGCGAAGAGTACCTGCGGACGTGGAGCCGCCTGTACGGTGCCGGCCACGTCGCGCTTCGCTACGGAAACGTCTACGGGCCGAGGCAGGACCCGCACGGCGAGGCGGGAGTCGTCGCGATCTTCTTCGGGCGGATCGCGAACGGCCAGGAGCTGCACATCTTCGGGGACGGCCGGCAGACGCGGGACTACGTCTTCGTCGCGGATGTCGCCGCGGCCACCCTGGCGGCGGCATCGGGGCCCGAGGGCGTCTACAACGTCGGCACGGGGGCCGAGACCTCCGTCCTCGAGCTCGCCGAAGGCTGCAAGCGGGCGAGCGGGCGTCGACGCCGAAATCGTCTTCGACCCGCCGAGGCTGGGCGAGCTCTCGCGCAGCGTCCTCGATCCGTCGCGGGCCCAGGACGCGCTCGGCTGGCGTCCTGCGACCTCGCTCGACGCGGGGCTCGAGGCGACCTGGAATTTCGTGCGGGTTGCGGAAGGAGAGGGCGAAGCCGGGGCGAACTAGTCGGCCCCATGGATCAACTAATCGGCCCCATGGACCCTCCGGTCGAGTACGAGCCTCTGCAGCCCTGGCGCATCGCCGCCATGATCGCGACGGGAATCGCCGCGGTCGAGCTCTTCATCCTCCTCCTGATCGGCTTCCTGGTCGGCGCGAAGGCCTTCTCGGACAAGACCGAGACGGCCACGATCGCAGCGATCAAGCGCGAAGTCCCACAGGCCGCTCAGACGCAGTCCTCCGAGCAGCAGAAGCCCGCCGATGCGTCGCGGAAGAAGGAGACTCCGAAGGTCCTTCCCCGCGGGCGCACCTCGGTCGTGATCCTGAACGGGAACGGCATCCCGGGCGCCGCCGCGGTGAACGCCGACAAGGCGCACTCGTTCCACTACGTCATCACGGCGACCGGAAACGCTCCGAGCACCGGGTTCGCACGCTCGATGGTCATGTTCCGTCCCGGGTTCAAGCCGGCGGCACAGCGGCTCGCGAAAGACATGGGCGTGAAGGCCGTGACTCCCCTCGACGGGATCACGAAGAGCGACCTTCAGGGCGCCCAGCTCGCGCTGATCATCGGCGGGTAGGCAACCCCACGCGGCTAGGCTAGAGAGGTGGCCGAGCCGCTTCTCACACGCGCCTGCCGGCGCGAGCTCGTCGAACGGACTCCCGTCTGGTTCATGCGCCAGGCGGGCCGGTCACTGCCCGACTACCGCGAGCTCCGCAAGCGCCACGACCTCTTCTCCGTCTGCCGTCAGCCCGAGCTCTGCGCCGAGGTGACGCTGCAGCCGGTGCGCGCCCACGGCGTCGATGCGGCGGTGATGTTCGCCGACATCATGCTGCCCGTCATCGGCATGGGGGTCGACGTCGAGCTCGTCGAGAACGTCGGGCCCGTGATCGCAGACCCCGTGCGGACGAGTGACGACGTCGAGCGGCTCCGCGTGCCCGATCCCGAGGAGGCGGTGCCGTTCATCCTCGAAGCGGTGCGATTGGTACGCGCCGAGCTTCCCGCGGAGAAGGCCGTGATCGGCTTCGCGGGGGGGCCGTTCACCGTCGCCGGCTACCTCATCGAGGGCAAGCCGACACGCGAGTTCGTCCAGACCAAGCGCTGCATGTACGCGCAGCCGGAGATGTGGCACGCGCTCATGGACAAGCTGGCAGACACGTTCGCGGCCTACCTGCGCGCGAAGGTGAGTGCGGGCGCGGACGTCATCCAGCTCTTCGACTCGTGGGTCGGGACGTTGTCGGCCGAGGACTACGAGGAATTCGTCGCGCCCTACTCGGCGCGCGTGCTCGCAGCGGTGGACGTGCCGACGATCCACTTCGGCACGGGTACGACCCACCTCTTGCCGGCGATGAGGGAGGCCGGCGGCGACGTCATCGGCCTCGACTGGCGGATCCCGATCGAGGGCGGATGGGAGATCGTGGGCCCGGACCGCGGAGTGCAGGGGAACCTCGATCCTGCGCTTCTGCTGGGTCCGTTCGAGCGTGTGGCCGCCGCAGCGAACCGGATCCTGGACGCGGTCGCCGGGCGGAGGGGGCACATCTTCAACCTCGGGCACGGAGTTCTTCCGGACACGGACCCGGCCGATCTGGCGAGGCTGGTCGAGCTCGTCCACGCCCGAACCTCGGTCGAGATGTGGGCGTGAGGGTGAGCGTGACGATTCATGGGGCCACCCCGGTCCACCACCCGCTTTCGAGCGTAGCCCCCAAAAGCGCGCGCGTGCTTCGCGGAAAGAGCCGAAGGTGAAAACAGCCGTCGTCCTGATGGCCTACGGGAGCCCGACCCGCCCGGAGGACATCCCCGCCTACTTCGACGACATCCGCGGCGGGCGGCCCGTACGCCCCGAAGCAGTCGCCGAGCTCGTCGAGCGCTACCGCCGCATCGGCGGCTCGTCTCCCCTGAACGAGATCACGGAGCGCCAGCGCGCCGCGCTCGAGCACGAGCTGGGCGCGCCCGTCTACGTCGGCATGAAGCACTGGACGCCGCGCATCGCGGAGGCGGCCGACGATGCGCTCGGCGAAGGCGCGCAAAGGATCGTCGGGCTCGTCCTCGCGCCCCACTACTCGAGCATCTCGATCGGCGGCTACCGCGACCGTCTCGCCGAGGCCGTCGGCGACCGGGCCGAGCTCGTGATGATCGAGAGCTGGCACGACCACCGGCCGCTCATCGACATCCTCGCCGACCGGGTCCGCGGCACCGACGCCCACGTCGTCTTCACGGCGCACAGCCTCCCCGAGCGCATCCTTGCCGAGGGCGACCCCTACAAGGACCAGCTGCTCGAGACCTCGCGCCTGGTCGCCGAGCGCGCGGGAGTCGAGACCTGGTCGTTCGCCTTCCAGAGCGCGAGCCCGACCGGAGAGCCCTGGCTGGGCCCGGACATCCTCGAGGAGCTCGACCGCCTGCACGCCGACGGAGTCCGGAAGGTGCTCGTCGCACCGGTCGGGTTCGTTTCCGACCACCTGGAGATCCTGTGGGACATCGACGTGGAAGCGAGAGAGAAAGCTGCGGAGCTCGGCCTCGAGCTCGACCGCATCGAATCCCTGAACGACGCCCCGGAGTTCGCCCGCGCGCTCGCGATGCTCGTCGAGCAGGTCTTGGACGAGTCGGCGCGAATCGAGGTTCCGTGAGCACGCGCAGCTGCGGCGACTGGCCGGCCCTCCTGGAGATCTCGCCCGATCTCCACTTCAAGCACTACACGATCGCCGAGGCGCGCCTGCCGGGCGAGGTCCTCGTCAATCTCGCGGACGTCCCCCGCGAGGCGCTCACGCTTTGCGCCGACCTCGACCACAACGTCTACAACGGCGCGCACACCGACCCCCGAGTCGCGGCGGCCTTGCAGGACACCCACTGGTACGAGCTCGACGAGTGGTCGAAGTCGGGCCCCCGGACGTAACATCGGGACATGGGAAAGGGCTACGCCGAGGGGCCGGCCGCCGAGGAGCGCTACGAGGCGCTCGAACGCGGTGACCCGACCGGCCTAGAGCCCGAGGAGATAGACCGGCCCGCCGTCTTCGGCTCGACGCCCGACAACGAGGAGCGGCACTTCATCGGCTGGGCCGACGAGGTCGACCAGGACAAGCTCTTCGAGAGCGGCAAGGCCTGGGGCCTCACGGTCGTCCGCCAGCGGGCGATCTAGGCGCGCTCGCACCAGTAGACGCCGGTGCGGTAGGGCAGCTCGAAGGTCGCGCGCCCCTTCGTCTCGGGGTGCGTGGCAAGGAGCGTCCGCACCTGGTCGACGACCCGCGCGAACTCGGCCGCCGGCAACGCCGCGATGAAGCTCACGGACGTGACCCGCGCGACCACGGCCGCGAAGTCGGCCTCGTGCACGAACGAGAACCTCGCCCGTTGGAGCGGCGTGAAGAGCGTCGTTCGGTCGAATGCGTCCTTCCACGCGCCGCTCGCCACCCGCGGCGCCGCGCCGCGATAGGCCTCCATGATTCCGCCGAGCCTCTCGATCCAGTCGACGGACTCGTCCTTCACGTTCCAGATGAGCCCGAGCCGCCCGCCCGGCCGAAGGACGCGGTGGATCTCGGCGAGCGCCGCCTCGCCGTCGAACCAGTGGAACGCCTGCCCGACGGTGACAGCATCCAACGAGCGGTCCGGGAACGGGATCGCCTCGGCGGTGCCCGCGACCGCCTCGACATCCGGAAGCGACGACGAGAGAGCGTTGCGCATCGCCTCGACCGGCTCGACGGCAACGACGAAGGCGCCGGTCGGCACGAGGAGGCGCGTGAGCTTCCCCGTTCCGGCAGCGAGGTCCAGCACCCGCTTGCCGTCGCCCAGCCTGAGCTCGGCCACGAGCCGCTCGATCGCCTCGGGCGGATACGGCGGCCTGCCGATCTCGTACGGCTTGGGCGCGTGCTCGAAGCCCCGCGCCGCCTCGTGGATGGTTCCTGCTCGCGAGCTCACTCGGACGACAGGCTAGCGGCCCTCCGGGCGAGCACGAGACCGGTGAGGATCTCGCGGACGATCCGGTCGGCTGCGAGCGCCGTGATGTCGGCGGAGCCGACCGCCGTCGGGATTACTTCGACGACATCCGCGCCGACGAGCTCGATGCGCGACGCGACCTCCCGGCAAGCCCAGAGAAGATCGCCGGTGGTCATCCCGCCCGGCTCGGGCGTCCCCGTGCCGGGCGCGAAGGCGGGGTCGAGGACGTCGATGTCCACGGTGAGGAAGACAGGGCCGGGCCCGAGGCCGCCGAGCGCGTCCTCGACGACTGCCTTGATCCCGCGCTCGCGGACGTCGTGCATGAAGAAGCTCCGGATCCCGCGCTCGCGCTGCCAGGAGAACTCCTTCTCCCCCGGCCAGTAGCCGCGCAGCCCGATCTGCACGTATCGCTTCGGGTCGACGACCCCGGCTTCGACGAGCCTGTACATCGGTGTCCCGTGCGAGAGCTCGACGCCGAAGACCTCCGTCCCCGTGTCCGTGTGCGTGTCGAAGTGGACGAGGCCGATCGGGCCGCCCGCGGCGCACGCGCGAACATCGGGCTCGGTGATCGAGTGGTCGCCGCCGAGGATCACGGGAACGACGCCTGCGGAGACGACCTGGGCGACGGTCTCCTCGATCGCCTTCTGGGAGGCGACAGCGTCGGCCGGGAGAACGGGCGCGTCGCCGAAGTCGACGACCCGAAGCTCCTCGAGCGCATCGATGCCGGTCTCGAGGTGAGGTCCCGGCGGGCAGCTCGCCGCGCGGATCGCGCGCGGGCCGTAACGGGTGCCCGGCCGGTCGGAGACGAGGTCGTCGGTGGGCGCGCCCACGATCGCGACGTCGGCTCCGGCGAGCTCGGCCGGATCCTCCGTGTAGGGCTGTCCTCCATACGTGAGGAGGCCGGCGAAGTCCGGCTTCTCGCCGTAGCGCCGCCAGCGTGCGAGGGGGTCGAGCACGCAGCGATTCTCCCAGTTTGCCGGATACGCGCGCGGGTATCCGCTCCTCTGCAAACCGATTCGAGGGGGTCAGATGGCAGACATCACCACACCGCGGGATCTCTTCCTGCACGAGCTCGGCGACATCCTCTACGTGGAGCAGAAGCTCACCGAAGAGGTCCTGCCCAAGCTCATCCAGGAGGTCCAGGACGCGGACTTCCGCAAGGGTCTCGAGCGGCATCTGGACCAGACCAAGGGCCACGTCACGAACCTCGAGCAGATCTTCGACTCGATGGGCGAGCAGTCAGAAACGGAGAAGTGCCTCGGGTTCGAGGGGCTGAAGAAGGAGCACGACGAGATGATCGGCGAGGTGAGCGAGTCGCTCATCGACATGGTCGACACGGGCGCGGCCGCGCGCACCGAGCACTACGAAATCGCTGCCTACAGCGGCCTCATCGAGATGGCCCGCGCGCTCGGCGAGAGCGAGGCGGTCGGCCTCCTCGAGGAGAACCTCAAGGAAGAGCGGGAGGCGCTTCACGAGGTCGAGAGCGTCGCGAAGAAGCTCCGCGACGAGATGAAGACCACCGCTTAGGAGCCGGTCAAACCATTACGGCGCCGGAGAGCTTCAGCCTCCGGCGCCGTTCTTATGCGCGCGCGTAGGTGTTGCGGCCGACGCGGGTGACGCGCCGCTAGCCGGTCCATCCGCGCGGGTATGTCGCTCTCGAAGGTCCGGTCGCTGGTCGCGGTGGCAGTCGCCATATGCGCGACTGAGTCCCCGCGTTTACAGGATGTAAAACTTGCCCGAGGTGACTAGCTGCGCGGCATGTCGGCGCCGCGCTTGGCGCCGTCGCCGAAGTGGCTCTTCGCCCAGACCGTGCAGTGGTACTTCACGCCCGGGCTGAGCCCGGTGACCTTGAGGGGCGAGTCGTTCGCCGATCCACTCGCGACGAGCCCCGAGTCCGACCTGCACGTCGCCTTGTAGCCCCGCACCTTCGAGCCGCGTGACTTCGCCGGGTCGAACCTGAGCTTGCCGACGGTGCCGCTCACCCGAGTCGCCCTGAGGTTCCGCACCCCGCCCGGCCGCATGTCGCCTGTCACCTTCAGCCGACGCTTCGAGAACGTCATCCCGGTCATGTCGACGTGCACGACGTGCCCGGCCGAGTCGACGCTGACGCTCGTGCTCGCCGCCGAGCCGGCGCCGGTCACCGAGAAGGCGCTCGGGGTAAGCGAGGCGGGGTCGTCGACCTCGTAGAGGTGGCTGAGCATGGCGAACGGGAAGGTCATGGAGACCAGGCCCACGAACGGCGTGCACGGGTCGGGCGCGAGGTTCGCGCAATGCGAGTTGGCCGCGTCGACGATGAACGTGTGCGTGTCGTAGTTCAGGAGCGGCGGTGTGGAGATCCAATCGGTGCTCGCGACCAGGTCCCAGCCCTGCATCGCGGCCTCGTCGGCCGGGTCGGTGATGTAGCCGAGGTTGTCCGCGTACCCCTCGAGGTAGCCCGTCGTCACGAAGTCCGGCCGCTCCGGACAGGTGCCGTTCCCGTTGCAGCCTGAGTCGGTGTACGACACGGGCACGCCGTTCATCCGGAACGTGACCGTGTGATGGTTCGGGTCCGACAAGTCGCGGTCGATCACGACGTTCTGGCCGCGGGAGAACGTCTCGGCGGGGTTCGCCGTGCCGAGGTCGAGGACGACCTCGTAGACGTCCGCCGGATCGAGGTCGAAATGCCCGGTTTCGTCCTGGATCGAGAACCGCCAGTAGCGCGCGCCGTCGAGGAAGTACGTCTGGCCGCCGATGACCTCTTTCCCGATGCCCGTGAACGGGTTCGTGTGGAGGGTGATGGGAGTCGTGTCCGGATTCCTCGTGATCGAGAGGAAGCACGGCGGCGCGGACGGGGCGTCACAGTCGATGAACTCGCCTGCGGCCGAGGCGCCCGGCGCGAACGCAAACGCGCAGACGAGCACGAAGAGCAGCGTCAAGCAGACCCGCATTGGCGACTACTATCACGCGTCCCGCGGACGGCATAGGCTTGGCCAACGTTGCGGCTCGGCGTCCCCCTCATCCCGGTCGAGGCCGTCGAGCCTGTCTGGTTCGGCCTCGTGGATCACGTCGAAGACCTCGCGTTCGAGGAGGACGGGACGGTCTGGTGCGGCGGCGAGGAAGGACAGGTGTACCGCGGCCACCTCGATGGCGAGCCCGAGATCGTCGCGCGCACCCCGGGACGCACGTACGGATTCGCGCTCGGGCCCGACGGCGCCTGTTACTGCGCGGACGTCGCCGACCCGGGGATCTACCGGATCGACTCCGAGGGAGAGGTCGAGCGGGTCTCGGCGGGAACCGCGGACCGGCCGGCCTTGCTTCCCAACGACCTCGTCTTCCTGCCGAGCGGCGAACTCCTCTTCTCGGATTCCGGCAACTGGGGTGGCGACGACGGCTGCATCTATGCGGTTGGGCCGGACGGGTCGACGCGTGTGGTGGACACGACCTGCGCCTCCTACCCGAACGGCCTCTGCGTCTCGCCGGACGGAAGCGAGGTCGCTGTGGTCGAGTCGACGCTTGCCGGCATAAGCGTCCTCTCGCTCGGCGCCGACGGCTCGCTGTCGGACCGGCGGGTGCTCGTCGAGCTACCCGGCTCCGTGCCCGACGGGCTCCTCTACGACGACGGCGGCCGGCTGCTCATCTCCTTCTGGTCACCGGACGCGGTCCTGCGCGTGGAGGCAGACGGCGAGCTCACAACGGTCGTCAACGACCCGCTCCGCGTCGCCCTCAACCAGCCGACCAACATCGCGTTCGTGCCGGGGACGAACCGCCTCGTCGCAGCCAACATCGGCGACCGCTACCTGTCTGCCTTCGAGTACGCCTAGACGCGCTGCTCGAACGCGATGATGTTGCCGTCGGGGTCGCGCGCCCACGATGCGCGCAGGTCGCCGATCGAGGCGATGCCGTTCTCCGTCTTCAGCTCGGGGAGGTCGTACTCCTCGAAGGCGACGCCGCGCTCCCGGAGCCCGGCGACGACCGACTCGAGGTCGGCCACGCGGAAAGCGGCCAGAGTGCCCTTGCTCTGACCGGCAGCGACGCTCTCGTAAACGACTAGCGACCCGTCGCCCGCGCGGAACTCGGCCTCGCGGTTCTCGGGCAGGTCGTCTCGGCGGATCTGGAGCTCGAGCCCGAGCGTGCCGCCGTAGAACTCCACGGCCTTCTCCACATTGGACACCGGCACGATCGCCGCGATCTCAGCCTTTCCCAGCATGCGCTCCTCCTTCGGTCATGCGCGCCAAACGCGCTCGCCTTCGAATTCTTCCTCCGTCTGATTAAGCCCGGCGCGTTCCGCGACGATCTCGGAGGCTCGGTGGCCAGGGTGGATATTTGCCCCGATCTCGTCCACGCCCTGCCTCTGCACCCACCCGACGAGCGCCACCGCGGCCTCCGAGGCATACCCCTTGCCCTGCCACGGGATCCCGATCATCCAGCCGAGGCGAGCGACCTGTCGCTCCTCGGCCGATCGCACCGTCACCTGCACCGTGCCGAGAGCCTGTGAGTCGAGACGGCGGCGCACCACCCAGTTCAGCCAATCCTCTCCCTCGCGCGGAGAGCCCGCCGAAAGGAGAACGAAGCGATCGTGGAGCTCGGTGGCCGAATGCAGTCGGTCGCCGGTGAATTCGTGCAAGCGCTCGTCGTCGAGGACCTCGCAGAGCTCGTCCGCGTCCTCGGCCTGAAGCGGCACGAGCACGAGACGCTCGGTGGCGATGATCGCCGCCTCTATCGCCGGAGCGCCCACGCGCCCGCCTTGAGCCCCGATTCGATGGCGCCGTCCATGAAGCCGGCCCAGCCGTTCGCGAAGTCGCTGCCGGCGAGGAGGACGCTGCCCTCGGGCCGCTGCATCTCGGCGTGGTAGTCCGTGTACCAACCCGGCCGGTGGATCGCCCACGTCCCGCGTGAGAACTCGTCCGCGAGCCAGTCGTGCGCGTAGGCGGCGATCGCCTCGTAGCCGGGGATGATGTCGTCGAGCTGGCGCTGCACCGCGTCGAGATCGGACGCGTCACAGAGCTCCTGGTCGTAGCCGAAGCCGATCATGAGCTGCGTCCCGTCGGGGTAGATGATCTCCGTGTCGAGGTAGCCGAACGGGTGCCCGGGCTTGATCCCGTTCGTGAAGACCGGCTCGCCGCGCGCGTGGATGAAGATCTTGACGCCGCGCGATGCCTGGCCGAGGTCGATCGCCGCGCGCTTCGTCTCGGAGAGCGGCGGGTCGAACTCGATCCCGCCGAGCGCGTTCAGCGGCACAGCCACCACGACCTTCCCGGCCTCGATCGTCTCGCCCACACGCGTGTGCACCTCGACTCGGCCATCGCCCTGCGTGACAGAGGCGACGGGCGTCTCCAGGCGCGTCTCGTAGGGCGCCTTCCGTCCAGATCGCCTGGACGAGGCTCTGCGTCCCGTCCAGGAAGGTGATGCGGCCGCCGGTCTGCTGCGTGAGCGCAAGGCTGCCGCCCGAGAGCGCGTGCCACCGGAGCACCGCGACCGCGCCCGCATCGTCCAGGTGCCCGTGTGCGAGCGACTCGAGCTCGGCCCAGAGCACGTCGCGCTCCTCCTCGTCGAGGTCGAGCTCCTCGACGCGCTCCGCGATCGTCTGCCGGTCGAACCGCGCCAGCTTGTCGCCCGAGAGGAGCGGGTCGTGCGGAAGCGGAAGCGCCTCCTCGACGCCGTCCACGAACTGGTCCCAGCCGCGCTCGGCGATCGCGTCGCGCTCCGTGATCGGCCCGGAGCGGCGCTCGTTGCCCGCGAACCAGCTCGAGACCTGCGCGTCCTCGCCGAGCTCGACGCCGAGCCCGGCCCGCGTGATCTCCGCCCAGACGTGCGGCTGGTGCCAGTGCACCCAACCGCCGCCGAGCTCGACGTCGGTGTCGTTCCAGCGGTGCGTCCAGGTGCGGCCGCCCAGCCGGTCGCGCGCCTCGAGGAGAAGCGTGGAGGCCCCACCCAGGGTCGCCTCGCGGGCGGCCGTCACGCCCGCGAACCCACCGCCGATGACGACGACGTCGTACACGGAAGGCGAATCTACCCGGCCCGGGCTTACCGCCGGAAAAAGTCGGGTAGTCAGCGGGCGATGCGGTGGGCGACCTTGCTCCTCCTGATCGCGCTCCTGATCCCGGCGTGCAACGGGGGCACGGTCGACCAGCATGCGCTCGACAACGACTCGTCCTCGATCGACTCGCTTGCCTGCGAGGGTGCGCTGCTCGCGCACCAGGTCGTCGACGGAGCGACCACCGAGCCCTTCACGCGCGTTCACGCCGGCGAGCTTGCGACCCGCGCCTCCAACTTCGAAGACGCGCTCTCCCAGCGGCCCACCACCCCGGGCATCGAGAGCGCCGTCCGCAAGGAGGCCGAGAAGGCGGGGCGGGTCGCGGACCTTCTCCACCAGCTCGAGGCGAACGACGCCGACAGCGCCGCAGAGCTCAAGGGGCGGCTGGAACAGGAAGGCGACTGCGCATGAAGATCTTCCAGATCGCGCTCGGCATCCTCGCGGCGATCGGCGGCTTCGTCGACATCGGCGACCTCGTCTTCAACGTCTCCGCCGGAGCGACCTTCGGATACGAGCTCCTCTGGGTCGTCGTGATCGGCGTCGTCGGCATCAGCGTGTACTCGGAGATGTGCGGACGCGTCGCTGCCATCTCGGAGAAGGCCGTGTTCGACGCCGTCCGCGAGCGGGTCGGGTTCTCGGCGGGCCTCATGACGCTGATCGCCGCTCAGATCGTGAACCTGATGACGCTCGCGGCCGAGATCGGGGGACTGGCGATCTGCCTGCGGCTGCTCTCGGGGCTTCCGTACCGCTGGCTGATCCTCGTCGCGATCGTCGTCATCGCCTTGGTCGTCTGGACGGTCTCGTTCGACTGGATCGAGCGGATCTTCGGCTACGGGGGCCTCTGCCTGCTCGTCTTCGCGGTCGCGGCGGTCAAGCTGCATCCGGACTGGGGAGCCGTCGCGCACGGCTTCGTCCCGCACATCAATACGAACGACCCCGTGCTCTACCTCTACTTCGCGGTCGGGCTCCTCGGGGCCGCGATGACGCCGTACGAGGTCTACTTCTACTCCTCGGGCGCGATCGAGGAGGGCTGGAAGGCGAAGGATCTCTCGCTCAACCGCCTGAACGCCATGATCGGCTACGGGCTCGGCGGCGTGCTCTCATTCACGCTCATGATCACCGGCGGCGCGCTCTTCCTCGCCGAGGGGATCGAACCCGAGACACTCGGGACCATCGCCATGGGGGCACAGGTCCCGCTCGGCACAGCGGGTCTCATCCTCGCCCTCATCGGCATCCTCTTCGCTGTCGGCGGCGCTTCGATCGACACGCTCTTCGCAGGCGCCTACAACCTCGCGCAGTTCATGGGCTGGGAGTGGGGTCGCTACCGGACCAATGCGGGCGCGCCGCGCTTCACGCTCACGTGGCTCGTGCTCCTCGTGCTCGCGTTCGGGGTCGTCATGACGGGCGTCGACCCGGTGATGCTCACGGAGTACGCCGTCATCTTCTCGGTCGTCGCGCTGCCGCTCACGTACCTCCCGATCCTGCTTGTCGCAAACGACAAGGCGTACATGGGCACGCACGCCAACGGGAGGCTGGCGAACGTCCTCGGCATCGCCTACTTCGTGATCATTCTCGGAGTGTCGCTCTCCGCGATACCCCTGATGATCCTCACCAACGTGGGGCAGTCGTGAGCGAAGAGCTCGATCTCGCCCTCGGCGTGCTCGACCACCAGCTGCTCGATCGCGACGGGCGCCGCTGCGGCAACGTGGACGACCTCGCCATCGAGGGAGGACCGGGCGAGGACGCTGAGGTCGTCGCGATCCTCAGCGGCCCGGGCGTTTGGCCGAACAGGGCAGGCCTCCTGGGACGAATCGCCGGCCGGCTCGGAGGCGGCGGGCGCGTCCGCGTCCCGTGGTCGGAGGTCGCGGAGGTCAAGTCGCACGTCCAGCTGAAGAAACAGGCGACCGACTACGGCCTGGGCGCAGGCGACGACCGCCTCCGCCCGTTCATCGAACGCATCCCGGGGGCAGACCGGTGAGGACGCTCTCCTCTCTTTGCGGACGGAAGATCGTCACCGAGAGCGGCGAGACGCTCGGGCGCTGCCACGACGTGCGTGCCGAGCTCGGTGCGTCGCGGCTCCGCGTGACCGGACTCGTCCTGGGGCGCCGGGGCCACCTCGAGCACTTCGGGATCGGTGCTCAGGCGAGCGCTTCGACAGAGCGCGTGCGCGATATCGACGTCATCCCGTGGAAGGACATCGTCCGCTTCGAGGCCGACCGGATCGTGGTGCGCGACTGAGAGCCGCAGTCGCGGTTGGCTGCCGCTTGGTTCGGGTAGTCCTCGCAGGGTGACCGGAGCGGGTCTCACAACGGAGGCGAAGATCCAGGGCGCCCGCAAGGCGGTGTCCGAGCGGCCGTCATGGCTTGGCTGGCTCGGTCGCCTGGGCATGGCTGCGGCCGGGTTCCTCTACTGCCTGATCGGCTTTCTCGCCGTCGAGCTCGCGCTGGGAGCCGGCGGGAAGGCGACCGACCGGACGGGAGCGCTGCAAGAGCTCTCCGGCGAGTGGTGGGGCACCGCGCTCCTCGTCGTGGTCGCGGTCGGCTTCGCCGGTTACGCGCTCTGGCGCTTCGCCGTGGCGGCGCTCGGCGAGAAGCTCGAGGCGGGAGACGATGACCTCAGCGCCTGGAAACGGCTGTTCTACGTCCTGCGCGGGCTCTTCTATGCCTTTCTCTGCTTCACGACCGTCGAACTTCTCATCGGCTGGCACTCGGGCTCGGGCAACGAGAAGGAGCAGACCGCCAAGGTCATGGACTGGCCCGCCGGGCGCTGGCTCGTGGGCGCCTTCGGGGTGGGTCTCGTCTGCTGGGGGATCGGCAGCGTCTATCGCGGGCTGACGAGGAAGTTCAAGGACGACCTGCGCACCGAGCAGATGTCGGCGCGCACGGAGAAATGGGTGACCCGGATCGGGGTCGTGGGCTACCTGGCCCGGGCCGTCGTCTACACGCTCATCGGCATCTTCTTCATCCGCGCCGCGTGGCAGTACAACCCGGACGAGGCCGTGGGGCTCGACGGTGCGCTGCAGAAGCTCGTCGACCAGACCTTCGGGCCGCTTCTTCTCGGCGTCGTGGCCGCCGGCCTCTTCGCGTACGGCGTCTTCTATTTCGTGCGCGCCGCCTACCGCGAGGTCTGACGGGAGGAAGGGCCCGCCGGGCACCTGAAATACGCCCGGTGCGCGTGAATCGCCAGACCGTCATCCGGGCCCTGGATAGCTACGCGAGCCTGCTCGTCCTTCTGCTCGCGAACTTCTTCGTCATCGAGCTCGTGACGGACGCGCGTTGGGGCGCAGTGGCAAGCATCCTTCTTGCGGCCGCCGCGCTCATCGTCGCGATCAGCGATCCGGACGCCGGCGAAGGGCTCAAGACCTGGCACTGGATTCTCATCGCCGTCTGCGTGGCACTCGCGCCGGTCGTCCTCCTCGTCACGTCGTCGTCGGTGCTCGGCGTCGCGTACCTCGTTCCGGTCGGGCTGCTCGCGAGCGCGACGCTCCCGGTGACCCTGAGCCGCATCGCCCACCACAAGCGGGTGACGTCGGAGACGATCCTCGGAGCAACCTGCGCCTACATCCTCTTCGGGCTGCTCTTCGCGTTCGTCTTCCTCGCCCTCGGCGAGCTCCGCGACGCGCCGTTCTTCGCACAGGCTGGGCCGCACGAGGAGTCCGAGTACGTCTACTTCAGCTTCGTGGCGCTGACGACGCTCGGCTTCGGCGACCTCTCACCCGCGGTCGGTCTGCCCCAGGCGCTCACCGTCATCGAGGCGCTCCTTGGAAGCGTCTTTCTCGTGACGCTGGTTTCGCGGCTCGTGACGCTCTGGGTGCGTCAGGACGAGCTCGGGCACGCGCGCGGCTAGGGCTTGACGATCTCGAACGGCGCGGACACGGCCGCCCGGGTGTAGCCGTCGTCCACGAGGAGGCGCACGTCGTAGCGCCCGGGCTTGATCGGCCACGGGCCGGCCGATTCCTCACGGAGGGTCGTCGAGCCTTCGATCGACGTGTGCGTGTACTCGTAGAGGGAGTAGTTGCCGTTGCCGCAGTAGCCGGTGCCGCAGTCCGTCGCGTGCGGGTTGTCGAGCCCGCTCCCGGCCGGGAAGACGGACATCCAGTCCCACTTCATCCCGGGCGCGTCCGCCCACGAGACCTCGATGGGCTCACCGACCTTGTAGATCTTCTTCGAAGTCGTGATGCTCGCCTTGGTCCCGGGCGGATAGAGGAAGAACGCCGTGCTCGTGACCACGTCGCCACTAGGGTCGACGAGCTCGACGTCGTATTCGCCGGTCGGACTGTTCTCATCGGTCGAATGGCCGTAGACGCCGTCCGACGACTGGTCTTCCGGATCGGTCGCGTCGATCTTCGATCCGGTCGGCGGTCGTATGACCACCGTTTCACCGGGCTTGGCGTGGTAGCGGACGCTGACCTCCTGCCCCTGTTCGTACGCGCGGGCCTCGGCCGCGACGAAGCTCGGCGTGGGTGACGGGGTCACGCTGAAGGTGGACACCACCGAGCGGTGGTCCGAGGGCCACATCGGAATCGAGATGTCGACGTTCTCATTCCCGGCCTCCCCCACCACGCCGCTCGCGGTCGCCGTCGCCGGCCCCATGGAGAGGACCCAGTCGATGCGGTCGAACACCTCGCGCTTGGCGCTCTCCGGCCCGCCGGGCGTCCACGTGAAGCCGGGCCTGGCGACGGGATCCGGATTCACCACGCGGTAGGAGTCCTTGAAGCCCGCGTCCGCGAGCGCCTTGGAGACGGGCCACTCGACCGGGTAGGGCATGTCGTCGCGCGCGGCGTCCGCCTCCTCCGTCCAGTCGAGATAGGAGGGCGAGTTGAAGTCGCCGGTGAGGAAGACAGGGATGCCCATCGCCGCAAGCTTCGGAAGCTCGTTGACCTGCTCCTCGATGGCCGGCATGCGGAGGCGGTTCTCGAGATGGAGAACCTGGTCTGCCGTGTAGCCGGCCTGGGCACGGTAAGGCCCGTACGGGCTCGAGGGAAGGTGTGTGTTGGACATCGCCACCACCGTCGAAGGCGTTGGCTGGATGTAGACGTAGAGCCCGTCGGCGCCGCCAGGGTCGACGATCGGGAAGCGCGAGATGATCTGGGTGCGCTCGTTGTAGTTCCAGCCGAGCGCCTCGGCGACCTTGCGGGTGTTGCCGGTCGCCTCCTGCAGGCCGACCACGTCCGCCTTCGACTCCTTGATCGCGGCGATGACGGCGGCGAAGGTCTTCTGGCAGCCGGCCGGATCGGTGCACCAGTCCCTGCTGGCGAGCACCATCTCGTCGCCGCCGTAGAAGAGGTTGAACGTCGCGACGCGGAGTGTGATCTCGGGCGGCTTCGCGCGTTGCTCGTCATCGCCCCCGCCGAAGCAGCCTGCTGCGAGACAGGAGCACAGGACAAGGAGCAGGCCGAACCGGAAAGGCATGGGGGCGCGATCCTCTCACGCTTGACACCCGCCGCACCACCGGGCAGCGTGACGGCATGGCCATCGCCGACAAACCCGAGATCACCCTCGAGGAGCTGCAGCTCAGCGGGCGCAACCACTCGATCCCGCTCGAGGCCCTCAAGCACGACATCACGCCGATCGGGCTCCACTACCTCCTGACCCACTTCGACATCCCGAAGGTGGATGCAGACACGTGGCAGCTCGAGGTCGGCGGGCTCGTGGAGACGCCGCTCACCCTCACGCTCGCAGACGTGAAGGCGCGCCCGGCGCGGACGATGCCGGTGACTCTCGAATGCGCGGGCAACGGACGGGCGCTGATCGAGCCCCGGCCGATGAGCCAGCCGTGGCTCCAGGGCGCCGTCGGCACCGCCGAGTGGACGGGCACGCCGCTCGCGCCGCTCCTCGAGGAGGCCGGTCTCGCCGCGGAGGCGAAGGAGATCGTCTTCAGCGGGCTCGACCGCGGCATCCAGGGCGACCTCGAGCACGCCTACGAGCGGAGCCTCCCCGTCGCCGAAGCGCAGCGCGACGAGATCCTCCTCGCCTACGAGATCAACGGGCAGCCGCTTCCTCCCCAGCACGGCTTCCCGCTGCGCCTGATCGTCCCCGGCTGGTACGGGATGACGCACGTGAAGTGGCTCGAGCTCGATCACCGCCGTGGCCGAGCCGTTCACCGGCTGGCAGCAGGACGTCGCCTACCACGTGCGCGACTCGCGAGGAGGAGCAGGGCGAGCCGGTCACGCGCATCAAGCCGCGCTCGCTGATGGTGCCGCCGGGATCCCGGAGTTCCTCTCGCGGACGCGCTACGTCGAGCCGGGCCCGTGCGCGATCGAGGGCCGCGCGTGGTCGGGCCCGGCGCCGGTCTCCCGCGTCGAGTTCAGCGACGACGGCGGCGAGACCTGGACGGAGGCGGAGCTCGGCGAGCAGGCGGGCCAGTTCGCATGGCGCGGGTGGAAGCTACGCGTGGGACGCCGCCCCGGGCGAGCACGAGCTCTCCTGCCGCGCGACCGACGAGGCCGGCAACGTCCAGCCGCTCACCCCCGAGTGGAACTGGGACGGCGTCTGCAACAACGCCGTGCAGCGCGTCCAGGTCGTAGTTTCGGCGCGCGCGTAGTACGTTTTCGCCCGTGGCGGTCGCGAGTAACCACATCTCGCGCGGCACGTGGCTGCCGCCCATCCTGCTGCTCGCGGCCGCCCTCCTCTTGGCCGCGCCCGCCCGAGGCGTGACCGCGCAGACGACGCGCGCCAGCGTGAGCTCCGCCGAGGTCGGAGGCGACCTCGCCTCGGCCTGCACCAGGCGATCTCCTCCACGGGACGATTCGTCGCCTTCGAGTCGCAGGCGACGAACCTCGTTCCCGACGCATCTTGGGCAATCACGAGGACATCTTCGTCCGCGACCGAGCCAGTGGCCGGACCTCGCGGGTGAGCGTCAACTCGGCCGAGAAGCAGGGGAACGACAGGCAGCCAGCGCCCGTCGATCTCCGCAGACGGCCGTTTCGTCGCCTTCTCCTCCGATGCCACCAACCTGGTCAAGGGCGACACCAACGGGCTTCACCGACATCTTCGTCCGCGACCGCAAGACCGGGAAGACGACTCGCATCGACGTGAAGTCCAACGGCAAGCAGGCGACGGGCGGCGCCAGCTTCGACCCGGCGCTCTCCGGCGACGGCCGCTTCGTCGCCTTCTACTCCGAGGCGAAGAACCTCGTCAACGGGGATACGAACGGCGCGGGCGACATCTTCGTGCGCGACCGAGTCGCGCACACGACCCGGCGGGTGAGCGTGCGCTCGAACGGCAACCAGGTGGGCCTCGGAGCGAGCGCCGAGCCCGGCATCTCCGCCGACGGGCGCGTCGTCGTCTTCGTCTCGGAGGCGCCCAACCTCGTCCCCAACGACGGCAACGGCGCCCTCGACATCTTCGTGCACAGTCTCGGGTCGGGGAGGACGATCCGCGTCAGTGTCTCGTCCAGCGAGGCCGAAGGGCACGGCCCCTCGGACCGTCCCGCGCTGAATGCGAACGGGCGCTTCGTCGTCTTCGAATCGAGCGCCGAGGATCTCGTCGGCACCGACTCGAACGGCCAGGACGACGTCTTCATTCGCGACCGCAAGAGCGGCAAGACGCGGATCCTGAGCATCTCGACAACGAACGTCGCGAGCGACGGCTTGAGCCGCTTCGCGCGCGTTTCGGGAGACGGCCGCTACGTCGTCTTCATGTCCGACTCGATGACCTTCGATCCCAAGGACAACGCCGACCAAGGCCGCGACATCTACATGCGCGACCGCACGCTGGGCACGACGACGCTTCTGAGCGTCAGCAACACGGACGACCTCGGCAACGAGGCAAGCGTCTTCCCGGTCATCTCGGCGGACGGGCGCTTCGCCGCGTTCGCATCCGTGGCGGACAACCTCGTCGCGAACGACCTGAACGGCACAGACGACATCTTCGTGCGCGGCCCGCTTCACTGACGTGGACACTCGGGCGGCCGCCGAGCGCTGGCGCGATGTCTGGGCGCGCGGCTGGCGCGAGCACGACGCCGACAGCATCCTCGGGCTCTACGCGCCCTCGGCAACGCAGCAGTCGCACCCGTTCCGCGAGACGGTCGCTCCGGCCGACTACATCGTGCCGACGCTCGAGGCGGAGGAGTCCGCCGAGTGCCGGTTCGAGGACCCGATCGTGGACGGCGACCGCGCTGTCGTCGAGTGGTCGGCCGAGACCAGGCTCAAGGACGGCGGCACCGAGAAGCTCGCCGGCGTCTCGCTCCTTCGCTTCGACGCAGAGGGCCTGGTGTCGAGCAGCGCGACTTCTGGGCGACCGGCTAGCGCCCGAACGACGTCAGTCGGTGCCGTCCGGCTCCTTGGCGAAGACCACCGACATGTGCTCGCCGACGTGGAAGGACACCGAGTGAAGGCCGACCTCGGAAGCCCACTCGGCGACCGCATCCAGGAGCAGCTCCATGCTGTCATCCGGGTCGATGTCGACGGCTACGAAGTGCGACTCCGTGCGGCCGACCAGACGCGCTTGCCAATCCTGGTAGAGCCGCTTGCACAGCTGCAGGCAGAGCGCGAAGTCGGCGACCTCGAACAAGACGGATTCGTCCACCCACTCAGCTTCGCGGGCGCGCACGCAGCCCGAACTGATCCATTTGCGTCATTTTTCGCGTGCCGCTCGCCGGTGGGATACTCGCCGCGTGGATGACGCGTTCCCCGAAGTCCGCTACGCGCGCTCCGGCGACGTCCACATCGCCTACCAGGTGCTGGGCGAGGGCGACGTCGACCTCGTCTTTTGCATGGGCTGGCTCACGAACCTGGAGACGTACTGGGAGCTGCCGGGCTACCGCCGTTTCATGCAGCAGCTCGCCGGCTTCACCCGGCTGATCCTCTTCGACAAGCGCGGCATGGGGCTCTCCGACCGAACCGCGATCGGCACCCTCGAGGAGCGGATGGACGACGTGCGGGCGGTGATGGACGCCGTCGGCTCGGAACGCGCCGTCCTCCTGGGCGTCAGCGAGGGCGCTCCGCTCTCCATGGTCTTCGCGGCGACCCACCCGGAGCGGACCGCGGGGCTGATCTTCGTCGGCGGCGAGGTGAAGGAGATCCGCGAGGACGACTGGCCCTGGGGCGCATCGACGCGGGAGGAGTACGAAGGGCATGCTCGACGGGATCCTCGAGCGGCGAGACCGAGTGGGGAAAGGCCACGCGCGTCTGGTTCGCGCCGAGCAGGGAGCACGACCCGGCGGTGATCGCCTGGCTGTCCCGGCTCCTGCGGTCATCGGCGTCCCCCGCGGCTGCCGTGGCCTTCATGCGCCTAGGCAGCGAGATCGACGTTCGCTCACGTGGCGCCGTCGATCCACGTGCCGACGCTCGTCCTCCACACGCCCGAGGATCCGGTCGTCCCATACGAACAGGGGCGATGGCTCGCCGAGCAGATCGAGGGCGCCCGCTTCGTCGAGCTCGTGGGCAAGGACCACGTGCCCTGGTTCGACGTCGCCGACCAGGTCGTCACCGAGGTCCGGGACTTCCTGACCGGATTTCGGGAGGCTGCCGGAGCCCGAGAAGGCGCTCGCGACCGTCCTCTTCACCGACATCGTCGGCTCGACGACCGGGCGCGGGAGCTCGGCGACAAGGAGTGGACGGCTCTGCTCGCGCAGCATCACGCCACGGTTCGCACCGTCCTCGCCCAGTACCGCGGGCGCGAGATCGTCACCACGGGGGACGGATTCCTCGCCGCCTTCGACGGGCCGGCACGCGGGATTCGCTGCGCCCAGGCGATCCTCGAGGCCCTCGACGGGCTCGGGATCCCGGCGCGGAGCGGCTTGCACACGGGCGAGGTCGAGGTGGTCGGAGAGGACATCGCCGGAATCGCCGTTCACATCGGGGCGCGCGTTGCTGCGTTGGCCGGGCCCGGCGAGGTGCTGGTCTCCTCCACCGTGCGCGACCTCGTCGCCGGCTCGGGGATCGAGTTCGAGGACCGAGGCCTGCACGAGCTCAAAGGCCTCGACGAGCCGCGCCGGCTCTTCGCGGTCGTCTAGCTAGTCTGCGAACCGTTCGTTTCATGAGCTGACGAAGGGGGGCCGATGACCGACCATCGGACAGGAACACGCGAGGAGTGGCTCGCCGCCCGGCTTGAGCTGCTCGAGGCCGAGAAGGAGCTACACCCGGCTCGGAGACGAGCTCGCGAAGCAGCGGCAGGCGCTCCCGTGGGTCCGCGTCGAGAAGGACTACCGCTTCGAGACCGACGAGGGGAGCGCGTCGCTTGCGGACCTCTTCCGCGGCCGCTCCCAGCTCCTCATGTACCACTTCATGTTTGGGCCGAGTACACGGCCGGCTGCCCGGTGTGCTCGACGATCGCCGACGGCTTCGACGGCTTCGTCGTCCATCTCGAGAACCACGACGTCGGGATGATGGCCGTGTCGCAGGCGCCGCTCGAGGCCCTCCAGGCGTACAAGCGCCGCATGGGCTGGAGCGTTTCCGTGGGCCTCGTCGCACGGGAGCGACTTCAACTTCGACTTCCACGTCTCGTTCACGGAGGAGCAACAGCGCGCGAACGAGGTCGAATACAACTATCGCCCGATGGACACGACGCCGATCCTCGAATCGCCCCAGCGAGGCGTTGACGGAGTCGCCGCGATGACGGGGACCGACGCGGCGGCGTACACGCGCCAGGCCCCGGGGATGAGCGCCTTCGCGCTGGAGGAGGGGGTCGTCTACCACACGTACTCCACATTCCGCGCGGCGTGGATGCGCTCTGGGGGTTCTTCCAGTGGCTCGACCGCGCGCCCAAGGGGCGCAACGAGTCCGGCCTCTGGTTGCGCAGGCGCGACGAGTACGGAAAGGGCTAGCGGCCGCTTCCTCAGCCGGCCTAAGCGCACTCCGCGGCGATCGCCTTCAGCTCCTGCGCCGCCTGGTCCAGCTGGCCTTCGAGGTCGTCACTCGCGTAGAGATCCTGCAGGACGGTAGCCACCGCGCCCAGGCACGCCTCTGCCAAATCCGCTCTCGCGCTCTGGGCATCGGCGCGATCTCTCGCAGTTGCAGTTCTACGCCTTGCTTTTGCGAGCTCGGCGTCGGCTTCTTCGGCGAGCTGCTCCAGCTCCGCCTGGACGTCGGCGAGCTCCTGGCCTTTGGCGCCGAGCTCGTCGGAGGCAGTCTCGACTTCCGCGCGCACTGACTCCAGCTGCTTCTGGGCTTTTTCCGAGGCGGCGCCCGCTGCTGCCTTCTCCGCCTCGAGCTGCGCCTCGAGGTCCTTCACGAGGGCCTCGAGCTCCGGAACCCGTTCGTTGAGCTCTGCCTCTGCCTGTTCGAGCTCGTCGATCCGGGCAGCCGACGCAGTGCTGGCGCTCTCGTGGCCAGTTTCGAGGACCACGACCCAGATGCCAAGCCCAACGACGGCCGCGCCGAGGACGCACGTGAGCACGATCCACGTCGTCGCACCACCCCATCGAGACACTCCACACCTCCTGCCTGGAGGTGCGAGTCTAATCCGCTGCTAATGGCTCTTCAGGCGGACGTACTAGATCTTCTTCGGGATGTTGCCGGCGAGGGTCGCGAACACCTTTCATCACCTTGTGACCGCTGTCGGCCGTGAGGCCGAACATGCACGGGCAGCCGCCGTCGATGACGGTGATGCCGCGCTCGCGGCCGTAGCGCGTCGCCGTGTCTGAGACGCTGCCGCCTCCGAACGACCGGTGCATCCAGACCTGCTTGATGCCGAGGTCTGCGCACTCGTGCATCGTCTCGTCCGCGTGCTCGGGGCTCGTGCCGATCACGACGGCCTCGACGCCGCCCGGGATCGCCGTGAGGTTGCCGTAGGCCTTGTCCCCTTCCACCTCGGCCGCGTTGGGATTGACCGCGAACACCTCGTAGCCGCGGTCGCGCAGCCGCCGGTACACGAAGTTGGCCCCGTGGTTCTCGGGGTGTCTCGAGACTCCGGTGACCGCGATCCGCTTGTGGGCGAGGAAGTCCTCCGCCGCGTCCCTGATCGTGAGCATTGCTCCACCTCCTGTTTGTCTCTACACGGAGGATCGGCCAGGGCCCGCGTGCCATCGGGGATCGCCCCGAACCGTGCTTCCCGAAACTACGGATGGGCTTACGCTGCCCGGGTGGGGCTTTCGGAAGCGGAGATCGCCGAGCGCTCGGCCTGCCCGGTCGAGCGGATCGAGGAGCTCGTCGGCCTGGGCATCCTCGTCCCGCACGACGAGGACGGCCCGTTCAGCCCGAAGGACGTGCACCGCGTGCGTCTCATGAAGGCGTTCGAGGACGCGGGAATCGACCTCGACCTGATCGCCCGCGGCGTCGCGTCGGGCAAGCTCTCCTACGAGAACCTCGGCCTCTACCTGCCTGAGCCCGCCGCGCTCTCGTCGACCTGGACGAGCTCGCGGCCGAGGTCGGACGCTCGCCGGAGCTCATCGCCCGTCTCCTGCGGGAGTTCGGCGTCGCCCAGCCGGAGCCCGACGGACGGCTGCGCGAGGACGAGGTCGCCACCCTGAGGGAGCTGCTCGAGGTCTGGGCAGCCGCCGACGACGACGAGCTCGCACGCCTGGCCCGCGTCTACGGGCAGAACATCCTCAAGGTCGTCGCGTCGGATCTCGAGCTCGCGGGAGCGACGATCTTCGCCCGCCTCAGGCAGGAGGGCTACACGGACGAGGAGATGCGCGACGTCGCCGGAGAGGTCGGGCTCCGCCTCATGAACCTCGGCGAGCAGCTGATGCTCTGGCTGCGCGGCCGGCACCTCGAGCACGAGATCCTCGCCGTGACCGTGCAGACCACGGAGGACTACCTGCAGGAGCTCGGCCTCGCGCCGAAGCGGACGCCGAGCCCTCCCGCGATCGCCTTTCTCGACCTGACGGGGTACACGGCGCTCACCGAGGAGCGCGGCGACGAGGCAGGCGCGGATCTGGCCGAGCGCCTGGCGACTCTGGTGCACGAGGCGGCCCGCCCGCACGGAGGAAACCCGGTGAAGTGGCTCGGCGACGGCGTCATGTTCCACTTCGACGACCCGAGCGCGGCCGTCCTGACTGGGCTCGACCTCGTCGAGCAGACGCCGGCCGCGGTGGACGTGCGCGCCCGCGTCGGGATCAACGCCGGAAACGTGATCTTCCGCGACGGCGACTACTTCGGGCGGACGGTGAACGTCGCGTCGCGGATCGCCGACTACGCGCGGCCCGGCGAGGTGCTCGTGAGCGGCGAGGTGAAGGAGCGCTGGGGCGGCGACGGCGTCCGGTTCGAGGAGATCGGGCCGGTGGCGCTGAAGGGCTCCGGGAAGAGCTCAAGCTCTACTCGGCTTCGCGTGCATGAGCGAACCGGAGCAGGGCCGGCCGTTGTGCTCGCCCCTCCTCCGCTCTAGCCTCTGCCCGTGATGGTCTGTCCGAGCTGCGGTCACGAAAACCCTGCAGACGCGAAGTTCTGCAGCGAATGCGGCGCGTCGCTGGCCGCTGCGGCTCCCGCGACCGAGCAGCGCAAGGTCGTCACCGTCGTCTTCTCGGATGTGACCGGATCGACGGCGCTCGGGGAGCGCCTCGACCCGGAAAGTCTCCGCCGGGTGCTCGCGCGCTACTTCGAGCTCGCGAGCCAGGTCGTCGAACGCCACGGAGGAGTCGTCGAGAAGTTCATCGGCGACGCCGTCATGGCCGTGTTCGGTGTCCCGCAGGTGCACGAGGACGACGCCCTGCGCGCGGTGCGCGCGGCGGCGGAGCTGCGTGAGGCACTCGAGGCGCTGAACGCCGAGCTCGAGCGCGACTACGCGACGAGTCTCTCCGTGCGCATCGGGGTGAACACGGGCGAGGTCGTGACCGGCACCGAGGAACGCCTCGCGACGGGAGACGCGGTCAACGTCGCCGCGCGCCTGGAGCAGGCTGCCCAGCCCGGGGAGATCCTCGTCGGCGCGGACACGGTCGGGCTCGTTCGAGACGCCGTCACGGTCGAGGCTGTCCCTCCGCTCGACGCGAAAGGGAAATCGGAGCCCGTGCCCGCGTACCGTCTGCTCTCGCTGGACACGGAGGCGCCGGCTTTCGTCCGCCGGGGAGACGTCGCCATGGTCGGCCGAGACCGCCAGCTGAAGCTCCTCCGCGACGCTTTCGACAACGTCGCCAGCGAGCGCTCCTGCGACCTCTTCACCGTCCTGGGCCCGGCCGGCGTCGGGAAGTCGCGGCTGGTCTCGGAGTTCCTGACGACGATCGACGGGGCGACGGTCGTGCGCGGCCGGTGTCTCTCCTACGGCGACGGCATCACCTACTGGCCGGTCGTCGAGGTCGTCAAGCAGATCCCGGACGCGAACACCCTCGTCGAGCCCGCCGCCTGGAAGGCGCTCGAGGCCATGCTGGGAGAGGGAGACGGGACGGCGACACCCGACGAGATCGCGTGGGCTTTTCGCAAGCTCCTCGAAGCGAAAGCCGCACAGGAACCTCTGCTCTGCATCTTCGACGACATCCAGTGGGGCGAGGAGACCTTTCTCGAGCTGATCGAGCACGTCGCCGATCTCTCGCGCGGCGCTCCCATCCTTCTCCTCTGCATGGCGCGTCCGGAGCTCCTCGATCGCCGGCCGGCGTGGGCCGGCGGCAAGCTGAACGCGACGACGGTCTCGCTCGAGCCGCTCTCGGAGGACGAAACGGATGAGCTGATCGCCGGACTGCTCGAGGGCTCGGCTCTCGAGGAAGGCCTGCAGACGAGAATCCGCCGCGCGGCCGGCGGCAACCCGCTCTACCTCGAAGAGATGCTCGCGTTCGTCGGCCGGTCGTCGAACGGCGACGAGATCGAGGTTCCGCCGACGATCCAGGCACTGCTGGCCGCACGCCTCGACCAGCTCGATCCCTCAGAGCGCCACGTGCTCGAACGCGGCTCGGTCGAGGGAGAGGTCTTCCACCGGGGCGGCGTTGCAGCGCTCGTCCAGGACGAGACGCCTGTCGACGGCCGGCTCGTCGCTCTGGTGCGCAAGGACCTCGTCCGCCCTGAGCACGCGCAGCTGGCCGGCGAGGACGGCTACCGCTTCCGCCACCTCCTGATTCGGGACGCGGCTTACGAAGCGTTGCCCAAGGCGACCCGCGCGGAGCTGCACGAGCGCTTCGCCGCCTGGCTGGAAGCGCGCGGCATGGAGCTGGTCGAGCTCGACGAGATCGTCGGCTACCACCTGGAGCAGGCGTTCAGCTACAGAGGAGAGCTCGGACCGCTGACGGTCAGCGACCGGACTTCGGGCGGCCATGCCGGCGAGCTCCTTGCGCGCGCTGGACGAAAAGCGCTCGAGCGGGGTGACCGGCGAGCGGCTGCCAACCTGCTCGATCGTTCGGTTCAGCTCTTCCCGGAGGAGGCCCCAGAGCGCGTACGCGCGCTCACCGACCTGGGACGCGTCCTCCTCGAGGCAGGTCACGACTACGCGGGCTCGCGCAGTGCGCTCGAACGCGCCCTAGCTGGAGCCGAAGCCCTCGAGCGCGAGGATCTCCTGGTTCGCGCCCGAATCGAGCTCTCGTTCCACGCGATGCTCGTTTCTGACTTCAACCCGGACGAGTACGAAGCACTTTCGCGGCGAGCAATCGAGGTGCTCGAGCGCGTGGGCGACGAGGAGGGTCTCTCCCGGGCGTGGTTCGCGGTCGCCCTCATCGAGTGGGCCGGGGCAATGTGGGATTCGATGCGCGAGCCTCTGTTCCGTTCGATCGAGCACGCCCAGCGCGCCGGCAACAAGAGCATCGAGCGCGATGTGCTCGGCATGGTCCTCGGAACGATCCTCTTCGGAAGCACGCCCGCCGCGGAGGGCATCGCCGAGACACGCGAGATCCGTGAGCAGCATCCGGACAGCCTGGAAATCCAGGCTTGGACGAACCGGGTGATGGGGTCGCTCATCGCATTGCAAGGGGATGAGGACACCGGGCGAGAGCTCCTGGATGAGGCCCGAGCGATGTTCACCGAGCTGGGCCACGACGAGGCACTCGCAGTCCACCCGTTCTCGATGGCGCCGCTCGAGCTCAGGGCGGGCAATCCGGGCGCGGCGGAGCGCGAGCTGCGTGACCGGTCTGGAGATCCTGGAGGGAACGGGGGAGCGGGCGCGCGCCGGACACCTTGCCGCGATGCTCGCCGGCGTCCTTGCCCAGCAGGGTCGACTGGACGAGGCCGACGAGCACCTCGCAGTAGCGCGGGAGACCATTCAGGAGATCGACGTGAGCGGCACCTCCCAGCTGAAGATCTCCACGGCCCGAGTCCTTGCCCATCGCGGTGAGCTCGAGGAGGCGGTTCGCCTCGCTGCGGAGGCAGCTGCGCTCATCGAGGGCACGCAGGAATTGCTCAACATGCCCGACCTGCTCATGTGGCAGGCCGAAGTGCTCGAGCTGGCGGGGTCTGTGGAGGACGCGAAGGCGGCGCTTACGAAGGCCGTCGAGCTGCCGCGCGCAAGGGGTCGGTCGTCGGCGTTGCGTTGGCTACGGAGCGCCTGGCCGCCCTTTAGGCTCTGCGGAAGTGCAACCGCCACGTGGCACCGTCACCCTCCGTTCACGGACATCGAGGGCTCGACGGTCCTTGCCGATCGGCTCGACGAAGGTTGGCCCGATCTCCTCGCCGAACACAACCGTCTCCTACGCACGGCCTTCGCGGCGCACGGCGGAACCCAGCTCGGCACCGAAGGTGACGCGTTCTTCGTTTCGTTCACCGCTGCCGGCTCAGCGGCGGCAGCCGCGGCGGAGGCGCAGCGTGCGCTCGCGTCTCATGCGTGGCCGGACAACGAAGTCATCCGCGTCCGGATGGGGCTTCATACCGGTGAGCCCACCCCGACCCCGGAGGGCTATGTCGGCATCGACATGCACCGGGCCGCCCGCGTGACGGCCGCCGCACACGGCGGGCAGGTCCCTGCTCTCACAGACCACCCGCGACCTCCTCCCCGAGAACCTCGACGGCCTCACCTTCCGCGACCTCGGCGACCACCGGCTGAAGGACCTCACCGGGCCGCAGCGCCTGCACCAGCTTTGCATCGAGGGACTCGCGGTCGATTTCCCGTCCCCGCGGACGATCGAGGGCCGCGTGACGAATCTCCCGGCTCAGCCGACCCCGCTCGTCGGCCGAGAAGCGGAGCTCGAAGCGGTGCGCACGCTTCTCGTGGACGAGAACACGCGGATGGTGACGCTCACCGGGCCGGGCGGCACCGGCAAGACGCGCATCGCTCTGCAGGTCGCCGCCGACCTGGTCGGCGAGTTTCCCGACGGCGTGTACGGCGTCCTCCTCGCACCCATCAGCGATCCGGATCTCGTTCCGCTCGAGCTCGCGCGGGTGCTCGGCGTCGAGGAGAGCTCGTCGCTCTCACTCGTCGAGGCGCTCAAAGCCGAGCTTCGGAACCGCCGCGTGCTCATCGTCTTCGACAACTTCGAACATGTCGGCGCGGCGGCGGAGGTTCTCGCCGTCCTCCTCGGCGCATGCCAGCGGCTCAAGATGCTGGTGACGAGCCGTGAGCCCTTGCGGATCGCGGCCGAGCGCCAATATCCGGTGCCTCCGCTGGCGCGGCTCGGAGGCTGTGCTCCTCTTCTCCGAGCGCGCACGCGCCGTGCGTCCGGACTTCGAGCTGACGGACGCGACGGCACCGATCGTCGCCGAGATCTGCGAGCGCCTCGACGGGCTGCCGCTCGCCATCGAGCTCGCGGCGGCCTGGACGAAGGTCCTCCCGCCCGCTTCCCTGCTTCGCCGGCTCGAGAATCGGTTGGAGCTCCCTGCCGCGAGAGGGCGCGAAGTCCCCGCGCGGCAAAGCACCCTGCGCCAGGCGATCGCCTGGAGCTACGACCTACCGGACGACGAGGAGCGCCGCCTCCATCCCCGCCTGTCGGTGTTCATGGGCGGATTCACCCTCGAGGCGGCCGAGCGCGTCGTCGGTGCCGGCGAGCTCGACGTGCTGGAGGGCATCGCCTCGCTGGTCGACCGCAGCCTGCTCCGCGAAGCCGAAGAAGCCGGCGGCGAACCACGGTTCTCGATGCTGGAGACGATCCGCGAGTTCGCGCGCGAGCAGCTCGCGCAAGCGGGCGAGGAGGATCAGCTGCTCAATCGCCACGCGCTCGAGTTCGCGCACTTCGCAGAGGAAGCCGATGCCGGCCTGCGGGGCGACGATCAGCTCCTCTGGTTCGAGCGCCTGGAGTCGGAGCACGACAACCTCCGCGCCGCGCTCGACTCGTCGCTCGCCGCCGGGGATGACGAGACGGCGCTTCGCCTCGGCGGCGCGCTCGGCTGGTTCTGGTACGCCCACGGTCACGCACTGGAGGGCTGCAACCGGCTGACCGAGCTGCTCGCGGCGACCGAGGGCGCGCCGGAGGAGCTACGGGCTCGCCCGCTCTACGCCCTGGCGTCCTGGTCGATCAGCGTGGCGAGCCGGAGCGGGCGGTCGAGTCGTCGAGCGGAGCCTGACCATCTTTCGCGAGCAGGGTGACCGCGAGCGCGTCGGCGCGGCGCTGAACAGCCTCGGCTCGATCAAGCGCGCGTTGGGGACCTCGATGCGGCTCGTTCTTCCTCGAGGAGGGCCTGGCAATCCGCCGTGAGCTCGGCTACGAGGCCCGCGCGGCGTCATCGCTCGGGAACCTCGGCATCCTCGCGTTCGAGCGGGGAGACCTCGACGACGCGGAGTCCCGCTTCCTCGAAGCCCTCGAGCTCGACCGGATGCACGGGAACGAGTGGCAAGCGTGTACGGGGCTGGACAGCCTCGTTGCGGTCGCGATCGAACGCGAGAATCACGAGCGTGCGCGCGAGCTCAACCGCGAGATGCTCGCTTCCGCGCAACGGGTGCGGATCAGGAACTGATCGCCTTCGGGCTCGAGAAGGCCGCGATTCTCGCCGCAGCCGAGAACGAGGCGGCTCGGGCTGGCCGGCTCGCAGGAGCCGCGGACGCCGTGCGCGAAGCGGCCGGGATCGACCGCAGCGACTTCGATCGCGGCTGGCTCGATCGTCACCTCGGCCAGGTCGCCGGCGACGAGTTCGAGACCTCTCGCGCCGCAGGGAAGACGGTCGAGCCCGAAGAGGCGCTTCGCGAAGCTCTGGAGGGCTGAGGTGATGAGCGACGTCTTCCTCTTCCTCGGCGCCTTTGCAGCCAGTGCGGTTGAAATGGTCGAGGCGCTCACGATCGTGCTCGCGGTCGGGTTCACTCGCGGCTGGCGATCGCCGCTGATCGGTGTCGCTGCGGCGACGGTCGCACTGGTCGCGATCATTGCCGCGCTCGGCCCGGCCCTGCAGCTCCTGCCCATCGACGTGCTCCGGCTCGTGGTCGGCGCGCTCCTTCTCTGCTTCGGCTGCAGTGCTGCGGAAGGCGATTCTCCGGTCGAGCGGGTACAAACCGCTGCACGACGAGGAGGAAGCCTTTCTCGCGGAGCGCGCTGAAGCGGCCGCGGCTGGGAGAGACGAACGCATCGGGATCGACTGGTACGGGTTCACGATCGCGTTCAAGGCAGTGCTGCTCGAGGGCCTCGAGGTCGCGTTCATCGTGATCACCTTTGGGACCACGCAAGGACGCTCGGACTCCGCAGCGGCTGCCGGCGCGGGCTCGTGCTCGTCGCAACCGCCGGGGTGCTGTGCACGCACCGCTCTCGCGCGTCCCCGAAAACACGATCAAGTTCGCCG
>CAVYAJ010000059.1:0-18578 GCA_963766155.1 uncultured Actinomycetes bacterium | reverse complement strand
ACTGCGACCCGGCGACCAACTCGGGCTACACCGGCTGGGACATCGCGATGTGGGACTGGGTCGGCTACGTCGACCCGGACTTCATGCTCTCCGTCGTCACGAAGGGCCAGTGGTGCTCCTGGAGCGACACCGGCTGGGACAACCCCGACTACGACACCCTCTACGAGAAGCAGGGCACGACCGTCGACGAGAACGAGCGCGCGTCGATCGTCCAGCAGATGGAGCAGATGATCTACGACAACTGGGTCTACACCCAGCTCGTCGAGGAGCAGTACATCGACGCGCACACGACGGCATGGGACGGCATGGACCCGCACCTGAACGCGTACGCGAAGATGTACTGGACGCGGCCGTTCAAGACCGGCTAGGAGGAAGCGAAGCGAAAGAGGACGGATGAGGGGCTTCGACTACGTCGGCAAGCGCATGCTCTTCGCGGCGCTGACGGTCTTCGTCGCGATCACGCTCAACTTCGTCCTCTTCCGCACGCTCTCGGGCGACGCGGTCTCGGCGCTCCGCTGCCGCCAGTGCACGCAGGCGTTCAAGGAGTACCAGCGCGAGCAGCTGGGGCTCGACAAGTCCAAGTGGGAGCAATACCAGCTCTACCTCCAGGACCTCGCCCACGGGAACATGGGGAAGTCGCTGCGGTCGGAGCAGCCGGTCACCCATGAGCTCTGGCCGCCGCTGAAGAACACCATGGCGATGGTCGCGCTGGGGACGGTCTTCTCGATCGTCTTCGGCGTCCTCGTCGGGGTCGTCTGCGCGTGGAGACGCGGCACGTGGGCCGACAAGGGCGGTCTCTGGAGCGGGCTCGCGTTCTACTCGATGCCGCCCCAGTGGCTCGGGCTCCTGATGGTGCTCTTCGTCGCCGGGCGGTTCGGCCTGCCGACGGCGGGGATCAAGGATCCCACGCTCGGCATCCTCGGGGACGCGTCCACCTGGGACGTCTTCGTCGACCGCATCCGGCACATGCTTCTCCCCGCCCTCACGCTCGGGCTCGTCCTCTACGGCGAGTACGCGCTCGTCGTGCGCTCGGCGATGCTGGAGACGCTCGGGGAGGACTACGTCCTCACCGCGCGCGCGAAAGGGCTCTCGAACTGGAGGACCGTGCGCACGCACGGCCTGCGGAACGCCTTGCTCCCCATTGTCACGCTCGTCGCCCTCTCGCTCGGCTTCATCATCGGTGGGTCGATCACGATCGAGTACGTCTTTTCGTATCCGGGCATCGGCCTCGAGGTGGTCGAGGCGATCGACCAGCGTGACTACCCGATCCTGCAGGGCGCCTTCCTGTTACTCACGCTGTCGGTGATCGGGGCGAACCTCCTGGCCGACCTCCTGTACTTCAAGCTCGACCCGAGGGTCTCAGGATGAGCGTCGCTCGCCACTGGCTCGCCTCCCCGCGGGGGAAACCATGTTTCCCCCGCGGACCCCCTTCTTTGAAGCTGTGAGGGAACCTCCCAGGTTCCCTCGCACACCCTCCACACGCTCCTGGGCCGGAGACCGGCCCATGAGCGCCTCCATCCAAGGCGGGGCCGCTGCCGCTACCGAAGGCGTCGACGTCGGCGCGGCGAGGCGGCCAGGGTCGATCCGGCACGTCGCACTCCGCGAGCCGACCGCCATCGCGGGGCTCGCCATCATCGCGTTCTTCGTCCTCGTCGCACTGCTCTCGCCCATACTCCTCACGGGCGATCCGAAGGCGAAGGTCGGGCCGATCTTCGAGCCGCCGAGCGCGTCCCACCCGATCGGCCTCGACGGTGGCGGCGCGGACATGGTCAAGCTTCTGATCGCCGGCACGCGCGTCTCGCTCCTCGTCGGCTTCTGCGCCGCGCTCGTGTCGGCGCTCATCGGCGGGACGGTCGGCGTCCTCGCCGGGTTCTACGGGGGGAAGACGGACGTCGTCCTGATGCGCACGACGGATTACTTCCTCGTCATCCCGGACATCCCGCTGATGATCGTCGCCGCGGCCCTCTTCGGCCGCAGCCTGACGAACATCATCATCATCATCGGGATCATCTACTGGACGACGACGGCGCGGCTCATCCGCGCGCAAGTGCTGAGCGTCCGGGAGCGCGTCTACGTGAAACGGGCGCGCGCGCTCGGCGCGGGCAACAAGCGGTTGATCTTCAAGCACATCCTCCCGCAGGTCGCTCCGCTGCTCGTCGCCAACACGGTGCTCCTCGTCGCGTACGCGATCTTCGCGGAGACGTTCATCACCTTCCTCGGGCTCGGCGACCCGAGCGTCATCTCCTGGGGCCGGCTGATCGAGAACGCGTTCAACGACGACGCGATCCTCAACAACGCCTGGTGGGCGATCATCCCGCCGGGCCTCTGCGTCACGCTCGTCGTGCTCGGCGCAACCCTCTTTGGCCAGTCGCTCGAGGACGCGCTCAACCCCCGCCTGCGCGTCGGCCATCTCTCGGTGCGCCGCTTCAAGGTCAGGCCCCTGCGCGGGAAGCTCGACACCGAATGACGACGCCGCTTCTCGCAATCGAGGACCTGAACGTCTGGTTCGAGCTTCCGGGCGGCGGCGAGTTGCACGCGGTGCGAGGGGTGAGCTTCGACCTCGAGGCGGGCGAGCGCTTCGGCCTCGTCGGCGAGTCCGGCTGCGGCAAGACCACCGCGATGCTCTCGATCATGGGCCTCCTACCCCCGAACGCGACGGTCGCCGGAGAGGTGCGTCTCGAGGCGGAGAACATCCTCGCCCGGGGTGAGGAGACGGTGAGCCCGCACCGCTGGGACGACATCGCGATGGTCTTCCAGGGGGCGATGAACGCGTTCAACCCGGTCCAGACCGTCGGCTCGCAGATCGAGGAGCCGATGCACCTGCACGGCATTGCCGAGGGCAAGGTCGCCCGCCGGCAGACCGAGGAGCTGCTCGAGCGGGTGGGCATCCCCAAGGACAGGGCGGATCGCTTCCCCCACGAGTTCTCGGGCGGGATGAGACAGCGTGCGGCGATTGCGATGGCGCTCGCCTGCGAGCCGAAGATCCTCCTCGCCGACGAGCCGACCACCGCGCTCGACGTGATGGTGCAGGCGCAGATCCTCGAGCTGCTCGTCTCGCTCGCATCCGATTTCAATCTCGCGCTCATCCTCGTCACCCACGACCTCCCCGTCGTCGCCCAGGTCTGCGACCGCGCCGCGGTCATGTACGCGGGCGAGGTCGCCGAGTCGGCCTCCATCGACGCTCTCTTCCACACACCGAAGCACCCGTACACGCGCCTGCTCTTCGCGGCCACGCCCGACCTCCGCGCGGGCGGCGAGCGCGTCGCGTCGATTCCCGGCGCGCCTCCGCGGCTCGACAAGCCGATCGTCGGGTGTCCCTTCCAGCCTCGCTGCGACAGCGCGTTCGCACCGTGCGCGACCGAGACGCCGCTCCTCAAGAAGGTGGGCGAACGACACGTGGCGGCCTGCCACCTGAACGATCACGTCCGGGAGCCGGCGACGGCATGAGCACGAACGGCTCCAAGCCGCTGCTCGAGGTCGAGGACCTCGTGGCCAGCTACCCGGTCGGGCGAGGGCTGGTCGGCGCGGCGAAGCGCGAGCCGAAGCTCGAGGTGCATGCGGTCGACGGCGTCTCCTTCGCCCTCAACCGCGGCGAGATGCTCGCCCTCGTCGGGGAGTCGGGCTGCGGGAAGACGTCAACGGCGCAGTCGGTTCTGCGCCTGATCGAGACGAGCCGGCGGCTCGATCCGCTTCGACGGTCAGGAGATCACGGGGCTCTCGTCCAAGGATCTCCGGCCTCTCCGCCGCCGGATGCAGATCGTGTACCAGGACCCGTACGAGTCGCTCGACCCGCGCTTCCGCGTCGGCGCGACGATCGAGGAGCCGCTCCAGGTGCACGGCATCGGCTCGAAGAAGGAGCGGCGCGAGGAGGTAAAGCGCGCGCTCGAGCTCGCGGGCCTCACGCCGCCCGAGCTCTACATCGACCGCTATCCGCACGAGCTCTCGGGAGGGCAGCGCCAGCGCGTCGCGATCGCGGCGAGCCTCGTCCTCCACCCCGAGCTCCTCGTCGCCGACGAGCCCGTCTCCATGCTCGACGTCTCGGTGCGCGCGGGGATCCTCTCGATCCTCGACGAGCTGCGGGACAACGGCCTCGCCGTGCTGATGATCACGCACGACCTCTCGACGGCCGCCCACTACGCCGACCGGATCGCCGTCATGTATCTCGGCCGAATCGTCGAGGAAGGCCCGACGCGCGAGGTGATCGAGAACCCGCAGCACCCCTACACGCGCGCCCTCCTCTCCGTCGTGCCGAAGCGCGACCCGCGCGACCGCGGGACCCCTCAGATCCTCCGCGGGGAGACGCCGAACTCGATCCACATCCCGGCCGGCTGCCGCTTCAACCCCCGCTGCCCGATGGCGATCGCGGAGTGCAAGACCGTGGATCCCGAGCTCCGGCGGCCGGCGGCGAGCCGGGATCCCGAGCACCTCGCCGCCTGCATCCGCGTCTAGGTCTCTCCCCAGCGCCTGATCAGGAGCGCGATCACGGTCGCGACGTCGGCGATCGACTCGAGGTCGACCCACTCGTCCACGCCGTGCAGGTTCTCGCCGGTCGGCCCGTAGCAGACCGCCTGGCCCTCGAAGAAGCGGAGGTCGGTCGTGGCGCGCGAGGGATCCGGGCGGGGCCGCCCGCCGCGCACTTCCTCATGGCAGTCGCCGAGCATGCGGACGAACGGGCTCTCCGGATCGAAGGAGTAGCCACGGGCGCGAAAGCCGCGGAACTCCACCTGGGCGGCCGGTTCGGCGGCGTGCACCGCCTCGGCCAGCCGCTCCTGCGCCTCCGCCGGCTCCATGCGGATCGGAAAGCCGAGGCGCACGTCGAGGGTCGAGCGTCCCGGAGTCATCGATGGCCAGTCGCCCGCGTGCAGCGCGCCCACGTTGAGGAGGTACGGCTGCTCGAGCTCCGCGACCTCGGGCTCGGGGTCGGCGTTGAGCTCCGCCTCGAGCCCGTGGAGCGCCTGGATGACGGGGTAGGCGGCCTCGATCGGGTTCGAGCCGCGGTCGGCATTCGAAGCGTGGCGGGAGTCGGCCTCGAGGGTGATGCGCGCCCAGACGACGCCGACGGCGACGAGATCCATGCCGCCGTTCGTCGGCTCGGCGATGAGCGCCGCGTCGGCCGGCGGCCCGGCGAGGACCGCCGCAAGGGCGCCGTTCCCGCCGCACTCCTCCTCGATCACGCTCTGGTAGACGAGGCGCCCGGGAAGCGGCCCCGCGGCGAGCGCTGCCTCGACGCCGAGGAGCATCGCGGCGACCCCGCCCTTCATGTCGCAGGAGCCGCGGCCGTACATGCGCCCGCCGGCGACCTCGGCGCCGAACGGCTCCTTCGTCCAGCGGTCGATCGGCTCGGCGCTGACGACGTCCACGTGCCCGTTCAGGACGAGCGAGCGGCCGCCGCCCTCACCGATCGTCCCGACGAGCGAGCGCCGGCCTTCGTAGGACATGAGCGGGATGCCGCTGTCCGGCCGCTCGGCCAGCCGCTCGGGATCCGGCACCACCGACTCCACGGCAAAGCCGAGGTCCCGAAGCCGTTCCTCGACGAGCTGCTGCGCCGGCTCCTCCGCGCCGAGGAGGCTGCGGACGCGGACGAGGCCGCCGAGGAAGCCGACCGCGTCGTCGAAGCCGTGCTCGACCGCGCGGCGCGCGTCCGCTGGTGAGAAGATCGCCACTCCGATGGAGCCTAACGCCGTCGATCTGCTGCTTCGAGGAGGGCGCGTGCACACCGTTTCGGGCGGAGACGCCGAGGCGGTCGCGGTGCGCGGCGGCCGCATCGCTGCGGTCGGCTCCTCGGCCGAGCTCGGCGGTCTCTCTGCGGCGCGCGTCGTCGAGCTCGAGGGCCGCACGGTTCTCCCGGGCTTCCAGGACGCGCACCTGCATCCGTTCGCCGGCGGGATGCTCGCCATCGTCTGCAACCTGCACGAGACGGGCTCGGCAGAGGACTGCCTCGAGGAGATCGCGCGCTACGCGGCCGCGAATCCCGACCGGGAGTGGATCTCCGGCGACGGCTGGTCGATGGACTTCTTCTCCGGCGGGAACCCGGACAAAGAGCGCCTCGACGCCGTCCTGCCCGACCGCCCGGTCTACCTCGAGAATCGGGACGGCCACACGGCGTGGGTGAACAGCCGCGCCCTCGAGCTCGCGGGGATCACGGCGGACACCGCCGATCCTGCGGACGGCCGCATCGAGCGCGACGCCGCCGGCGAGCCGTCGGGCGCGCTCCACGAGGGCGCGATGTGGCTCGTCAGCACGCTGGTTCCGCCGCCGAGCGCGGCCGAGCAGGAGCAGGCGCTCCTGAACGCGCAGGCCGAGCTGCACGCGCTCGGCATCACCGCATGGCAGGACGCCGTCGTCGAGCCCGAGACGCTCGCCGCCTACCTCGCCGTGGCCGGACGCGGGCAGCTGACGATGCGCGCAGAGGGCAACCTTCTGTGGGTTCGCTCACGCGGCGAGGAGCAGATCGACGACCTCCTCGAGATGCGGGAACGGGGATCGCTCGGGCGTCTCCGGATCCGCGGGGTGAAGATCTTCCAGGACGGCGTGCTCGAGAACTTCACGGGCTCGCTCCTCGAGCCGTACGAGGGCACGGAGAACCGTGGGATGTCGATGCACGAGGCCGAGGAGCTCCGGCGCATGCTCGTACTGCTCGACTCGCATGGCTTCCAGGTGCACCTGCACACGATCGGCGACCGCGCGGTTCGTGAGTCGCTCGACGCGATCGAGGCGGCTCAGCAGGCGAACGGACGGCGCGACGCGCGCCACCACCTCGCACACATCCAGCTGATCCATCCCGACGACCAGCCGCGGTTCGCCGAGCTCGGCGTGGTCGCGAACGCACAGCCGTACTGGGCCGCCCACAGCCCCTACGTCGACGATCTCACCCTCCCGTTCATCGGCGAGCGGGCGGCCTACCACTATCCATTCGGGAGTCTCGTCCGCGCCGGGGCACCGCTCGCCTTCGGAAGCGACTGGACCGTTTCGACGGCGAACCCGCTCCCCATCGTCGAGGTCGCCGTCACACGGGTCCCGCATCCCGAGCGCGACCGAGAGCCGATGCTCCCCGACGAGCGCCTCGACCTCGCGACGGCGTTGGCCGCCCAGACGCACGGCTCCGCGTACGTCAACTTCCTCGAGGACGAGACGGGCACGATCGAGGAGGGAAAGCTCGCCGACCTCGTCGTCCTCGACCGCGACATCTTCGACCCCGGCGCCGGCCCGGTCGGCGACGCGCGCGTCCTGCTCACCCTCTCGGAGGGCGAGCCCGTGCACGACCTGCTGGGCTAGGCGGGAACGGCGACCGCGTTTCGGTTCATGCGCCGCGCGAGGTAGACGATCGTCGCGATCGAGGCGGCGGTGAGGAGCGCGACGACGATCGACCCGACGATCTGGCCCGAGTTGCCGCCGCTCGAGCAGATCATGTGGTCTCGCGCTCCCGGAATCGGCTGCTGATAGCACGACGACTCCGACCCGGCGACGAGGAGGAGACCCGCGGGAAGCGCCAGGCCCCCCGGCACCACCAGGGTGCCAAGTAGCTTCTGCCGAGCCGTCCACGCCGACGAGATCCAGAGCAGGACGACGCCCACGAGCCAGCCGATCACGGGGATGACGAGCCCTCCGATCAGGAGGAGGATGAGCGCGGCGACATCGAGAGCTCCGGAGCGGCGCTCGACAGGCGCTGCAGCGGGAACCGTCTCCACGGGCACACCGCGAGCCTCGGCCGCGATGTCGCTCGGATCGCCCATGCGGTCGAGCAGGTTGCGGATCTCGGCTTCGCTCTCGGACTCGAGCCCCGCTCGCGCCTCGGCAATGTGCTCGGAGATCTCCTGGACGAGCTCGCGCCGGCGCGCCGAGGGGAAGTCGGCCAGCTCACGCTCGAGGCGATCGAGGTAGTCCTCGACCAACTTGTCAGCCGAAGTGTTCATTTCGATTCCGTCCTCTCTACGAAGTGATCGACGGCGTCGCGAAAGCGCCGCCATTCGAGCCTGAAACCGTCAAGGGCCGAGCGCCCCCGCTCCGTCAGCCGGTAGTAGCGCCGCGGCGGCCCGCTCGGGGACTCCTGCCAGTTCGACTCCACGAGCCCGTCCCTCCGCAGCCGTGACAGCAACGGGTAGATCGTGCCCTCGCTCGTGACCATGCCGTCCATCTCGGCGAGGCGGCGCACGAGGTCGAACCCGTAGCGCTCCTCGTCAGCGAGCAGCGAGAGGACGCAGTACTGCAGCGTCCCTCGTCGCATCTGAGCGAGCAGAGCATCTTGCGATGCTACCATGCACTACAAGGTACCCGCCATCACCTCATATGTCAACGAGCACGCGGCCGCCTTCCGCCTTCGCCGGATAGACGGCGACGCGAATGGAGTCGTCGTCGAGACAGCGGCCGGTGGCCGGGTCGAACTCCCACCCATGCCAGGGACAGCGCAGGACACTCTTGCCGCCGAGCTCATAGCGGCCCGGCTCGCCCGCGACGCGCTCGCGGACAGTCCCGAGGCAGAGCGGGCCGCCGTGGTGCGGGCAGCGATTTCGGACTCCGCGCAACTCACCGCCGACCGCGACGACCCCGATCTCGCGCCCCTCGACGCGGGCGATCACATGCCCGTCGCGCTCGAGATCGGCGACCGAGCCCACGTCCTGCCAGGTGCTCACGCCCTTGCCAGGCCGAGCCGCTCGCCGTAGAGCTTGACGGCGTTCTCGTGCAAGACCTTGTCGCGCCACGTCTCGGGCAAGCGCTTGAGCATGAAGGCGGGGTCGTCGAAGTCCCAGTGCGGATAGTCGGATGCGAAGCAGAGGTTGTCCGGAGCACCGGCCGCCTCGAGCATCTCGAAGAGCGTCTCGTCGCGGCCGTCGGTGTGCTCGAGCGGCTGCGTCGAGAAGCGGACGTGCTCGCGGGCGACCTCGCTCGGCTTGCGATCGAGCCACGGGGTCTCGCTTCGAAGGGCGCGCCAGTTCGTGTCCAGCCGCCACAGGATCCCGGGCAGCCAGGCGATTCCGCCCTCGATCAGGAGCACCTTCAGCTTCGGGAGGCGTTCGAAGGTGCCGTGGCAGAGAAGCGAGACGAGGTGGGACATGATGCTGCAGGCCGATCCGAGGGTGTGCCATTCGATGTAGAAGGTCACCGGCCCCGCGCCCCCGGGAGGGGCGGCGATACCCATTCCCTCACCGCCGGAATGGATAGCGACCGGTAGCCCGCACTCGGCGGCGGCTTCGAAGATCGGGAGATAGCGCGGCTCGCCGTAGGGCCGGTCGGCGCCGCCGCAGAGAAGCACCTGGACGAAGCGTTCGTCCTCGGCCATGCGCCGGATCTCGGTGGCGGCCGCCTGCGGGTCCTGGGCCGGGCAGAGGATCGACGCGCGCAGGCGCGGCTCCTCGGCGAGCCAGCGCTCGCGGAGCCACTCGTTGTGGGCCCGGGCAAGCTCGACCGCGCGGTAGGGGCTCGGCATGAGCGAGAGAAGCACCGCGTCGTCCCCGTTCAGGATCCCGATCTCGGTGCCGCTTGGATCGAGGAGCTCGCGACGGATGGTGTCCACGTCGGAGGCAGGCGGGTGTCCGTTCTGCTCGATGTCGGCCCGGAACCAGGACGATGGGTGCACCCAGGAGTAGCCGGGTATCCCGAGCGACGGGCCCTGGCCGCGGAACCACTCGCGCTGGGCCGGATCGACATAGCCGAGGAACTCCTCGACGTCTCCGACCTGCGGGTGGATGTCGCAGTCGATCACGAGGAAGAAGATAGTCCACCCGACATGCCGTTCTCCACCGACGACTGGCAGTGGCTGGGGGATTTCCTGAAGCGGCGCGGGCTGCCGGGGATTGCGATCGCCGTCAACGACGGGGACGAGCTCGCCTTCTCCCACTGCGTCGGCTGGGCCGAGCTTCGCAAACGGGCGATCGACGAGAACACGCTCTTCGAGCTCGGCTCCATCGGCAAGACGTTCACCGCCACGCTCGCCGTCGAACTCCTCGACCTGCAGGCGCCGCTGACCGACTACCTGCCGTGGTTCGAGGTTCGGTCGGCGTACGACCCGATCCGTGTCGAGCACCTGCTCACGCACTCGGCAGGGCTCATCCGCGGGGCGGACATGACCGCCGACTCCCGCTTCGACGTCTGGGCGCTCCGCGACACCGAGACGGGCTTCGCGCCCGGCGAGCACTTCTACTACTCCAACGTCGGCTACCGCACCCTCGGCTACGCGCTCGAGGCGGCGACCGGCAGGCCGTATCACGAGCTCCTGAGGAGCCGCGCACTCGAGCCGATGGGCCTCGAGCAGACGGAGCCGGCGATCACCGTCGACATCCGCGACCGGATGGCGGTGGGCTACGACCGGCTGCACGACGACCGCACGCCTTCGCCGGACGACCCGCTCTTCCCGGCACCGTGGCTCGAAACGGGCACAGCCGACGGCTCGCTCGCCTCGACCGCCGGCGACCTGGCGGCGTTCGGAGGCGCGTTGCCTGAAGGGACCCGCGAGGACACTCACCTCGGGGCTACTGCTCGACTCCGGCGACGGTGGAGCTACGGCTACGGGCTCGAGCGCAAGGGCGAGCTCGTCCGCCACGGCGGCTCGATGCCCGGCTTCGCCTCGACGCTGCTTGGCGATCTGGAGTCGGGAATCGCCGTCGGGGCGCTCATGAACGGGCCCGACGAGCACGACGTCACGGAGGTCGTTGCGCAGTTCGCCCTCGACCTCCACCGTGGCGCGAATCCGGAGCCGCCCGGCGACTCCGAGCCCTGGCCTCCCGACAGCCCGCCCGCCGAGCCGCTCGCCGAGCACTCCGCGTTCTACGGCCGCTACCGGAGCTACAACCCCTGGCTTCCCGGCTTTCGCGTCGAGCAGCGGGAGAGCGGCTCACGGCTCAGATGGCCGGGAGACGACAAGCCGCTCACCCGGCTCGGCGAGACCGAGTCCGCGTCGGTGGCGACGAGTGGTCGCCGGAGCGGCTCCGCTTCGACGCCTTCGTCGACGGGACGGCCCTGCGCGCGAACCTCTCGGGGGAGAGCTACTACAGAAGCGACTTAGCGTAGACCGCAACCTGCCGACCCGTGTCGTGGAGATCGTCTCCTCGTCGGCCAGCTCGAGGCGACGACAACGCTCGCCTCCCTCAGTGTCGTGAGCAGGGCCCAGTTCGTCCGGCGCGTCCACTTCTGGCGTCGGACCCCCCGATTGGAGCGCGGCAGGTGGCTGACCGGACCCGTCGAGCACGCACCAAAGGTTCCGTAGGCAGACAGGATTCAGCGGCTCTCATCCGATCCCCTGCGGAGCAGACGCGGTGACCTAATGCAGACGAAATCTGGGCGACTTTTGAAATTGGTCCGGTGGCGTTCCCGACGACTGTACAGAGACTGAATGGAGTTTCCGCTCGGCCCGACGTTTCCTCTAGTCGGTGCATGGACGTACATGGACGTGCATTCAGCTGACCCTGAGGATGCGGCCTTGGCTGTCAGGAGAAAAAATGTCGCCCTGGGCAGGGCGGAGACGCCACGCGCCAGTATGACGAACTTGGGAGCGCTCTGAGCGCTTCCCTCGGCCGGTTTCACAAAAGTGAACATCGAGCCGGCGCGCACGATACGAGCTTGCGAAGGCCGGGACTAGTCTCATCGACCGGAACGCGCGCCTCGATGGCGTCGACCCTCCACCGAAGAAGCTCGCGGATAGCGAGGAGGACGATATGTTCAAACCTGACGCAGGATCGAATGCAGCCAGTCCTGAAGGGAAGCCAGATGAAGGTTCCGGAGAGGCGGCATTGAGTTGTCTCTTCGTACACTCGCGCGCGCACAAGAAAGTATCCTGCGACGCTTCCGTCGGACGCGACAACGAGGAGGGGAGCTCGCCGCCCAGGAAGATCATCGAATACAGGATCGAAGCAGCCAATTGATCCAGGCTTCCGAGCGATGCCCGACCGCCGCCGATCGGGAAACGCGACCGACCTCGAGGCTGTTGGGAATTTCGTCACTTGCTCGACTTCGGACCCCCGAGCGCGTACACGAGTAACCGGCCCGGGAAATGCTGCCGTGCACGCTGAGCGCGCGTGGAGATCCTCCGCGACCCTTCGCTGAGCGGGCCTTCGCGGAGATAACGTTGAAGCAGGGGTGGCTGTGTACGTCAAGACGAGGCGACGAAATTGGAACTCAAGCAGCGGAGACTTGATACAGGACCGATGCGACGCGAGAAACCCCACTCGCTCCCACCGTGCTTTGCATTGGTTGAAGCGCAAGGACGAGTTCTCGCCCGAAGCTCTTTCGAAATTCAATGGGACGTACGGCGCCGATCCCCAGCGGCACGCGAGCGTTTCGCCGCGCACGTCCAGCGCCCCAGCAACGAGATCGATCGGCCGATGACCTGGTCATCCAGATTTTCGAGCAACTGTATCGGGTCATCATCACCACCTCGCAACGGGTTATCGAGGAGCGCTCGTCTCTTCAGAGGCGGAATGCGCGCGATAAGGTCTGGGTCGTACCAGCGGTCCGAGCGCTCCTCGGTCATCGCTCGCGCATGGTGATGACGTGAATTTTCGGCTTAAACATTGGCCGTCCATCCTGATGAACGCGGACATGTGGACCACGACCCTTGGGAATTGTTCCGAGATGAGCTATGTGGCGGCGGCTAACTCGCCTGGCTCGAACCTGATGCTACGTCACGTCGAAATCGTGGCGCCGGACACTGCCATCCTCGACTCTCTCGATCGCTCATTACAGACAACACCAATCTATAGTAGAGAATGGCACATCTCTACGTTCCGGAATTCCAGTGTGACTGTTATCTCGTTAACCAACTCGAGATTGTCGTGCCAAGCGGGCCAAACACCACCGGGACACCCATTCAAGGATGGCTACTTTCGCGTGGGCGCTCGCTTCATCACATTGCCTTTCAAGTCGGCGACCTCGATGCCGAGTGTGCGCGGTTGCGGAAGGCTTCGGTCCCAGCTCGTCCTCGATCGCGCAGTGGACGGCGTCGCAGGCCTGCGGGTGAACTTCATTCATCATTCTTACTGCGGCTTTCTGGTCGAACTGGTGGAGACTCGGTGGACCTTGCAGGCGCCCCCTCCCCCAACCGCCTTCCCACCGGAACGGCTGGATCCATGCGCGACGCAATCGACGCGCTGATCGCAGCGGGTGAACCCCGTGCCGCCATGGGCCTTCTCGCGGAGCTCTGGGAGGAGGAAAGCCGTCCCGCCACCGCTTCGTTTATCGCTTCACGCTTTGAGCGCCTGCGAGGGCAGCTTCCTCTCAGGCCGTGCCGCGTTGCCTTCTTGCGCTCTTTCGTTATCGAGCCAGTTATCCCACTTCTTCGAGCCATGGCGTTTCTCGGCGGCATCGACCTTGACGTCCAAATCGGGAGCTTCAACGCCTACTCGCAGGAAATCCTTGAGACGAACGGAGTTCTCTCTACACCTTTGATCCGGACATCGTCTTTCTCGCCGCGCTTACAGCCGATGTCTCTCCTGATCTTTGGGAACGTTTTGCAGACCTTGACTCAGGCGCTGTCGAGAAAGAAATCGCGGCAGTTGCGGATTCCCAACGGGCTCTGATCAGCGCCTTTCGCGAGCGAAGCTCCGCTCAGCTTGTCGTTCACAACTTCGAGACCCCTTTGTTCCCGGCAACTGGGGTTCTCGATGGTCAGGGCGATTTCGGTCAAGTCAGCTGCAATTCGCGCCGTGAACGATGCGATCGCGGCCCTAGTGCGCGATTTGCCCGATACCCTCTGTTTCTCGACTATGACGTCCTCACACATCGTGGTGGCTCTCAATGGCGTGATTTGCGAACTTGGGCAACCGCACGGCTTCCCATTCGTGGAAACCAGCTCATTTATCTCGCAGCCGAGTGGTTGCGCTTCTTGCACCCTCTAACAGGAGCCATCTGCAAGGTGCTTGCCGTGGATCTCGACGGGACTCTCTGGGGCGGGGTCGTTGGCGAGGATGGCCCCGAGGGCATTGTCCTCGATGAGCGAGAAGGCGCAGCGTTCGTGACTCTTCAACGAGCCATTCTTGATCTTTACCGCCGTGGCGTTATTCTCGCTGTATGTAGCAAGAACAATGAATCCGACGCTCTTGCCGTGCTAGAACATCATCCCGGCATGCTGCTGCGCCCAAAGCACTTCGCAGCCCTGCGGATAGATTGGCGCAACAAACCCAACAACCTTCTAGACATCGCCCACGAACTCAGTTCGTGGGCGATGTCTAGAAGGCTGTTGGGTTTGTTGCGCCAATCTATCCGCAGGGCTGCGAAGTGCTTTGGGCGCAGCAGCATGCCGGGATGATGTTCTAGACGGCAAGAACGTCGGATTCATTGTTCTTGCTACATACAGCGAGAATAACGCCACGGCGGTAAGATCAAGAATGGCTCGTTGAAGACTCCGAACGCTGCGCCTTCTCGCTCATCGAAGACAATGCCCTCGGGGCCATCCTCGCCAACGACCCCGCCCCAGAGTTCCCGTCGAGATCCACGGCAAGCACCTTGCAGATGGCTCCTGTTAGAGGGTGCAAGAAGCGCAACCACTCGGCTGCGAATAAATGGGCTGGTTTCCACGAATGGGAAGCCGTGCGGTTGCCCAAGTCGCAAATCACGCCATTGAGAGCCACCACGATGTGTGAGGACGTCATAGTCAGAAACATATACATCGGGAAATCGCGGACTAGGGCCGCTATCGCATCGTTACGGCGCGAATTGCAGCGGACCTACCGAAATCGCCCTGACATCGAGATCCCCAGTTGCCGGGAACAAAGGGGTCTCGAAGTTGTGAACGACAAGCTGAGCGGAGCTTCGCTCGCGAAAGGCGCTGATCAGAGCCCGTTGGGAATCGCAACTGCCGCGATTTCTTTCTCAGCGCCCGAAAGGTCTGCAAAACGTTCCCAAATATCAGGAGAGACATCGGCTGTAAGCGCGGCGAGAAAGACGATGTCCGGACAAAGGTGTAGAGAGAACTCCGTTCGTCTAGGATTTCCTGCGAGTAAGCGTTGAAGCTCCCGATTTGGACGTCAAGGTCGATGCCGCCGAGAAACGCCATGGCTCGAAGAAGTGGGAGAACTGGCTCGATAACGAAGACGCAAGAAGGCAACGCGGCATGGCCCGAGAGGAAGCTGCCCTCGCAGGCGCTCAAAGCGTGAAGCGATAAACGAAGCGGTGGCGGGACGGCTTTCCTCTTCCCAGAGCTCCGCGAGAAGGCCCATGGCGGCACGGAGTTCACCGCTGCGACAGTGCGTCGATTGCGTCGCGCATGGATCCGTGTTCCGGTGGGAAGGCGGTTGGGGGAGGGGGCGCCTGCAAGGAGGACCGAGTCTCCACCATTTCGACCAGAAAGCCGCAGTAAGAATGATGAATGAAGTTCACCCGCAGGCCTGACGCCGTCCACTGCGCGATCGAGGACGAGCTCGGACTGAAGCCTTCCGCAACCGCGCACACTCGGCATCGAGGTCGCCGACTTGAAAGGCAATGTGATGAAGCGAGCGCCCACGCGAAAGTAGCCATCCTGAATGGGTGTCCCGGTGGTGTTTGGCCCGCTTGGCACGACAATCTCGAGTTGGTTAACGAGAGAACAGTCACACTGGAATTCCGGAACGTAGAGATGTGCGATTCTCGACGATAGATCGGTCCGGTTGTCTGTAACGAGCGATCGAAGAGAGTCGAGGATGGCAGTGTCCGGCGCCAGATTCCGACGTGATGTAGCATCAGTTTCGAGCCGAGGCGAGTCTGAGCCGCTGCTACATAGCTCATTCGGAACAATCTCCCGAGGGGTCGTGGTTCACAGGTCCGCGTTCATCAGGATGGACGGCCAATGTCTAAGCCGAAAATTCACGTCATCACCATGCGCGAGCGCATGACCTAGTAGCGCTCGGACCGCTGGCACGACCCAGACCTGATCGCGCGCATTTCGCCTCTGAAGAGACGAGCGCTCCTCGATAACCCGTTGCGAGGTGGTGATGATGACCCGATACAGTTGCTCGGAATCCTGGACGACCAGGTCATCGGCCGACTCGATCTCGTTGCGGGGGCGCTGGACGTGCGTGGCGAAACGCTTTCGTGCTGCTGGGGATCGGCGCTGTACGTTCCAGTTGAATTTCGAAAGACGCTCTGGGCGTAAACCTCGTCCTTGCGCTTCAACGAATGCAAAGCACGGTGGGAGCGAGTGGGGTTTCTCGCGTCGCATCGGTCCTGTATCGAAGTCTCCGGTGGCGCGAGTTCGAATTTCGTCGCCTCGTCTTGCTCGTACACAGCCGACCCCTGGTTCAACGTTATCTCGGCGAAGGCCCGCTCAGCGAAGGGTCGCGGAGGATCGTCAACGCCGCGCTCAGCGTGACGGCAGGATCTTCCGGGCGGTTACTCGTGTACGCGCTCGGGGGTTCGAAGTCGAGCAAGTGACGGAATTTCCCACAGCCTTGAGGATCGGTTGCGTTTCCCCGATCGGCCGGTGGTCGGGATCGCTCGGCAGCCTGGATCAATTGGCTGCTTCGATCTGCATTCGACGACTTCCTTGGCGGCGAGCTCTTTTCCTCGTTGTCGCGTCCGACGGAAGCGTCGCAGGATACTTTCTTGTGCGCGCGCGAGTGTACGAAGAGGGAGCTCGACGCCGCCTCCGGAATCTTCATCTGGCTTCCCTTCAGGACTGGGCTGCATTCGATCCTGCGCTCAGGTTTGAACACATCGTCCTCCTCGCTATCCGCGAGCTTCTTCGGTGGAGGGTCGACGCGATTGAGGTGTGCGTTCCGGTCGATGAGACTAGTCCCGGCCTTCGCAAGCTCGGATTCGTGCGCGCCGGCTCGATGTTCACTTTTGTGAAACCGGCCGAGGGAAGTGCTCTGAGCGCTCCCGAGTTCGCCACACCTGGCGCGTGGCGTCTCCGCCCTGCTGAGGGCGACAGTTTTTTCTCCTGACAGCCACAGGCCGCATCCTTGAGGGTCAGCTGAATGCACGTCCATGCACGTCCATGCACTGACTAGAGGAAACGTCGGGCTGAGCGGAAACCCCATTCAGTCTTCTTGCACAGTCGTCGGGGACGCCACCGGATTCGATTTCAAAAGTCGCCCAGATTTCGTCTGCATTAGGTCACCGCGTCTTGCTCCGCAGGGCATCGGATGATAGCCGCTGAATCCTGTCTGCCTACTGAACCTTTGGTGCGTCCTTGATGAGTTCGGTCAGCCACCTGCCGCGCTCCAATCGGGGGTCCGACGCCCAAGAAGTGGACGCGCCGGACCGAACTGGACCCTGCTCACGACACTGAGGGAGGTGAGCGCTTGGTCGTCGCCTCGAGCTGGCCCACGCAGGGACGATCTCCACGACACGGTTCGGCAGGTTGCCGCGGTCTACGCTAAGTCGCTTCTGTAGTAGCTCTCCCCCGAGGTTCGTGCGCAGGGCCTTCTCGTCGACGAAGGCGTCGAAGCGGAGCCGCTCCGGCGACCACTCCTCGGCACCGACGCGGAACTCGGCCTCGTCGAGCCGGTGAGCGGCTTGTCGTCTCCCCAAGCCATCTGAGCAGTGAGCCCGCTCTCCGCTGCTCGACGCGAAAGCCGGGCAGCCAGGGGTTGTAGCTCCGTAGCGGCCGTAGAAGCGGAGTGCTCGGCGAGCGGCTCGGCGGGCGGGCTCTCGGGAGGCCACGGGTCGGAGTCGCCGGGCGGGTCCGGATTCGCGCCACGGTGGAGGTCGAGGGCGAACTGTGCGACGACCTCCGTGACGTCGTGCTCGTCGGGCCGTTCATGAGCGCCCCCACGGCGATTCCCGACTCGAGATCGCCAAGCAGCGTCGAGGCGAAGCCGGGCATCGAGCCGCCGTGGCGGAGCGAACTCCCCCTTGCGCTCGAGCCGCTAGCCGTAGCTCCACCCGCCGCCGGACCCGAGCAGTAGCCCCCGAGGTGAGTCTATAGCGGATGTCTCAGCAACGCGCTTCCGAAGAGGCCGCCAGGTCGCCGGCGGTCGAGGCGAGCGAGCCGTCGGCAGTACCCCACTCTCGAGCCACAGGCGCCGGGAAGAGAGGGTCGTCCGGCGAAGGCGCTGCAATGGTCGTGCAGCCGGTGGTGCACCCAGCACCGGAGCACTGTCCGAGTGATGTCGACGGTGATCTCCGGCTCCGGTGTGCCGGAGACCCATCGGCTCCAGGATACGGCCCGCCAAACGATCACCGGAGTACGGCGTCCCAGCAGGCAGCATCGAGCGCGTAGCCGTTTATGAGGTGGCCGGACGCTTGGAGTAGTAGAAGTGCTCACAGGGCGCGACCCCATCTCTGTAAGTAGCGGAGTGCCCAGACGTCAAAGCGCGAGTCGGCGGTCGTGTCCACGCCGCGGATCAGTGAGCCTCAGTAGGTAAGCCCATGCTCGACCCGAATCGGGTGGTGCGCCAACCGGAGAGGTCGAAGGACCACAGGTGAGACGGTTGAGCACCACCTGCAGGTCGAGCAGCTCGACGGCGAGCAAGGCGGTAACGTCTTGCCGATCGAGCCAAGCTCGAAGAGCGTGTCCTCGTCGATCGCCCGCTTGCGGAGTTCGGCCCAGCCGACGCTGTGGGGAGAAGGCGGAGGCGTCCCCGTCATTGACAGCAATGGCAATGGCCAGTACCATCGTCGGTGGAGAACGACATGCTGGGTCAACTATGTTCTTCCTCAGCGATACATTG
>CAVYAJ010000058.1:0-44361 GCA_963766155.1 uncultured Actinomycetes bacterium | reverse complement strand
TAGCGCTAGTCTCGTGGGACGCTGATGGACCGGTACGACCCGCAGGCGATCGAGGCCAAGTGGCAGGCCGAATGGGAGCGCGAAGGCGCTTTCGTCGTCCCGAACCCGTCTCCCGACGATGCGCCCCGGGAGCACACGTACGTGCTCGAGATGCTCCCGTACCCGTCGGGCGAGCTGCACATGGGCCACGTCCTCAACTACACGCTCGGAGACGTGGTCGCCCACATCCGCCGGAGGCGCGGCTTCACCGTCTCAGGCCGATCGGCTACGACGCCTTCGGGCTTCCGGCCGAGAACGCAGCGATCCGCGAGGGCAAGCACCCGCGCGACGTGACGAACCGGAACATCGCCGCGATCCGCGAGCAGATGAAGCGCCTCGGGTGGTCGATCGACTGGAGCCGCGAGCTCTCGACCGCCGAGCCCGACTACTACCACTGGACACAGTGGCTCTTCCTCAAGTTCTTCGAGGCGGGGCTCGCGTACCGCAAGGGCGCGATCGTCAACTGGTGCCCGAACGACCAGACGGTGCTCGCGAACGAGCAGGTGATCGACGGCCACTGCGAGCGCTGCGGCTGGGAGGTCGAGGCGCGCACGCTGGAGCAGTGGTTCTTCCGGATCACCGCCTACGCGGACCGGCTTCTCGACGACATGGCGATGCTCGAGTCCTGGCCCGAGCGCGTGCTCACGATGCAGCGCAACTGGATCGGGCGCTCGGAAGGGGCGGAGGTCATCTTCCGGATCGAGGAGCTCGACATCGACCTCCCGGTCTTCACGACGCGCCCCGACACGCTCTTCGGCGCCACGTTCTTCGTCGCTCGCGCCCGAGCATCCCCTCGTCGAGCAACTGGTGAACGGGACTCCGCACGAGCAGGAGGTCATGGACTACGTGCGCCATGCGGCAGGCCGCCCGGATCGCCGAGCGCGCCGACCACCGAGAAGGAGAAGACCGGGGTCTCCACCGGGCGGTTCGTCACCAACCCGGTCAACGACGACGGCTGCCGATCTGGGTCGCCGACTACGTGCTCATGGAGTACGGCACCGGCGCGATCATGGCCGTCCCCGGCCACGACGAGCGCGACTACGACGTTCGCGAAGCGCTTCGAGCTGCCCGATCAAGACGGTCATCGCCCCGGCTGACGGCGAGGCGCCGGAGGACGAGGCGTTCGTGCCGCACTCCGACGACGAGGTGCTCGTCGACTCGGCGCAGTTCGCCGCGCTGACGAGCCCCGAGGCTAAGAAGGCGATCGTCACATGGCTCGAGTCGCGCGAGCGCGGCAGGCCGGCGGTCAGCTTCCGGCTGCGCGACTGGCTGCTCTCCCGCCAGCGCTACTGGGGCTGCCCGATCCCGATTCTCTACTGCGACGAGTGCGGCCTCGTGCCCGTGCCCGAGGAGGACCTGCCCGTTCTCCTCCCCGAGGTCGAGGAGTACGTGCCGAAGGGCCGCTCGCCCCTTGCCGCCGCCGAGGACTGGGTGGCGACGACCTGCCCGAAGTGCGGCGGCCCGGCCCGGCGCGAGACCGACACGATGGACACCTTCGTCGACTCCTCCTGGTACTTCCTGCGCTACTGCGACCCGCAAAACGACGGGGCGCCGTTCGACCGCGGCATGGTCGACTACTGGCTGCCCGTCAACCAGTACATCGGCGGGATCGAGCACGCGATCCTGCACCTGCTCTATGCGCGCTTCTTCACCAAGGTCATGTACGACCTCGGCATCGTCGGCTTCCAGGAGCCATTCGCCCGGCTCTTCAACCAGGGGATGCTCCACTACCGCGGCGCGAAGATGTCCAAGTCGAAGGGGAACGTCGTCGCCCCCGACGAGATGGTCGAGCGCTACGGCGCCGAGGCCGTCCGCCTGTACGTCCTCTACATGGGCCCGGCCGAGGACGACAAGGAGTGGCAGGACGCGGGCATCGAGGGGATGTTCCGCTTCCTCGGCCGCCTCTGGCGGCTCGGGCTCGAGGTCGTCGAGGCGGGCCAGGCGGACGGCGCGCCTGAGGGCCCGCTCGTCCGCAAGGCGCACGAGACCATCGCCAAGGTCTCCGACGACATCGAGCGCCGCTTTCAGTTCAACACTCCGATCGCCGCGGTCATCGAGCTCGTGAACGACACGTACGTGGCCAAGGACGACCCGGAGCAGGCAGCCGCGGTGCGCTTCGCGACCGAGACCGCGGTAAGCCTCATCCAGCCGTACGTCCCGCACATCGCCGAGGAGCTGTGGCAGCGCTTCGGCCACGAGGAGCTCTGGAGGACCCCGTGGCCCGAGGCCGACCCCGCTCTTCTCGCCCGCGAGACCTTCGAGCTCGTCGTCCAGGTGAACGGCCGAGTGCGCGGCCGGGTCGAAGTGCCTGCCGGGCTCGCGGACGACGAGCTCGTCGCGCGCGCCAAGGAGCTCCCGCGGGTAGCCACCCACCTCGACGGCAAGGAAGTGAAGAACGCCATCGTCGTTCCCGGCCGGCTCGTAAACCTGGTCGTCTAGCCCCTCGCCTAAGGTGAGGACGTGTTGCTTGTGGACGTCCTCGTCGTGCTCTGGGTCGCGCTCTTCGCGCTCCAGGGCGCCTATCGCGGGCTCGTAGCGCAGGCGCTCTCCCTCGTCGGGCTCGCCCTCGGCGCGCTCGCGGGGTCGTGGATCGCGCCGAAGCTTCTCTCGGAGGGATCATCATGGGTCTCGATCGCGAGCCTCATCGGGGCGATCGTCGGGGCCGCCTCCTGGGAGCCGCGAGCGCGACGCTGGCCGAGATCGCCTCGCCGCTTCCTCGCCTTTCGGCCGGGCCTGCGCGCGGCCGACTCCCTGGGCGGTGCGATCATCGGCGGGGCTCTGGGGCTGGCGCTTGCCTGGCTGATCGCGGTCGTCGCGGTGCAGCAGCCGAGCCTCGGCTTCCGCCAGGACGTGCGCGAGTCCACGATCCTGCCGCGCCTCATGCGGGCGGTGCCGCCCGACCGCGTGCTCCAGGCGCTCGCCCGCTTCGACCCCTTCCCCGAGCTGACGCTTTCCGGAGGGCGCCTCCCGCCTCCCGACCCGAGCGTGCTCCAGACCCCCGGCGCGAAGGCGGCGTCGAGCAGCGTCGTGAAGATCTATGGCACCGCCTGTGGGCTCGGGATCCAGGGCTCCGGCTGGGTCGTGCGCCGAGACCTGGTCGCGACGAATGCGCACGTGATCGCGGGTGAGCACGACACGAACCTCGTCGCGCCGAACGGGCAGTCTCTCCCGGCTCGCGTCGTCTACGTGGACACACAGAACGACGTGGCGATCCTCCGCGTCGACGGGCTCCGGACGCCTCCGCTGGCCATCACGGGAAGCAACGACTATCCGCGGCCGGTGCGTCATCCTCGGCTATCCGCGCGACGGCGCCCTCGTGGGCGTGGCGGCGACGGCGGGCGCGCCAAGGACCGTGATCGCACCGAACGCCTACGGAAGAAACGTCGGGCCGCGCAACGTCGTCCCGCTGAGGGGCCAGGTCGAGCCGGGAGAGAGCGGCGGGCCGGTCGTCGACTCCCAGGGCGGGGTCGTGGCGATGATCTTCGGCGGCGCGAAGAACGGCGGGAACGGGTTCGCGGTGCCGGTCTCGGCAGTGCGTGACGCCCTGCCGAAGGCGACGCAGCCGGTTTCCTCCGGCCCCTGTATCGACTAGCGCACACGCCGGCACGAACTCGGCGCCTTGCGCATCACACCCGCGCGCTTTCGTGGCGCACGATCGGGACATGCGCCTTCTCGCCTGTCTGTTCCTGCTGGCTACGTGCGCCTGTCCGGCTCCGGCCGCCGGCGGCTCCTTCGTGCGCGCGCCGCTCGAGGACGTCGGCATTCCCTTCTGGTGCGACTGGGGCTACCCGTACGTCGTTCCAGCCACCGGGCTCTCGCCCTAGGCCGCTGTGCAGCTTCCCGACATCTCCCGCCGTCGGGCACTCGCCTACGTGCTCGCCCTCCTCGCCGTACTCGCCCTCGCAGGCCGGGTGGCGCTCAGGGACGAGGAGCCCGACGCCCGCTGCAGCGCCCCGTGAACCTGCGGGCCGAGCCGCCGCCAGCACGGAAGGTGGTCGTGCACGTGGTCGGCCAGGTCTACCGGCCCGGCCTCTACAGCCTTCCGGAGGGAAGTCGGGTTGACGACGCCATCAAGCGGGCAGGAGGCCCGAAGCCAAGAGCCGCGCTCGCGCTTGTAAACCTGGCCGCACCCGTCGCCGACGGCCAGCAGGTCGTCGTGCCGTCGAACCGGGAGGCCGCGCAGGCACTCGCAGGAGGAGCAGTGGCCGGAGGTGCGGGCAACCGCGTCCACCTGAACTCCGCCACGCTCGATCAGCTCGACGAGCTGCCCGGCATCGGGCCCGTGACCGCCCAGAAGATCCTCGACTACCGGTCCGAGCACGGAGCGTTCGGCTCCGTCGAAGAGCTCGACGCGGTCCCGGGCATCGGCCCCGCGACACTCGACGAGCTTCGGGACCTCGTGGACCTGTGAGGCCGCCACGCGAATCCCGGCGCCTCACCTTCTCGCCGCCGCGCTGTGCGTCGGCCTCGGAAGCTCGCTCGCCGTGCGGGCATCGTCGTCGCTCTTCGGTGCAGTGGCAATCGCGCTCGCCGCCTCCGCACTCGGAGAGCGTCGCCTCCGCCTCGTCGCTCTGGCGGCCGCGCTTTTCGTGGCCGGCTTGTGGTGGGGCAGCGTCCGCCTGGACGCTCTCGACCACAGCGAGCTTCGGTCGGAGATCGGCCGGGCCGGCCCCGCGCTCCTCGAGGTGACCGGTCCGAGCCGGCGAAGCCCGTTCGAGGTTCGCGTACCCGTGCGCGTGCTGCGCTTCGGTGGCGAGACGCCCGGCGAGCGCGCGCGAGCTCGACCTCCCGGCAGGGCGCGCGCCACCCCAAGGCGCTCTCCTGAGCGCGATCGTCGAGGTCGGAGAGCCGCGTCCCGAGGAGGACGGGTTCGACGAGGCCGGCTACCTCCGGCGCCAGGGCGTCCACGTCATCCTGACCGCGAGCACGTTCACGGTCGTCGGCCGGCGCGGAGGGTTGGGCGGCATCGCGGATCGGGTTCGCGCCGCGATTGGGCGCTCGTTGGCCCCGGGTGTGAGCGGGGAGCGGCGAGCTGTCATCGCCGCGGTCGTCCTAGGCGAGGACGAGGGTCTGAGCCCCGACCTGCGGGACCAGTTCCGCGCCTCGGGCCTCTACCACCTGCTCGCCGTTTCCGGCCAGAACGTCGCGTACGTCGTGGCCGGGATGCTCGCGCTTGCCTGGCTGCTCGGGGTCTCGCGGTGGATCGGGGAGATCGGAGCGCTCGTAGCCGTCGGCGGCTACCTGATGGCGGTCGGGTGGCAGCCGTCGGTTGTACGCGCCGGCGTGGCCGGCGGGCTCGCGTCGCTCGCCTGGCTGGCCGGCAGAGCCCGCGACCGCTGGTACTTCCTTCTGGTCGGCGCCGCCGTCCTCCTCGCCTGGAACCCCTACTCGCTCCTCGAGCCCGGGTTCCAGCTGTCGTTCGGCGCGGTCGGCTCGATCTTCCTCCTCGTCCCCAGGATCGAGGCCTGGCTGACCGGTTATCCAGTGCCCCAAGGCCTTGCGACGGTGCTCGCCGTCTCGATCGCTTGCGGCGGGGTGACGGCGCCGATCCTGATGCTCCACTTCCAGGCCGCGCCGCTCTTCACGGTGGCGAGCAATGCCGTCGCCGGCCCTGTCGTCGCGCCGCTTCTCGGACTGGCGCTCATCTCCGACGGCGCTCGCACCCGTCCTTCCCGAGGCTGCGTTGGCACTCGGCTGGGTGAACGGTTGGCTCGCCGCCTACCTCGCCGGCTGCGCGCGCTTCTTCGGCTCGCTTCCCCACGCACAGCTCACATCGTGGAAGTCCCTCGCGGCTCTGGCGGTGCTCGCACTCCTTGCGCTCGTCCTCTCGAGGCTGCCGCCCCCGCGTGGCCGGCCGGGCGGCGGTCCTGGTGGCGATGCTCGCGGTCGTCCTCGTCGGCTGGCGCCTCCGACCGGACCATGCGCCGCCGCCGCCCCAGGGGCTAAGGATCGTGATGCTGGACGTCGGCCAGGGAGACGGGATCCTGCTGCAGACGAGAGCGGGCGCCGTGCTTGTCGACGAGGGCCCGCCCGAGGCGGGTGTTGCGACCCAGCTCCGCGCGCTCGGAGTCCGTCGCCTCGCCGCGCTCGTTGTCACCCACCCGCACCGACCGACGTCGGCGGGGCCGCCGACGTGGTCGATTCGCTGCCCGTTGGCTTCGTCCTCGACCCGCTCGAGCCGACGGACAGTCCGGACGAAGCTGCGCTCGAACGCGAGGCTCGTAGCCGCAGCGTTCGCATCGTGCCCGCTCGCGTCGGCCAGCTCTACCAGCTCGGCGAGCTGCGCATCCGCGTTCTTTGGCCCGACGGACCGGGCCAGCCCGGCGAGGACCCGCACGAGCACGGCGTCGTTCTGCTCGCGAGCTACGGGCAGTTCGACGCGCTTCTCACCGGAGACTCGGAATCGGCGGTGACCCTCCCTCTGCGGCCGCCTGAGGTCGAGCTCCTGAAGGTCGCGCATCACGGTTCGTCGGACGCCGGCCTCGGCGAGCTCCTTGGACTTGTCCGCCCGAAGATCGCCGCTCATCTCCGTCGGGGAGGGAAACGACTACGGACACCCTGCGCCTTCGACGCTCTCCTCTCTACCTCGTTTCCCGGGCTCGCGCTGTACAGGACGGACGAAGATGGGCGCATCACGGTCGAATCGGACGGGATGAGCTTTTCGGTTCGGACGGGAGCGATGACTATGCTCGAGCGTCGATGGCGGACGAGCTGCTCCCGGTCTATCTCCTCACCGGAACCGATCGCCCGAAGATCGGCCGCGCCCTCCGCCGCCTGCGGACGAGATTCGGCGACGAAGCGGTCGAAGTCCTCAGTGCCGAGACGGTGTCGGGCGAGGACGTGGCCGCCGCGCTGAATTCCCTCGGTCTCTTCGGCGCGGGGCGGCTGATCGTGGTCCAGGGTGTCGAAAAATGGAAGAAGGCAGATGCGGAGGCGCTCGACGTCTACCTCGTCGATCCGGTCGCGGGAACGGTCGTCGCGCTCGTCGTCGACGAGCCGGGCAAGGACGACACCCTCGGGAAGCTCGTCGCCCGGCGCGGCGGGGAGGTGCTCGCGTACGACGTGCCGAAGCCGAAGGATCCCTCCGTCTGGGTGCGGGGCGAGTTCGCACGCCTCGGCGCGCAGGCGACGGACGACGCTGCCGGAGACTGGTGGAGATCGCGGGCGACGACATCGCCCTGCTCGAGCGAGAAGAGGTGGAGAAGCTTGTCACGTGGGCCGGCGGGGAGCAGATCGGCCGCGTGAGGTCGAGGAGCTGGCCGTCCCCCTGACGGAGGCCCCGGCGTGGGCGCTCTCGGACGCGTGGGGGGCCGTGAGTCGGCAAAGTCCTGGCCGCGTGCGAGGCGGAGCTCGAGAAGGGCATTGAGCCGTTCCTCATCGTCGTCAGGCTGGCGGCGCAGGTCGGCCTGGTCCGAGCCGTCCAGGCACTCGCGGACGAAGGTCTGGGCGCCCGGGAGATCGCCGGGCGGCTGAAGAAGCACGAGTTCCGCTGCCGGAAGGCGCTCGGTCACGCCGAGCGCTATTCACGCGACGAGCTCGATGCGGCGATCGTCCGGCTCGCGGAGCTGGACGCGGCCCTCAAGGGTGCGAGCCGGGTCTCGAACGAGCTCGAGCTCGAGCGAGCGCTGCTCGAAATCACCGCCGCGCGGAGCCGGTCCCGGGCTAGGCGGACTGGCCGGAGATGAGCCGGGCGGCCTGGGACTTCTTGCGCGCGGCCTTGTTCGGGTCGATCGCGCGCTTCGACGCGGCCTTGTCGAGAAGGACGACGAGCTCGCGGTGCTCCGTTGCAACGCGGTCCTTGTCGCCCTCGGCCACAGCCGACTCGAGGCGCTTGAAGAGAGTCTTCGCCGCCGAGCGATAGCGCAGGTTCTCGTCCCGCTGGCGGGCGGGATTTCACGCGGCGCTTTTGCTGATTGATGTTCGGCATACGGAGAAACGCCCGCGTCGCGCGGGCGGAGGATCCTACCAGAGACCGCCGCTTCCGGCCTCTGGCCTATGCTCGGGCCCGTGGAAGAACCTGAGCGCGCGGCTCCGGGCGAGCCTCCGCCGCCGAGGCGCCTCGCCTGGTCGACGGCGATCTTCGCCGGGGCAACCGGACTCTCCCGGGTGCTGGGGCTCGCCCGCGAGATCGTCGCCGAAATTACTTCGGCGTCCGTGGCCCCGTCAACGCGTTCGAGATCGCCTTCCTGATCCCGAACACCGTGCGCGGCGCTCGTTGCCGACGCCGCGCTCTCCTCCGCGTTCGTCCCCGTCTTCAGCGAGCTTCTGGAGAAGGGCGAGCGCGCGCGGGCTTGGCGTATCGCCTCGACGCTTTTCTGGATGATCCTCGTCGGGCTCGGCAGTGCCACGATCCTCTTCATCGTGTTGGCGCCGTGGATCATGGCGCCGTTTCCGTACGAGCAGGAGCTACTCGCTATAGCCTCTCCAGGATCCTCTTCCCGGTCGTGCTCCTGCTCGGGCTCTCCGGCGTGATCGTCGGGATCCTGAACAGCTACGAGCACTTCACCGTCCCGGCGCTCACCCCGGTCTTCTGGAACCTGGTCATCATCGGCGGGCTCATCGTCGGCGTCCCGCGGGTCGAGGGAAACGACGAGCTCTACGTCTACGCGGGCGCGATACTCGCGGCCACGTTCGTCCAGCTCGTCCTCCCGGTTCCCTGGTTCGCGGTCTGGGCGGGCGGATCCAGTTCGTCTTCGACTGGCGCGACCCGGCAGTCAAGCGGGTCTTCGTCCTGATGATCCCGGTGACGCTCGGGCTCGGCCTCATCAACGTCAACGCGCTCATCGACGGGATCTTCGCCGCGCAGCTGATCGACCCGAACATCGCGCCGAGCGCCATCAACGCCGCGTTCCGGATCTACATGCTGCCGCAGGGAATGTTCTCGGTCGCGGTCGCGACGGTGCTCTTCCCGCGCCTCTCGCGGCTCGCGACCCGCGGCGACATCGACGGCTTTCGCTCGACCGTCTCGATGGGGCTCGGCCAGATCGGCTTCCTGCTGCTTCCGGCGAGCGCGGTCGGCGCGGTCCTTGCGATCCCGATCGTGCGCCTCATCTACGAGCGCGGCGCCTTCACCCTGGACCAGACCCACGTGGTCGCCGGCGCGTTCGCGGCGTTCACGCTCGGCCTCACGTTCAACGGGACGATGCTGATGCTCACACGGGCGTTCTTCAGTCTGCAGTCGCCCTGGGTTCCGACTGCGATCGCGCTCGGCAACCTCGGCGTGAACGCGGCGCTCGACGCGGCGTTCTACCGCTACGGCGTCTGGGGATCCCGCTCGCCACCTCGTTCGTGAACATGGCCGGGACCGCTGCCCTGATCATCGTCTTCAGGCGGCGCATCGGGCGGATGGACGGGCGCGCGCTCCTCCGCTCGTACTCGCGGATCATCGTCGCCTCGGCCGTGGCCGCCGGAGTCGCCGCAGCAGTCTGGTACGGCCTCGACCAGCTGTTCGGCCGCGGCCTCCTCGCGCAGATCGTCACCGTCGGAGCCGGGCTCGCGAGCGCGGTCGCCGTCTACCTCCTCTGCGCGCGCCTGCTGGGGATTCGGGAGCTGCGTGCGGTGCTCTCGCTCCGACGCCGTTCAGGTACAACGGGCGAGTGAAGCTCGACCGCATCCGCAACTTCTCGATCGTGGCGCACATCGACCACGGCAAGTCGACCCTGGCCGACCGCATCCTCGAGGTGACCGAGACGCTCACCGAGCGCGAGATGCGCGAGCAGGTGCTCGACTCGATGGAGCTCGAGCGCGAACGCGGCATCACGATCAAGGCCCAGGCCGTGCGCGTCGCCTGGAAGGGCCACCAGCTCAACCTGATCGACACGCCGGGCCACGTGGACTTCACCTACGAGGTCTCGCGCGCGCTGCAGGCGTGCGAGGGCGCTCTGCTCCTGGTCGACGCGGCCCAGGGTATCCAGGCGCAGACGCTTGCGAACGCCTTCCTCGCGCTCGAGAACGATCTCGAGATCGTCCCGATCGTGAACAAGATCGACCTCCCGCAGGCCGACCCGGACGCGGTCGCCGCCGAGCTGGCCGAACTCGTCGCCGAGGACGCTTCCCGGGTGCTGCGCATCTCGGCGAAGACCGGGGAGGTGTCGCCGACATCCTCGACGCGGTCGTCGAGCGCATCTCTCCGCCCGAGGGCGACCCAGACGCGCCGGCGCGCGCGCTCGTCTTCGACTCCTCTTATGACCAGTATCGCGGCGTCGTCGCCTTCGTCCGCGTCGTCGACGGACGCTTCCACACGCGCGAAGACCTTCGCGCGATGGCGGCGGGCACCCGCTTCGAGGCGGAGGAGCTCGGCTTCTTCTCGCCGGTCCGCAGCCCGACCGACACGCTCGAAGCCGGAGAGGTCGGCTATGTGGTCACGGGCCTGAAGGACGTGAGCCGCCTGCGCGTCGGCGACACCCTCACGAGCGCGCGCCACGGCGCCGCCCAGCCGCTGCCCGGCTACAAGGACGTCAAGCCGACGGTCTTCGCCGGCCTGTATCCGACCGACTCGGACGACTACCCCGAGCTCCGCGACGCGCTCGAGAAGCTGAAGCTCAACGACGCGTCGCTCTTCTACGAGCCCGAGACCTCGCAGGCGCTCGGCTTCGGCTTCCGCTGCGGATTCCTCGGGCTTCTGCACATGGAGATCGTGCGCGAGCGGCTCGAGCGGGAATTCGACCTCGACCTGCTCGTGACGGCGCCGAACGTCGCCTACCGCGTCTACACGCAGAGCGAAGAGGAGATCGAGGTGCACAGTCCCGCCGACATGCCGCGGGAGTTCGAGCGCGTAGAGGAGCCGTACATCCGCGCCACCACGATCGTCCCCAAGGAGTACGTCGGCTCGGTCATGGAGCTGAACAACGAGCGCCGCGGGCGCTTCGACCACATGGAGTACCTGAGCGAGGAACGCGTGATGCTCTCCTACGACCTTCCGCTGGCCGAGATCGTCTACGACTACTACGACCAGCTGAAGAGCCGCACGAAGGGCTACGCCAGCTTCGACTACGACGTCGTCGGCTTCGAGGAGGGGAAGCTCGTGCGCGTGGACATCCTCCTCGCGGGCGATCCCGTCGACGCGCTCAGTCTCATCGTCCATCGGGACGGCGCCTACGCGCGCGGGCGCGCACTCGTCGACCGCCTGCGCGAGGAGATTCCGCGACAGATGTTCGACGTTCCGGTGCAGGCTGCGATCGGCTCGCGCGTCATTGCGAGAGAGACGATCAAGGCGCGGCGGAAGGACGTGCTCGCGAAGTGCTACGGCGGCGACGTGACCCGCAAGCGCAAGCTGCTCGAGCGCCAGAAGAAGGGCAAGAAGCGCATGAAGCAGGTCGGCTCGGTCGAGGTGCCGCAGGAGGCCTTTCTCGCCGTCCTCAACCTGGAAGGGGACAAGCGATGAGCGCGGGCGGCGTGCGCCACCTGTACGTCCATCTGCCGTTCTGCGCCTCGCGCTGCGGCTACTGCGACTTCGTCACGCTCGTGGGACGCCAGGGCGAGCACGGGCGCTACGTCGATGCGGTCCTGGCCGAGCTGGAGCTGGAGCGAGGCCGGCTGGCGGACGAGGTCGAGACGGTCTTCGTCGGCGGCGGCACCCCGACCTTCACCGAGCCTGCCGAGCTGCGCCGGCTCCTCGAAGCGCTGCCTGCGGCGGAGGAGGTGACCGTCGAGGCGAACCCGGAGACCGTCACGCCGGAGCTCGCGGCGCTTCTTCGGGACGCGGGTGTCACGAGGGTCTCGCTCGGCGCACAGAGCTTCGAGCCGCGCCTTCTGGACGTGCTCGACCGCCGTGCTCGGCCTGAGGATGTCCGGCGCGCGTTCTACCATCTTCGTGATGCCAGATTCGACAACATCAACCTGGATCTCATCTACGGGATCCCCGGCCAGGAGCCCTCCGACCTGGAACGGGACCTCGACGAGGCTCTAGCCCTCGGCCCTGAGCACCTGTCCTGCTACGAGCTCGAAGCGAAGCCGGGTACGCGCTTCACGCACGCGCACGGAGAGGAGCTCGCCCGCCAGGCGGAGTCGATGGAGGGATATTTCGAGCTCGTCGTCGACACGCTCACCGAAGCCGGTTACCGCTGGTACGAGACCGCCAACTTCTGCCGGGAAGGCCGCCGTGCCCGCCACAACCTCGCCTACTGGCTGGGACGCGATTATCTCGGCCTGGGGATCGGCGCCGTCTCGACCGTCGGCGGACTCCGCTGGCGGAACCTTCCCGCGCTGCCGCGCTACGTCTCCGCGTTGGCAGACGGGCAAGCCCCGCCACGGGAGCTGGAGCCGTTGGCCCCATCCACGCAGACGCAGGAGCGGCTCATGCTCGGCCTGCGCCTGGACGACCCGCTTCCGCTCGTGCAGGTCGAGGCGGCGCTCGATCTCGACGCGCTTGCTCGGCTGGAAGGGCTCGGACTCGTCGAGCGACAGGGCGACGGGCTGCTCCTCACGCGCCGCGGGCGGTTTCTCGGAGGTGGCGTGACGGTTGAGCTTCTCGCTGAAACCCCTGCAAATAACTACAATTGATCGGGTATGACGCCAGACTCTGACCCCGTGCTCACGCCTCGCCAGAAGGAGATCCTCGTGCGCGTGGTCGAGGAGTACGTGGCGACGGGTGCGCCCGTCGGCTCGAAGACGCTCGTGGAGCGGGCGGCGATGGACGTCTCGTCCTCGACGGTGCGCTACGAGCTCGCAGTCCTCGAGGAGCAGGGCCTGCTCTCGCATCCGCACACGTCGGCGGGACGGGTCCCGACCGATCTCGGCTACCGCCTCTTCGTGGACAAGGTGATCGAGGAGCTCGAGCCGCGGCCCTCCGAGGTCGCTCTCGACCTGGACTTCTCCGAGCTGCGAAGCGAAGTGGAGATCGCTCTGCAGGCCACGACGGACGCCCTCGCAGAGGTCACGCATCTGCTGGCGCTCGTGTCGGCGCCTCCCCTCGAGGCGACGATGGTCCGGCGAGTCGAGGTCCTCCTTCTCCAGCCGGAGCTCGTGATGGTGGTCGTCATCACGGCGACAGGAGGGGTGACGAAGCGGCTCTTCACGTTCGCCCGCGCGGTCGATCCAGGATTGGCCGAATGGGCCGGCGAGTATCTGAACGAGAGCCTCGGCGGCCGTCAGCTGGGCGGACGGATGCTGCGTGCGTGCCTCGAGGACCCGCACCTCGGCGGCCGCGAGCGGGATTTCCTCGCGGAGATCCGGCCGACTTTCTCGGCAGTGCTCGAGACCCCGGAGCAAGCGTTCTATGTCGGCGGCACCGCCGGTGTTCTCGGCGAGTTCCGCCCGGACGAGCTCGCCGGGTACCAGCGCCTGCTCGAGGTGCTCGGACAGCGCGCGATGGCGCTCGAGCTGATGCGCGCGAGCCTCGTCTCCAAAGGCCCCTTCGTGCGCGTCGGCTCCGAGCTCGCCGACCCGCAGCTCGCGACCGTCTCCCTGGTGGGGGCGCCATACGGGCTCCAGCACCGCAACCTCGGCACCGTCAGCCTCATCGGGCCGATGCGGATGGACTACGTCAAGGCAATCGAAGCCGTCCGGGCCGCCGCGAGGGAGCTCTCCCACTTCGTCGAAGACCTCTACGAGAACTGAGCCGTGGCGAGCGCGAGGCGCGATTACTACGACATCCTCGGGATCGAGCGGGGCGCGTCGGAGAAGGAGATCAAGTCCGCCTTCAGGCGGCTCGCGCGCGAGCTGCATCCGGACGTCTCCGACCATCCCGAGGCGCAGGAGCGGTTCCGAGAGGCGGCCGAAGCCTATGAGGTGCTTTCCAAGCCGGAGACCAGGGAGCTCTACGACCGCTTCGGCCACGAAGGTCTTCGCACAGGGGGCTTTCGCCCGAGCGACTTCACCAACATCGCGGATCTTTTCTCCGCCTTCTTCGGAGACGAGCTCTTCGGTGGAGCTGGCCTCGGCTCGCGCCGGGCCCGCGGAGCCGACGTCATGGCCGAGGTCGCTGTGGAGCTCGAAGAGGCGGCTCGGGGAGTCAAGCGCGAGGTCCGGATCCCGGTCTCCGTCCCCTGCGAGACCTGCGGCGCGACGGGCGCGGCGCCCGGAACAACCCCCGAAACCTGCCGGGCCTGCGGCGGGAGCGGGCGGCTCCAGTCCGTCTCGTCCTCCATCTTCGGCCAGTTCATCCGTACGCAGACGTGTCGCGAGTGCAATGGGGCCGGAGAAGTCGCGGCGACTCCCTGTCCGGACTGCAAAGGGGCCCGGCGCAGGACGGAGGAGCGGGCGCTCGAGATCGATGTCCCACCCGGGATTCACGACGGCCAGCGCATCCGGCTCTCCGGCGAGGGCCATGCCGGAGAGCTCGGGGGGCGCGCGGGCGACGCCTACGTCCTCGTGCACGTGCGGCCCGACCCACGGTTCGTGCGCGACGGGAACGACGTCATCTCGAGCGTCGACCTGACCATGTCGGAGGCCGCGCTGGAGCGCAGACCACAGTGCCTACCCTTGACGGCGACGTGGAGCTCGAGTTCAAGCCGGGCACCCAGCCGGGCGAGATCCGGCTCCTGCGCGGGAAGGGCATGCCTGTCCTGCAGGGCTTCGGGCGCGGAGATCATCGCCTGCTCGTGAACGTCGCCGTGCCGCGCAACCTGACCGACGAGCAGCGGAGGCTGCTCGAGGAGTTCGCGCGGGCCGAGCACGAGGAGAACTACAAGGCCGAGGAAGGCTTCTTCGAGAAGCTCCGGGCAGCGTTCCGCTGAGCGATCCAGCTCATTCGCCGTGTGTCCGTGCGCGTCGCCGCAGAGCGCGCCGAGGAGGCGCGCGCCCTCCTGATCGAGCTCTTCCCCGAGGGGTTCGAGGAGGCCGCGCTGGACGGCGGAATCGAGTTCGCTGCCTATACGAAGGCGGGCGGCGAAGAGCGTCTCTGGCAGGTGTTCGGGCCGGGGGCCGCGACCGATGTCGAGACCGGGTGGAGCGAAGCGTGGAAGCGGTTCCACCGGCCCGTGCGCATCGGCCGGCTCTGGGTCGGCCCGCCCTGGGAGGAGCCGGACGAGGGCCTCGTCCCTGTCGTCGTCGATCCCGGCCAGGCGTTCGGAACGGGCGCCCACCCGACCACGCAGCTCTGCCTTCGTTCCTGCTCGAGCACCAGCCCGTCTCGCCGCTCGACCTCGGCTGCGGCTCGGGCGTGCTCTCGATCGCGGCAGCGAAGCTGGGCTACCAGCCGGTGACCGCGCTCGACCTCGACGATGCCGCCGTCGCCGCGACGCGGACGAACGCCGAGGCGAACGGCGTCGAGCTCACGGTGGAGCGGCGTGACGTCCTCGTGGACCCTCTGCCCCAGGTAGACCTGGCGCTGGCGAACATCGCCAGCGACCCGCTGAGCGAGGTCGCGGGGCAAATCGAAGCGGTGGAGCTCGTCGCGTCCGGATACCTCGTCAGCGAGGAGCCCCAGCTCGAAGGCTGGAAGCTCGAGGAGCGGAAGGAGCTCCAGGGCTGGGCCGCCGACCGTTTCTGCGCGCGCCTGATTTCGCCTGGCCTCGCGCCCGAGTCGGCTAGCATCGAGCGGTCATGGCGACCTTCTCGAGCTCGTTCCTCGGTTGCAAGGTCTCGCACACCGACGCCCAGGAACTACGCGAGCGCCTGATTGCCGACGGCCACGTCGAAAGCGAAGGGGCGGTTGACGTCGCCGTCGTCAACACGTGCTGCGTCACGCACGAGGCCGTCCGAAAGTCTCGCCAGGAAGCGCGCCGCGCGGCCCGTCGCTGCGCGGCGCGTGTACGTGACCGGCTGTGCGGCGAACCTCGAAGGAAGCTTCGAAGGACTTCCCGAGAACGTCGAAGTCGTCCGGCTTCCGAGCGAACGAGCAGCCCACTTCGTCGCCGGCGCCGTCGGGGCGCTCGGGTGCGTCCGTGCGGACGTCGGTCTCGGTCGGGTGCGCGCCTTCGTGAAGATCCAGGACGGTTGCAGCTTCTCGTGCAGCTTCTGTGTGATCCCCAGGTCCGGGCTCGTCGCGGAGCCGCGCAGCGTCCGCCGTGCTCGCCGAGGTCGAGCGCCGCGTCTCGCAGGGCCACCGCGAGATCGTCCTCACCGGAATCAACTTGGGCTGCTACCGCGACCGCGAGGCCGGGTACGGACTGTCGCGGCTCGTCCGCGAGGTGGGCGCCGTTTCGGGCGTCGAGAGGCTGCGCCTGTCCTCCATCGAGGTCAATCATCTGACGGAGGACCTCATGGCGGCGATGGGCGAGACGCCGAGCGTCTCGCCGCACCTGCACGTCCCGCTTCAATCCGGCGACGACGGCGTCCTGAAGGAGATGGGCAGGCGCTACGACGTGGCGACGTACCTGCGTCGCCTGGAGCGGGCCCGGGTTTCAACCTCACGACCGATGTGATCGTCGGCTTCCCGAGCGAGGACAAAGCCGCCTTCGAGCGGACGCTCGACGCGGTAGAGGAGGCGGGCATCACGAAGGTGCATGTCTTTCCGTACTCGCCCCGGCCGGGAACGCGCACCGCGGACGACGACCGCGTGCCGGCCTCCGTGAAGAAGGAGCGCAGCGCTCGACTTCGCGCGCTCTCCGCCGAAGCCTGCCGTCGGCGCTGGGCCGGGAAGCTCGGATGTGAAGAGACCGTGCTGGTCGACCGGCCCGGGCGAGGGTACGGCGACGACTACTCACCGTGGCTCGTCGAGGGCCTCTCAGGGCGAGTTCGTGCACGTTCGGGCGCACGACGTCATCGAGGAAGGAATCGTTGGCCTCGCAGCCTGATTGCCTCTTCTGCAAGCTCGCCCGCGAAGGCAGGCACGTAAACGCAGCCGAGGGCTTCGTCGCCATCGAGGACATCGAACGCCGAAGGCGCCCGTCCACCTCCTCGTGCTGCCGGAGCGCCACGTCGACACGCTCCGGGACGTGTCCGATTTCGAGCCCAGACGAGGCGAAGCGGATGCTCGAGTTCGTCGCCGACACCGCGAGGAACGCGGGCCTCGAGGACTATCAGGTCGTGGTCAACGTTGGGACCGGGGGCGGGCCAGACCGTCTTCCATCTGCACTGGCACGTGCTCGGCGGCGGGAGGCCGTTCGAATGAGCCTGATCGCACAGATCGAGGACGAGCTCAAGGCGGCGATGCGCGCCCGCGACCAGGAGCGAACGGACACGCTGCGCATGACGCTCTCGTCGCTCCGGGCCGCCGAGAAGGACCTGCAGCGGCCGCTGAAGGAGGACGAGGAGCTGCAGGTGCTCCAGCGCGAGCGCAAGCGGCGCACGGAGGCGGCGGAGGCGTTTCGCGAGGGCGACCGGCCCGAGCAGGCGGAGAAGGAGAACCGCGAGCTCGCCGTCATCGAGGAGTTCATGCCGGAGCCGATGTCCGAAGAGGCGATCGAGCAGATCATCGACGACGCGATCGCAGAGACAGGCGCGACGTCGCTGCGAGATCTCGGCCGGGTGATGGCCGACGTGATGCCGCAGGTCGCGGGGCGGGCGGACGGCTCGACCGTCAGCCAGCTCGTGCGCGAGAAGCTGGCCTGACTCGCGCTGCCTTCCGCACGGTCCGTGCGCCACACGCGCGCTTTCCGGCGGTACGCTCGAAGCGGAGGGAGGCCCGCGGCGGCCCCAGGCTTCAGCCGATCTTCACTACTTCGCAGTCGCCGTGGACATCGTCGTGCGAATCGGCAAGGACGACATCGTGGCCTGGGCCGCAGTCCACCACGTCGCGAAGCGCGTCGCGAACATGGATCCAGTCAGGGCCGTCTCCTCCTCGTACTTCATCTCTTCGGTCCCCGACGGAGGAGTACTGACGCTCGTTCGCTCCCAGAATCCGGTCCACGCCTGGGCCGCCGACGAGGTAGTCGCTTCCGAAGCCACCGTGGAGCCGATCGTCGCCGCTTGCTCCGAAAAGGGAGTCGTTCCCGTCGCTACCGCCGAGGCCGTCATCGCCCCCGCGGCCACGGAGAAGATCGCTTCCCCGGAGTGCCGTGCAGGCGATCGTCGCCGTCCGTTCCGACGGCCACGCGACCCACGGTGTCAGTCGCCAGCGATGACGCCAGGCTCTCGCCCTGATCGTTTGTCGCGGTCACGGACAAGCTAACCGTCCTGAATACGTCGTCATCGGTCAAGACGTATGTCGGGTCAGTTGCGCCTGCGATGTCTTCGCACGGTCCCGGATGAACACCGACGCCATTGGTAGGTGAAGCTCAGATCGGGCGTGCCGAACCACGAGCCAGGCTTCGCGACGAGTTCTTGCCCACTGCGAGGAACGCCGAGGATGCGCGGGCGGTGCGACGTTCGTGGGGCAACGAGGGGCTGCCGCTCAGGCCCAGCGCCGGACGCGATCTCATGGACGTTGCCGCCGTCCGTGTCCATGAGTTGAATCGTCGGATTCACGGGAGAGGGACCGCTGAAGTCGTAGCGCGCGAAGGCAATCTGCGAGCCGTCGGGGGACCATCCAGGATTCTCGTCGGTTCGGTTCGGGTCATATGCCGTCAGCTCGGTCAGCCCGTTACCGTCTGCTTCGACCGTATAGATCTGGGCGTTGTTCTTGCACTCAAATTGCCCGGGCGAGATTTCTGTGCAGTGCGATTCCGGGTTGTGCTCGAATGCGATCTGTCCTGCGTCGGGCGACCAGGACGCGTGCTCGTTGAATATGTCCAGATCCTGGGGTACTGGAGACACGACCTGCTGATTGGTCCCGTCGGGCTCTATCGTGAGAATCTCCCGTCGCGACGTCACCTTGCGTGACGGCGATTCGATCTTCCCTCGGTGCCCAATCGGGGTCGTACATGTAGCCCGTGCCGGGAATGGTCCAGACGATCGATCCGTCCAGCGACACAACGGCGAGGGGCGGTGGGTCGAAAGTTCGAACCGACTGAATCCACGAGGAGCCTGAGCCCTGAGGGTGCCCACGTCGCGAATCCAGCCTTCAGGTCGCCAAGCCGGTGAAGACCGCCTACGAGGTCGTAAATGAGCACTCGGTTGTGCCCGTCATTGACCCGCCCAAAAGCGATTGCGGACCCATCCGGAGCCCATTCCGGATCACTGTCCGCTGCCGGCCCCGACGTGAGCTGCTCCTGGTTCGAACCGTCCGGATCCATGATCCAGATGTCGCCGTCCCGCGAGAAGGCAATCTTCCCGTTCTCGCCCGGGAACGTGGCTAGCGCGACCGGGCACGACAAGAGCGACGCCGAGCGCCAGCGTCGCCAAGATCGCCATCCTCGCCTTGAAGACCATCCCGCTCCCTCCCGAGTCCGCACCGTATCACCACCGCCCGCCTCACTAAACTTCGACCGTTGCAGGAAGTTCTCTCGGTTTCCAACGAGGTCGCGGCCGAGCTCGCCACGGTCGACGACGGCATCCTCGATGCGCTTCGAGACCGCCTCGGCATCGCTCTGCTTCTGCGCGGCAACCGCCTGACGCTCGAGGGCGACGACGCGCGCGTCGGCCAGGCCCGCGCGGTCGTGGACGAGCTCGTCGAGCTGGTCGAGGGCGGCCAGGTGATCGGGCCGGGGACCGTGGACGCGGTTCTCGCTGCGCTCGACGCCGCAGAAAACCCGCGCGAGATCTTCGAGGACGTCGTCTGGCGGCACCGCGGCACCAAGATCACACCGAAGACGGTCAACCAGAAGCGCTACGTGGACGCGATCCGCGAGTGCACGATCACCTTCGGCGTCGGCCCCGCGGGCACGGGGAAGACCTATCTGGCCATGGCGCTCGCTGTCGCGGCAATGCAGGAGCGCGAGGTGAGCCGAATCATCCTCACGCGCCCGGCCGTGGAGGCGGGAGAGCGCCTCGGCTTTCTCCCGGGCGACATGCTCGCCAAGGTCGACCCGTATCTGCGCCCGCTCTTCGACGCGCTCTACGACATGCTCGACGCCGACCGGCTGAACTCGTACCTGGAGAAGGGGACGATCGAGGTCGCGCCGCTTGCGTTCATGCGCGGCCGGACGCTCAACGACTCCTTCATCATTCTCGACGAGGCGCAGAACACGACTCCGGAGCAAATGCAGATGTTCCTCACGCGCCTCGGGTTCGGTTCGAAGATCGTGGTCACCGGCGACGTGACGCAGGTCGACCTCCCGCGCGAGCAGGCGTCCGGCCTCATCCACGTGCGGGAGATCCTCGGCGCGATCGACGGCATCGAGTTCGTCGAGTTCGGAAACCAGGACGTCGTCCGCCATGTGCTCGTGCAGCGCATCGTCGAGGCGTACAAGCGCCACGCCGACGAGACGGGCACCCAGCGGCGCAAGTGATCGCCATCGAAGTGGAGAACAGAAGCGGCGAGGTCGTCGACGCGGCCGGCGCCGAGTCGCTCGCCCGTGAAGTCCTGACGGCGGAGGGGATCGCGGCCGGCGATCTCGGTATTGCCTTCGCCACGCCGTCGGAGATGCGCGCTTTGAAGCTCCAGCACCTGGGAATCGAGGAGGCGACGGACGTGCTCTCGTTCCCGATCGACGGCCGCGAGCAGGTGCCCGAAGGCGTGCCGCGCCAGCTCGGCGACGTCGTCCTCTGCCCGCAGGTCGTCGGCGAGTCGTGGCGCGCGCCGCTCGTCCACGGGCTACTGCATCTCCTGGGCTACGACCATGGGGAGGAGATGGAGCGGCGCGAGCGGGAGCTCGTGCCGGAGTCCTGATGGCCGACCGGCGCGCACCCGCGGTCCTCCGCAGCTTCAACTACGCCTTCGAGGGCGTCATCCACGTACTGCGGACGCAGCGCAACATGCGGATCCACTTCGCGATCGCGGCCGCCGTTCTCATCCTGGCGTTCATCTACGACGTCACGCGCCTCGAGCTGATCGCGCTCATGATCTCGATCGCTTTCGTGCTGATCGCGGAGATGGTGAACACCGCGGTCGAGGCGACGATCGACCTCTCGACGCCCTCGTTCGACCCGCTGGCGAAGATCGCGAAGGACATCGCGGCGGGCGCGGTCCTCATCGCCGCGGCGAACGCGGTCGCTGTCGGCTACCTCGTGCTCGCCGACCGGCTGACGCGGCCGAGCGCGAGGCTCGTGAACTCGCTCGGGGACGCGCCGATCAACCTCACGGTCATCGCCCTCGTCCTCACGCTCATCGTGGTCATCGCGATCAAGGCGATCACCGGGACCGGAACGCCGCTTCGCGGCGGGCTGCCCTCGGGCCACGCCGCGCTCGCGTTCGGCTGCTGGGCGGCGATCACGTTCATCGTCACCGACCACCGCGTCGTCATCTCCTTCGTCGCGCTGATCATGGCGCTGCTCGTTTCCCAGACCCGCGTCGAGGCGGAGATCCACACGCCGTACGAGGTCGTTGCCGGCGCGGTCATCGGTACGCTCGTCACCCTCATCCTCTTTCAGGTGTTCAGATGACGGACCAGGAGCTCTACGACGCTGCCGCTGGCCGCCTCGCAGGCGGCCTATGCGCCGTACTCGAAGTTCCTCGTCGGCGCCGCTGCGCTCATGCGCGACGGGCGCGTCGTCACGGGCGTGAACGTCGAGAACGCCTCCTATCCGGTCGGAATCTGCGCCGAGCGCTGCGCCATCGCTCGGGCGGTCGTGGAGGGCGCAAAGCCGGGCGACTTCGAGGCGATCGGGATCACTGCCTCGCCCTGCGGCGCCTGCCGCCAGTGGCTCCACGAGTTCCGCTTCGACCGGGTGGCGTTCATGCACGAAGGCGAGCTCCTCGTACGCCGGCCCGACGAGCTCCTGCCCGACTCGTTCGAGCTGTGACACCGCTGAAGAGCGGGTTCGTCGCGGTCGCCGGCCGCCCGAACGTGGGCAAGTCGACGCTCGTGAACGCGCTCGCGGGCGGGAAGGTCGCGATCGTCTCCGACAAGCCCCAGACGACGCGGCGCCGGATCGCCGCGGTCGTAACGGCGACGGCTACCAGCTCGTCCTCACCGACCTGCCCGGCTTCCAGCGGCCACGCGACGCGCTCACCGAGCGCATGCAGCGGACCGTGGACGCGTCGCTCGAGGACGTCGACGCGCACCTCCTCGTCCTGGCCGCGGACGAGGCGATCGGCTCCGGCGACCGCTTCGTCGCCGCGCGGCTCTTCGCCTCCGGGCGCCCCGTCGTCATCGCGCTCAACAAGGTCGACCGGCTACGGCCCGAGCGGATCGCCGAGCAGATCCAGGTCGCGGCGGGCCTCGGCGACTTTCACTCTCTCCACCCGATCAGCGCCGCCCGCGGCGAGGGGCTCGGCCCGCTCGAGGACGACCTCGTCGCGCTGCTTCCCGAGGGGCCGCTCTACTTCGGCGAGGGCGAGGCGACCGACCTCCCGCTCGAGGCGCGGGTCGCGGAGCTCGTCCGCGAGCAGGCGCTCGCGCTCACGCGCGAGGAGGTGCCGCACGCGATCGGCGTCGAGGTCGAAGAGCTCGAGGAGGGCCGGGTGCACGCGGTCCTCTTCGTCGAGACCGAGTCCCAGAAGGGCATCCTCATCGGCAAGGGCGGGAGCATGATCAAGGCCATCGGCGCGGGCGCGAGGCCGGAGATCGAGCGGCTTCTCGGCGGCAAGGTCTACCTCGAGCTGCAGGTCAAGGTGCGGCCGCACTGGCGCCGTGACGAGAATGTGCTCGAACGCTTCGGAATCTAGGAAAAGGAATCAGGAGGAACGTGGCAGCTCTGACCGCGCTCATGTTCGAGGAACGGCTGAACCGCTATCTCTACGAGCGCGCCGAGGAGGCACGCGCGGTGCGCGTGGGGGAGAAGGAGACGAGCGAGCAGGCGGAGATCGTCGCCCGCTACGCCGACCTCTTCACCCGCGAGCAGCACGAGTCTCTCCGCGACGAGGAGGACGCGGCCGCCGGCGACGAGCGCGAGCGCCTGTACCGCCTCCGCGAGGCGTGCCTCGGCGGGATCGTCGTCGCCGAGATCGCCGAGCGCTCCGACCGCTTCGAGAACGAGTTCCTCGCTGCGCGCGTCGATTTCCGCGGCGAGTCGCTCCCGCTTCGCTCCGCGCAGGCGATGCTCGCCATCCTCGACGAGTACGGCGACCGCAACGAGCTGGGCGACCTGGCTGCCGACGCCTCCGCCCGCTTCAACGACGACCGCCAGGAGCTGATGGCCGCCGCGGAGACCCTCGACGCGGAGCTCTCCGGCGACCCCGATCCGGTCGGACGAAGCGCGCGGCGCAAGGCGATCGACATCCACGCGCTCGCCGACGCGCTCGGACGCGCTGCGCGCGAGCAGGACGAGTCGTACGGGCCGCTCCGCGAGCGCTGGCTCGACCGGATTCTCGGCGAGGAGCACGAGGCGGAGCCCGCCTCCTACCACGTCTCCTACCTGCGACGGTTGTCGCCGCTCGCGGACACCTACACGAAGGAGCGGGCCGTTCCCGTCTGCCTCGAGAGCCTCTCGCGGCTCGGCTTCGACCTCGCCGCCGACGAGCACATCCGCCTCGACCTCGACGACCGGCCGCAGAAGAACCCGCGGGCGTGCGTGATCGCGTCGGACCCGCCCAACGTCGTCCACCTGATCACCCGGGCGCAGGGCGGGCTGCACGACTACCAGGGGCTCCTCCACGAGGCCGGGCACGCGCTCCACTACGCGGGCGTCGACCCCGCGCTTCCGTACACGTTTCGCCGTCTCTCTCGCGACCACGCCCTGACCGAGATCTACTCGTTCCTCCTGGAGTCGGTGAGCCGGGAGCCAGGCTGGCATGCGGAGCACTTCGACGTCTCCGTCGGGCGAGGCCGAAGAGAACGCCGAGGCAACCCGTTTCCTCGACGTTCTGCTCTTCCGGCGCTATGCGGCGAAGCTCGACTACGAGCTGGAGCTCTGGGCCGACTTCGAGCACGCGCCCGACTATGCGCCGAAGTACGCGGAGCGTCTGCGCGCCGCGACCGGGTTCCGCTACCGGCCGGACGGCTACCTCGCCGACATGGACGACGGGTTCTACTCGGCCGACTACCTGCGCGCCTGGATCCGCGCGGCGCAGCTCCGCGCGTACCTGCGCGACACGGTCGGCTCGGACTGGTGGCAGCGGAGCGAGACGGGCGACTTCCTGCGCAGCCTCTTCGCCGAGGGCACCCGGCCCTCGAGCGAGGACGTCGCCGCCCGCATCGGCTTCGAGCCGTTCGACACGCGGCCGCTCGTCCAGGAGCAGCTCGCCACGTCCTAGGCGCCGGCCAGAGCGCCTAGGCGTTGACGAAACTGAACGCCCTCGAACGAGGGATGCGTCCGATTTCGTGCCGATTACTGTGATCAGCGGCATGTCCGAGGAGATCCGACATCACTCCACGCGGGTAAGGCGGCGCCGACGCCACAAGTCGTCGGTGACCAACATCAACATCTTCGCGATGACGTCGTCGCCTGAGGTGGCGGCCCAGCCCGCGGCTCCTGCGCCCGTCCCGTCGCCGGCCCCGCGCAGCCGTGCCTCCGGCCGAGCACGAGGACGAGGATCTCTTCGGCGAGCGCCTGGTCTCCTCCGAATGGCTCGAGCGGCGCGCCAAGCGGCTCGAGAAGCAGGAGCAGGAGCTCAAGCAGCGCGCCCTGGACATCGAGCGCCGCGAGGCGGAGCTCGACGAGCGCGAGGCTCGCTTCGAAGCGGACATGTATCTCCGCGAGGACGAGGTCGAGGCGCGCGAAGAGCATCTGCGCGACCTCGAGGCTCGGCTAGGCCAGAAGGAATCCGACCTCGGCACCTTCGTCGCCCGCGTTCAGGGCGGCCTCCTCGCAGACGCCGGCTGAGCCGGAAGCCCACCCGGGCTACACTGATTCCATGGCGCAGGCCCCCGCTCTCCCGGGCGGTTTCGAGCTACCGCTCGAGCCCCGGCTGCCTCGTATCGGCTCGGTCGACCAGGTCGCGGTCGAGGAGCGTGCGGACTCGCTCTCGCGCCGCTCGATCAAGCGGGAGTCCAAGCTTTTCGCGCTCGACCTCGCCGTTCGGATGATGGACCTGACCACCCTCGAGGGCGCGGACACGCCCGGGAAGGTGGCGGCGCTCTGCTCGAAGGCCATGCGGCCCGATCCCTCCGATCTGACCGTGCCGCCGGTGGCCGCGGTCTGCATCTACCCGAATCTCGTTCCCGTCGCCCTCGAGCGGATGGAGGGAAGCGGCGTCCGCGTCGCGTCGGTCGCGACCGCGTTCCCGTCCGGCCAGTCGCCGCTCGAGATCAAGGTCGAGGAGACGGCCCGCGTCGCCGAGATGGGCGCGGACGAGATCGACATGGTGATCGACCGCGGCGCCTTCCTGTCGGGCGACTACGCGAAGGTCTACGACGAGGTGCGCAGGGTCAAGGAGGCGTGCGGCGACGCGCACCTCAAGGTCATCCTCGAGACCGGCGAGCTCGGCACGTACGACAACGTGCGCCGCGCGAGCCTGCTCGCGATCGCGGGCGGCGCCGACTTCATCAAGACGTCCACCGGGAAGATCCAGCCCGCCGCGACGCTGCCGGTCACGCTCGTCATGCTCGAGGCGATTCGCGACGTCTACGAGGAGACCGGGCGGAAGATCGGCATGAAGCCGGCGGGCGGCATCCGCCACGCAAAGCAGGCCGTCCAGTACCTCGTCCTCCTGCACGAGACCCTCGGCGTCGAGTGGATGACGCCGGATCTCTTCCGCTTCGGCGCCTCGTCGCTGCTCAACGACTGCCTGCTCCAGATCCGCAAGGAGAAGACAGGCCGCTACCAGAGCCCGGACTACTTCACCATTGACTGAGATCGAAAAGCGCCAAGACCGCTCGCCGGTCCCGTCGGCGTTCGACTACGCGCCCGCGCCCGAGTCGCGGGAGATCGTCACCATCGAGGACCGCTACGGGCTCTTCATCGGGGGCGAGTGGGTGGAGCCGAAGTCGGGCGAGTACGAGGCGACGATCAGCCCGGCGACCGAGGAGCCGCTCGCCGAGGTGGCCTACGCCGGCCCGGAGGACGTGGGTGTGGCCGTCGACTCCGCGCGCGAGGCGTTCGAGAACGGCTGGTCCGACATCGCGCCGGGCGAGCGGGCGAAGTACCTCTACCGCATCGCGCGCATCCTTCAGGAGCGCTCGCGCGAGTTCGCGGTGCTCGAGTCGCTCGACGGGGGCAAGCCGATCCGCGAGTCCCGCGACGTCGACCTGCCGCTCGTCCGCGGCGCATTTCTTCTACTACGCGGGCTGGGCGGACAAGCTCGAGTACGCATTTCCGAACCGCAACCCGAAGCCGCTCGGTGTCGCCGGGCAGATCATCCCCTGGAACTTCCCGCTCCTCATGCTCTCGTGGAAGATCGCGCCGGCGCTCGCGGCGGGGAACACGGTCGTCTTGAAGCCGGCCGAGTCGACGCCCTTGACCGCGCTCCTCTTCTGCGACGTCGTCCGGCAGGCCGAGCTCCCGCCCGGGGTCGTGAACATCGTCACCGGCGACGGGCGTGCGGGCGCCGAGCTCGTCAAGCACCCCGGCGTCGACAAGGTCGCGTTCACCGGGTCGACCGACGTCGGGAAGGAGATCCAGCGCGCAGTCGCGGGCACCGGCAAGAAGCTCACCCTCGAGCTCGGCGGCAAGGCCGCGAACATCATTTTCGACGACGCGTCGCTCGACCAGGCGGTCGAGGGGATCATCAACGGCATCTATTTCAACCAGGGCCACGTGTGCTGCGCGGGCTCGCGGCTGCTCGTGCAGGAATCCATCTACGAGCAGGTGATCGCGAAGCTGAAGCGGCGGATGGGGACGCTGCGCGTCGGCGACCCGCTCGACAAGAACACCGATGTCGGCGCGATCAACTCGAGAGAGCAGCTCGAGAAGATCAAGGAGCTCGTCGCGGCCGGGGAGGAGGAGGGCGCCGAGATCTTCCAGCCGCCATGCCGGCTTCCCGAGAAGGGCTGGTGGTTCGCGCCGACGGTCTTCACGAACGTCGCGCAGAGCTACCGGATCGCGCAAGAGGAGATTTTCGGACCAGTGCTTTCGGTTCTGACCTTCCGCACGCCCGACGAGGCGGTCGAGAAGGCGAACAACACCCCGTACGGCTTGTCGGCCGGCGTCTGGACGGAGAAGGGCTCGCGCATCCTCTCGATGGCGCAGCGCCTTCGGGCGGGGGTGATCTGGGCGAACACCTACAACCGTTTCGACCCGGCGTCGCCGTTCGGCGGCTACAAGGAGTCCGGCTTCGGCCGGGAAGGCGGCCGGCACGGTCTCGAGCCCTACATGAGGTTCGAATGAGAAGCGGCCTTAAGTCGGGGCCACCCCGGACCACCACCCACCTTCAGGCTAACGCCGCCGGGCGCGCGCGTGGCGCGCGGGATGGGGAAAAAGCGTGAGGCTTCCGGTCAATAAGACCTACAAGCTCTACGTCGGCGGCGCGTTCCCCCGCTCGGAGTCCGGCCGTTCGTACGAGGCCGAGGGTGCCAACGTCGCGCGCGCCTCCCGCAAGGATCTCCGCGATGCGGTGCGCGCCGGCCGCGAGGCCTTCCCCAAGTGGGCGTCCATGACCGCCTACAACCGGGGCCAGGTCCTCTACCGGGTGGCCGAGATCATGGAGGGCCGCAGGGCCCAGTTCGTCGAGCTCACCGGGGACGAGGCCGAGGTCGACGCCGCGATCGACTCCTGGGTCTGGTACGCGGGGTGGGCGGACAAGCTCGCGCAGGTGCTCGGCTCGTCGAACCCCGTCGCGGGCCCGTACTTCAACTTCACGGTGCCGGAGCCGACCGGTGTCGTCGGCGTCGTCGCGCCCGAGGAGCCTGCGCTTGCGGGCTTCGTCGCGCGCCTCGCCCCGGTCATCGTCGGCGGCAACGTGGCGGTGATCATCGCGTCGCAGAAGCGCCCGCTCGCCGCGGTGACCCTCGCGGAGGTCCTAGCCACCTCGGACGTGCCGGGCGGGGTCGTCAACGTCCTTACCGGCAGGAAGGACGAGCTCTGTGGGGTGCTCGCCGGGCACATGGACGTGAACGCGGTCGACCTCTCCGGCGCGGGGCCCGAGCGCGAGGAGCTCGAGCGGCTCGCCGCCGACAACGTCAAGCGCGTCGTCTCGAACGGGGACGGGCAGTCGCCGTGGCACGTGGCGGCCTTCCTCGAGCTCAAGACCGTTTGGCACCCAATCGGCGTTTAGTCCCCTAGACTCAGCTAGTCGCCCATGGCCCTTCGGATCGAAGAGCTCGCCAAGACCATCGACTGCACCCTCCTCGACCCGCGCGCGGGCCTGCAGGAGATCGAGGCCGTGTGCCAGACGGCGCGCGAGCTGCACCTCGCGTCGCTCTGCGTCCTGCCGAAGCACGTCGGCACCGCGGCCGAGCATCTGCGCGGCTCGGACGTGAAGGTGTGCGCGGTGGTCGGCTATCCCGGAGGGGGCGCGGCGGCCAAGGCGAAGATCGCGGAGGCCGAGCGGTGCCTCGACGAGGGAGCCGGCGAGCTCGAGTTCGCGCTGGATGTGCGGGCGATGCTCGCCCTCGACTTCGCGCTCGTACGCGACGAGCTGACCGCGTTCGCGCGCACCATCCGGATGCGCACCGCCAACGGGGGGCGCGGGTCGGTCACCCTGAAGGCAATCATCGGGACCGGACGCCTGGACGACAAGCGCAAGAAACTCGCGTGCAAGATCGTCGAGCTCGCGGAGGTCGACTTCGCGCAGACGAGCGCAAACGGCACGCCGGCCACGGTTCACGACGTCGAGCTTCTGCGCGACTACCTTCCGGAGGCCGTCGGCGTGAAGGCGTCCGGCGGCGTCGAGACGCTCGACGACGCGATCGCCATGATCAACGCGGGCGCCGGCAGGATCGGCTCTCCGTTCGCGCTCGAGATCGTGACGTACGCCGCGGGTCTCGACCGCGTCTCTTCGTGAGCCGATTCCGCCAGGCGATCTCCGAGGGTGACGGCATCTCCGTCGTGCCCGTCCTGCAGGGCGCGGTGGATGACCCTCGCCGCGCTCGCCGAGGAGGCGGGAGCCGAGGCCGTCGCCGTTGACGTCGCCGACGTCGAGCGTGTCAGAGCGAGCACCTCCTTGGCCGTCCTCGTGCGGGGCGGCGACCCGACCCAGGCATCCGCCTCGGGCGCCGACGCGTGGATCGTCCCTTTCTCCGACGGGGCGGAGGCCGGCAGTCGCACGCGCCCGCGAGCTGGATCTGGACTGTGCGGTCGAGGTGCGTGACGAGGAGACCCTCGAGGAGGCCCTCGAGCGGGTCGATCCGGACATCGTCCTCATCTCGGAGCGCGGCCTCGACGACGACGAGGAGGACCTCGAGCGCACACTCGACCTCCTTGCCGACGTGCCGGCGGGCAAGCTCGTCATCTCCGAGGCACGGGTGAGCGCGCGCGAGCAGGTCGTGGCGCTCGAGAACGCGGGCGTGGACGCCATCCTGGTGGGCGCCGACGTGCCTGCAGGGCTCGGCCGACTTCGCCTCGGCGCTCGCCGAGTTGACCGGCCGCTAGCCGCTCGTCGTCGTGAACATCTGGTCCAGCCGCGGCTTCAGGCCGAGCGCGAGCGCGAGCGCGTGGTCGGCGCGCCTGATCGCGAGCTCGCCCTTGACGGCGAGGTCGGCCGACTCCTTCGCGAGATCGTCGACTTCCTTCTTCCTCGTCTCGAGGAACGGGTCGTCGAGCGCGATCGTCAGCTCCTTGGCGATGAGCGCAAGGCTCGAGCGGGTGAGCCGGAGGCCGTCGGAGAGTTGCTTCCCGTGCGCCGAGACCGAGTCGATCTCCTAGAGCCCCTGCGCTGCCTCGAGCTCCGCCGTGATGAGGTCGTTGATCTGCTCGACCGCGTCCTGGCCGCGTTGGGCTGCCTCGAGCACCGCATCGCGGTCCTGGGCCACCGCCGCGTTCGAGATGTCGCGGAAGGCGACGCGAAGCTCCCCTTCGGCGTCCGTCCTCGAGTCCTCGGCCGTGCGGTAGGCGTTGTAGAGAGACCGCGCGTGAGCCTCGTGGTCGGTGCTGCCGCACGCGGCCTGCCAGAAGCCCGCAGGCCAGGATTGCGATTAGCCGCGAGAGCTGCGATTTTCGGCTTCACGGCGACCGAGGGTACCGATGAACCCGCGCTCGGGCGTCTGGCATCATGGGTTCGTGAATCGCGCGTTCCCCTGGGCGCTTGCGGCGCTTCTCGCCCTCGTTCTCGTGTCGTTCGCAGCCTCGGCTGCTGCGGCGGGCTCCGCGTCGGCCGAGCCGCCGCATTCGACCACGACGACGGCAACCGCGCCGACCTGTCCTTCGGCGCTCGCACGGGGCTGGCAGAAGCTCGCGACCAGATCGACGCGGCCGTCTACTGCCCGAGCTGGCTGCCCGATCCGCTCGTCGGCCGGATCGGCGGTCAGTGGGAGGGCATCGCACTCGGTCACGAAGGAGAACAGCTACCTCATCGGCTTCATCTGGTTCGAGCGCGGCGCCGGCGAGGTGCACGTGAACCTGCGCGGCTACCCCGGCGAGACCAAGGTGCCGACCTGCAACGGCAAGCCGTGCTTCAGCGGCGAGCGGGGCACGAGGGAGGTCGCCGGCAGGACCGTCGACGTCTACACGGTCAACCACGGCGCCGACACGTGGCACGTCCTCTATGCCTGGAAGGACGACGGGTCGCTCTACTCGGTCAGCCAGCACGTGGTGCCCGAGCTCGGCCTGTCGTACAGCCAAGTGGTGAAGAACCTCGATCGGATCATGGCCGGACTCGTGAAGATCGAGCCGCAGCAGTCCTGACGTGCGCCTGACCAGGAGGCAGTTCGTCGCGGGCGGCGCGGCGGCGCTCGGCGCAGCGGGGATCTACGAGCTCGTCGACCGCTACGCCACCGCGCCCGAGCGGCAGAGCACGCGCGTCCTCCCGTCCGAGCAGCACGTCCTCGGCCGGCCGCAGGTGATCGTCGACAACGGCGTCGAGGTCGTCGTGCCGCCGCTCCACCACGAGGTCGTCACCGCCACGCTAACGTCGAGCCGACCGCCGCCGCGCTGGCCGAGGCACGCGCAACGCTGAGCGAGACGCTGCAGGAGCTCGACGCGCGCTACGAGCCCGCGCCGAAGGGGCTGTCGATCAGCCTCGGCTGGGGGCTTCCCTACTTCACGCGCTACGTCCCCGCCCAGGCGGAGGAGCACCTCCCGGTGGACTCCGCGCGTCGAAGGCGGCAGGCGAGCAAGTCCGCGGCTTGATCGACGCGATCCGCTTCCCGAGCGACCCGGAGGACCTGATCCTCGAGGACAACGACGTCGCCATCTTCCTGCGGAGCGACAGCATGGATTTCATCGCCGACGGGTCGGCGAGCCTCTTCGACGAGGCAAAGGGGCTCTTCTCGATCACGAGCATCCGCCGGGGCTTCGCCGGCGGCGGCTTCGACGGGAGCCAGAGCCTGCCGAAGCAGATGGCGATGGCGGCGGGGATCGGCGGCGCCGAGCTGATCCCCGACACCGCCGAGCTCTTCCTCGGCTTCACCTCGACGCAGAAGGCGGGGCTCGGCCCGCCCGGGATCGCGAACTTCGAGACGCTGCCCGGATACACCGACCAGTTCCCGGACGGCTACTTCCTCGGGGGAACGGCGATGCACCTCTCGCACCTCTTCGAGGACGTCGAGGCGTGGTACCTGAACTTCGACTTCCCCGAGCGCGTGGCGACGACGTTCAAGCCGGGGCTCGACGTGGAGGACGGGACGCAGACCGTTCCCCAGGACGCCGAGGACGCTGACGGTGCGAAGGCGGTCGAGCAGGACGCCGAGCAATTCGACGCCGTCGGGCACAGCTCCGTCATGCAGCCGGCCTCCCGCCTGCAGGCAGATGTGACCGGGAACGACGGAATCCTGTATCCGAAGGGCACGGCGGTGCCGCAGCGAGCGGACTTCAACACGCTCGACAACCCGTTCTTCTGGAGCGCACGGCCCGCCGTGGACAACCAGAGCGACGACCCGGCGGCGGGCCTCCATTTCGTCGTCTTCACGCCGACGAGCGACGACTTCCACCGCACGCGGCTCGCGATGGACGGGGTCCTCCCGGACGGCACGAGCATCCCGCTCCATCCGCGCTCGCGCGGGCAGGGCTTCAACTCGATCCTGCAGACGACGCACCGGCAGAACTTCCTCGTCCCGCCGCGGCGCAACCGCTCCTTCCCGCTCTCCGAGCTGCTCTCTCAGCCGAAAAACGCTTTAGCGACGTCGAACCAACTTGGGCGGGACCGTCTTGAGCTCCGCCACCGCGTCGGCCAGAGGGACGGCGACGATGTCGTCGCCCTGGAGCGCGGCCATCGTGCCGAAGCTGCCCTCCTCGACGAGATCGGCGGCCTTCAGGCCGTAGCGCGTCGCGAGGACGCGGTCGCGCGGAGTGGGGGAGCCGCCGCGCTGCACGTGGCCGAGCACGGTCACGCGGCTCTCGAAGCCGGTGCGCTCCTCGATCTCGCGCGCCAACTGCTCGCCGACGCCGCCGAGCCGCACGTGGCCGAACTGGTCGGTCGCGGGCGCCTCCTGGGCCACCTGGCGCTTCTCGCCGGACGCGTACGTGAGCTCGTAGCCCTCGCTCACGACCACGATGGAGAAGTCCTTGCCCCGCTCGTGGCGGCGGCGCAGGTCGTCGCAGGCCTCCTCGACGGTCACGGGCTGCTCGGGGATGAGGATGACGTCGGCGCCGCCCGCGATCCCGCTCATGACGGCGATCCAGCCGGTGTGGCGGCCCATCACCTCGACGACCATGACGCGGTTGTGGGACTCCGCGGTCGTGTGGAGGCGGTCGATCGCCTCCGTGGCGATGAAGACCGCGGTGTCGAAGCCGAACGTGTAATCCGTCGCGGAGAGATCGTTGTCGATCGTCTTCGGCACGCCGACGACGGGAAGGTCGTGCTCGGCGAAGAGCCGCGAGGCGACCCCGAGCGTGTCCTCGCCGCCGATCGCGACGAGCGCGTCGAGGCCCTGGGCGCGGAAGTTCTCCAGGACCTTCTCGACGCCGCCGTCGGTCTTGTACGGATTGGTGCGAGTGGTGCCGAGGATCGTCCCGCCGCGAGGCAGGATTCCCGAGATCTCCCGCGGGCCCCAGCTCCATGAAGCGACCGTCGACGAGACCGCGCCAGCCCTCGCGAATGCCCACGATCGAGTGCCCGCGCGTGAGCGAGCGTCGCGTGACCGCGCGGATGACCGCGTTCAGGCCAGGGCAATCCCCTCCGCCTGTCAGGACTCCGACCTTCTTCGCCATCCGTCTAACTTCGGGCTTGGCCGGTCGTCTTTTGCCTCAAACGTCTCGGGAGCTGCATGGAGGGGAGACTGATGCCGAAGGCGGGAGTCGAACCCGCACGGGGCAAAGCCCCACTGGATTTTGAGTCCAGCGCGTCTTCCAGTTCCGCCACTTCGGCAGAAGGCATCACGTGGGATGGTATCGGCACAGTTGCTGGACGTCCCTCACGGCGTCATAATGGCGCCCCACAACGAGCGGCCCGGTTCGGCGTGAGGCCGCGTCCGCTCCAGCAAGTCCCTTCACGGCGAATGCTCGCCATGGGCAGCGTCGAGAGAACAGTCGGGCAAACGAGGAGGCGCAGTTGAGAAGAAGGACACTTTTGTCGGTACTGGTCTTGGTGCTCAGTGCCTTGGCGCTCCTCGCCGCAGGATGCGGCGGGAGTGACAACAGCACGAGCGGCGGGACCGGTGGCGGCGAGACAGGCGGCGGCGGAGACGGCGGTCAAGATCGTCTCCGACCTGCCGCTGCAGGGCTCGTCGGCAGCTCAGACGGAAACCGATGAACAACGCGATCAAGCTCTACCTCGAGCTGGTCGGCGGCAAGGTCGGCGACTTCACCGTCTCGTTCGAGGCATTCGATGACTCCACGGCCGCGAAGGGCGCGTGGGACGAGGCCAAGTGTGCCGACAACGCGCGCAACTACGTCGACGACGAGTCGATCCTGGGCGTGATCGGCACGTACAACTCGGGTTGTGCGGCAAGCTCGAGGTCCCGATCGCGAACGACGCGTCGCTCGCGTACGTCAGCCCCGCGAACACGACGGTCGGGCTCACGCACGTGCGGCCCCGGCTCACGAGCCGGGCGAGCCGGACAAGTACTACCCGAGCGGCGCGCGCAACTACGTGCGCGTCGTCGCGTCCGACGACTACCAGGGCCAGGTCGACGCCCAGTACATGAAGGACGACCTCGGCGTCACGAAGGTCTACATCCTGGACGACAAGGAGCTGTACGGGAAGGGCGTCGCCGACGCCTTCGAGAGGCTCGCGAAGGACATCGGGCTCAACGTCGCCGGCCACGAGGGCTGGGACAAGAACGCCCAGAACTACAAGGCGCTGATGACGAAGATCAAGGCCACGCGGCGCCGACGGCATCTACATCGGCGGCGTCGCCAGCCACAACGGCGGCCAGCTGGTCAAGGACAAGGTCCCGACCGTCGGCGACAACGACGCGGTCAAGCTGCTCGTCTCCGACGGCTTCGTGCTCTCGACTCGCTCTTCGACGAGGCCGGAGCCGACAACGTCACCGGCACGTACGGCACCGCTCCGACGCTCAACGCCGGACGAGCTGACCGGGCGGGGCAAGACGTTCCTCGACGCCTTCCAGCAGCCGAAGTACGGCGCGCCGAGGTCTACACGGTCTACGCCGCCGCGGCGGCGCAGGTGCTCCTCGACGCGATCGGCCGCTCCGACGGCAGCCGCGAGGACGTCCTCGCGAAGCTGTTCGAGACCGAACATCCCGACGCGGTCGTCGGGCCGATGTCGTTCAACGAGAACGGCGACCCGACGGCGCGGCCTCGATCTCGGTCTACCTGGCGCAGGCAGGCGGCGACGTGGAAGTTCAAGGAGACCAAGACGCTCGGGTAGACCGCTGATGCGACTAGTCAGGAAGCGAGAGGGCCGGTCTTGACCGGCCCTCTCGTTTCCGTCATAACCTCCGCCTGTGGCGACCGCTGAATCCGCATCTCGACCAGCCTTCGCGCGTCGCCTGCCGCCCTCGCAGATCGTCCTGCTGGGTCTTCGGCGCCATTCTCGCTGCTCAGCCTCGGCGACTGGCTGATCGACTCGATCGACGTCGCCGAGCCGCTTCACCGAGGTCACGCTGATCGGGTTCACGAACGGCTCGATCTACGCGCTCGTCGCGCTGGGCTACACGCTCGTCTACGGGATCATCGAGCTGATCAACTTCGCGCACGGCGACAACTTCATGCTCGGGCACGTTCCAGACGCAATCGATCGTCATCGACGGCTCGTTCCAGATCCCGCTGCTTCTTCGCGCGTGATCGCGCATCCCGCTCGGGACGGCGGCGACGAGGCCAACTCGTCGACGGGCAGCGGATCTACACGGTCTTCATGTGCCTGCTTCTTCTCGATGCTCTTCTGCATGGTGATCAACGTCAGCATCGAGCGCATCGGCTACAAGCCGCTGCGCAACCAGCCGCGGCTGGTCGCCGCTGATCACCGCGATCGGCTTCTCGTTCATCCTCCAGAACATCGGCCTCGCGTGGAAGGGCCCGGGCCCGCGCCGCTCCCGGACATCCTCCCGACGGGCAACATCTTCGACACTGGCGCGGCGTCGACCTACGCGTGGGACGACTTCATCGTCCTCGTGGTCATCGTCCCGCTCCTCATCTTCGCTCACCTATCTCGTGCAGCGCACGAAGCGCCGGGCAAGGCGATGCGCGCGACCGCGCAGGACATGGACGCCTCGGCGATGATGGGCATCAACGTCGACCGCACGATCTCGTTCACGTTCGCGCTCGGCGGCGCGCTCGCCGGCGCCGCCGGCGTCGATCTACGCGCTCTACATCGGCACGTCGAACTTCCAGCTCGGCTTCCGCCTCGGCCTCTTCGCGTTCACCGCGGCCGTGCTCGGCGGCATCGGCAACCTCACGCGGCGCCGTGCTCGGCGGAATCGCTGCTCGGGATGATCGCAGGCCTACAACGACGGCTTCGGGGACGCGCGCTGGACGACGACGTCATCTTCTCGATCCTGATCCTGATCCTCGTCTTCCGCCCGTCGGGCCTGCTCGGCGAGCAGGTGCCGGAGGGCCAATGAGTGACCGAGGCCGGCTGCAGCCGCGGAGGCGAAGCGGCCGCTGAGCCGCATCTGGCGGCGCGTCCGAACGCCGCTACAGCCACACGAGCACACGTGGCTCGGTGGGCGATCCCGCTCGCGATCGTCGTGCTCGCTTCCCGTATCCGTGGTGGGGCGCTCGAGGGCCCGCTCTCGTTCATCGCTCAACGACGGCCTCGGGCTCGAGCTCGACATCGCTCTTCATGATCGTCGTCTACGTGATGCTCGCGCTCGGGCTGAACATCGTCGTCGGCTACGCGGGCCTGCTCGACCTCGGCTACGTGGCGTTCTTCGCCCTCGGCGCCTACACGGTCGGCTGGTTCGGCTCGGACCTCTTCACCAACCGCGTCGACTTCCACTTCCTGGCACGAACGCGCCGCGCTACATCGCCGGGCATCCACCTCGGCTTCTGGCTCGTCCTGCTCGCTCGCCGGCGCCGTCGCGCGCGTTCGCGGGCGTGCATCATCGGCTGGCCGACGCTGCGCCTGCGCGGCGACTACCTCGCGATCGTGACGCTCGGCTTCGGCGAGATCATCCCGGACCTCTTCCGGAACGCCGACTCGCTGGCGTACCCGGCGGACTCGCAGCTTCCCGTTCTTCGACTTCGCCACGCAACCTGACGAACGGCGTGCGCGGCGTGAAGCAGACTCGACCGCCCGGGCTTCGGCGAGCGCATCAACGACTGGACCGGCGGGATCCTGCCCGACCGCTTCAACATCGCTCCACCTGAACGCGTGGTTCTTCCTGATCGTCGTCATCGTGCTGATCACGATCTTCGTGAACTCGCGCCTGCGCGACTCGAAGATGGGGCGCGCCTGGATCGCGGTGCGCGAGGACGAGGTCGCCGCCTCGGCGATGGGCGTCCCGCTCATGCGCACGAAGCTCTGGGCGTACGCGATCGGCGCCGTCTTCGGCGGCTTCGCCGGCGCCTACTACGGCTCGTTCATCGGCTCGGTGTTCCCGACGAGCTTCTTCTTCAACATCTCGGTGCTCGTGCTCTGCATGGTCATCGTCGGCGGCATGGGGAACATCTACGGGCGTGATCGTGCGGCGCGATCCTGCTCGAGTACCTGAACCTGAAGGGCCTCGACAAGATCGGCGATCGGCATCAACGACGGCTCGACGCGCTCGGCTCTCGAACGACGTCGACATCCCGAAGTACAAGTTCCTGATCTTCGGGATCCTGCTCGTGGTGATGATGCTGTTCCGGCCCGGAGGGCCTGATCCCGAGCGCGCGGCGCAAGGCCGAGTTCGAGGAGGGCGAGGAGCACGCTCGCTCTACGACGCGCAGGACGCGATGAGCGCGACGCGACCGGGCGACCCGAACATGCTCGAGGCGATCCAGGTGCGCAAGGAGTTCGGCGGCCTCGTCGCGGTCAACGACGTCGACTTCACATCCCGCGCGGCTCGATCGTCAGCCTGATCGGCCCGAACGGCGCCGGCAAGACGACCTTCTTCAACATCCTCACCGGCGTCTACAAGCCGACCGCGGGCGGGATCATCTTCGAGGGCGCGACGATCACCGGGCTGCCGCCGCACAAGATCACGCGCGCTCGGCATGGCGCGCACGTTCCAGAACATCCGCCTCTTCCACAACATGACCGCGCTCGAGAACGTGCTCGTCGCCATGCACAGCCGATCAAGGGCGGCGTCTGGGCGCTCCATCTTCCGCACGCCAGCGCCGAAGCGGGAGGAGCGAGGCGCGCGCGAACGGCGCGCGCGAGCTGCTCGACTTCTCGGGGCTGCCCGGGCGCGCGCAGACGAGTACGCGAAGAACCTCGCCGTACGGCGACCAGCGCCGGCTCGAGGTGGCGCGCGCGCTCGCGACCGAGCCCGAGCTCCTGCTGCTCGACGAGCCGACCGCCGGCATGAACCCGGAGGAGACGGCGCAGTTCACGGCGTTCGTCTCGCAAGCTGCGCGCCGAGCAGCGACATCACGGTGCTGCTGATCGAGCACGACATGCGCGTCGTCATGGGCATCTCCGACCGCGTCACGGTGCTCGACTACGGCGAGAAGATCGCCGAGGGCTCGCCGACGGAGGTGCAGCACGACCCGCGCGTCATCGAGGCCTACCTCGGGCACGCAGGCCGGCGAGCACGGCATGAGGAGCCGGTCGCGCGCGACGGCGAGCGCGATCCTCCAGCTCGACGACGTCCACACGTACTACGGGACGATCCACGCGCTCAAGGGCATCTCGCTCGAGGTGCAGCGAGGGCGAGATCGTGACGCTGATCGGCTCGAACGGCGCCGGCAAGTCGACGACGCTGCGCTCGATCAACGGCCTGAACCAGCCGCGCGAAGGGCGCGATCATCTTCCAGGGCGACGACATCACCGAGCGCCGCGCCGCACGAGATCGTGCAGATGGGCATCTCGCAGTCGCCGGAGGGCCGCCGCATCTTCCCGCGCATGAGCGTGCTCGAGAACCTCGAGATGGGCGCCTACCAGCGCCAGAAGGGCGCCGAGATCCGAGGAGGACCTCGACCGCGTCTACGACCTCTTCCCGCGGCTCGAGGAGCGCAAGCAGCCAGAAGGCCGGGACGCTCTCCGGCGGCGAGCAGCAGATGCTCGCCATGGGCCGCGCGCTCATGGCGCGCCCGAAGCTGCTGCTGCTCGACGAGCCGTCGATGGGCCTCGCGCCGATCTTCGTCGAGCGGATCTTCGAGATCATCAGGGAGATCAACGAGCAGGGGACGCCGATCCTGCTCGTCGAGCAGAACGCGCTCATGGCGCTCGACGCGGCCGACCGCGGCTACGTGCTCGAGACCGGCCGCGATCGTGCTCGCCGACGACGCGAAGGCCCTGCACGACGAACGAGCAGGTTCGCAAGACCTACCTCGGCGAGGAGTAACCCAGCGTTTAAGGTGGAGGTGTGTCACCCAAGACGCTGACAGGGGCTGAGCTCCAGCTCGACGACGGCCCCGCGCGCGACTCCGAGCTCTTCCTCGTCGACGGAAACAACCTCGCCTACCGCGCGTACTACGCGCTGCCGGAGGAGCTCGCGACGAGCGAAGGCTTCCCGACGAACGCCCTCCTCGGGTTCACGAACATGCTCTTCAAGCTCCTCGCCGACTACCGGCCGAAGGGCGTCGCGGTCGCCTGGGACACCCGCGCCACGCACCGCAAGGAGCTCGACCCCGAGTACAAGGTCGACCGCCGGCCGATGCCCGACCTCCTCTCCGAGCAGTTCCCGCATTTCCGGCCGATCGTCGAGGCCTTCGGCTACCGGAACCTCGAGTTCGAGGGCTGGGAGGCGGACGACGTCATCGCCACGCTCGCCGCGCAGGCCGACGAGGCCGGGGTCAAGACCACCGTCGTCTCGACGGACCGCGACGCGTTCCAGCTCGTCAGCGACAACGTCTCCCTGATGATGACGCCGCGGGGGGTCGCGGACGTGCACGTGTACACGCCCGAGCGCGTCTTCGCGCGCTACGGGGTCGACTCCGGAGCAGGTCCCCGACTTCATCGGGCTCAAGGGCGACACGTCCGACAACATCCCGGGAGTTCCGGGCATCGGGGACAAGACAGCCGGCCAGCTGGTCGCGCAGTACGGCTCCCTCGAGGGCGTGCTCGAGCACGTGGACGAGCTCTCTCCGGCGCGCGGCCGCGCCCTCCGCGAGCACGCCGAGCAGGCGAGGTCGTCCAAGGAGCTCGCGACCATGCGCCGCGACCTGCAGCTCGACTGCGATCCCGCTGAGCTCGTCCTCAACCCGCCGGACCGCTCCCGTCTCAAGGAGATGTTCAGGCAGTACGAGTTCCGCAACCTGCTCCAGCGCGTGGACGTGATCGACGAGGCGCTCCCGGCGGCGCCGATGAAGCTCGAGGGCGTCGCCGTCCCCTGGCGCGAAGGGGAGGTGTCGCCGCCGTCCGGGGAGGCGGGGATCGCGGTCGAGGACGGGCGCGTGGCGCATCGCCCAGGAGGAGGTCGTCGTCGCCGCGTGGACGCCGGAGACCGCCGTCCGCGCTTCGCGAGGCCGACCTCGTCGCGCATGACGCCAAGCCGCTCCGGCTCGACGTCGTCGACGACACGCTGCTCATGGCGTACCTGATCGAGCCGGGCCGCGCGACCTACGCTCTCGACGACCTGGCCGCCGAGTACGGGATCGAGCTCCAGCCCGAGCCTCCCGCGGAGGAGGACACCGCGGCGCTCGTGCGCCATGCCTCGGCGTCGCTTCGCCTCGCCGGTCCGATGCGGCAGCGCATCTCGGAAGGAGCCTCGACCCGCTCTACCGCGAGATCGAGCTGCCGCTCACAGAGGTGCTCGCCGGGATGGAGGACGCGGGCGTGAAGATCGACACGTACCGCATGGGCGAGATCACGGCGCGACTCGCCGACCGCCTCGAGGAGCTCGAGACGCGGGCGCACGAGCTCGGCGGCGAGGAGTTCATGCTCGGCTCGACGCAGCAGGTGGCGCGCATCCTCTTCGAGGTGCTGGGCCTGACCGCGGGCCGCAAGGGCAAGACCGGCTACTCGACGGACTCACGCGTGCTCCGCTCGATCCGCGGCGAGCACGAGATCGTGGCGGTGATCGAGGAATGGCGCGAATACTCGAAGCTCCTGAACACGTATCTCGGCCCGCTGCCCGAGCTGATCTCGCCGGACGACGGCCGCCTCCACACGACCTTCAACCAGGCCGTCGCCTCCACCGGCCGGCTCTCGACGACGAATCCGAACCTGCAGGCGATCCCCATCCGCACCGAGCTCGGGCGCGAGATCAGAAGCGCCTTCGTCACCGAGCCCGGCCACCGGCTTGTCTCGGCGGACTACTCCCAGGTCGAGCTGCGCATCCTCGCCCACGTCTCCGGCGAGCCGAAGCTCCGCGAGGCCTTCGCCCAGGGCGAGGACATCCACGCGGCGACGGCCGCCGAGGTGCTCGGCAAGGAACGCGCCGAGCTGACCAAGGACGAGCGCAACGTCGCCAAGATGGTGAACTTCGGGATCATCTACGGCATCTCCGCCTTCGGGCTCTCCGAGAACCTCGAGATCCCGCGGGAGCAGGCCCAGGAGTACATCGACACCTATCTCGCCCGCTTCCCGCTCGTCCAGGACTTCATCCAGCGGACGATCGAGCGCTGCACGGAGGAGGGCTACGCGACGAGCCTCTTCGGGCGCCGCCGCCCGGTTCCGGAGCTCAAGGCCTCGAATCGCCAGACCCGCTCACTCGGCGAGCGGCTCGCCGTCAACTTCGTCATGCAGGGCACGGCGGCCGACATCATCAAGAAGGCGATGGTCGCGATCCACCTGCGGCTGCGCGAAGAGGGGCGCTCCTCGCGGCTCGTGCTCCAGGTTCACGACGAGCTCCTCGTCGAGGCGCCGGACGTCGAGATCTCGGCGATCAAGGACATCCTGCGCGAGGAGATGTGCGGCGCCTACCCGCTCGATCCGCCGCTCGCCGTCGACGTCGGGGTCGGCGACGACTGGAACGAAGCCAAGTCCTAACCAACTCGAAACTCGGCGGCTTTCAATCGCACTCCGACGGGGTTAGGATCGCGCGCGTATCCGACTGAGGGGAGAGGTACACATGAAACGCCTTGTCGCGCTCTGCGCGCTTGTGGCCTTCGTCCTTGCCCTCGCGCCGACAGCATTCGGCGCACCGGCCAAGGAGAAGGACACGTTTGTCCAGCTACTCGCGATCAACGACTTCCACGGCAACCTGCAGCCGCCGACGGGGTCGTCCGGGAGGATCGCCACGCGGGCCCGGCGGGCAGACCGTCAACGCGGGCGGCGTGGAGTACCTCGCAACCTGGATCAAGAGCCTGCGCACGACCAACCCGAACACATCACGGTCGGCGCGGGCGACCTCATCGGCGCGAGCCCGCTGATCTCGGGGCTCTTCCACGACGAGCCGACGATCGAGGCGATGAACGCTCTCGGGCTCGACGTCACCGGCGTCGGCAACCACGAGTTCGACGAGGGCATCGACGAGCTGCTGCGCATGCAGTTCGGAACCAGCTCGGCGGCAACGGCTGCCATCCGGTCGACGGCTGCCAGGACGGCGACGCCGTTCGGCGGCGCGCTCTTCCAGTACCTCGCCGCCAACGTGTTCTACGAGGGCACCGAGAACACGATCTTCCCGCCCTACGAGGTCCACAAGGTCGGCAACGCGAAGATCGCGTTCATCGGCCTCACGCTCGAGGGCACGCCGCTGATCGTGACGCCCGCCGGCGTCGCGGGCCTCGAGTTCCGCCCCGAGGTCCCGACCATCAACAACCTCGTCGCCAAGCTGCGAGCGAGCAGGGCGTGCGCGCGTTCGTCGTCCTGCATCCACCAGGGCGGCTCCAGAACGGCGCCCTTCCCGACTCGGGTACCAGGACTCCGACCGCTGCGACAACTTCACGCGGCGACATCATCCCGATCGTCAACGGGCTCGCGCCGCAGGTCGACGTCGTCATCTCGGCGCACACCCACCAGCCGTACATCTGCCAGATCAACGGGAAGCTCGTCGACGAGCGCCTCCTCGTTCGGCCGGCTGATCACGGACATCGATCTCCGCATCGACCACCAGACGAAGGACATCGTCAGCGCGACCGCGCACAACGTGATCGTCACGCGTGACGTCGCGAAGGACGCGGCCGAGACCGCGATCATCAACAAGTACGACGCGCTCTCGGGCCCGATCGCCAACCGCGTCGTCGGCTCGCAGATCGGCGGACATGACGCGGACGACGACGCCGGCCGGCGAGTCCGCGCTCGGAGACGTGATCGCCGACGCACAGCTGGCGTCCACCTCGCCGACGCGACTTCGGTGATGCGGTCGTCGCCTTCATGAATCCGGGCGGCATCCGAGCCGATCTCGCCTGCAGTCAGCCCGTGCACGGCGGCGAGCCCGGCGCCGGTCACCTACAACCAGCTCTTCACCGTGCAGCCGTTCAACAACGTCATGACGGTGAAGACCATGACCGGCGACATGATCTACCGGCTGCTCGAGCAGCAGTTCACGGGCGCCAACGGGATCCTGCAGGTGTCCAACGGGTTCGACTACTCGTGGTCGCCGACAGCCGACGCCTCACGTCGTCGCCGGACTCCGTCAAGATCGACGGCGTCCCGGTGGACAAGACCGCGACCTACCGCGTCGCGATGAACAACTTCCTCGCGAGCGGCGGCGACGGGTTCACCGTCTTCAACGAGGGAACCGACCCGCTCGGCGGCGAGATCGACCTCGACGCCCTGGTCAACTACTTCATGCACAACTCCCCGGTCGGGCCCGGGCCGCAGAACCGCATCACGCGCGTCCCGTAGACCGAAGGCAATACGAAGTAACGAGCGAGGCCGGGTGCAAGCCCGGCCTCGCCGCCGCTTCGGCGGCCTAAGAGGACGAGCAGCTCGTCGACGTCGTGGACGACGTCCTTGGCCTTCACGCTCGCGTCGTAGATGACGCGGCCCTCGCCCGACCGGTCGACGAGCATCGTGTAGGCGGTGTGGTCGACGAGCTCGGGGTCGCTCGCAACCGCCGCGACGTCGTAGGCCTTCCAGACCTGGGTGAGCTCGCCCCGCGAGCCGATCAGGTAGTGGAACTCGGGCAGGAGGTGATGCGTCTTCGCGTACTCGTCCACGGATTTCGGCGTGTCGCCCTCGGGATCGACGCTGACGGCGAGCACGCGCACGTCGTCGCGCTTCGCGCCGAGCATCTGCAGGGCCTGGTTCAGGTTCTGCGTGATGAGCGGGCAAACGTCCGGGCAGTTGGTGTAGAGGAAGGTGAGGAGATACGAGCTTCCCGCGCTGGTCGGCCATGCTCACCTTCTGGCCCGACTGGTCGGTGAGCGTGAAATCAGGCGTCGGCTGCGGCGGGTCGAGCTCTCCGCCGGCGAAGCGCCCGCTTCCACCCGAGACGGTGAGCGAGCCGCTGGTCCCGTGCTCGTGCTCATGGCTCTGTCCGCTGCCGCCGCAGGCCGAGGCGGCGAGCGCGGCCAGCAGAGCGACGAAGAGGGGGCCGCGTCTCATCGTCCCGAAGATACCGGGTGCGTCCCGCTTCGGATTGCCGGAACCGTCTAGTCCGGCCGCCAGGCCAACGCCGCCGCGCCGACCGGCCACGTGATCTCGCGGCGCGACCCGACGACGCGGTGGAACTCGGTCTCGACCCCGTTCGACGTGACGATCCACTTCCCGTCGGGCGACCAGGCGGCCGTGTCGCCTTGGAACGAACGGTTGGTGACGCCGGACTGGCAGCCGAGGTCGATGAGCTGGACGACCTGGGTGAGGGGAGGAGCGCCGCACAGTTGTCGTTGCTGAAGATCGGCGTGATTCCCTGGAAGCTCGGCGTGGCTCCGTCGAGCTCGTCGAGCGAGCTCCCGTCCCAGCGCTCGATCCGCTTCCCGTCGACGACGACTGCGAGCGAGCCGTCGAGCCCGAACTTTGCGTACGTGATGCCGCCGTCCGCCGTGAAGACGGGGCGGTCGCCGACGAGGACCTTGTTCCCGACCGCGTAGGCGACCTCGTCGTCCCGCGTATAGCCGACCGGGCAGCGCGGGAGCCGGGTCGCCGATCCGCCGATCTCGAGGTCGAAACCCGTGCGCCGGCGGCCGCACCAGGCGATGTGCTGCCCGTCCGGGCTCCAGACGATGACGGGATGG
>CAVYAJ010000057.1:0-21751 GCA_963766155.1 uncultured Actinomycetes bacterium | reverse complement strand
CCAGCTGCCCTTCTGGAGCTCGGGCAACGCGATCTCGGCAAGGCCGGCGCGCGGGCCCGAGCCCATGAGCCGGATGTCGTTCGCGATCTTGGTGAGGGAGACCGCGACGGTCTTGAGCGCGCCCGAGGCCTCGACGAGCGCATCGCGGGCGGCCTGCGCCTCGAAGGGGTCGGCCGGGGCGAAGATCCCGAGGCCGGTCTGCTCGCCGAGGATCGCGCGCACACGCTCCGCGAACTCGGGATGTGTGTTCAGGCCGGTCCCGGTCGCGGTGCCGCCGAGCGGGATCTGGCCGACGCGGCCGAGGGCCGCCTCGATCCGTGCGATCCCCTGGCGGACCTGGGCGGCATAGCCGCCGAACTCCTGCCCGAGTGTGACGGGCACAGCGTCCATCAGGTGTGTCCGGCCCGACTTGACGACGTCGTCGAACTCCTTGGCCTTGGCCTCGAGCGCCTCGGCCAGCTGGCTCAGCGCCGGAAGGAGCCCGTTCACGAGCTCGTCGAGCGCGGCGAGATGGACGGCCGAGGGGAAGACGTCGTTCGAGGACTGGCCCATGTTCACGTCGTCGTTCGCGTGCACGTCCTCGCCGGCGAGCGCCGCGATGACCTCGTTCGCGTTCATGTTCGACGACGTGCCCGACCCGGTCTGGAAGACGTCGATCGGGAACTGGTCGTCGAACTCGCCGTTCGCTATGCGGTCGCCGGCGGCGGCGATCCGGTCTGCCTTCTCCCTGTCTAGGAGGCCGAGGTCGGCGTTCACGCGCGCGGAAGCAGCCTTGATGCGGCCGAGCCAGCGCGCTACCGAGACCGGGATGGGCTCGCCGGAGACGGGGAAGTTCTCGACAGCCTTGCGAGTTTCCGTGCCCCAGAGCCTCCTTCGGCGTGGTGGCCACGCCGTGGAGTCTAGACGGCGCGCAGTCGGCGGAAGCGCACTCCGGCGGGCGTTCGCGGAGCGACTTGCGCACCGGATCGGAGAGGTCGGCGACCAGGGCCCAGCCCAGGTAGCCGCACTTGGCGCACTCGCCGGGGTCGAGGCGATGCGTGCGCTCGCGCTCGACGGTTCGGAACGTGCCGCAATGGAGGCACTCGACAGCGTGCTTCTCGCTCACACCAGCTTCTTCGGCTGTCGCGGCCCGCGGGTTCTCCCCCCGAAAGGGGAGATCCGTCAGTCGGTCGAGTACTTGGGCTGAACCTTTTCGCCGCGGATGCGGGCGATGGCGTTGTTGGCCGCGATCGCCGCCTCACCGAAGCCGATCGAGATCAGCGTGATCTTGCCCTCGTAGCCCGCCACGTCGCCGGCCGCGTACACGCCTGGGATGGACGTGTCCATCGTCATCGGGTCGACGAGGATCTGGCGCTTCCCGTGGAGATCGAGCCCCCAGTCGGCGATCGAGCCGAGGTGGGAGTGGAAGCCGAGGAGGAGGATGAGCGCTTCGCAGTCGAGCCGGGTGGTCTCGCCGGTCCCGGTGTCCTCGACGGTCACCGCCTGGATGGAGCCGTCGCCGTGGATCTCGCGCACCTCGGCCGGCGCGCAGATGCGGACGTTGCCCTCCCCCTGGAGCCTCTTGCGCCTCGTTCACCGAAGTCTCGAGCGCGCGGAAGCGCTCGCGCCGGTGGATGAGCGTGATCGGCAGGTCGGCGGTGTCCTGCAAGCCGAGCGTCCAGTCGAGCGCGGAGTCCCCGCCGCCGACGATGACGCAGTTCTTGCCCTTGAAGACGTCTTTGCGCGTGACGAAGTAGTGGAGCCCGCGGCCCTCCCAGTCGTCGATCCCTTCGAGCTCGAGCTTCCTCGGCTCGAAGGCGCCGTGGCCGGCAGTGACGATCAGCGCGCGAGAGAGGAACTGCTTCGCCGGACTTGGTCGTCAGCGCGAGCAGCTCCTCGCCGTCTTGCGACAGCCTCTCCAGATCGGCGACCTCCTCGTCGAGATGGACGTCGGCGCCGAACTGGAGCCCCTGCTCGACACAGAGCTCGACGAGATCCTGGCCCTTGATCTTCGGGTGGCCCGCGACGTCGTAGACGTGCTTCTCCGGGTAGACGGCGGCGACCTGGCCACCGAGCTGGCCGAGGCTCTCGACGATGCGAACGCTGGCGTCGCGGTGGCCCGCGTAGTACGCGGCGGCAAGCCCTACCGGGCCCGCGCCGATCACCGTGATGTCGCAGACGCCTTCGCTCACGTCTGGCTCGATGCTACCCGGGGCGAGGGAACGCTAGTGCGAGCAGCCGGAGCCGCAACCGCCGCCCGCATGCGCCTGCACGGCCTCGCCCTCGGCCGCGCCTTCCTTCGCCTGGAAGGACGAGCCGCACCCGCACGCCGCTTCGACGTTCGGGTTGTTGATCGCGAAGCCGGCGCCCATGAGCGCGTCCACATAGTCGATCTCGGCACCGGTGAGATACGGAGCGCTGAAGGGATCGATGACGACGCGTACGCCGTTCATCTCGATCTCGTTGTCGCCGTCCTGTGGCCCGCGGTCGAAGCCGAGGGCGTACTGGAAGCCCGAGCACCCGCCGCCCTGGATGGCGATCCGGAGAACGGAGATCTCGCCCTCGGGCTCTTCGGCCATGAGGGCGCGGATCTTGGTGGCCGCAGACTCGGTGACGGTGACCATCGGTCTCAGTGTACCAACGGCATAACCGGTCAAACACCCCCCGACCTTGTGACACGAAAGCCGCAGAAAACGCTGGAAAGAACGCGCAGTTCGTGACAAGTCTCACGGACGCGAGGACGGTTAGTATGCGGGCGTGCCGCTGGCCGTCCTGGACGACTGGTTCCCGTTCCTCGTCTACGGCTTCTTCGCCCTGGCGATCCCGGCCTCGCTGATCGCGGCTTCGTTCATCCTCGCAACCCGCCCGAAGACGAAGACCCGCCAGCAGACGATCCCCTTCGAGTCGGGGTCTCGGTCGGCCCGCCGACCAAGCAGCGCTTCACGGTCAGCTTCTACCTGACGGCGATGCTCTTCATCGTCTTCGACATCGAGATCGTCTTCCTCTACCCGGTCGCGCTCTGGCTGGACACCCTCGGAAGCTTCGCGCTCGCCGAGTTCGGCTTCTTCATCGCGATCCTCGCGATCGCCTACGTCTACGTCTGGAAGAAGGGGGCACTGGATTGGCGGACATAGGACGGAAGAAGCGCCTTGCCGACTACGGGCTCCACTCGGAGCGCACCCTCATGCGCAAGAAAGGGCCCGGCGTCTTCGAGCAGGAGCTCGGCGACCTCGAGTCCAAGATCGGGCTCACGACCGTGGGGAAGGCGGTCGCCTGGGCGCAGGGGCACTCGATCTGGCCGGACACGTTCGGCCTCGCCTGCTGCGCGATGGAGATGATCGCGATCGTCGGCTCGCGCTACGACGTCGCGCGCTTCGGCGCAGAGGTGTTCCGCTCCTCGCCGCGCCAGGCCGACCTGATGATCGTCTCGGGGCGCGTCTCCCACAAGATGGCGGCGCCGCTCCGGCAGATCTACGACCAGATGCTCGAGCCGAAGTGGGTGATCGCAATGGGCGCCTGCGCGAGCTCGGGCGGGATGTTCTCCAACTACGCCGTCCTCCAGGGCGTGGACAAGGTCGTGCCGGTCGACGTGCATGTGCCCGGCTGCCCACCGCGGCCCGAGGCGCTCCTGGAGGGCATCGTCCGGCTGCAGGAGAAGATCCTCGCCGGCGTCCCGCCCGCGTACGAGATCCGCGGAGTCGCATCGTGAGCTTCGACGACGTCCCGGGATTCGCGTCGGTGACCGAGGAGCGCGGCGAGACGACCGTGGTCATCGAGACGGCGCGGCTGCGCGAGGCGTCGGAATACCTGCGCGACGAGCGAGGCTTCAACTTCCTCTCCGACATCGCCGCGGCCGACTACCTCGGCTGGAACGAGCGCACCGTGGCCGGCTACTGGGGGCATCGCGGCGGGCGCGACATCAACCGGCCCGGCTCATGGGGTCTCGCGAAGAAGCCCGACCCGAAGGCGAAGCGCTTCTCGGTCTCGTACCACCTCGCCTCCGTCGTCTCGGGCGCCCGCGGGGCGCCGCGTGTCCGGCTCCAGGTCTGGTGCGAGGAAGGAGAGTCGGTCCCGAGCGTGGTCTCCGTCTGGCCGACCGCCGACTGGCACGAGCGCGAGGCGTACGACCTCATGGGGATCGAGTTCGAGGGCCACCCGAACCTGAAGCGGATCCTCATGGACGACGACTGGCAGGGCCACCCCCTCCGCAAGGACTACCCGATCGGCGGCGAGCCGGTGCGATTCTCGGGAGCCGAGTAATGACCACTTCGGCCGCAGCGCCGGCAGGCACCGATCTACGCCGGCACCAGGATCCCGAGCCCCATCCCGTCCGTGCTCCAGGTCGACCCGGCTCTCCGCGAGGAGGGCGACATCCTCGAGGTCAACTTCGGGCCGAACCACCCCTCCACGCACGGTGTCCTCCGCCTCATCGTCGAGCTGAACGGCGAACGGGTCGAGGGCGTCGAAGCCGTCATCGGCTACCTCCACACGGGCTTCGAGAAGAACATGGAGCAGAAGACCTGGTGGAAGGCGATCACGTATCCGGAGCGGATCGACTACCTCTCGTTCCAGATCAACGAGCTCGCCTTCGTGCTCGCGATCGAGAAGCTCCTCGAGGTCGAGCCGCCGCCGAAGGCGACCTGGATGCGCACGCTCCTCTGCGAGCTCTCGCGCATCCACTCGCACCTCGTCTGGCTCGGCACGGGCGCGCTCGAGCTCGGGGCGATCTCGCTCCTCTGGTACTGCTTCCGCGAGCGGGACGCCGTCCTCGACCTGTTCGAGCTCGTCACCGGCGTCCGCATGCACACGCGCTACTTCCAGGCGGGCGGGCTCGCCGAGGACATCCCGCCCGGCTTTTTCACCGAGTGCCAGAAGTTCGTGGAGATGTTCCCGGGCCGCGTCGACGAGTACGAGGCGCTCCTCGACCGGCAGGCGATCTGGCTCGAGCGGACGAAAGGCATCGGCCTGCTCTCCGCAGAGGACGCGATCGCCCTCGGCCAGTCCGGCCCGGTCCTCCGCGCCTCGGGAGTCGACTGGGACCTGCGCAAGGCGCAGCCCTACCTCGCCTACGACCAGGTCGACTTCGACGTGCCGGTCTATTTCAACGGAGACGTCTACGACCGCTACAAGGTGCGCATGGACGAGATGCGCGAGTCGACGCGCATCGTCCAGCAGTGCCTCGACGGCATGCCCGAGGGGCCATGGATCGTGGACGACCGCAAGATCGTCCTGCCTCCCCGCCACGAGCTGCATACGTCCATGGAGAGCCTCATCCACCACTTCAAGCTCGTGACCGAGGGCTACCGCGTGCCCGCGGGCGAGGTGTACGTGGCCCTCGAGTCCGCACGCGGCGAGCTCGGGTGCTACGTCGTCTCCGACGGCGGGTCGAAGCCCTGGCGCGTGAAGTTCCGCGCCCCCTCCTTCGTCGCTCTCGAGGCGACGGCGACCACCGTCGCGGGCTCGCTCGTGGCCGACCTCATCGCAATCCTCGGCTCCCTCGACACGGTCATGGGCGACTGCGACCGCTGATGGCGCCGAAGCCCTCTACGACGAGATCCAGACGATCGCCGCGCGCTACCCGCAGCGGCTCTCGGCGGTCATGCCCGCGCTCAGGCTCGCGCAGGAGCGCTACGGCTGGCTGCCCCCGGAGGCGTTCCGTGAGGTGGGCGAGGCGCTCGACCTGACGCCCGCCTACTGCAAGGCGGTCGCGAGCTTCTACGACATGTTCCACCTCGAGCCCGTCGGCCGGCACATGATCGAGGTCTGCACCAACGTCTCGTGCGCGCTCGTCGGTGCGCAGCAGGTGCTCGAGGCCTTCGAGGGGGAGCTCGGCGTCCACGCCGGCGAGACGACCGAGGACGGCGAGTTCACGCTCCGCACGATCGAGTGCGCGGGCGGCTGCGGCTGGGGCACCGTCGTCTCCGTCGACCACCGCTATCGCGAGCCGGTCAAGCCCGAGGACGTGCCCGCCATCGTCGAGGAGCTCCGCAATGGCTCCGAGTGAGCAGGCGCTGACGAAGCTCCTCCTCGCAGACACGCGAGGGCCGCGACCTGACCAGGCTCGGCGAGTACGAGGAGGTCGGCGGCTACGAGTCCCTCAGGAAGGCGCTGAAGATGAAGCGCGAGGAGGTCCTCGACGAGCTCCTCGCGGCGGACGTGCGCGGACGCGGCGGCGCCGGCTTCCCGATGGGACGCAAGGCGAGCTTCCTCCCCAAGCCGAAGGACAGCGCAAAGCCGATCTACCTGTCTCGAACGCAGACGAGTCCGAGCCGGGCACCTTCAAGGACCGCGAGATCCTCGCCCGGATCCCGCACATGTTCATCGAGGGCGTCGTGATCGCCTCGCACGTGATCGGGGCGAACACGGCCTTCATCTACATCCGCGGCGAGTACCTGAGCCGAGTTCGAGATCCTGCGCGACGCGCTCGAGGAGGCGCGCGAGCGCCGGCCTCGTCGGGCCCGAACGTCCTCGGCTCGGGCTGGAATCTCACGGTTGTCGTCCACCGCGGCGCCGGCGCCTACATCTGCGGCGAGGAGACCGCCCTCCTCGAGTCGCTCGAGGGCAAGCGCGGCCAGCCGCGGTCGAAGCCGCCGTTCCCGGCGATCTCGGGCGTCTACGCCTCGCCGACGCTCATCAACAACGTCGAGACGCTTGCGACGGTGCCGAAGATCCTCGAGCATCGGCGGCGCCGAGTACGCGAAGCTCGGCGTCGAGAACTCGCCGGGCACACGCGTCTTCTCGCTCTCGGGCAACGTGGCCAACGGCGGCAACTACGAGGTCGAGCTCGGCACGAGCCTGCGCGAGCTGATCTACGACATCGGCGGCGGAATCCCGGACGGGCGCGAGCTCAAGGCGATCATCCCCGGCGGCTCGTCGGTGCCGGTCCTGACCGCGGACGAGGTCGACACGGCGCTCGACTTCGACTCGATGGCGGCGCGCGGCACGATGCTCGGCTCGGGCGCGGTCATCGTGATGGACGACCGCTGCTGCATGGTGCAGCTCGGCCTGCGGGTCGCACAGTTCTACATGCACGAGTCGCTGCGGGAAGTGCACGCCCTGCCGCGAGGGAACGCGCTGGATGGTCTCGATCCTCCGGAAGATCGAGGACGGCGAGGCCTCGCAGGGCGAGCTCGACCTCCTCCTGAACGTCTGCGACCGGATCCTCGGCAACTGCCTGTGCCCGCTCGGCGACGCGGCTGCGATGCCGGTGGCGAGCTACGTCGCCAAGTTCCGCGACGAGTACCAGCGCCACATCGACGAGGGCGGCTGCCCGTTCCACGGCGACTCCACGCTCGACCACGTCATGGCGCCCGTCGACCAGCACCACGCGCGCATCCGCGCGGAGATCGAAGTGCCGGCGTGAGCAGCCCCGAGCTCGTCACGGTCACCGTCGACGGCCGCGAGATCCAGGTCCCCAAGGGCACAGGGGATGATCGAGACCGCGCTCGAGGCCGGGATCGAGATCCCGGTCTTCTGCTACGAGCCGAGGCTCGGCGCGCCGGTCGGCGCCTGCCGCATGTGCCTCTGCGAGGTCGAGGGCATGCCGAAGCTCCAGGCGGCGTGCACGATGACCGCGCAGGACGGCCTCGTCCTCTCGACCGCGCAGACGAGCGAGAAGGCCGCGGAGGGCCAGAACGCCGTCCTCGAGTTCATCCTCCTGAACCACCCGCTCGACTGCCCGGACTGCGACAAGGGCGGCGAGTGCCCGCTGCAGGACCTCACGTTCCGCTGGGGGCCCGGCGCGACCCGCATGCGCTTCCCGAAGCGGACGTTCGACAAGCCGATCCCGGTCTCGCCGCTGATCGCGCTCGACCGCGAGCGCTGCATCCTCTGCTACCGCTGCACCCGCTTCTCCGAGAGCGTCGCCGAGGACGGGCAGCTCGTGGCGATCAACCGCGGCGCAGGCTCCATCATCGCCACCTTCGAGGACGAGCCCTATCGCGCGCACTTCTCCGGCAACGTCCTCGAGCTCTGCCCGGTCGGCGCGCTCACCTCGACGACCTACCGGTTCCGCGCCCGCCCCTGGGAGATCCAGAACGTCCCCACGGTCTGCGGCCTCTGCCCGGTCGGGTGCAACACCTGGGCGACGACGCGCGAGGGCAAGGTGGCGCGGATCCTCTCCAGGAACCACGCCGAGGTGGACGAAGGCTGGCTCTGCGACAAGGGCCGCTTCGCCTACGGACACCTCAAGGCCGACGACCGGATCTCGGTCCCGCGGCGCCGGGTGCGCCGACGGGGCTTCGAGCCCGTCTCCTGGCGAGGCGGCTCTGCGACGAGGCCGAGCGCGGCCTGCAGGAGGCGGGCGGCCCCGTGGTCGTCGCCTTCTCGGGAGGCGAGACCGTGGAGACGGCCACCGCGATCGCGCGGCTCGTCGAAGGAAGGGCTCGGAGGAGGCAGCGCGCTGCTCCCGGACACCTTCCATCCCGCCCTCGACCGCTTCCGCGCGCCGATCTCGGCGATTCGCGACGCGGACGTCTGCCTCGTCTTCGGGGACGAGCCGGTCGTCGAGCGAGCCCCGGTTCTCGACCTCTGGCTCCGCGCAGCCCGCCGCGCGGGCGCCGAGGTCATCACCCTGACCCCGGCGGGCTCCGCCGCACTTCAGCCCGGAAGCGCCGCCTGGGCGGCCGCCCAGCTGCGGGCCGAAAGCCCTGTCGAGGAGCTCCGCGACGCCGAAGCAGCAGCGCTCGACGAGGCCGAGCGCGTCGCGATCGTCTGGTCGGAGGACGACCCCACGGGCGGAGCGCACGCGCTCGCCCTGGCGGAGAGCCTCGGCGACAAGGCGTCCGTCTACCTCATCCCGCGCACGCCGAACGGGCGCGGTGTCGCGGCCGCCTGGGGCGACCCGGGAACCGTTCCCGAGGGCGAGATCGGCGCGCTCATCGTCTCCGGCGACGAGGCCGCCGGAAACCCGGACGTCCGCGACCTCGCGGAGCGCGCGAGGTTCGTGATCACGACGGCGATGTTCGAGTCGGAGGGAACGCTCTGGTCGCACCTCGTCCTTCCGGGCACGAGCTACCTCGAGCGCGACGGGACGACGGTGAACCTCGAGGGCCGGCCGCAGCGCCAGCGGCGCGCGGTCGCGCCGCCCGCCGAGGACGAGCTCGCCTTCTTCGCCGGGCTCGCCCGCCGCTTCGGCGTCGAGGTCGACCCCTGGCCCACGATGCTGCCCGACGACCACGCCGCACTGCCGGAGGTCGGAGGAGCCGGACGCAGCCGTGGCGGCGCCGAAAGCGGCGGCCCCGAAACGTGGGCAGGGCCTCGCGCTCGTGCGCTACCGGTCCCTCTTCAGCGGGCCGGCGGTCGAGCGCGTCGAGCCAGCTCCAGTTCCAGCGCCCGGCCGATGAGGTCGAGCTCTCCTACGAGGACGCGTCGGCTCGCGGGATCGCCGCCGGCTCCACGGTGACGGTCTCCTCCGAACGGCACGAGCCGCTCCCTCCGGGCCCGGGTGAACCGCCGCCTGCGCAAAGGGGTCGTCCGCATCCCGTCCGAGCACGCGGAGGGCCTGCACGACCGCGTCGAGGTGAAGGCGGGCTGATGGACCAGAGCCTGAACCAGCCGTGGTGGATCGACGTCATCAAGGCGCTCGTGGTCATCAACCTCGTCATGGCCGCGTTTGCCTACTCGACCTGGCTCGAGCGCAAGCTGCTCGGCCGCATGCAGCAGCGCTACGGGCCGAACCGGGCAGGCCCCTTCGGGCTCCTGCAGCCCATCGCGGATCTCGTGAAGCTGCTGCGCAAGGAGAGCTTCTTCCCCGCGAACGCGATCGACCTTCTCTACATCGCCGCTCCCGCGGTCGCCTGTTTCACCGCGCTCGCCGCGTTCAGCGTCATCCCCTTCGGCGGCGTCTGGCATGTGGGCGACTACGACGTCACCGGCTGGATCGCGAACGTGTCCATCGGCCTCCTGCTGATCTTCGCCCTCGGCGCGATCGGGATCTACGCCTTCCTCGTCGGCGGCTGGGCGAGCGAGTCGAAGTATTCGCTCCTCGGCTCGATGCGCACCGCGGCGCAGCTCGTCTCCTACGAAGTCTCGCTCGCCCTCTCGGTGCTCGGAGTCGTGATCATGGGCCAGTCGCTCTCGCTCGTCGACATCGCCGAGAAGCAGCAGGCGACGATCTGGTTCGCGGCCCCGCAGTTCGTCGGGCTCCTCGTCTTCTTCGTCGCCGGGATCGCCGAGACGAACCGGCCTCCGTTCGACCTCCCCGAGGCCGAGCAGGAGCTCGTCGCCGGCTACCACACCGAGTACAGCGGCATGCGCTTCGGCCTCTACTCCGACGGCTGAGTACATCAACATGATCACGCTCTCCGGCCTCGCCGTGACGCTCTTCTTCGGCGGGTGGGGCGGGCCGTGGCTGCCCGGGCCGATCTGGTTCCTGCTCAAGCTCGGCGCCTTCCTCTTCGCCTTCATCTGGCTGCGCGCGACGCTGCCGCGCCTGCGCTACGACCAGCTCATGCGCTTCGGCTGGAAGGTGCTCCTCCCGGTCGCCACGCTCAATGCCCTCGTCACGGCCATCCTGGTCGCGCTGCGTATGAGCCCGCAGCCCTTCGACAGCCTCAAGGGATTCGCGGTCACGTTCCGGCAGATCTTCAAGAAGCCGATCACGCAGCAGTACCCGGAGTACAAGCGCCCGGTGTACCCGCGCTTCCGCGGACGCCACCGCCTCTGGCGCCACGAGAACGGCCTCGAGAAGTGCGTCGGCTGCTCGCTCTGCGCGGCCGCCTGCCCGGCCGACTGCATCCGGGTCGTCGCCGACGAGAACACCGCGGACAACCGCGTCTCGCCGGGCGAGCGCTACGCACGCATCTACGAGATCAACCTCTCGCGCTGCATCTTCTGCGGCTACTGCGAGCTCGCGTGCCCGTTCGACGCGATCACGCTCGAGGCCGAGTACGAGCTCTCCGAGTACTCGCGCGACGACCTCATCTACACGAAGGACATGCTGCTCGCCCCGCCGGTCAAGCGCGTTCCGGTCGCCGACCGCGACCTCTACGACACGCCGATCCCTGTCTGGAGGTCGGACTCCTAGTGGAGGAGTTCATCGTCTGGGTCGTCTGGGTGCTGGCGGCGCTCGCGCTGCTCAGCTCGGGAATCGCGGTCGTCCTCTTCCAGAACCCCTTCTACAGCGCCCTCGCGCTGATCGGGAACCTCGCCTCGCTCGCGGTGCTCTACCTGCTCCTCGCCGCCGAGTTCGTCGCCGCCGCGCAGGTGCTCGTCTACGCCGGCGCGGTGGTCGTGATGTTCCTCTTCGTGATCGCCTACCTCGGCGGAAGGGCGGATGCGCCCTGGGCGGGCAAGCCGAGCCCCCAGTCCCTCGCCGCGATCGTGGCGGCGGCGGCAATCGCCGTCGAGATCGTGGTCGTCATCGCCCTGAAGGCGGGCGACCAGCTCTCGACTCCCGCCCGGATCGAGGACAACTTCGGCTCGCCCGCGGAGATCGGCCGCCTCTTCCTCGGCGATCACCTGCTCGCTTTCGAGGTGACGTCCATCGTGCTCCTCGTGGCAGCCGTGGGCGGAGTCATCCTCGGCAGCGCGGTGCCCCGGGAGAGCCGCTCCTAATGCCCGGGCCCGGCGTCGCCGCGTACCTGATCCTCTCGGTCATCCTCTTCGCCACCGGCGCCTTCGGCGTGCTCATCCGCCGCAGCCCGCTGATCGTTCTCCTCGCGCTCGAGATCATGCTGAACGCCGGGAACCTCGCCCTGATCGCCTTCGCGCGCCAGACCGGGACCGGTACCGGCCAGATCTTCGCGCTGACCGTCATGGTCGTCGCCGCGGCGGAGGCGGTCGTCGGGCTGGGCCTCATCGTCGCGGTCTCGCGCCGGCACGTCGAGCTCGACGTCGACAAGCTCACCACGTTGCGCGGATGATCGCCGCCGCCTGGATCGCGCTCTTCGCCCCGGCGGCCGCGGTCGTCGCGATCGCCCTCGCGGGGACGGGCATCACGCGCTCCGTCGCCGGCTTCCTCGCCGCCGGGTCGGCGCTCGTCTCGTTCATCGCTTCCGTGGTCGTCTTCGCCGTCCTGCTCGGCGAGAATCCGGAGGAGCGGACGCACTCCTCGACGCTCTGGACCTGGCTCTCGGCCGGCGACCTCAAGATCGGCGCGGAGATCCAGGTCGACCCGCTCTCGGTGTTCATGATGCTGGTCGTCAGCGGCGTCGGCTTCCTGATCCTGGCCTACGCCGTCGGGTACATGCACGGTGACGCGGAAGAGCGCCGCTACCACGCCTACAAGGCGCTCTTCGTCTTCTCGATGCTCCTCCTCGTCGAGGCCGGGAACCTCGTGCTGCTGCTGGCGGGCTGGGGCATGGTCGGCCTCAGCTCCTACCTCCTGATCAACTTCTGGCACGAGCGCGCGACCGCTGTGGCGGCGGGCAAGAAGGCGTTCATCATGAACGCTTTCGGCGACGCCACCTTCGCCCTCGCGATCTTCCTGCTCATCCAGCGCACGGGCTCGGTGGAGTTCGACGTGCCGTCTTCAGCTCGGACGTCGTCGAGCACGGGAGCACCGCGGCGGTCCTGATCGCGCTCGGACTTCTCGGCGGCGCGGTCGCCAAGTCCGCACAGGTGCCGCTCCACACCTGGCTCCCCGATGCGATGGAGGGCCCGACACCCGTCTCCGCACTCATCCACGCGGCAACGATGGTGACCGCCGGCGTCTACCTGATCGCGCGCACGAACGTCCTCTTCGAGCTCGCCCCCGCGATCCAGGATCTCGCCGGGATCCTCGGCGGGGTCACGATCCTCCTCGCCGGCCTCATCGCGCTCGTGCAGACGGACATCAAGCGCGTCATCGCCTATTCGACGATGAGCCAGATCGGCTACATGTTCGTCGCCGTCGGGCTCGGCGCGTACGGCTCCGGCCTCTTCCACCTGATGACGCACGCCTTCTTCAAGGCGCTCCTCTTCATGGCGGCCGGCATCGTCATCCACGCCCTGTCCGACGAGCAGGACATACGGCGCATGGGCGGCCTCGGGCGCGCCATGCCGTTCACCTATCGCGTCTTCGTCGTCGGCGCGCTCTCGCTCGCGGCGATCCCGCCCTTCTCCGGCTTCTTCTCCAAGGACTCGATCCTCGGCGCCGCGGCGAACGCCGGCACGCTGGGCTGGATCCTCTGGACGGCAGGCGCGATCGGCGCGTTCCTCACCGCGCTCTACACCTTCCGGCTCCTCTTCATCGTCTTCTGGGGCGAGATGACTCCCTTCGCCCGCGAGCACCTGCACCTGAAGCGCTTCGAAGGCGGGCTCGCGATGGCGTGGCCTGTGGCGATTCTCGCCGTTCTCTCGTTCTTCGGCGGCTGGCTCCAGGTGCCGTGGGGCTGGGAGCTGGTCAACGAGTGGATCGACCCCGTAGCCGAGTCAGCGGCCGAGGCCACGGGCACGACGCTCGTCTTCTCGGTGCTCGCGTCTTTCGTCCTCGCGGTCGCGGGCATCTGGCTCGCCTGGCGCTGGTACGGGCGGCCGAGCGACGTGCCCGAGCGGACGCGCAAGCGCCTGCCGTGGGCGGCCCGGGCCCTCGAGCACAAGTTCTACTTCGACGAGGCCTACGACCTCGCGTTCTACGAGCCCGCCTCGCGCAAGGCGGTCTTCCTCACCCAGTACGTCGAGCAGCCGCTCTTCCTCGCCTCGCTCGGTGAGCTCGGTTCGAGCGTTCGCGCGGCTTCACGGCGCCTCTCCGCCCTGCAGACCGGCTACGTCCGCGAGTACGCCTTCGCGCTCGCCGCCGGCCTCGCCGTCCTCGCCATCGTCTTCATCCTCGTGACGTAGCCGTGCTCACTTCCATCCTCATCTTCCTTCCGATCGCAGGCGCGCTCTTCGTCTGGATCGTCCCCTGGCCGACGCCGCGGGCGGCGGGCGGCGCAGCGCTCCTCGTGGCGCTCGCCGAGCTGATCGTCTGGGTGAATCGGGCGCTGAACTTCGACTACGGGAACCCAGGCCTCCAGGACGAGGCGTCGCACTCCTGGTTCTCCGACCTCGGCGTTTCGTACTCGGTCGGCCTCTTCGACTTCTCGCTCTGGCTCGTCGGCCTGACGGTCGTCGTCACGACGGCAGCGGTCGCCTACGGCTTCTGGTCGGGGCGAGAGCGCATGGGCGTCTACCTGGGCCTCTTGCTCTTCCTCGAAGGGGCGACAGTCGGAGTCTTCGCCGCCCAGGACCTCCTCCTCTTCTACGTCTTCTGGGAAGCGATGATGATCCCGCTCTACATCCTCATCGGAGTCTGGGGCGGGCCCGGGCGCGTCGGGGCGACGATCAAGTTCGTCGTCTACACCCTCGCGGGCTCGCTGCTCATGCTCGTGTCGGTGATCGCACTCGGCCTCTCGGCCGGCACCTTCGACATGAGGGAGATCGGCGAAAGCTCGAGCACGTGGATCTTCCTGGGCTTCGCCGCCGCGTTCGCCGTCAAGGCGCCGATCTGGCCCTTCCACGGCTGGCTGCCGGACACCTATCGCGAGTCGCCGGCGGAGGTCTCGGCGATCCTCTCAGGCGTCATCTCGAAGGCCGCGACGTACGGCTTCCTGCGCATCGGGCTCGTCTTCTTCCCGAGCGTGGTGGCGGACTGGCGGACGGTCATCCTCGTGCTCGCGACGATCGGGCTGGTCTACGGGTCGCTCCTCGCCTTCCGCGCACCCGACATCCGGGGCGTGATCGCCTACTCGAGCCTCGCACAGGTGAACCTGATCGTCATCGGCCTCTTCGCGGTCAACGACTCCGGCCTCTCGGGCGCGCTCCTTCAGATGGTCACGCACGGGCTCGTCTCCGCGACGCTCTTCCTGCTCGCCGGGGCGGTCGAGCGGCGCGCGGCGACCGGCGATCTCAGCCGGCTCGGGGGGATGGCTCGTGGCCGGCCCATCCTCGCGACGACGCTCATCACCGCGGGAGTGCTCGCTCTCGCGGTACCCGGGTCGAGCGTGTTCGCGGGCGAGTTCCTGATCCTGAACGGGATCTTCACGCGCGGTTGGGGCTGGGCCGTCGCGGGCGCTGTCGCGATCGTGCTCGCGGCGATGTACATGCTGCGCCTGATCTCCGCGGTCCTCCACAGGGATCCGGGCCCGGCGGTCACCGACGCGGCGCTCGACCTCCGCCCGGCCGAGATCAGCGTGATCGTCCCGCTCGTCACCGTCCTGCTTGCGCTCTCGTTCTGGCCGGCGGCAATCACCGACCACTCCTTCGGCGGGAGGCCGGCCGACTCGCTCGGCTCCCGGTTCGAGGCGGCGCCGTGACGAAGTTCCCGACGCCGTCCATCGACTGGGCCGCGCTCTCGCCGGAGCTGGTCCTTCTCGGCGGCGCGGCGGTCTGTCTCCTCGTCCCGCTCTTTCTGCCGCACGGCTGGCGCAGGCATTTCTGCGCGTTCGTCTCGATCCTGTCCTTCGTCGGCGCGGGCGCCGCCGCCATCGCCCTGTTCCAGATGGACGAGACCGCCAGGACGATCGTCGTGGATGCCGTCAACCGCGACCGCCTCGCCGAGCTCGCGCAGGTGCTCATCGCCGGCTCGGGCCTTCTGGCGGTCGGAGTCTCCTACGCCTACGTCCTTCGCGAGCGGATGGGCGAGTACTACACGCTCCTTCTCACCGCTGCGGCCGGGATGTGCTTCTTCGTCGCCGCCAACAACCTGATGACGATGTTCCTCGGGCTCGAGTGGTTCTCGATCTCGCTCTACATCCTCTGCGCGATCGCGATCGAGGAGCCTGCATCGCTCGAGGCCGGCCTCAAGTACCTCATCGTCGGAAGCTTCGGCTCGGCGATCCTCCTCTTCGGAAGCGCGTTCGTCTACGGGGCCACCGGCGCGATCGGCTTCGCGGACATCGCCGCCGCCTCGGGTGGCGCCGACCAGCTCTTCCTCGTCACCGGGCTCGCCATGATCATCGTCGGGCTCGGGTTCAAGGCCTCGGCGGCGCCCTTCCACATGTGGACGCCCGACGTCTACCAGGGCGCGCCCACGCCCGTGACCGCGTTCATGTCCGCGGCGACGAAGATCGCCGCCCTCGTCCTGACCATGCGCCTGCTCGTGACGGCGTTCCCCTCCCAGGAGAACCTCTGGACGATCTCGCTCGCCGTGCTGGTCTGCATCTCGCTCGCCTGGGGGAACCTCGGCGCCCTGGTCCAGACCGACGTCAAGCGGATGCTCGCGTACTCCAGCATCTCGCATGCGGGCTTCCTGCTCATGCCGATTGCCGTCGCCAGCCCGCTGGGCGGTCGCGCGCTCATGTACTACCTGATCTCCTACGCGGCGATGAGCATCGGCGCCTTCGCGATCGTCGCGGCAAGGGAGCGCGAGCTGGCGCGCCCGGTCACCCTCGACGGCATGGCCGGGATGGGATGGGAGCGCCCGGGTATGGGAGCGGCGATGACGCTCTTCATGTTCGGGTTCATCGGACTGCCGCCCGCCGGGCTCTTCATCGGGAAGTTCTACGCCTTCTCGGCGGCCGTGGACCGCGGCTGGGCCTGGCTCGCCGTCGTCGGCGCGATCGCAACGGTCGTCTCCATCTACTACTACCTCGGCGTCGTGCGGGCGATGTACTTCCAGCCCGCCGCGGTTGGAGTCGCGTCCGCCGGCGGCTCGCCCCCGCGCGAGCTGGCGCTCGGAACCTCTGTCCTCCTGGCCGTCGTCGTCACGATCGGGAGCTTCATAGCCGCTCAGCCGCTCCTCGATATCGCGACCGACGCCGGTCTCCGTTCTGTCCTTCCCGCACTGATGCCGAAGCGCGTCGTCGTCCTCGGTGCAGGCGTCAGCGGCGAGGCGTTCATGGCCGCACTACGCCGCCTGGACAAGGAGGTACGCATCACGCTCGTCGAGGAAGAGCTCGTCGGCGGCGAGTGCTCCTACCGGGCGTGCATCCCCTCGAAGACGCTGCTGCGCCCCGTCGAGATCGCCTTCCGTGCGAAGAGCGCCCATGGAGTCGAGGCGACGCTCGACCCGGAGCAGATCTTCTGGTGGCGCGACAAGAACGCGGGGCCGGACGACTCGAGCCAGGTGAAGTGGGTCGAGGACCTCGACGCCGAGCTCGTGCGCGGCAAGGGCGTCGTCACCGAGGCGGGCAAGATCGACGTGGACGGGAGCGAGCTCGCCTACGACGAGCTGATGGTCTCAACGGGATCCCGGCCGACGCTGCCGCCGATCGAGGGCCTCGGCTCCGTGGAGCCCTGGCTGAGCCGCGAAGGCACGAGCGCCAGCGAGGTTCCGGAGAGTCTCGTCGTCGTGGGCGGCGGTGCCGTCGGGCTGCGAGCTCGCGCAGTTCTACTCCCGTCTTGGAGCGCGCGTCACCATCGTCCAGAGCGGCGAGTACATCCTGCCGCGAAGCGACCGGGAGGCGGGTGACCTCCTGGGCAAGCTCTTCCAGGACGAAGGCATCGAGCTCTGCCTGAACGCGCGGGCGAAGAAGGTGGAAGGCGGGCCGGGCGGCTACCGGCTCGAGATCGAGGACCACGAGCCGCTGGAGTCGACGCACCTGATGATCGCCACAGGCCGAAAGCCCAACGTCGACGGCTTCGGGCTCGAGAACCTCGACGTCGAGATCGGCAAGGCGGGAATCAAGGTGGACGAGCGGCTGCGCGCGGCCGAGCACGTCTGGGCGGCCGGAGATGTGACCGGCATCGCCCAGTTCACGCACGTCGGGAAGTACCAGGGCCGTGTCGCGGCAGCGAACATCGCCGGGCGCGACCTTGTCGCCAACTACAACGCGATCCCCGCCGCAGTCTTCACCGACCCACAGGTCGCGAGCGTCGGCGATACGAGCGGCGAGGGCGCGGTCGTCGGCAAGTGGCGGGTCGACAAGATCTCGCGCACGTCGACGTTCCAGGATCCGAAGCGGCCGGGCTTCCTCAAGCTCTTCGCCGACCCGGAGCGGAAGGTGGTCGTCGGTGCCGTGGCGGTCGGGCCCGAGGCCGGCGAATGGATCGGTCAGATCACGCTCGCGGTTCGCGCAGAAGTCCCCGTCGCCACGCTGCGGGACACGATCCAGCCCTTCCCGACCTTCTCCGAGGTCGTCTATTTCGCCGCACGCGAGCTCGACTTGTAAAGTCGCCCCAGAATGACCAACGGCGAAGACCTGGTCGACACCCTCCGGCGCTTCAACCTCTTCGCCGATCTGGACCGCGCCCAGCTCGAGGCGATCGCCGACCCGGACAGCGAGCGGAGCTTCGCGGCCGGCGAGCGCATCCTCAGGCGCGGCATGAGCGGGTCGGGCTTCTACGTCATCCTCGACGGCGAAGCCACCGTCACGCTCGGCGGGGAGGAGCTGAACCGCCTCCGGCAGGGCGACTTCTTCGGCGAGATCTCGACGCTGCTCGACGAGCCGCTGACCGCGGACATCACCGCGGAGACACCGGTGCGGGTGCTCGAGATCCCGGGCCCGCGGCTCGAAGCCTTCCTGCTCAGCTATCCGAAGGTGATGCTGCGGATGCTCGTGACGGAGGCGCGACGGTTGCAGGAAGTCCTCGCTTGGCGGTCCTAGAGGGAGCTCACCCGCCCGGCGAGTATCCGGTCGTCGTCGTCGGCAGCGGGCCGGGCGGCCTGCAGACCGCCTACGCGCTCTCGCGGCTCGGCGTCGAGCACGCGATCGTCTCCCAGGACGACGCACCCGGCGGGATGTTCCGCAAGTGGCCGATCTACCAGCGGCTGCTCTCCTGGACGAAGCCGGACGCGCCGTACGAGCGCACCGAGCGCGAGTACGAGTGGTACGACCACAACAGCCTGATCGCCGACGAGCCCGAGCTGCGGGCGACCGTCGCGCCGAGATGGACCGCACCTACATGACTCCGTCGTGCTCGGAGATGGAGCGCGGGCTCGCTGCGTTCGCGGAGCAGGGCGGAGTCCAGGTTCGCTACGGCTGCCGGTGGGAGTCCACGCGCAAGGAGGAAGGCGGCTACGTGCTCGTCGACCTCGGACGGCGAGTACCGCTGCCGCGCAGTCGTCTTCGCCCTCGGCGTGACCGACCCGTGGAAGTCGCCCATCCCCGGGATCGAGGAGGTCCCCCACTACGCGGAGACCCCCGCCGCGCGCGAGTTCGAGGGCAAGAGCGTCCTCGTCATCGGCAAGCGCAACTCCGGCTTCGAGATCGCCGACGGCCTGGAGCCGTGGGCGCGCCAGATCTTCCTCGTCTCGCCGCGGCCGGTGCAGACCGCCGTCCTCGCCAACGCAACCGTCCGCGTGCGCTACTTCGAGCCGCTCGAGGACGCGGCCTGGGGCGGCGGCACGTTCGCGCTCGACGCCGCCGTCGAGCGGATCGAGCGCACGGAGAGCGGCGGCTACAGGCTCCACGCGACCGGCACGACTCGTCCCGGGCCGATCACCATCGAGGCGGACGCGGCCATCGCGGCGACCGGCTTCCGCACGCCGCTCCAGGACCTACGGGAGCTCGGCCTCGGCACCGTCGCCGACGGCCGGATCCCCGCACTGACGCCGTACTGGGAGAGCACGACGCTCGCAGGCGTCTACTTCGCCGGAAACACGACGCAGGGCGCCGCCGGCCTGCGCAAGAACGGCATCGGCAGCGCCTCGGGCACCGTGAGCGGATTCCGCTACAACGCCCGCCTGCTCGCCCAGGAGATCGCCAAGCGCCTCGGGCACAAGCAGGAGTGGCACCGTCTCGGCCCTGACGACATCGTCCCCTTCCTCCTCTCCGAGCTCCGCGGGGGGCCCGAGATCTGGACGCAGAAGGGATATCTCGCGCGGGCCGTCTATCCGGATGGGAGCACGGGCATCGTCCCTCTCGCCCACTTCCTCGACCACTGCGAGCAGGGCTCGATCGCTATCACGATCGAGATGAACGCGGAGGGCGAGATCTACCCGGTCTCGTATGTACGCGCGGGTGAGGAGATCGACGAGCGCGACTTGCCGCCCCATACGCTGAACGACTTCGGCGGGACCGAGTACCGAGCCGCGCTGGAGAGCCTTTTGTGAGCCGGCTGGTCGGGCTGGGGAGCGGTCTGCGTCATCCCGCTCGTAGGCCTGCTCTTCCTGCTTGCCGAGCCGAGCTACGACCTCATCTGGGAGAACCATCCGGCGCACTTCTGGCTCGTCGTGCTGGTCGGGGCCCTCTCCTTCGCGCTCGGCTTCCTGCTCGCCGAGGCGGCCGCGCGTCGCGCAGACGCCCGCGTGCTCCTCATCGGCGTTGCGTTTCTCGCCACCTCCGGCTACCTCGTCCTGCATGCGCTGGCCACGCCGGGAGTCCTGCTCGCCGGGAAGAACGCCGGCTTCCAGATCGCCTCGGCGATCGGGCTCCTCGAAGCGGGCCTCTTCGCGGCCGCCTCGGCGGTCCGTTTCCATCCCGAGACCTCAGCGTTCCTCGTCCGCTACCGCGGAGTCATCTACGGCCTGCTGGTCCTGCACATGGCTGCCTGGGCAGCCATCTCGCTCTCGACCTTGCCGCCGCTGGACGACCCCGTCACCCCCGAGGACACCCGTGGGCCGCTCGCCGCGCTCGCCGTGGTCGGGCTTCTCGCCTACGGCTTCGGCGTCTGGCGCTACTGGCAGCTCTACCGCGAGCGGAGGCGCCCGCTCCCGCTCGCGATCCTCGTCGCGCTCGTCCTGCTCTCGGAGGCCATGTTCGCGGTCGCCTTTGCGCGCAACTGGCAGACCACCTGGTGGGAGTGGCACCTCCTCATGCTCGTCGCGTTCGGCGTGGTCGGCCTCGCCGCGCGGCGCGAGTGGCGGCTCGAAGGCTCCTCGGCGGAGATCTTCAGCGACATCTACGAGGAGCAGACGCGCGGCCACCTGGAGGAGGTCAGCGTCCTCTTCGCCGACCTGCAGGGCTACACCGCGTTCTCGGAGCGGACCCCGGAGCCCGAGATCAAAGCGATGCTGGACACCTACTTCCCGGCCGCGGCCGCAGTTCTCCAGTCACACGGTGGCGAGCTCTACAACACCATCGGCGACGCGCTCATGGTCGTCTTCCGCGGGCCCGAGCACGAGCTTCGTGCAGGTCGTACGGGCCTCGCGTTCCAGCGCGAGATGAGCCGGATCGCGGACGCGCACCCGGGTTGGCCCCGCTTCCGGGCCGGCGTGAACTCGGGCGACGCCGTCCTCGGCGTCATCGACGCCCCGGGGAAGCGCGGCTACACGGCCACGGGCGACACCGTCAACCTCGCCTCGCGCCTCGAAGGCCAGGCCCGGGCCGGCGAGGTCGTCGTGTCGGAGACGACCTATGCGGGTCTCGCGGAGCGAGCCGACATCGAGGAGCTCGAGCCTCTCAGCGTGAAAGGGAAGAGTGAGGCCGTGCGGGCCTTCGTCCTTCGCGGCCTGACCTAGACGGGACGAGCGCGATCAGCGCCTGCAGGACGAGGAGCGCGAAGCAGAGCGCGAGCGCGCCGCTCGCCTCCGGCGGGACCGTCCCGGCGGCGATGAACGGCTCGCGAACGGCGGCGCCGATGACGATTCCCCGCGACCAGGAGTGCGGAGAGCGTCGCCTGCAGCCGGCCGAGCGCGTCCATGCGCTCCGCCGTTCACCGCGTCCACGACCCGCGCGAAGCAGACGAGGCCGGCCGCGGCCGTGATCGGAACCCCGAGAACGAGCAGGTAGAAGGAGGCCGAGGCGAAGCCGAACGCGTCGGAGACGGCGGTGGCGAGGATGAGGACGGCGGCGAGCTCCACCGCCATGGCCGAGGCGCCCGTACGGGACTGCCACATGTTTCCCGCGTTCGCGCCCGCGGCAAGAAGTCCTTCGTTACGCTCGACCCAGCGACCCGGAGGAGGAAGATGGCAAACGGCTCACTGACCTGGCTCGGTCACGCGACCTTCAGGCTCGACACGCCCGGAGGCAAGCGCGTCTACATCGACCCC
>CAVYAJ010000056.1:0-89701 GCA_963766155.1 uncultured Actinomycetes bacterium | reverse complement strand
ATTTTTGTCTTCAAGTACAAGCCCAAGAAGAACTACCGGCGCCGCTATGGGCATCGTCAGCCGTACACCCAGCTCAAGATCACCAAGATCGAGGGGTAAGGCGGCCGCAGTTGACGGAGAGAGCGGGCCATTGGTCAAGGTTACGCTATACCGGCGCCGGGAGCCGGGGACTTGTAGGGTTTTGACGCCTCGGGACACAGGGTTACGCGGAGAGGTTCCGACATCGTCTGCGCCGCTGTCTCGGCGCTTACGACTGTCACCGTCCTTGGGCTGCAAGCCCGCCTGGGCCTCGACCCGTAGTCGAGGTGGATGCTGAGAGCGGCTGGCTGGTTTGCCGGCTCGATCCCGGTGAGGTGGACCCGGGGCTTTGGAGACGGGCGCAAGATCTTTTGGAGACGATGGCCCTGGGTTTCGCGACATCGAAAGGGATTACCGAGGTTATGTCGCTGTGGAGGAGGTCGCGAGATGATCCCGTCGAACCTGCAGCTCTTCGCCTACAAGAAGGGGATGGGAAGCACCCGCAACGGCCGGGACAGCGACGCCAAGCGCCTTGGGAGTCAAGGCCTACGGGGGCCAGCTGGTGTCGGCGGGGCAGCATCCTGGTCCGCCAGCGGGCGGCACCAAGTTTCATCCCGGGCGCAACGTCGGGATGGGCAAGGACGATACGCTGTTTGCCAAGATCGACGGCTACGTCCGCTTTGAGCGCTTGGGCAAGGATAGCAAGCGCGTCAGTGTCTACCCCGAGCCGGTCCTCTCGTAATCGGCGAGGGCTGGGCTTTGAACGAGCTTCGGCTGACCCGGGGCCAAGCTCCGGGTCTTTTTTTGGCGCTGGGGCGTGCATGCTACAACCCCGGAGGTGAGGACGGGATGCTGATCGACCAGGCTCGGATCTTTGTGAAGGCGGGAGACGGGGGCAACGGTTGCGCCAGTTTTGGCGGGAGAAGTACGTTCCTGCCGGTGGGCCCGACGGGGGAGACGGGGGCAAGGGCGGGGATGTGATCTTCGACGCGTGGACGCAGGGACTCTCCACGCTCATCGATTTCACCTGTCGGACGCACTTCATGCGGAGCGGGGCCAGCACGGCCAAGGCGCTAACAAGCACGGAAGAAACGGGGCAGACCTGGTGGTTCGGGTGCCCCCGGGCACCCAAGTGAAAGATGACGAGGGTCAGGCTCCTCGTCGATCTGGTTGCCCCCGGGCAACGGTGGGTGAACCGGCAAGGGGGGAGGGGCGGGCGGGGCAACGCCCGGTTTAAGAGCCCGGACCCGGCAGAACGCCTGCCTTCTTTGAAAAGGGCGAGCAGGGGAAGAGTGTTGGCTGCGGCTGGAGCTAAAGCTCTTGGCCGACGTCGGCCTGGTCGGTTTCCCCAACGCGGGCAAGTCTACGCTGATCGCCGCCGTCTCGAAGGCCCGGCCCAAGATCGCCGACTACCCGTTTACCACGCTGACGCCCAATCTCGGCGTCGTCTCTCTCGGCCCGGCGAGCGCTTCGTCGTGGCCGACATCCCCGGGCTGATCGAAGGGGCCCACCGGGGCGTCGGCCTGGGGCACGAGTTTCTGCGGCATATCGAGAGGACGCGGGTGCTCCTGTACGTCATCGACGCCTCCGGGCTGAAGGCCGGGAGCCTGTCCACGATCTCGAGGTGCGGAAGCGACACGGTCCCGACCCGCAGGTGGTCGAGCGCGTCGTTCAGGCCAGGGATCAGCGTCCCGAGCACGAGGCCCGCCACCATCGCGAGGGCGATCCAAGCGGGAGGAACCGGTCGAGCGTCGAGAGCCGCGCGACGACACCCGCTTCGTCTGCCGGTACCGGCAGCGTGGAGATGTGATCTGGGGTCGTGCGGCTTCGGGTCGCGACGCGGCTCACCTGGACGCTCCGAACAGGTGGTGACCACGCGCAGCTCGAGTGGCCGCATCCGCGGCTCCAATGGCTTCATGGGCCAGCGCACACGTCTCGCAGCGCAGCACCCGGGCAGGTGGTTCCACGCGTTCCACCCGGTTGATGACCGCGAGACGGGTGAGATGGTGGGCAGCCATAACGGCATGCTCGACGCAGACCCCGCAACCGCAGTCCGAGCAGATACCGACCGCTTGGGTGTATCCACCCGTGACCGCGCAGTCGTAGCAGTGCATCACGACTCCCTCCTCAAGTAGGGCGGCGACCTTCGAGCCGTGGCGGTGCGCGCGTCTCGCTCAAGCGATGCGGAGCACCGGAGCATCGACCCGGCCGTCATCCTGCGACCGGTCGGACTCCTCCCGCAGAGCCCGCAACTCCTCGAACACCGGCTGGAGTTCCTCGCGCACGATCCGTCGAACCATGTGCGCCAGGTCCTCGTAGGCGGGAAGCACTTCCTCGTGCGTCTTCATCGCTCCTCCTCTCGACGCCGGTTCTGGCCCTCTAGCGGCGCATCGGGCGTCATCGAAACGAGTGTCCACCCGGGGGGTCATATCGACGAGGGTCGATAGGACTGGTGCCTGCAGTCCCGCTCCAGAAATTTTCGTTCGCAGTCGTCAAAACCCGCTCCTCCTCGTAGCCGCCCAGGACTCCCAGAAACTGGGAGGCCCACCATCCAAGCGCAAAGGCACCGCGCTGTCTACCCGGAAGGCCCGGACCCGATTTAAGCGGTCTCGGATGCTGGGCTATCCTGTCTGAACCACATTTCCCCAGCTGGAGAAATGGGCGCGCGGCGCCCATTTTTTGCGAAAAGGGACAGAAACGATGACCCAGGTTCACGAAAAGGAACGCCAACTTCACCGCGAGGTCGCCGACACCGTTCAGGCCGGCTGCCCGACGTCGACGTGCTCGCCGTCGAGCTCATGGGCCCGGAGCGGCTCTGCGTCTACATCGACCATCCGAACGGGGTCGACCACGCGCTCTGCGCGAGCGTGACGGACACGCTGCGAAGCTACCTCGACCGCTATTCGCTCGAGGTGTCCTCGCCAGGATTCGAGCGGCCGTTGCGCACGCGCGACCATTTCGCCGGCGCGGTCGGACGCACCGTTTCGGTGCGGACAGACGTCGAGGTTTCCGGACGCAAGCGCTTTCGCGGCGCGGTGGTCGAAGCCGGAGAGGACGAGGCGACCATCGAAGTCGGCAACGAGCGATTCGGAGTTCCCTACGACGCGATCGTGCGCGGAAACCTGATCGAGGAGAGGCGGTAACGAGATGAGCAAGAGATTCTCGAGGCGGTCAGGCAGATCGAGCGCGAGAAGGGAATCGAGGACGACGTCCTCGTCCGCGCGCTCGAGGACGCGCTGCTCGCCGCGTACAAGAAGACTCCGGGCGCGGCCCGGCACGCGACGGTCGAGCTCGACTCGGGGGCGACTTCCGCGTGTGCTCGGTCGAGCTTCCGGCAGACGTCGAGGAGCGGCTCATGGACGAGGCGCGCGAACGCGCGATCACCGAGCTCGAGGCCGCCGAGGTCGAGAACGGCGAGCGCTCCCACACCCTGTCACCGACGACGACCTCGTCATCGACTGGTCCGACGTGCCCGACGAGCAGGTCAAGCGCGCCGATGTCACTCCCGAGAACTTCGGGCGGATCGCGGCGCAAACCGCGAAGCAGGTCATCCTGCAGCGGATCCGCGAGGCGGAGCGCGAGATGATGTACGACGAGTACGTCGACCGCGTGACCGAGGTCGTGACGGGGATCGTCCAGCAGGCCGGCGACCGCAACAACGTGCTCGTCGACCTCGGCAAGGTCGAGGCTCTCCTCCCGCGCTCCGAGCAGGTGGACGGCGAGCGCTACGAGCAGGGCAGCCGCATCAAGGCCGTCATCACGGAGGTCCGCTCCGGCACGAAGGGCCCGCAGGTGATCCTGTCGCGGCGAGATCCCGAGCTGATCAAGACGCTTTTCGAGCTCGAGGTCCCGGAGATCGCCGACGGCCTCGTCGAGATTCGCGGCGTCGCCCGCGAGCCCGGCTATCGCTCGAAGATCGCCGTCGAGTCTCACGTCCAGGGCGTCGACCCGGTGGGCGCCTGTGTCGGCCCGCGAGGGTCGCGCGTCCGTATGGTCGTCTCTGAGCTCCGCGGAGAGAAGATCGACATCATCCCGTGGAACCCGGAGCCTGCGCGCTTCGTCGCCAAGGCGCTTTCGCCCGCACGTGTGCGCGAGGTGCTCGTCGACGACGAGTCCAGCGAGGCGACTGTGGTCGTCCCGGACGACCAGCTGTCGCTCGCAATCGGCAAGGAGGGCCTGAACGCCCGCCTGGCCGCGCGGCTGACCGGCTGGAAGATCGACATCCAGTCCGAGACAGAGTTCGCACGCGCCGAAGCCGACGCGGCCTTCGGCGGCCAGGAGGAGGAGTTCTCCGGCCGCTGCGTCGCGCTGCTCTCGACCGGCAAGCGCTGCCCGAACACGGCCCTTCCTGGGTCGCACTACTGCGGTATCCCCGCGCACCGTGAGATCGCGGAGCGCGAGGCGGCCGGCGAGGACGTGACCGCCGAGATCGTCCAGCCCGCCCAGCCCGACTCCGAGGAGCCGGAGGGTGGAGAGGTCGAGGAGGTCGAAGCCACGGACGCTAGTCGAAGAGCCGGCCGGCCGAGACCGCCCCCGCCGCAGCGGCGGTAGCCGAAGAGGAAGTCGCGCCCGAGGCCGAGGCCGAGGCGGAGTCGGAGCCCGAAACGGAGACCGAGCCCGAGAAGCAGGAGGAGACGACCCCTGCTGAATGAGCGAGCCAGAGAGGACGTGCGTCGGCTGCGGACGCAAAGCTCCGCAGCGCGAGTTGGTGCGCTTCGTCGCACCGGACGGGACGCTTCGGCTGGACCCGGGGAAGCGCTCGCCGGGCCGCGGAGCGTACGTTCACGGGCGGCTTTCGTGCTTCGAGCGGGCCGCCGACCGGCGCGCCTTCTCGCGCACATTGCGGCGGACCGTCAGAATTCCGGAAAATCTCGTCTCCGAGCTGGGAACGCACTGAGCAATGGCTGACCGACAAAGACCACTGAGGCCGCGGAGCGGCGCCACGGGCGGCCGGGCGGAAGCGCCGGGTCGTCATCGACTCGCAGGCGAATCGCCCGCGCCAGGACTCGCGCACGCCGCGCGAGACACCGAAGCCGCGCCAGGAGCAGCCGGCTCCGGTTCAGCCGACCGGGCCCGTTCAGGTCAACTCGGGCGCGACGGTCAAGGAGCTCTCCGCGGCGCTCGGCATCCCGGTGCCGCAGATCATCAAGATCATGATGGACGTCGGGGAGATGGTCACCATCACCCAGTCGCTCGCTGACGACGCGGTCGAGCTGATCGCGACGCAGCTCGAGCGCGAGGTCGAGATCAAGCACGCCGACGACGAGGACGCCGAGCCCGAGGTCTTCGAGGACGCGCCGGAGGATCTGGTCGCGCGCCCACCGGTCGTCACGATCATGGGCCACGTCGACCACGGAAAGACGACGCTCCTCGACGCCATCCGCGAGTCGGCGGTGGTCGAGACCGAGGCCGGCGGCATCACCCAGCACATCGGGGCCTACCAGGTCGACCACGACGGCCGCCGCGTCACGTTCCTCGACACGCCGGGCCACGAGGCGTTCACCGCTCTACGCGCCCGCGGGGCGAAGGTGACCGACATCGCGGTACTCGTCGTGGCCGCCGACGACGGCGTCATGCCGCAGACGATCGAGTCCATCAACCATGCGCGCGCCGCCGAGGTGCCGATCGTCGTCGCCGTGAACAAGATCGACCGGCCCGACTCCAACCCGACGCGCGTACGGCAGGAGCTCGTGAATCACGACCTCCAGCCGGAGGAGTGGGGCGGGACGACCCAGTACGCAGACGTCTCGGCCAAGGAGAGCAGGGCCTCGACGAGCTCGTCGAGAAGGTGCTCCTCGTCGCCGACGCCGAGCTCGAGCTGACCGCGAATCCGAAGCGCCGAGGCCTCCGGCCCCATCATCGAGAGCCGGCTCGACATCGGCCGCGGCCCGGTCGCGACCATGCTCGTCTCGCGCGGAACCCTCCGGGTCGGAGACGGCATCGTCGCCGGCGACGCGTGGGGGAAGGTGCGGGCGCTCCACGACTATCGCGGCGAGAAGGTCAAGGAAGCGCGTCCCGGCACGCCCGTCGAGATCCTCGGCTTCGACAAGCCGCCCGCGGCGGGCGAGAACGGACGCGTGGTCGAGAACGAGCGCCAGGCCCGCCATCTCGCCGGGCTGCGTGCCCAGCGCGTGCGCGCGGAGCAGCTCGCGCGGAGCTCGAAGAAGGGCATCTCCCTGGACGACCTCTTCACCCGCATGGGCGAGGGCGGCATCCAGGAGCTCAACGTCATCGTCAAGGGCGACGTGCAGGGCTCGCTCGAGGCGGTCGTCGGCGAGCTCGCCAAGATCAAGCACCCGGAGGTGGCGGTCAACGTCATCCACACCGGCATCGGCGCGATCACCGAGAGCGACGTCATGCTCGCCTCGGCCTCGAGCGCGATCATCGCCGGCTTCAACGTCCGCCCGAATGCGGAAGCACGCTCGCCGGCCGAGCGCGACGGCGTCGACATCCGCACGTACCGCGTCATCTACCAGCTGACCGAGGACATCCAGCAGGCTCTCGTTGGCATGCTCGCCCCCGAGCAGGTGGAGGAGTCCCTCGGCGATGCCGAGGTCCGGGCGCTCTTCCGCGCCTCGCGCCTGGGCGTCATCGCCGGCTGCATGGTCACGCGCGGCGTGATCCGGCGGAACTCGCAGATCCGGGTCGTGCGAGAGGAGCGGTCGTCTACGAGACGACGATCGCGAGCCTGAAGCGGTTCAAGGACGACGTGCGCGAGGTCCAGGAGGGCTTCGAGTGCGGGATCCTGCTCGAGAACTTCAACGACGTGAAGGAAGGCGACATCCTCGAGGCGTACGAGACGCGCCAGATCGAGCGCACCGACCTCGAGGTCACGGGCGGAAACGGCGGCCCGCCGCCCGAAGAGCCCGCCGAAGAGAGCTGAGCCAGTGGGCGCCGGCTACGTCGGCATCCTCTCCGTCGAGCTCCACTTCCCCGAGAACCACTCCCTGAAGGGAAAGCGGAAGGAGCTCCTGTCCGTGAAGGCCCAGCTACAGCGGCGCTTCGGCGCGTCGGTGGCGGAGGTCGACCACCACGACGTCTGGCAGCGCGCCCGTCTCACCCTTGCCTGTGTCGCACGCGGGCACAAGGAGCTCCAGGAGCTTCTCGACGGCGCCGAGCGCTATCTCGCCGGTCAGGCCTTCGAGCTCGGGCAGGTCGAGCGTGAGGTGGTGACCTTCGAATGACCGGGCGCATGCGCCGCGTGAACGAGGCGTTGCGGGAGGTGCTCTCCGAGGCTATCGGCAGCCTCAAGGACCCGCGCATCGGCTTCGTGACCGTACCGGCGTGAGACACGAGCCCGGACCTTCGCCAGGCCACCGTCTACGTGAGCGTGCTCGGGTCAGCGAAGAAGCGCGACGCCACGCTCGCCGGCCTGCAGTCCTCGCACGGCGTCCTCCAGAGCCGCGTGAACCGCGAGCTCCATCTGAAGCGAACCCCACAATTGACGTTTGAGTACGATCCGACGGTAGAGAGGGGTGCGCGCCTCTCCCGGCTCATCGATGAGCTCAACGAAGACGAACACCACTGAGGCAGACCTTGCTGCGGTCGCGGAGGCTCTCCGGAGCAACGACCGCTTCATCGTCACGACCCACGAGAACCCCGACGGCGACGCCCTGGGTCGCTCCTCGCCATGACGTTCGCCCTGCGCGAGCTGGGCAAGGACGCCGACATGTACCTCTTCGGCGAGGTGCCGATCCCGAACGAGTACGAGTTCATGGACTTCGCCGGGATCGTGCGCGGCTCGAACCCGGACTCCTCGGGCAGGTCGTCGTCGCACTGGACTGCGCGAACGAGCGGCGGCTCGGCCCCGAGTCGGCGCTCTCGAAAAGGCACAGCTCGTCGTGGACATCGACCACCACCACGACAACACCCGCTTCGGCAAGGTGAACCTCATCGTCGGCCACGCCTCGTCGACCGGCGAGATCCTCGCCGACGTCTTCCGGGAGCTCGGCGTCAGCTCACCCCGGAGATCGCCGAGGCGCTCTACATCGCCGTCGTCACCGACACCGGTCGCTTCCAGTACGCGAACACGACGGCCAAGGCACTTCGTCTCGCCGCCGAGCTCGTGGAGGCGGGGGCCGACGTCCACCGCGTCTTCCAGGGCGTGTACGAGAACGTCGCCTTCGCGAAGCTCAAGCTCGTCGCGCGCGCGCTCGAGAACGCACGAGGTCTTCGAGGGAGGGCGCGTGGTCGTTTCCCACCTCGAGCGCGAGGACTTCGAGCACGCGGGCGCGGAGGAACCGTATTCCGAGGGGATCATCGACTACCTGCGCGCGGTCGAGGGGACCGAGCTCGCAGCGCTGATCCGCGAGCCGCCCACCGCGAACGGGCCGACGCACCGGATCAGCCTGCGGACGACCGAGGCAGACCTCGACGTCTCCGCGATCGCCCGGAAGAGCGGAGGCGGCGGCCATCGCCAGGCGGCCGGCTTCTCGAGCGAGGCGAGCATCGAGGAGATCACCGAGTTCATCCGGCGCGAGTTCCTCGCGCAGGTGAACGGCAAAGAGCCCAGCTAGGTTTGCGCCCCATGCAGGGGCTCGTCCTGGTCGACAAGCCGGCCGGCCCGTCGTCGTTCGCCGTCGTCCAGCAGCTGCGATCGCGCTACGGCGTCAAGGCGGGCCACGCGGGCACACTGGACCCGCTTGCGAGCGGGCTCCTGCTCGTCCTGCTGGGCTCCGCGACGCGACTTGCCCGCTACCTCGTCGGGCTCGACAAGCGCTACGAGACCGAGATTCGCCTCGGCCTGCGCACGACGACGGGAGACGGGGAGGGTGAGGTCGTCGAGGAGACTCCGCTCGCCTCTCTCGAGGACATCGAGGCGCTCGAGGGCGAGATCGAGCTGCGCGTGCCCCAGGCCTCCGCGGTCAAGATCGAGGGCGAGCGCGCCTACAAGCTGCAGCGGCGCGGCGTCGCCGTCGAGATGCCGATCCGCCGTTCCACGATCCACGAGCTGCGCGTCGTCCGCTACGAGCCGCCGCTCGTCGAGCTCGACCTGAAGGTCTCGAGCGGAACGTACATCCGTGCGATCGCCGACCATCTCGGCGGGCACTGCCGGACGATCAGGCGGACGGCAGTCGGGCCGTTCGGCGTCGAGGATGCCGCCGAGGAGAACGTCCTGGCGCCGCTCGCCGCGCTCGTATCGCTCCCGGAACGGGGCCTCGACGAGGAAGAGACGCTCGCGATCCGCCAGGGGCGTTCCATTCCGGGAAGCGAGCAAGGCCCCGTTGCGCTTCACTTCGCGGGGCACCTCGTCGCCGTGGCGCAGGGAGACGGGCGCACGCTGAGGCCCGAGACGGTGCTCCCGGCCCGCATGAGGCTCCTCCGGGGGGCGGACTTCCGGAACCTATGGCTCGGCGAGACCGTGTCGCTCTTCGGCGACCAGGTGACGCTCATCGCCCTGCCGCTCGCCGCCGTGCTCGTCCTGGACGCCGACGCGGCCGAGATGGGCTACCTGACGGCAGCGGCGCTCATCCCGCACCTGCTCTTCTCGCTTCCGGCAGGCGCCTGGCTGGAACGCGTCGAGCGGAGGCGCTGGCTCATGATCGCCTCCGACGTCGCGAGGGGCGGCTTTCTCGCCAGCATCCCGATCGCCTATGCGCTCGACGCGCTCACGTTCGGCGCAGCTCTACGCGGTCGCGTTCCTCACGGGGACGTTCGCGGTCATCTTCGACATCTCCCACATGACGCTCTACGTCGCCGTCACGAGGCGGGAGGACTACGTCGAGGCGAACTCGCTCCTGAACGGAAGCCGTGCTTTCTCGTACGTGGCCGGCCCGAGCGTGGGCGGCATCCTCGTCCAGATCCTGAGCGCGCCCGCCGCGCTGCTTCTGGACGCGTTTTCCTTCGTTGCCTCGGCTGCTCTTCCTCAGCCGGATCCGGGCCGCGGAGCCTCCGCTCGAGCCCGCCGAGGGCAGCATGTGGGCCCAGATGAAGGAGGGGATGCGCTTCATCCTCGGACACCGCATCCTGCGCCCGTTGCTCGCATCGGTGGCGACGCTCAACTTCTTCAACTTCGTCTTCGCGGCACTCTTCATCCTCTATGCGACCCGCGAGCTGCACGTGCGCTCGGGGACGCTCGGGATCGTCCTCGGCGCGGGCGCGATCGGCGGCCTGCTCGGGGCGGCCGTGGCCGGGCGCCTCAGCCGTCGTTTCGGGATCGGGCCCATCTTCGTCTTCGGGATGGTGCTCTTCCCGGCACCGCTCCTGCTCGTCCCCTTGGCGGGCGGGCCCAAGACCGCCGTCCTCGCCATGCTCTTCACCGCCGAGTTTCTCTCTGGGCTTGGCGTCATGATCCTCGACATCAGCGCAGGAGCGATCATCACGGCCCTCACTCCACACCGGCTGCGGTCACGGTCGACCGGTGCTCTTCGCTTCGTCAACTTCGGCGTGCGGCCCATCGGCGCGCTCGTGGGGGCGCGCTCGGTGCGGCCTTCGGCCTGCGCCCGACCCTGTGGTTCGCCGCGGCTGCCGGCGTCCTCGGAGTCCTGTGGCTCGTCCCGTCGCCGGTTCCGAAGCTCCTGGAGCTTCCGGAGGAGGACCCGGCGTGAGCGTCGTGCGCTCGCCGGCCGAGCTCGAGCCGACCGATCGCGCCGTCGCGATCGGCACCTTCGACGGCGTGCACCGCGGCCACCGGGCCGCGATCGAGGCGGCGAAGGCCGCCGGCCTCCGCTCGACGGTGGTGACCTTCGACCCGCATCCGAGGCTGGTGCTCGGCTACGACGTCCAGCTCCTGACGACGCTGCGCCGGCGCATCGAGCTGATCGAGGAGGCGGGCCCGGACGACATCCTCGTCGTCGAGTTCACCGAGGCGTTGAGCCTGCTCGAGCCGGAGGAATTCGTGGCCCGGATCCTCGAGCCGATCGGGACGAAAGCCGTCGTCGCGGCGGAGACCTTCCGCTTCGGGCGCGGGAGGAAGGGAGATGTCGCGCTCCTCCGCCGCCTCGGGCTCGAGGTGATCGACGTGCCGCTCGTCGAAGGCGTGTCGTCGAGCCGGATCCGGGAGCTCATCTCGCCGAGGGGGACATGCGCGAGGCCGCCGCGCTCCTCGGCAGGCCGCACGAGCTCGAAGGCACGGTGGTCTCGGGCGACCAACGCGGCGGCACGCTCGGATTCCCGACCGCGAACCTCGCCGTCGAGCCGCATCTCCTCGTGCCGGCCTACGGGATCTACGCGGGTGCGGCCCTCGGCGGCCGCGCGGCGATCTCGATCGGGGTCAATCCGCACTACGGCGGGAATGAGCGCCGGATCGAAGCCTTTCTCCTCGATTTCGAGGGGGATCTCTACGGCAAGGAGCTCGGAATCGAGCTCTGGGAGCGGCTTCGCGACGAGCGCGCCTTCACGAGCGAGGATGAGCTGGTGCGCCAGATCGCGCTCGACGTCGAGGCCGCGCGCGCCTCGATTCGACCCAGTTAACGCAAGTTTTTGCCGGTTCTCGGCATCTCTCTAGGTAATGAACTGGCTTCATCTCGTTTCGTCGGTCCGCTGCCTCGCCTGTGGAACCGTCTATCCCAAGCCCTCGTCGCTCGGGACCGCAGAATCGAACCCCGGCTGTCCCCGCTGTGGCTACGTGGGCTGGGCGCCCGCCGAACAGGACGAAGACGACGAGGTCATGCAAGGGCCAGGGCTTTCCCGCTCCTTCGCGGATCTGCCGCTCCGCCGCTTCTGGCAAGCAGGCTGACCCCGCCGAAGTAGTGGTGAATGGCGCTGAAGCGCCTGACGTCGTAGCCCGCTTCCTCGAGCGCGGCGAGGGCCTCCTCCTCGAAGCCCGGCTCGATTCGCACGATCTCGCCCGCGGAATGCAGCCGCGGCCGGTCGACGGCTTCCTGGGGAGCCAGGCCCTCGTCCAGGATTCCGCTCAGCACCTGGACGAGCGCCGGGCGAAGGCGCGTGCCACCGGCGGACCCGGCCGCGACTGCGAGGCCGTCGTCGTCGAGGACGAGGGTGGGGGACATCATGCTCTCCATCCGCGCGCCGGGCTCGAGCGGGCGAACCTGCAGGTCGACCTCGCCGAGCATGCTGTTCAGGTGGACGTCCAGGCCCGGGAGGAAGTCACCCGAGCCGAGCCCGAGGCTCGTCGTGAGGACGCAGGCATTCCCGTCCCGGTCGACTGCGACGAGGTTCGTCGTGTCGCCGATCTGCTCGCCCTGGCCGCTGTAGGGCGGCGCATCGAGCACCCGCGCGAGCGTGAGGACGCGCTCGGCAGGCTTCACTCCGCGCAACGAGGGGAGCGCCGAAAGCGTCGTGACGAGATGTGACAGGCCGCCCCGCGTGAGAACGCGGTAGCCGAGGTACTCGGTTTCCACCGGGTCGAGCCAGAGAGGCTCGTAGGCGGCGAGGTCCTCCATGGAGACGGGGCCTTCGCGCTCGCGCATGAGCGCGACGAGGGTCTCCGCGACGGTCCCGTCGTAGAACGTGCGCGTGCCCTCGTCCCGGAGGAGCTCGAGCGCATTTGCGAGCCCAGGCTGCTCGAGGCGGTCGCCCGTGTGCAGAAGCTCGCCGCCGGGCGCGTAGATGCGAGCGCCCTCTCGGAGGGTCATGACCGGCGCGAGCATCGCCAGGCACTGGCGTGGGCACGGGGCATGTGGACACCCGAGCGCGCGAGCTCGAGCGCGGGCTCCACGAGGCGCTCCCACTGGAGTCTCCCGTGGCTCTGCCAGAGCTCTCCGAGGCCGGCCGGCACTCCGGGCACCGCGCAGGAGGCGATGCCCACCTGGTAGTGGACGATCTCGTTCCCGAACGGGATGCCGATGTCCTCGAGCGGCGCGACGGCGCGGTCGGGATGACGACGCGGGACCGTACGAAGAAGTCGAGGAGACGCGCCTCGCCGCTCGCTGCGTCGTACCAGATCGCGTGCCCTCCGCCGGCAAGCCCTGTCATGACCGTTTCGGCCACGCAGGAGGCGAGCGAGGCTGCGACAGCCGCGTCCGCGGCGGTCCCGCCCTCCTCGAGAATGCGCAAACCCGCTTCGGCAGTGGCCGGATGGCCTGCTGCAACCCCTGGCGGCAGAAACACGTTTGCTAGCCTACGGCGAATGGCTCTCACCAAAGAAGCCAAAAGAGAAGTCGTCGCCGGGCACGGCCGAAGCGATGCGGACACGGGTTCGTCCCAGGTCCAGATCGCCCTTCTGTCGCGCCGAATCGACGAGCTGACCGAGCATCTCCGTACTCATCGGAAGGATCATCACTCCCGGCGCGGACTGCTCAAGCTGGTCGGACGCCGTCGGCGGCTGCTCAACTACCTGCAGAAGCGCGACCTGGAGGGCTACCGAGGCCTGATCAAGGAACTCGGGCTGCGCCGCTAGGTCGAGAGAAGCCGGAGGAGCCGGTGGAAGTTTGAGGGAGCCCCGCGAAGCGGTTGCCTCAAACCTCCGCCTCCACCTCCCAGAGGAAAGAGAGGCAAGACATATGAGCACCATGGTTTCCGGTAAGTCGACGGTGAACGTCACCGTCGGCCGAAATGACATGAGCTTCGAGACCGGGAAGCTCGCCAAGCAGGCCGACGGAGCGGTTGTTGTTCGCTCCGGCGACACGATGGTCCTCGCGACCGCGCAGGGGCGGACGGAGGCGCGCGAAGGCGCAGACTTCTTCCCGCTCACGGTGGACGTCGAGGAACGGATGTACGCGGCCGGGAAGATCCCCGGCGGCTTCTTCAAGCGCGAGGGACGCCCGACCGAGAAGGCGATCCTCACCGCGCGCATGATCGACCGCCCGATCCGGCCGCTCTGGCCGAAGGGCTTCACGAACGAGGTGCAGGTCATCTGCACGACGCTGTCGGCCGACCTCATCACCCCGCACGACATCCTCGCGATCAACGGGGCCTCCGCGGCCCTCATGATCTCGCCGCTCCCCTTCAAGGGGCCGGTGGGCGCCGTGCGGATCGGCCTGATCGACGGCCAGCTCGTCATCAACCCAAGCCTCCCCGAAGTCCAGGAGGAGTCGACGATGGACCTCATCGTCGTCGGCACGAAGGACGGCCTGACGATGGTCGAGGCCGGCGCCGAGGAGGTGCCCGAGGAATTGCTCCTCGAGGCGCTCGAGCTCGCGCACGCCGAGATCAAGAAGCTCTGCGAGGCGCAGGAAGAGCTCCGGCGCGAGGTGGGCAAGCCGAAGTGGATCGACCCCGAGGTCGACGCCGAGGTCACGGGCCACGCCGACCGCATCCGCGAGCGCATCGCCGCGACGGCCTCCGGGAGGCTGCCGCGGCCATCGAGGAGATCGCGGCCGAGCTGGCCTCGCCGCTCACGATGGACTCCACCGAGGAGGACATCGTCCGCGAGATGCAGGTGCGCTCGAGCCTCGACATGCTGCTCGAGACGCTTCGCCTCGAGGCCGTCGTTGAACCTTTCCGCGAGCAGTACGGCGACGAGCTTCGTGCGCTGACCGAGGCCGAGCAGGACTCCAAGCAGCTCAAGTCCGCGAAGCGGCACCTGCTCTTCGACCGGATCATCGAGGAGCTCCAGCTCCCGTTCCCGGTCGGCCCGGCCACCGTCGAGGGCGAGGCCCCCACGGTCAAGGACGGCCTCACGAAGCAGTTCGTGAAGAAGGCTGCCGAGTCCATCTACAAGCAGCTCGTCCGCGAAAAGATCGCGGTCGAGAAGCGGCGTCCGGACGGGCGCGGCACGGAGGAGATCCGGCCGATCGAGTGCGAGGTGGGAGTCTCCCCGCGCACGCACGGCTCGGCGCTCTTCACCCGCGGCCAGACCCAGATCATGACGCTGCTCACGCTCGGCACCGCCAAGGAGGGGCAGCGGATCGACGACCTCTCCCTCGAGTCCGAGCGCCGCTACATGCACCACTACAACTTCCCGCCCTACTCGGTCGGGGAGACGGGCTTCATGCGCGGCCCCAAGCGCCGCGACATCGGCCACGGCGCGCTTGCGCAGCGGGCGCTCGAGCCGATGATCCCCGAGCTCGACGAGTTCCCGTACACGATCCGGCTCGTCTCCGAGACGCTCGAGTCGAACGGCTCGTCCTCGATGGGCTCGGTCTGCGGCTCGACGCTCGCGCTGATGGACGCCGGCGTGCCGATCAAGGCACCGATCGGCGGCATCGCCATGGGCCTCGTCAAGGAGGGCGACGACTACGTCATCCTCACCGACATCCAGGGCGCCGAGGATCACCTCGGTGACATGGACTTCAAGGTCGCCGGCTCGCGCGAGGGCATCACGGCCCTCCAGATGGACATCAAGATCACCGGCGTCACGCAGGAGATCATGCGGAACGCCCTCGACCAGGCGAAGCGGGCCCGCGAGTTCATCCTCGACAAGATGGCCGAGGCGATCTCCGAGACCCGCACCGAGCTCTCCGAGCACGCGCCGCGGATCACGACGGTCAAGATCGACCCCGAGCAGATCGGGCTCGTCATCGGCAAGGGCGGCGAGACCATCCGCTCGCTCGAGTCCGACTACGAGGTCCAGATCGACATCGAAGAGGACGGGACGATCCTCATCTACGCGGTCGACGGCCCGAAGGCCGAGGCCGCGATCGCGGCGATCCAGGCCCTCACGAAGGAGCCCGAGGTCGGCGACGAGTACACCGGCAAGGTCGTGAAGACGACCGACTTCGGTGCCTTCGTCGAGCTGAAGAAGGGCACCGACGGCCTGCTGCACGTCTCGAACGTGGGGCCCGGCCGGGTCGCGCACATCGAGGACGTGATCAGCCGCGGCGACGTCCTCGACGTCAAGGTGGCCGAGGTCGACAAGGCCCGCGGCCGGATCGGCCTCAAGCTCGTCGCCAAGCACGAGGACGGTGCGCTCGTTCAGCCCGAGGAGCTCATCGAGCGCGCGAAGTCGGCTCCGCCGCGGGAGCGCGAGGAGCGTCCTCGGAACGACGACCGCCGAGGCGGACGAGACCGCGGACGCCGTGACCGCGGCCCGCGCCGCGAAAGCTAGCCAGCGCGACCCCTCCGACGATCAGGAGCCCGCCGGCGGCGATCCACGCCGTCACGGGCTCCTCGAGCGTCACCGCGCCGAAGAGCACGGCCAGCGCCGGGATGGCATAGGTGGCCGTGACCGCCCGCGTGGGCCCGAAGGCCCGCAGGCCGATGTTCCAGGCGACGTAGCCGAGGAGCGTCGAGAAGATCCCGAGGTAGAGGATCAGCGCGAGGTCGCCCGCGGAGAGCGACGTCGCGCCGGAGACGTCGGAGCTCGCGAGGATCGGGAGCAGGCCGGCGGTTCCGATCAGGCTGGTCGCCGCGGTCAGCGCGAGCAGGTCGTAGCGCGCGAAGAGCGGCTTCAGGAGCACGTTGTAGAGGGCGAACGAGAGTGGCGCGCCGACGACGATGAGCGGCCCCTTGATCCCGTCGAGCGAGAATTCCTCGCCCGAGCCGAGGCCGACGACAACGACGACTCCCGCGAACGCGACGGCGAGACCGAGCGCGACGCGCAGGCTGAAGCGCTCGAGCCCGAAGGCGATCGCGAGCGCCATGGTGAGCGCGGGGGAGAGGGCGACGATCAGCGCCGCGATTCCCGAGGACGTCGACTGCTCGCCGAGGTTCAGGGAGAGGTGGTAGCCGGCGACGATGACGACGCCGGCGACGAGCACACGGGTCGCGTCGCGCCGGTTCAACCCCGGAAGGCCGCCTGCGCGCCAGAGGAGGAACACGAACCCTGGCGCGGCGATGAGGTAGCGGGCGAGGGCGATCTGCTCGGCGCCGATCCCGTGGTCGAGAAGCGCCTTGATCACGGAGAACGCCGAGGCCCAGACGACGATGACGGCCGCGAACGAGAGCTTCGGAAATCGTTGCACGCTTCTCTATAACGCTCGCGTGCTCCGAATTGTGAGAATGGCGCCATGAAGCGCTACGACGCCATCGTCGTCGGCGCCGGCCCCGCAGGCTCGACCGCCGCCTACAGGCTTGCGAGTGCGGGCGCGGACGTCCTCCTGCTCGACCGTGCACGCTTTCCGCGCGACAAGCCGTGTGGCGGAGGCGTGACGGGCCGCGCCGCGCGGCTCCTGCCGTTCTCCATCGAGCCCGTCGTCGAGCACGTCGTCTCGGCCGTCGACCTGCGCCTGCGCTACGGGAAATCACTCGCGCGCGGAAACGGTGACCCGCTCGTCTACATGACCCAGCGGAAGCGGCTCGACCACTTCCTCGTGCAGAAGGCGGTCGAGGCGGGGGCCGAGCTCCGCGAGGGCGTGAAGGTGAGCGACCTCGAGGTTCGGGCGGACGGCGTCGCCGTCGAGGGCATCGAGGCCGACGCCCTCATCGGCGCGGACGGCGTCAACGGGGTGACCGCTCGCAAGCTCGGGCTCGGCGGCAACCGCGTCGTCGGCGTCGCGCTCGAGGGGAACATGCCGTACGCGAAGATGGACCGCTCGGCCTACGACGGGCGGCTCGCTCTCGAGCTGGGCGTCGTCCCGGGCGGCTACGGCTGGGTCTTCCCCAAGGGCGACCACGCGAACTTCGGCGTCGGCGGCTGGGAGGAGGAGGGACCGCGCCTGCGGGCCCATCTCCGGCGGCTCTGCGAGGCGCACGGCGCTTCCTTCGACGACCTCGAAGAGCTGCGCGGCTATCGGCTCCCGCTGCGCGAGCCGGGCTCGACGCTGGCGCGGGGCCGCGCGCTCCTCGTCGGCGACGCGGCGGGGCTCATCGATCCGGTCTCCGGGGACGGCATGTTCGAGGGTTTCCTGAGCTCGCAGTACGCCTCCGAGGCCGTTCTCGACGTCCTTCAGGGCCGGGCAGAGAGCCTGGACCCGTACGGGCCACGCCTGGCGAACCGGCTGGCGACGCACCTGTGGGCCTCGTGGGGAGTGAAGGTCGCTCTCGACCGCTACCCGCGGGCGACGTTCGGCCTCGCCAGCACGAAGCTCGTCTGGCGCGTCCGTGGAGCGGCTCGTGCGCGGGGAGGTCGCCGACGTGGGCGGGATCAGGGGCCTCGCGCGCCCGCCGCTAAAGGCGATCGCGCTCCTTGCGCGCGCCGCGGGCGACCCCGGCCGCGCCTATCGGCACGTCTGAGGCAAAGGTCTACGATTCGCGCGTGCAGAACTACCTGCTGACCACGCTTCCGAGCGGCGCGCGGGTCATCAGCGAGCCGCTCGACACTGTTCGCTCCGTCGCGCTCGGCCTCTGGATCGGCACGGGCTCCCGTGACGAGGACAAGGCGCACGCCGGGGTCACGCACTTCCTGGAGCACCTGCTCTTCAAGGGGACGCAGAAGTACTCGGCGCAGGAGATCGCGGAGGTCTTCGACGGCTTCGGCGGCGAGCTGAACGCGGCGACCGCACGCGACTACACCGTCGTCTACGCGCGGGTGCTGGACGAGCACGTCGAGGAAGCGCTCGACGTGATGACCGACCTGGTCTTCGCGCCCGAGCTCGACGACCTCGACTCCGAGCGCGAGGTCGTCCTCGAAGAGATCGCGATGATCGAGGACACGCCCCAGGAGCTGATCCACGACCTCCTCACGCAAGCGGTCTTCGGGAACCATCCGCTGGGCCGCCCGGTGCTCGGGAGCGCGGAGGTGATCGCCAACGTCTCTCGCCGTTCGATCGCCGCCTACCACCGCGCGCGCTATGCGCCCGGCAACGTCGTCGTGGCCGCGGCCGGAAACCTCCCGCACGACGGCCTCATCGCGCTCGTCGAGGGCATGGAGGCGAAGATCCGCCCGCCCGGACGACGCCCCGCGGCGCGCGCACCCTGGGTCTCTGCGCCCCCGCCGCGGCTCGCCTTCCAGCGCAAGGACACGGAGCAGTACCACCTCTGCCTCGGCGCGCCGGGAATCTCGCGTTCCGACAAGCGGCGCTTCGCGGCCTCGATTCTGGACGGGATCCTCGGCGGCTCCGCCTCGTCGCGGCTCTTCCAGGAGATCAGGGAGAAGCGCGGGCTCGCCTACACCGTCTACACGTTCTCCTCGCAGTACGCGGACACCGGGCAGATCGGCGTCTACGTGGGCACGCGGGCGGAGAACCTGCGCGCCTGCCTCGAGATCGTCGCGGAGCAGATCGAGGTCGTCGCGGCAGGCGACGTCACCGAGGACGAGCTCGCCCGCGCGAAGGAGAACCTCAAGGGCCGGATCATGCTCTCGATGGAGATGACCTCGAACCGGATGAGCCGGCTCGGCAAGTCGGTCATCACCGACAGCGAGCTCCTCGACCTCGATCGCATCCTGGCCGAGATCGACGCGGTCGACGCGTCGAGCGTCGCCGAGCTGACGGGTGCGCTCCTGGCCCGCGAGCGCCTGTCCGTCGCGGCGGTGGGGCCGAGCGAGAAGCGCGTGCTCAAAGCCGTCGAGCCGGTCTGTCCCGACCTCATCTCGGCCGCGGCGGCGTGAAGGCCCTTCTCTACGGCGCCGACGGGAAAGTGGGGTCGGCGCTCGCCCCGAAGCTCGTGGAGGCAGGGCACGAGGTGACGCCGGCCGGGAGGGGCGACCAGCCGAAGCGCGACGGGCACGACGCCGCGATCGACTTCACGCGCCCGGACGCGGTGCGAAAGAACGTCGAGGGTTGCCTGCAGGCGGGCATTCCGTGCGTCGTCGGCACGACCGGGATGGGCCCGCGCGGACCTCGCGTCGTTCGACGAGCTCGCGCGGAGGCGGGACATCGCCTGCTTCGTCGCGCCGAACTTCGCCGTCGGAGCGGTCTCTGATGATGCGCTTCGCCGCCGAGGCGGCCAGGTATCTCCCCAGGGCGGAGATCGTCGAGCTCCACCACGAGTCGAAGGTCGACGCGCCCTCGGGCACTGCGAAGGCGACCGCCGAGGCGATGCCCGGGGACGTTCCGATCCACTCCGTGCGCCTGCCAGGCCTCATCGCGCATCAGGAGGTGCTGCTGGGCGGGGAGGGGCAGCTCCTGACCATCCGGCACGACACGCTCTCCCGAGAGGCATTCGCGCCGGGAGTGCTCCTCGCTCTCGACAAGCTTTCGAGCCTTCCGCCCGGTGTCACCGTCGGGCTCGAAAGTCTCCTGGAGTAAGATTCGTCCGGTGCTCGGCGAAGTCCTGACAGCGGTCCTCACGCCTTTCAGCGCCGACGGATCCGTCAATTACGAGGCGTTCAAGCGCCTGTGCACGTACCTCGTCGACACCGGCTCCGACGGCGTCGTCGTCGCGGGACGACCGGTGAGTCGCCGACCCTGACCGACGACGAGCGCTTCGGCCTCTTCACCGCGGCGGTCGAGGCCGTCGGCGACCGCGCGAGCGTCGTCGCCGGCACCGGCACGTACTCGACCGCGCATTCGGTCCACCTCACCCGCGAGGCGCACGGCATCGGCGTCGATGCATTCCTCGTCGTCACGCCGTACTACTCGAAGCCGCCGGCGCGTGGGATCGTCGCCCATTTCGAGGCGATCGCGGCGGTCACCGACAAGCCGATCGTCGTCTACAACATCCCGCAGCGAGTGGTCGTCAACATCGAGCCGGACACGCTCACCGAGCTCGCCGAGATCCCGAACGTGCAGTACGTGAAGCAGGCGACGCCGGACATCGACCAGGCGAAGCGGATCGTGAACGAGAGCGGCCTGACCCTCTACGCGGGCAACGACGATCTTCTCCTGCCATTCCTCGAGATAGGCGGGAAGGGCGGTGTCTTCGTCTTCACGCACCTCGTCGGCCGGCGCGTGCGCGAGCTGCTCACCCGTTACCGCGACGGAGACGTCGCCGGAGCCCGTGAGATCGAGGCGGAGCTCAGGCCCGTGATCGACGCGCTCGCCATCGACACGAACCCGATCCCGGTCAAGGCGGCCATGGCGATCGCCGGGCACGACGTCGGGATCCCGCGGCTGCCGCTCGTCGACGCGACCGAGGCTCAGAAGGCCGAGCTTCGTGCGGTGCTCGAGCGAGCCGGCATCCTCCAGGCAGCGCAGGTCTAGTCCGTGGCGGGCTCTACGCGGCTGATCCCGCTCGGGGGGCTGGGCGAGGTCGGAAAGAACATGATGGTCGTCCAGAGCGACGACGGCATCGTCGTGATCGATGCTGGCCTGTCGTTCCCGCGGGACGAGCACCTCGGCGTCGACCTCGTCCTTCCGGATTTCTCCTACCTCCAGGACCACGAAAGCGATATCCGCGCCGTCGTTCTCACCCACGGGCACGAGGACCACGTGGGCGCGCTCCCGTACCTCTTGCGAGAGGTCCGGATCCCCGAGATCTGGGCCACCGGGCTCACGCTGGGGCTCGTCAAGTCGAAGCTCGACGAGCACGGTCTCATGAAGGACGCCGAGCTCATCGAGGCCGTGCCGGAGGACGGGCCGGTTCAGATCGGCCCGTACACCGCGGAGTTCGTGCGTATGGCGCACTCGATCCCGGACGCGGTGGCGGTCGTCCTGGAGACCCCTGGCGGGCGGATCGTCCACACCGGCGACTACAAGATCGACCACACGCCCGTGGACGGCTTCCGCACCGACCTCGGCGCTCTCGCAGACCTCGGCAACCGCGGCGTCGACCTCCTCCTCGGCGACTCGACGAACGCGGAGCGGCCCGGAGTGACGCAGTCCGAGCGCACGGTCGGGGAAGTCTTCCGGCAGATCATCCCGCAGCGGAGCGGCCGCATCCTCGTCGCGTCGTTTGCCTCCAACGTGCACCGCGTGCAGCAGGCGATCGACGTCGCCCTCGAGGACGGGCGCAAGGTGTGCCTCATCGGCCGTTCGCTTCGGAAGAACGTCAACATCGCGCGAAACCTCGGCTACATCGACGTGCCCGAGGATCTCCTCGTCAAGCCGGACGTTCTGCCCGAGCTCAGGCCCGACGAGACGATGATCTTGTGCACGGGGAGCCAAGGCGAGCCGATGTCGGCGCTCACGCGCATGGCCTACAACGACCACCAGCACGTCCAGATCGAGGAGGGCGACACGGTCATCATCTCGGCCAAGCCGGTGCCCGGGAACGAGCTGCGCGTTCACGACACGATCAACCGCCTGGCCAAGTCGGGCGCCGAGGTGCTGCACCAGGAGATCGCGCCGGTGCACGTCTCCGGCCACGGTCACGCCGAGGAGCTGCGCACGATCCTCGCCGTCCTGCGCCCGCGGAACGTGATGCCGGTGCACGGGGAGTTCCGCATGCTCGCCGCGCACGCCCGCCTGGCCCGGGATGCCGGGGTCGACGCCGACAACATCGTCCTCGCCGAGAACGGCTCCGTCGTGGAGCTTGCGAACGGGAAAGCGGAAGTCGTGGGCGTCGTGGAGGCGGGCGCGACATTCGTGGACGGGCTCGGAGTAGGGGATGTGCAGGACGTGGCGCTTCGCGACCGGCGACATCTGTCCGAGGACGGCGTCCTCATCGTCGTCGTCACTGTCGGCTCGCAGAACGGCCGCGAGATCGCTTCGCCCGAGGTGATCGCGCGCGGCTTCGGCGAGCCCGAGGACTCTCTCCTCGACGAAGCGCGGGACGAAGCGCAGCGGACCCTGGCGCACTGCCTGTCCGAGGACATCTCCGAGCTGAAGCTCCTGCAGGAGCACATCCACGACGCCGTGGGCCAGCTGATCCGCGAGCGCACCGGCCGCCGGCCGATGATCCTCCCGGTCGTCCTAGAGGTCTAGGCGCTCCAGCGGAACCCGGTCGGCTCGATCTGAGGCGACATCGGGCTCGTCGGTAGCCCCGCCGCGGGTTTCGCGTTGTAGGCAGCAGGCGCCGTGTCGTTCGGCGAGTCGGGGTGGAAGAGCGAGGCGAGGTACTGGATCTGCCCGCGGCCCGGGCCGAGCTCGAACTGGCCGCCGCCGTAGATCGCGATGCCAGCCTCGGCGCAATGGTCATACGCCTCGAAGAGGCGCTTGATGCTCCCGAATCGTGACGGCTTGAAGTTGAGCGTCCGCGGCGGGAAGGGCAGGCCGACGATGTCGGCGACGGAGTGGATCGGCGCGTCCCAGGTGATCCGGTCGCGGTGCGGCTCGAGGACGGGATCCGTCTCGTCGTTCAGCGCGGGATCCTCCAGCCACGCGTCCGGAAACGCGAGGGCGATGCGCGCATAGAGCGTCGGGTCCGGCGGCTGGTCGACGGGCGTCCCCTCGTACGCGCCCTTGAAGTCGAGCGTGTCGACCGCGCCGGTCTCGACGAGCTCGTTGACCAGAGCATCGTCCCACGTCCCTGTCGGGTCGAGCTTCACGCGCAGGTCGGGATAGAGGTCGAGCCACGCGCGGAGCGGCGCGATCGACGCAGGATCGCCGAACCGCATCGACGCGACGAAGCGGAGCGGCTTGGCCTCGCGCTCGAGCGCCTCCGCGAGCGACTTTCCGGCCTGGCGAAGGGCAAGGTCGAGCGCTGCGCTCTCGAAAGCCCAGCGGCGATAGGGACGGAACTGGTCGAGCGACGGCCCGGCGGGCCAGAGCGAGAGGCGCTCGAGGAGCTCCGAGAAGGAGTCGACGGTGTGGTGCGAGCCGGAAAGGGGAAGCGTCGCCCCCTCCGCCTGGAAGGCCTCCTGATCCTCGGGGCTGTAGGTGGGGTCCTCGCCGATGCCCTCCTCGCCGCCTCCACGAAGGCGGATGACCGTCGTACGGCGCGTGAACTCGGGCGAGACCTCGACGCGCAGCCCCTCGAGCTCGTAGGAGTCGATCTCGATCGGGAGGGTGGAAACGAGTGAGTACGTGTTCATCCACGGAACCGTACGCACAACCACAAGTTCGTGTACTAGTAGAGGAAGAGATGAGCGAGACCAACGGCAACGGCTGGGCGGGCCTCATGCGCTCCTACGGCGTGTCCGACGCGACGGCCAACCGACTCGTCCGATCGCTGACCGCGAGCGAGGTCGCCGCGCTTGCGTTCTGCCGCCTGCTCGAGCGCTGGGCGAAGGGCGAGCCCGAGCCGTGCACCGCCCCCAAGCGCGAAGCCGCGCTTCGCCGGGCGGCCGAGAGGGCAGAGACCGCGCTCGCGGGATTGGAGCGGCCGCTGGGCCGCTTCCTCATCGAGCTCGAGTCCGACCAGGCCGAGGGCCGCTCCTGGTACGGCGAGCCCGGAGCCGGGGAGGTCGTGGAGTGGGAGGCGGTCCTGCGCCGGGCCGGAGTCGGTGCCCCGCCCGCCCGTGTCTCGCACGCCTACCTCGAGCTCGCCGTTCTCGTGCGCGCGCTCGAAGGCCTTTCGGCGTCTGCCCGCTTCGCGTCGATGCCCGACCGCGAGTCGCTCTGGGCCGGCCTCTTCGACCTGCGCGAGAACCTCCTGAACGGCGCGGTCGACGACCTGCGCGCGCTTGCCGCCTAGCGTTTCCCTCACCGTCGTCGGCAGCATCAACCTCGACCTCGTCGCCCGCTGCGAGCGGTTGCCGCAGCCCGGCGAAACCGTCACCGACGCCAGCTTCGAGCGCTTCCCGGGCGGCAAGGGTGCGAACCAGGCCGTCGCCGCGTCCCGGCTCGGGGCCTCGTGCGGATGGTCGGCGCCGTGGGAGAGGATCCCTTCGCCGAGGAGGCCCTGAAGGGCATCGACGAGGCGCGAATCGACCACGACCTGGCGCATGCGGCAGAGCCGACCGGCGTCGCGCTCATCTACGTGGACGCAAACGGGGAGACGGAGATCGTCGTCGCGCCCGGCGCGAACGCCGCGGTCACGACCTCCGGGCCGATCGAGAACCTCCTCTGCCAGCTCGAGATCCCGGTGGAGACGGTTGCCGCCGCCGCGCGCGCGACAACGGGATTCTTCGCGCTCAACGCGGCGCCGTCGAAGCCCGTGCCGGTCGAGATACTCGGCCGCGCCGACCTCGTCGTCGTCAACCGCTACGAGCTCGACGCGCTGCCCGAGGCTCCGTGCCTGACCGCGCTCACCCTCGGCGCCGAGGGCGCGGTGCTGCTCGAGGACGGGGAGGAGGTGGCGCGCGCTGCACCGCCCAGGGTGGATGCAGTCGACGGCACCGCGGCCGGCGACGCCTTCACCGCCTGCATGGTCGTATCGCTGCTCGAAGGGCGCGACCGCGAGGAGTCGCTGCGCCGCTCGTGCGCCGCGGGGGCGATCGCAGCCTCCCGCCTCGGCGCGCAGCCTTCCCTGCCCACGGCCGCGGAGATAGACGACATACTCAGCCGCTGATGGGCACGAAGATCGTCCTCGATACCGACCCGGGCCACGACGACGCGATCGCGCTTCTCCTCGCGCTCGCCTCGCCGGAGGTCGAGGTGCTCGGCGTCACGTCCGTCTCGGGCAACCAGACCCTCGAGAAGACGACGACGAACGCGCTCAAGATCCTCGAGTTCGTCGAGCGCACGGACATCCCGGTCCATGTCGGCTGCGACCGCCCGCTCGTCCGGGAGCAATGGGCCGCGGCCTACGTCCACGGCGAGAGCGGTCTCGACGGCCCCGACCTTCCCGATCCGACCACGAAGCCCGCCGAGGGCCATGCGATCGACTTCATCGCCGAGACCGTGGAGGAGAACGACGGGGTCGTCCTCGTCCCGGTGGGGCCCTTACCAACATCGGCCTTCTCCTCGCCCGCTACCCCGGCATCGAGGATCGCATCGCGCGCATCGTCCTCATGGGCGGCGCGATCGCGGAGGGAAACGTGACGCCGGCCGCGGAGTTCAACATCTGGGCGGACCCGGAGGCCGCGCATCGCGTCTTCACGAGCGGGATCGACGTGACGATGGTGGGGCTCGACGTCACGCACAAGGCGCTGCTCTTCCCGCAGAAGGTGGACGAGCTGCGCGACGCCGGGCGCGTGGGAGGGCTCGTCGCCGCCCTCTACGACTTCTACCACGGCCACCACCAGCGCATGTACGGCTGGGAGGGCTCGCCCGTGCACGACGCGCTCGCGGTCGCGCACGTGGTCAGCGACAGGTTCCTGCAGACCGAACACCGCCACGTGGAGGTCGATATCGGCCCTGAGCCGGGCCGCGGCCGCACCTACGTCGATCTCTGGGAGCGGTCGGGCAAGGAGCCGAACTGCCACGTCGGCGTCGACGTGGACGGGCCCGGGTTCATCGACGTATTGGTGGACCGACTGAAGTCCCTGAAGTAACGGGCTCCCAGACCAGGTCGCGCGCGGGGATCGGCAGGCGGATGATGCGCGCCGGCTGACCCCCTTCGGGAGGCCCGACGAGGAAGGTGCTGGTCCCGTTGAGCACGACGACCCAGCGGTCGTCCGGGGAGAAGGCGACAGCGCGGCCGGCGGGGACGCCCTGCTGCGGGTCGATCGTCCGGCCCGTGCGGGTGATGACGGTGCCGTCCTCGGCGCCGATGAGCGCTCCGTCGTTGCTGAGGAATAGGTGGCGGTACGGGCCGAGGAAGCTCGCCGCGACGGCGTCGGACGGTGTGCCCGTCGAAGCCGGCGAGCAGGTACTGCGGCTCGAGGTCGCGGGCGGAGATCGTCATCGCGACCATCGGACTCCGCAGCCCGAAGCTCGCCAGATCGTCGACCGCGATATGGAGCGGGATGCTCCGGTCGTACCCGGAGAGGTTGGGATGCCGGCGCGCGGCGCGCACGAGATCTCCGTGGGTAAGGACGACGTGGCCGCCGGAGACGATCTCGCCGTCGCGAAACGCGAGCTTGCCGGCGGGGTTCGCGCGTCCGGAGACGAGCCGTCCTCGGACCACGTGGAAGCGGCAGCGGAAGACGTCCCCGCCGTTCTCGTCCCGGATGACGTCGTCGACCATGCGCGGGAGGAGCAGCGAATGGAGCCGGCAGTCCTGGTCCGAGTAGAGGACGAAGCCCGAGACCGCCTCGTTGCGAAGCGCGTCGAGAAGGGTCGCCGGCTCGGGCCGCGTGGTCGTCGCCGACGTCGTGGCCGGGCGGGCGGCGGGCTGCGCGTCGTCCTTCCGGAGCGCGTCGGCGAGAGCGAGCGCGGCCAGAATGCCCACCGCCGCGAGGAGAAAGAGGGTCGCACCGCTTCTCACACCCTGAAGATACGAGGGAGGAGGGCTCCCCGTTCCGACGAACTGGCGTTCATGGCGCCGAGGAAGCGTCCCAAGCATCTACGCCCGAAGTCCCCGTCTCGCGTGCGCAGGAAGAAGCGCTCGCGGTCGAAGGGCGCCCGGGGGCAGCAGCATCACGAGCTTTTCGGGCTCGCACTCGTCTTCCTGGGCATCTTCCTCGCCATTCCGCTCTGGCTCGGCTGGGATGGGGGCTATGCGGGCGACCGGATCGACTCGGCCCTCGATGCCCTCGTCGGCGCCGGGCGCATCGGAGTCCCACTCGCCCTGCTCGCCGTCGGCGGCCTTCTGGTCGCCCGCGCCCAGCTGATCGACGTGAGGCCGTTCCGGACCGGCCTCGTCATCCTCGGCCTCGGCGTCATGACCATCCTGGGCGAAGCGCGCGGGGGGAGCACCGGCGAGGCGCTGGACCTCATCTTCGGCCGCCTCCTCGGCGACACGGGCACCGCCGTCCTGGGCTTCTTCCTCGTCGTCACGGGAGCGCTGCTCGTCTCCGGCGCATCGCTCGGCGCGCTCGTCCGCCATTCGGCCCGCGCGGCGCAGAAGACGGCCGTGGCCGCGCGCCGCTCCGTCGAACGCGTCCGCATCCCGCTCGAAGACGAGCCGATCACGCAGCCGGACGCGCCACCCGTGGACGGCGCCTCGGCATATCCCGACGTCGTGGGGGAGAACCCCGAGCCCTCCGCCGTCCTCGTCGACCAGCTCGACGACCTCGAGTCGCAGCTACCCGAGCGGCCCGCGCCCGTCTTCGACATGCCCTCGACGGAGCACGCCGGCTACAAGCTTCCCGACGCGGGCGTCCTCAAGCGCTCGCGCACCGACTCCAAGAAGGGCCAGCCCGAGAAGGCGATCGAGCGCACCGCCGAGGCGCTGCTCCAGGCCCTCTCGAACTTCGGAGTCGAGGCGCACCTCATCGGCCAGGTCGTCGGGCCGCGTGTGACGCGCTACGAGCTGCAGCTCGCGCCCGGCACGAAGGTCGGCAAGGTCGCCTCGCTGAAGGACGACCTCGCCTACGCGCTCGCCACGACCGAGCTGCGGATCCTCGCGCCGATTCCCGGCAAGCAGGCCGTCGGCGTCGAGGTCCCCAACCTCTCCCCGAACGTCGTCACCCTCGGCGACATCTTCGCGGACATGCCTTCGGGCTCGAGCCCGCTCTCCGTCTGGCTCGGAAAGGACATCTCGGGCTCGTCCGTCCCTGCCGACCTGGCGCGGATGCCGCACATCCTCATCGCCGGCACGACCGGCTCGGGCAAGTCGGGCTGCATCAACACGATGCTCTGCTCGATCCTGCTCCGCGCGACCCCGGACGAGGTGCGCATGATCCTCGTCGACCCGAAGCGCGTCGAGCTCGGCCTCTACGAGTCGATCCCGCACCTCCTCACGCCTGTGGTCTCGAGCCCGAAGGCGGCTGCCGCGGTGCTCACCAACGTCCTCACGGAGATGGAGCACCGCTACGAGCGCATGAGCCTTGCGCGCGCCCGCAACCTCCCCGAGCTCAACCGCGTGCTCGGCGAGCGCGGCGAGCAGACCCTCCCGTACCTCCTCGTCGTCATCGACGAGCTCGCCGACCTGATGATGGTCTCGCCTCAGGACGTGGAGGACGCCGTCATCCGCCTTGCGCAGAAGTCGCGCGCGGTCGGCATCCACCTCGTCCTCGCCACGCAGCGTCCGTCCGTGGACGTCATCACGGGATGATCAAGGCGAACGTTCCCTCGCGGATCGCGTTCGCCGTCTCGAGCATGACCGACAGCCGCGTCATCCTCGACACCGCGGGCGCCGAGAGCCTTCTCGGCCAGGGCGACATGCTCTTCAAGCCGCTCGGCACGTCGCGGCTCCAGCGCGTCCAGGGCGCCTACGTGAGCGAGGAGGAGATCGCCCTCATCGTCGAGCAGTGCCGCGGACAGCGGGAACAGCAGCTCGACGAGTCGCTCCTCGAGGCGCCGAGCGCGCGCGAGCACGAGGGGGAGGACGGCGAGTTCGACCCGGACGAGGATCCCCTCCTCGACCGCGCGATCGAGATCGTCGTCCAGACCCAGACCGCCTCCGTTTCGCTCATCCAGCGGCGCCTTCGCGTCGGCTACACGCGGGCCGGCCGTCTCATCGACATGCTCGAGCGCCGCGGGATCATCTCCGGTTACGAGGGCTCCAAGCCGCGCCGCGTGCTCATCGGCGAAGGCGACCTCGAACGCGTCCTTACGAGACGTAGCCAGCTAACGAAGCCCCCTGCAGTCCGTCCTAGCTTTCAAGCGGCGGGAGGGATAGCATCGTCCGGTTCCAACCGCTGAGAAACGGGCGACAAGGGAGGTTCTGTGAACGGTAAGCGTAGGTGGTCGTGGCTTGCGCTCCTGACTCTGCTGACGGCTGCGATCGCCATTGCGGCGGCCGGCTGTGGCGGCGGAAACGGCGACACGAGCGGTGCGGCCTCGAGCACTCCGAGCGAGACGACTGGCGGCGAGGCCATCTCGGTCGGCCTTGTGACCGACATCGGCGGTCTGAACGACCGTGGCTTCAACTCACTCGCCAACCAGGGGCTCGAGAACGCGAAGAGCCAGCTGGGCGTCCAGGGTGACGTCCTCGAGTCCAAGTCCGATGCCGACTACATCCCGAACCTGTCCGAGTTCGGTCAGAAAGGGTCGAACCTCGTCGTGTCGGTCGGCTTCCTCATGACGGATGCGACCGCACAGGCGGCAAAGGCGTTCCCGGACTCGAACTTCGCGATCGTGGACTCGGCATTCGATCCTGCGATCCCGAACGCACAGGGCCTCCTCTTCAAGGAGCAGGAGGCGGGTTGTCTCGTCGGCGTGGTGGGTGCGCTCACCTCGAAGACCGGCACGATCACGTGGGTCGGCGGCCAGAAGATCCCGCCCGTCGATCGCTTCATCGCCGGCTACGAGTACTGCGCCAAGCAGGCGAACCCTGACATCAAGGTGTCGGGCTCGTACTCCGACGACTTCGTCGACCAGGCGAAGTGCAAGGAGATCGCGCTCGACCAGATCTCCAAGGGCTCCGACGTGGTCTTCCAGGTCGCCGGCGGCTGTGGCCTCGGCGCGCTGGACGCTGCGAAGCAGGAGAGCGTCTGGGGCATCGGCGTCGACGCCGACCAGTCGTTCCTCGGGGATCACATCCTCACCAGCGCCGTGAAGCGCGTCGACGTGGCCGTCTTCAAGACGATCGAAGCGGTCCAGAACGGCACCTTCACCGGTGGCGGAGTGACGACGTTCGGCCTCGCAGAGGACGGCGTCGCGCTCGGCAAGGTGAGCTCGGAAGTCCCGCAGGACGTCCTCGACACCGTCGAGGAGTACAAGCAGAAGATCCTGGACGGGGAGCTCGACATCCCGGACACGGTGAGCTAGGAACGTTCCGTAAGGGGCGGGCTCGTCCCGCCCCTTACACTTCCCTCTCCGATGGCGGAAGCGCCTCTTCTCGAACTCAAGGGGATCACCAAGCGCTTCCCGGGAGTGGTAGCGAACGACGGGGTCGACTTCGACCTGCGCAAGGGCGAGGTGCACGCGCTTCTCGGGGAGAACGGCGCCGGCAAGTCGACGCTGATGAACATCCTCTACGGGCTCTACCACCCGGACGAGGGCGAGTTTCGGCTGAACGGCAAGCCGCTTCGCATCAACTCGCCGCGCGAGGCGATCGACGCGGGGATCGGCATGGTGCACCAGCACTTCATGCTCATCCCGGTGATGACGGTTGCGGAGAACATCGTCCTCGCCGCGGAGCCGACGAAGGGCCCCTTCCTCGACGAGGGCGAGGCGGAGGAGCGCGTTCGGGCGCTCTCCGAGCGGTTCGGCCTCGCCGTCCGGCCCGATGCCCGCATCGAGTCGATCAGCGTCGGCATGCAGCAGCGGGTCGAGATTCTGAAGGCGCTCTACCGCGGCGCCGAGATCCTGATCCTCGACGAGCCGACCGCGGTCCTCACACCGCAGGAGTCGAGCGAGCTCTTCGAGATCATCGAGGCGCTCAAGGCCGAGGGGAAATCGATCATCTTCATCACCCACAAGCTGAACGAGGTCCTCGAGATCGCGGATCGCATCACGGTTCTTCGGCGCGGGAAGACCATCGACACCGTGCCGCGCGAGGGCGCGACGGAGGAGGGTCTGGCGCGGCTCATGGTCGGCCGCGAGGTCATCCTCCGCGTCGACAAGTCGCCGGCCGAGCCCGGTGCGCCGCTGCTCACGGTCGAGGACCTCTACGTCGACGACGAGAGGGGCCTCGAAGCGGTTCGCGGCATCTCGTTCGACGTCAAGGCGGGCGAGATCGTCGGGATCGCAGGGGTGGACGGCAACGGCCAGTCGGAGCTCATCGACGCGATCACGGGCCTCCGCAGGGCGAAAGCGGGCCGGATCTCCGTCGGCCAGCGCGACGTGACGCACGACTCGCCGCGCGAGTGCCTGGACGCGGGCGTCGGCCACATCCCCGAGGACCGCCAGCTGCGCGGCCTCGTCCTCGATTTCAGCCTGGCCGAGAACATCGCGCTGCACGACTACCGCGAGGAGCCGGACTCGAAGCACGGCTGGCTCTTCCCGGGGCGGCTGATCGCCCGTGCCCGCACGCTCTTGAAGGAGTTCGACGTACGCGGAGGCGGGCCGGAGACCCGTGCGGCGGCGCTCTCTGGCGGCAACCAGCAGAAGGTGATCGTCGCGCGCGAGGTCTCGCGCGACCCGAGCGTCCTCGTCGCCGCACAGCCGACCCGTGGTCTCGACGTCGGCGCGATCGAGTTCGTCCACCGCCGGCTCGTCGAAGAGCGGGACGAGGGACGGGCCATCCTGCTCGTCTCCTTCGAGCTCGAAGAGGTCCTGTCGCTCTCCGACCGGATCCTCGTCATCTACGAAGGCCAGATCGTCGCCGAGTACAGCCCGGACGTCTCCGAGGAGGAGATCGGCCTCGCCATGGTCGGCGGCACGAGAAAGGCGACCGCGGCGTGAGCGAGGGCGCGGACACCGGCTCCGGCTACGAGATCGTCAGCCGCTGGTACTCGGGTCTCGGCGGGCTCTTCACGGCACTCGCTGCGGCCGTCCTCGCGTTCTTCGTCGGTGGGCTCGTCGTCGTGGCGACCGGGCACGACCCCTTCGCCGCCTACAAGGCGATCTTCGCGGGCACCGGCCTGAACTGGTTCTTCCCCTGGGTGCAGGGCGACGAGCGCTTCAGCGCCGCGCTCGACCTCCAGCAGACGCTCATCATCACGGCGCCGCTCATGCTCACGGCGCTGGCCGTCGCGTTCGCGTTCCGCTGCGGGATGTTCAACATCGGCGGCCAGGGCCAGTACTTCGTCGGCCTTCTGACCGCGCTCTACCTCGGCCACGTCTTCGTCGGGATGCCCCGCCCCCTGCACGTCCTCATCTGCTGCGTCGGGGCGATCCTCGGCGGCGCGGTCTGGGCGGGCATCGCCGGCTTCCTCAAGGCCGCCGTCGGGGCCCACGAGGTGATCTCGACGATCATGCTCAACTGGATCGCGCTCTGGGTCGGCAAATACCTCGTCGAGCTCGGCGGCTGGATGCAGGGAAGCGAGCCGGACGTGCCGCGGTCCTACGACGTCGCCGACTCGGCCAAGATCTGGCCGATCTGGGGCGCGCTGCAGCCGCTCCACGCGGGCATCTTCATCGCGCTCTTCGCGCTCGTCGTCTACCACTTCCTGCTCAACAGGACGACGCTCGGCTACGAGGTGCGCGCGGTCGGCTTCAACCCGGAGGCCGCAAGGTACGGCGGCATCAACGTCTCGAAGAACTACATCCTCGCCATGGGGATCGCGGGCTCCTTCGCGGGCCTCGCGGGCGCAGTCGACATCCTCGGGTGGAAGTTCCACCAGGCGATCAACGACTACGACGTCAGCGCCGTGGGCTTCATCGGGATCGCCGTCGCGCTCCTCGGACGGAACAAAGCGGTCGGGATCCTCTTCGCCGCGGTCCTCTTCGGAGCGCTGCAGGTCGGTACCTCGCCGAGACAGCTCTCGGGCACCGACTTCCCGCCCGAGCTCGCGACGAACCTCTCGACGATGATCCAGGCGCTGATCATCCTGTTCGTCGGCGCCGAGCTCCTGATCATCTACGCGTGGAACGCACGCAAGAAGGTCGGGATCGGACGTGGCTCGCCCCCGAGGGTGAAAGTGCAGGAACTCTGATGTCGGTCGCGGCTGCCATTCAGGACAGGAGCTGGCTCCGCCGGCTCGCCGAGACGAGGTCGATCGCCTGGTACGGCATCGGGCTCGGCCTGCTCGCCTTCTGGCTCGCGCTGCCGCCGTGGGACTTCCGCTTCGAGGGCGGCCCGATCGCGGTCGGGATCGCCGGCCTCGCCGCGGGCCTCTGGGCGGTCTCGCGGGACGAGAAGCGGCTCGGCTCGTGGGCGGTCGCCGTCGCGATCGGCGGCACCGCGGCCGCGCTCTGGGCGCAGACGAAGGACACCGACTCGCTCGACGCGGTCGTGAACGCCGGCCTCTTCGCCGCGACGATCCGCTTCGCCACACCGCTCGCGTTCGCCGCGATGGGCGGCATCTTCTGCGAGCGCTCGGGTGTCATCAACGTCGGGCTCGAGGGGATGATGCTCTCCGGCGCCTTCTTCGGGATCTGGGCCGCGGCCTGGAGCGGCTCGTGGGTCGTCGGGATCCTCATGGCCATGGTCTTCGGCGGGGCGCTCGCGCTCATCCACGCGTTCTTCTCCATCCACCTGCGCGCCGACCAGATCGTCAGCGGATTTGCGATCAACTTCCTCGCTCTCGGGCTCACCGGCTACCTGTTCCGGTACATCTACGGGACGGAGGGAACGCCCTCGGACGTCGCGCGCATCCCGACCGTGACCGTCCCCGGCCTCGACAAGATCCCGTTCGTCGGTGACGTCATCGGCTCCATGAGCCTGATGATCTGGCTCCTGTTCGGCCTCATCATCGCCACGTGGGTCGTCCTCTTCAAGACGCCGATCGGGTTGCGGATCCGCTCGGTGGGCGAGCATCCGAAGGCGGCCGACACGGTGGGGATCTCCGTCTACGGGATCCGCTACGCGTGCGTCGTCCTCTCGGGGATGCTGGCTGCCCTCGGCGGCGCCTATCTGTCGATCGGGTTCGTCGGCTCCTTCAACGAGAACATGACCGCCGGCCGTGGCTATATCGCGCTGGCCGCGGTCATCTTCGGCAAGTGGCGGCCGTTCCCGGCCTTCGCGGCCTGCCTCCTGTTCGGCTTTTCGAGCGGCCTCGCCCAGCGCCTCCAGAACGAGGCGGGCATCTCGTCCAACCTCTTGCAAACGCTTCCGTACATCCTCACGCTGATCGCGCTCGTCGGCGTCGTCGGCCGCTCGCGCGGCCCCGCCGCCGTCGGCCGCCCCTACGTCAAGCAGTGAGCCGTAACCCGAAGGCGGTGTGGGCCTTCCTGATGGCCCTCGCGGCGCTCGCCGTGCTCGGGGGTGGGCTCGCGGCCGCGCATTACTCCGGCGCCGTCGGTCTCTACCAGGCGATCCCGGCCGTTCCGATCGGCTTCCTGCTGGCGTTCTTCTCGGTCCGAATGGCCCGCCGCGCGCGGCTCGAGCACGACCGCTCGCTCGGGCGCATCGGCGGCCGGGGCCTCGCCACCGCAGCCCGCATCCTGGGCGGGTTTGCGCTCCTGCTGGCGATCACGGCCGCGCTCGCGCTCGGCGTCTTCGCCGTGCTCACGCTGGCTTCGCAGTAGGGCGACATGCCCCGGGCGCTACAATCTCGGTTCCCGTGTTCGAAATCGGCAACAGCCTGCGTGAAGCTCGGCTGCGCCAAGGATATGAGCTCCCCCGGGTAGAAGCGGACACCAAGATCCGCGCGAAGTACCTGAGGGCGCTCGAAGAAGAGCGCTTCGAGGTCCTGCCCGGCGAGACATACGTCAAGGGCTTCCTGCGCACGTACTCGGAGTACCTGGGCCTCGACGGCCAGCTCTACGTGGACGAGTTCAACTCCCGATTCACGCGGGAGGAGGAGCCGCTCACGCCCCCCAGGCCGACGAAGCAGCCCGCCCGCTCGCGCGCGGTGGAGTCCAACTTCGTCATCGTCGCCCTGGCGGGGATCATCGCCGTGACGATCCTCGTCGTCGTCGCGTGGAAGTTCGGCTCCACGGGCCCTGAGCCCTCCACGGGGATCCCGCCGGCGGTCAACACGCCCACTGGCTCGACGGGCACGTCGACCCAGCAGGATCCGGTCACTCCGGCTCCGGCGAGCAAGAAGAAGACCAGGCTCGTCCTCTACGCCGACGGTGGCGACTGCTGGCTCCGCGTGCGCTCGAAGTCGGCGACGGGCAAGCTCCTCTACGAAGGCACGCTGCAGGCCGGCCAGACCCAGCGGTTCGTGGACGACAAGCGCATCTGGCTCCAGCTCGGAGCGCCCGCCTATCTGCAGGGCACCGTGAACGGCGAGCGGATCCGCAACATGCCCAAGGGCCCGGCGATCGCGGTCGTCAAGCCCGAGGGTCTTGAAGTCGTCTCGATCGCGTAGTTGGCTCCTCCGCGGGCCGTCGTCGTCGTCACCGGAAGCGAGCTCGTCCGCGGCGACCGTCGCGACCTGAACGGGCCGTTCCTGGCGCAGGAGCTCACTCGCGCTCGGACTCGAGCCCGAGCGCGTCGTCCTCGTCGGGGACCGGCCCGAGGAGCTCGCCGCGGCGCTCGCTGAGGGCCTTCAGGCGGATCTCTGCGTGGTGTCGGGCGGGCTGGGTCCTACCCACGACGACCGCACCGTCGAGCTCCTGGCGGCCTCCGCCGGACGTGCGCTCTCGCTCGACGAGGAGCTCGCCGCCGAGATCGAGGCGTTTTCCCGCGGTGTCGCCGAGCGCCTCAAGCGTCCCTTCGGCGACTTCCTGCCGGGAATCCGCAAGCAGGCGTCTCTCCCGGAAGGCGGCGTCTCGCTCGGGCTCGCCGGGACGCGCACCGGCGATTCTTCTCGAGCACGACGGAGGCCGTCTGGCGATCGCGCTTCCCGGCCCGCCGGCCGAGCTCCGCCGGTTCTGGCCGAACGCCGTCGCACATCCGGCTGTGCAGGCGCTCGTACGGAGGGCGGACGCGCCGACGCGCCGCTCGCTGCGCTTCTTCGGGCCCACGGAGTCCGCCGTCGCGCGCGTCCTCGACGAGAACGGGGGAGAGGAGGAGGGCTTCGAGGCGACCGTCTGCGCGCGCGATCTCGAGATCCACGTCGACCTCGTGGTGCGGCCGGGCGGCGAGGCCGTCGCGACAAGGCTGACGGACGCCCTGGTCGACGCGTTCACCGCCGACCTCTTCGCCCGCGACGACGAACGGCCGGTCGAGGAGATCGTCCTCGACCTCTGCCGGCAGCGGGGCTGGACCCTGGCCACGGCGGAGTCGTGCACGGGAGGGCTGATCGGCGCGCGGCTGACCGAGGTGGCCGGGGCGAGCGACGTCTTCCTGGGCGGCGTGATCGCCTACTCCAACGAGGTGAAGGAGAAGCAGCTCGGTGTTCCCAATGACCTCCTCCGGGAGCACGGGGCGGTCTCGGCGGAGGTGGGAGCGGCCATGGCCGCCGGCGCACGCGAGGCCCTCGGGGCGGACCTCGCAATCGCGGACACGGGCATCGCGGGGCCGGGCGGGGGAACGCCGCAGAAGCCCGTCGGCCTCGTCTTTCTATCCGTGGACGGTCCTTGGGGAGCTCACGACGGCGCGCTTGCAGCTCCCTGGAGACCGGGAGACCGTCAGGGCGCGGGCGACGCGCGCTGGCTCTGCACACACTGCGGCGGCGAATTGTCGCGTTCGACACGAAGAGGTCTGATGAACCGGGCGCTAGGGTGGAAGGCGATGAGCGGCTCCGGCTCTTCTGCGCCCTGCTCCTGCCTCCCGCTGCGGTGGACGGTCTCGTCGCGTGGCAGACGGCCGAGCTCGCCCCGCACGGCGAAAGCTGCGCCTCGTCTCCCCGAAGAACCTCCACGTCACGCTCGCGTTTCTCGGCGCGACGCCCGGCAGCTCGAGCGGGGGAGGTGGCCGAGGCCCTGCGGGAGGCGTGTGCGGGCCGCGAACGCCCGTTGTTCGCCGTGGACCGCTACCGCGAGACGAGGAGCGTGGCGATGATCGCGCTCACGGACGAAGGAGGCCGCGGAGAGAGGCATCGCGGAGGCGCTCTTCGCCGCCCTCGAAGGACGTGACCTCTACCGGCGGGAAGAGCGCCGCTGGCTCCCGCACGTCACGGTCGCGCGCTTTCGCGACCGCCCGCGGCTCAGCCCGTCCCTTCCCGGGCTCGGCGAGGTCGCTCCGTCCGACGCGGCCGTGATGATTTCCCGTCTGCGTCCGGGCGGCGCGCAGTATGAAGTCTTCGAATCGGTGTCGTTAGGAGGTTGAACGCCTTGGAGCGTGAGCAAGCACTCGACGCCGCTCTGAGCCAGATCGAGCGGCAGTACGGCAAAGGCACGGTAATGAAGATGGGCGATCAGGCCCAGGTTGCGATCCCCTCGATCTCGACGGGGTCGCTCTCGCTCGACGTCGCGCTCGGAGTGGGCGGCCTGCCCCGCGGCCGCATCGTCGAGATCTTCGGCCCGGAGTCCTCGGGAAAGACCACGCTGGTCTACCACGTCATCGCCGAGGCCCAGCGCCGCGGCGGAATCTGCGCCTTCATCGACGCCGAGCACGCGATGGACCCGGCCTACGCCAGGCGCATCGGCGTGAACATCGACGATCTCCTCGTCTCCCAGCCCGACAACGGCGAGCAGGCGCTCGAGATCGCCGAGCTTCTCATCCGCAGCGGCGCGATCGACGTCGTCGCGGTCGACTCGGTCGCCGCGCTGACGCCGAAGGCCGAGATCGAAGGCGAGATGGGGGACAGCCACGTCGGCCTGCAGGCCCGCCTCATGAGCCAGGCGCTCCGGAAGCTCGCCGGCACGCTGAACCGCACCGGCACCGTGGCCCTCTTCACGAACCAGCTGCGGGAGAAGATCGGCGTCATGTTCGGCAATCCCGAGACGACACCGGGCGGCCGCGCGCTGAAGTTCTACTCCTCGGTCCGGCTCGACATCCGGCGCATCGAGACCCTCAAGGAGGGCGTCGAGGCGATCGGCAACCGCGTCCGCGTCAAGGTCGTGAAGAACAAGGTCGCGCCGCCGTTCAAGCAGGCGGAGTTCGACATCATCTACGGCGACGGCATCTCCTGGGAGGGGACGGTCCTCGAGGTCGGCCTCGAGAAGAAGATCGTGCAGAAATCGGGCTCGTACTTCAGCTACGGAGACGAGCGCCTCGGGCAGGGACGGCAGAACGCGACGGCCTTCCTGCGCGAGCACCCCGACGTCGCCGAGCAGATCCTCCGCGCACTGCAAACGGAGCTCGGCCCCGACGCGGTCGTCTCGTCGCGGCTCCTGCCGATCAGCGACGACGCGAGCACGCCGTCGAAGGCGGACGCCGAGGCCGAGGCGGCCGAGCAGGCCGCGGACGAGGTCGCAGCCGCCTAGGATCACCGCGCTTCGCCGGGCGGGTCCCGGGCGCGTGGCTGTCGAGCTCGACGGGGAAGCGTGGCGCACGGTCCCGGAGGGGATCGTCGTCCGCTGCTCGCTCGAGCGCCGGAGTCGTGCTCGACCGCCCGCTGGCTCGGTCTCTGGCCCGAGAGCTGAGGCGCGAGCGCGCCCTGGGAACTGCGATGCGCTCGCTGCGCGCCCGGCCGATGTCCGAACAGCGGCTACGCGAGCGGTTGCAGAGCCGTGGCGTCCGCCAGGACGCCGAGGAGGTCGCGGTCGGCACGCTGACCGAGGCAGGCTTCGTCGACGACGGGCGGCTTGCCCGCGGCCGCGCTGCCGCACTCGCGGAGCGAGGATGGGGGGACGCTGCGATCGGAGCGCGCCTCACGGGTGAGGGCCTTCGAGCCCCGGACGTCGAAGCGGCGGTGGCCGAGCTCGAGCCGGAAACCGACCGCGCGCGGCGCACTCGTCGCCGGCCTGCCGCGCCAGAAAGCCTGGTCGCTCCTTCAGCGCCGCGGGTTCGACTCCGAGACGATCGAGTCCGTCCTGGGAGGCCTGGACGTGAGCGGCGCCGAGGGCTAGGATAGCCCTGCATCACCACACACAAAAAAAGCCTGCACGGAACGGTTTTTCGTTCGAATCGGGAAATCTGCGACCAGTGACCTTTCGAAGCCCAGTTCCATGACCAACGGCCCTGAGACCCGGAGGATGCGCCTCTAGTAGGCGGGCGTAGGCCTGCCGGTTCTGGACCGCCGATCGACGAACCCGTTCCTACGGGCCCGACTGCGTAGGAGCGAGGAATGGTGATTCTCATCGGCCTCCTGATCGCCGGGATCGGGGCAGGCCTGGCTGTCGGCATCTTCGTGGGTCGCGGCTTTTGTCCTCGCGCCGCACCGGCGCGACGGCGGCCGAGAACCTCCGCCTCAGCGAGGAGGCCAAGCGGAACGCCGAGGCGATCCGCCGCGAGGCGCAGGTGGAAGCGCGAGAGGAGGCGCTCAAACTCCGTGCGGAGGTCGAGAAGCGAGCTGCGGGAAAAGCGGGCCGAGATCGTCAAGATCGAGGAGCGCGTGCTCGCAAAGGAAGTGGAGATCGACGGCAAGCTGACGGAGTTCGAGCGCCGCGAGCAGGGCGCTCGCCGATCGGGAGACGCACCTGAAGGCGATGCAGGATGAGGCCAAGGCCGCGGGAGAGCAGCAAATAAAGGAGCTCGAGCGGATCTCCGGCCTCACCGTCGAGGAGGCGAAAAGGCACGTGCTCGAGCGCTCCGAGGAGCTCGTCCGCCATGAGATGGCGCGGATGGTGCGACAGATGGAGGAAGAGGCCCGCACAGACGCCAAGCGGCGCGCGCGGAACCTCGTCGCGGACGCGTTGCAGCGTGTGGCCGCGAGCCACGCGGCCGAGACGACGGTCTCCATGGTCGAGCTTCCGTCCGACGACATGAAGGGCCGGATCATCGGCCGCGAGGGCCGTAACATCCGCGCCCTCGAGAACCTCACCGGCGTCGACTTCATCATCGACGACACCCCGCACGCAGTCGTCCTCTCATCATTCGACGGGGTCCGCCGGGAGGTGGCGAAGCTCACGCTCACGAAGCTCGTCGAGGACGGGCGCATCCATCCCGCCCGCATCGAGGAGATGTACTACAGCTCGAAGGCGGAGATCGAGGAGCACATCCAGCAGGCCGGCGAACAAGCCGTGTTCGAGGCGAACTGCGGGCAGATGCACGAGGAGCTGGTGAAGGTTCTGGGCCGGCTTCGCTACCGGACGAGCTACGGGCAGAACATCCTCAAGCACTCGCTCGAGTGCGCCCATCTCGCCGGGATCATGGCCTCGGAGCTCGGCGCGAGCGTGAAGACCGCCAAGCGGGCGGCTCTTCTGCACGACCTGGGCAAGGCGATGACGCACGAGGTCGAGGGCTCGCACGCGCTCATCTCCGCGCAGCAGGCGAAGCGCTACGGAGAGTCTCAGCACGTCGTCCACGCGATCGAGGCGCACCACTACGAGGTGCAGCCCCAGACCGTCGAGGCTGTCCTGGTCATCGCCGCAGACGCGATCTCCGCCTCGCGCCCCGGCGCGCGCGGAGAGAGTCTCGAGAACTACATCAAGCGACTCGAGTCGCTGGAGAAGATCGCCTCCGCGAAGAAGGGCGTGGAGCGGGTGTACGCGCTCCAGGCCGGCCGCGAGATCCGCGTCATGGTCAAGCCGACGGAGATCGACGACGACACAGCCGTCCTCCTCTCACACGAGATCGCCCGCGAGATCGAGGATCAGCTCGAGTACCCGGGTCAGATCAAGGTGACAGTGATCCGGGAGTCTCGAGCGACCGAGTTCGCGAAATGATCAGGGTTTGACGCCGAACGACGCGGTGACGACCTGGCGGTTCGGCAGCGTCATCTCCACTCGGTAGGTACCGGACTCGGGTCGGGCAGTGCTTTCGCCGCTCTAGGCCGCCCGATCCTCTTGCGCCCGTCTGGGCGAGACAAGGCCGTTTCCGGCGCTACAGTGCTCGACGTGCGGACCTACTTCGTCTCGACGTTCGGATGCCAGATGAACGCGCACGATTCCGAGCGGATCAAGGGCATGCTCGAGTCGCAGGGGCTGGGGGAGGCGCGGTCGCAGGACGCGGCAGACGTGATCGTCTTCAACACGTGCACCGTGCGCGAGAAGCCCGACCAGCGGTTCGCCGCCCATCTCGCCCAGGCGCGGGCTCTCAAGGCGCGAGACCCCGAGAAGGTGATCGCGGTCGGCGGTTGCTACGCGGAAGCACAGCGCGAGCGCATCTTCGAGCTCTATCCCGAGGTGGACGTGGCCTTCGGCCCCGGGTCGATCTCACACCTCGCGGACTGGGTCGGCGCGGGCGGCGAAGGCATTGCCCGGGGGAGGTTCGCCGAGTGGCGGGAGTTCGCGGCCGACCTGCCGGCCCGGCGGGAGCGGCGCTTTCAGGCGTGGGTGCAGATCTCGATGGGCTGCAACTCGAAGTGCGCCTACTGCATCGTCCCCGCGGTGCGCGGCCGGGAGCAGAGCAGAAGGCCGGGCGACATCGTCGCGGAGGTCACCGGGCTCGCCCGCGAAGGCGTCCGCGAGGTGACGCTACTCGGGCAGAACGTGAACTCCTGGGGGCGCGACCTCGCGCCCGAGCTCACGACGGAGTTCGGCGAGCTCTTGCGCGCGCTGGACCGTGTGGACGGTATCGACCGGATCCGCTTCACGAGCCCGCATCCCAAGGACTTCAGAGATCCCGTGATCGCCGCGATGGCGGAGTGCGATGCGGTCTGCGAGCACATTCACCTTCCGCTCCAGTCCGGCTCCACGCGGATCCTGAAGGCGATGCGGCGTACGTACAGCCGGAGCGCTATCTCGCGCCTCGTGGACAAGCTGCGCGCCGCGATTCCCGATCTCGCGCTCACGACCGACCTCATCGTCGGCTTCCCGGGCGAGACCGAGGAGGACTTCGCCGAGACCGCTCGAGGTGGTCGAGGAGGTGGGCTACGACGGCGCGTTCACCTTCGTCTTCAGCCCACGCAGCGGCACCGAGGCCGCCTCGATGCCCGACCAGGTGCCTGAGGACGTGAAGGCCGAGCGCATCGAGCGCCTGATCGAGGTGGTGCAAGGGCTTGCCGCCCACCGGAACGCGGAGCGTGTCGGCCGGGTCGAGCAGGTGCTCGTCGAGGGCCCGAGCAGGACGGACCCGGCGGTGCTGCGTGGCCGGACCAGGCGGAACACGACGGTCAACTTCAACGGGGATGCCGAGCCCGGCACGCTCGTCGACGTCCGCATCGAGGGCTCGACGTCGACGACGCTCCGTGGCACGCAGGCAGCCCTCGTCGCAGCCTGACCCGTTCTCTTCACATTCGGCGCACCACCCGCGCGCCTTTCCCGATTAGGCTGGAAGCGGAGGGAGGCTCGCGGCGGCCCCGGTGTTGTGGCCACCGCTGACCTGTCTGGGATGGTCCTTGGCATCTTTGGCCCCACGGCGAGCGGGAAGACGGCCGTCGCGGAGGCGATCGCAGACGCCTTCCCCTCGGAGATCGTCTCTGCCGACTCGATGCAGGTCTACCAGGGCCTGCCGATCCTCACGAACCAGCCCGCGCGGCAGACCGCGCTCGTCGGCATCTGGCCGCTCGACCACGAAGGCTCCGTCGCCGAGTATCAGCGCCTCGCGCATGGAGCCGTCGACGGCGCGCTCTCGCACGGGAGCACACCGGTCGTCGTCGGCGGCACGGGCCTCTATCTCCGCGCCGCGCTCGCCGACCTCGAGCTGCCGCCTGCACCGCCGCCCGGCGCCCGCGAGCGCTGGGAGAGCCTCTACGACCGGCTCGGGCCCGAGCACGCGCACGCCGCCCTCGCCGAGCGCGACCCGCAGGCGGCACTGGCCGTTCACCCGAACGATCGACGGCGCGTCGTCCGCGCCCTGGAGCTGCACGAGGCGGGCGGCTCGCTCGCACCCCCGCGCGACCTGCTCTGGAGCGAGGAGACTCGCCACCGGACGCTGATCTTCGGCCTCGACGTCCCGAAGGGCGTCCTCGAGGAGCGCATCCGCGAGCGCACGGAGGCGATGTTCGAAAGCGGGGTGGAAGAGGAGGTTGCTCGCGCTCTCCGGACGCCGGTCTCACGGACCGCGAGCCAGATCATCGGCCTGCGCGAGATCGCCGAGCTCCCACGTGACGAGGCGGTTGACGCGATCGTGCTCCGCACGCGCCGATATGCGGCCTACCAACGGAAGTGGTTGCGCCGGCTTCCCGGCGTTCAAGCGGTTTCGGCCGACCGCCCGGCCCTGGAGACCGCAGCCGAGATTCTCGCGCGAGCGCAGGAAGCCTGAGCCCGGAGACCGCTTCGTTACGCTGTCGGCGCTTTGCGATTCGCAAAATGGCACGGGCTCGGTAACGACTATCTGCTCGTCGAGCGGGACGAGGTCGGCGAGCCGCTCGCGGCGGATCTCGTCCGCCGGCTCTGCGACTACCACTTCGGGGTCGGCTCGGACGGGGTCCTCGAGGTGATCACGGCAGCGGGGCAGCGCGCCGAGATCGTCATCTGGAACCCCGACGGCTCGACCGCGGAGCTTTCGGGCAACGGGACGCGGATCGCCGCGCGCTGGCTCGCCCGCCGGGACGGCGCCGACGAGGTCACGATCGCCGTCGGCGAGCGCGAGGTCCATGCCCGCATGCGCGGCGGTTTCGAGGTCGAGATGGACATGGGCGCGGTCGAGGTCGCCGCGACCGAGGCGCTCGACGTGAACGGGACGCACCTCGAGTTCACGCCCGTTTCCGTGGGAAATCCGCATGCAGTCATCGCCCGCGATCCCGCGCGGGAAGAGCTTTTGCGGCTCGGCCCGCTCGTCGAGAACCACCCGCGCTTTCCGGAGCGGACGAACGTGCAGCTCGTCCGCGTCGATTCGCGCACGGACGCGACCGCAGGGGTCTGGGAGCGCGGGGCGGGGGAGACCCTTTCCTCGGGCACGAGCGCCTGCGCCGTCGCCGGCGCCGCGGTCGTGAACGGATGGTGCGACAGCCCGGTCACGGTCCACCTTGCCGGGGGCGACCTGCTCGTCGAGCTCGACTCCGACCTGCATGCGCGGCTCACAGGGTCGGCACAGGAGATCTGCACGGGCGAGTTGAGCCCGGAGTGGCTGGCCCGATGAGGTTCGCAAAGAGACTCGACCTCGTTCCGCCCTACCTCTTCGCCGAGCTGGAGCGGAAGGTCGAAGAGAAGCGGCGTCAGGGCGTCGACGTGATCAGCCTGGGGATCGGCGACCCGGACCTGCCGACGCCCGAGCCGGTGATCCGCGCGCTCCGGGAGGCAGCCGCGGACCCGACGACGCAGCGGTACCCGACGAACCGGGGGCTGGAGTCGTTTCGCGGCGCAATCGCGGCCTTCTACAAGGAGCGATTCGGCGTCGAGGTCGACGCGGAAAGCGAGGTGATCCCGGTCCTCGGCGGCAAGGAAGGGGTCGCCCACATCGCCTTCGCCTGTCTCGATCCGGGCGACGTCGCGCTTGCGCCGGAGCCCGGCTACCCGCCTTATACATCGGGACCCCTCTTCGCCGGCGCAGACGTCCACTATCTGCCGCTCAAGGCGGAGAACGAGTTCATGCCCGACCTGGATGCAATCCCGGAAGACGTGGCCGCTCGCGCCAACCTGCTCTTCCTCAACTACCCGAACAACCCGACCGGAGCCGTGGTCGCGCCGGGCTTCTTCGACCGGGCGGTCGAGTTCGCCCGTGCCTACGACCTCATCGTCGTCCACGACAACGCCTATTCCGAGATCGTCTTCGACGGCTACGAGGCGCCGAGCTTCCTCGCGACCAGCGGCGCGATGGAGGTGGGCGTCGAGATCTTCTCGCTCTCCAAGGGCTGGAACATGACCGGCTGGCGGGTCGGCTGGGTGGCAGGTAACGCGGAGGTCGTGGAGCACTTCCGCCGCCTGAAGACCAACCTCGACTCCGGGATGTTCGATGCGCTGCAGCTGGCCGGCACGGCCGCGCTGACGGAGGCACGCGGCTTCCCAGTCGAGATGTCGGCGGTCTACCGGCGCCGCCGCGACCTCATGATCGAGGCGCTCGCTGGCATCGGTCTTCCGGCGGATCCTCCACGGGCGACGCCCTACATCTGGGTGCGCGTGCCCGATGGCCACACCTCGGAGACGTTCGCCGAGCTCGTTCTCGAGGAGGCGGGCGTCGTAGTCTCGCCGGGGCCGTCGTTCGGGCCGAGCGGGGAGGGCTACGTCCGCATCTCGCTCACTGTCGCCGACGAGCGGCTCGAGGAGGCCGCTTCCAGGATCGCAACTTCGCTCCGCGTCGAGGCGGGGGCATAATCCGGGTGTGACCCACCACCAGCCGGATCCCGCGCCCGGGGCCGAGCCCGAGCGCGGCTTCCTCGTCGCCGTGCTGGCGCAGGGCGTTGACGAACAGGACGAGCTCGCCGAGATGCGAGAGCTTTTGCGTACCGCGGGCGTGGAGCCGGTCGGAGAGCTCCTGCAGCGCCGGCCCGCGCCGGATCCGCGCACCTACGTGGGCAAGGGAAAGCTCGTCGAGCTGAAGCAGGCGGTCGCCGGTTCGGACGCCGAGTCGCTCGTCGTGGACGACGACCTCGACCCGGGCCAGCAGCGTCGCCTCGAGGACGAGCTCAAGCTGCGCGTGGTCGACCGCACGCAGCTCATCCTCGACATCTTCGCCCAGCACGCGACGAGCGCCGAAGGCAAGCTCCAGGTCGAGCTGGCACAGCTCGAGTACAACCTCCCCCGGATGCGCGGCATGTGGCAGCACCTCGAGCGCCTCGGCGGCGGCATCGGGACGCGCGGTCCTGGCGAGTCCCAGCTCGAGACGGACCGCCGGCTCGCGCGGCGGCGGATCGGCCAGCTCAAGCGCCGGCTCAAGGAGCTCGAGCGCCGTCGCGACACGCAGCGCAAGGCACGGCGCCGCGCGGAGACCCCGGTCGTCGCGCTCGCGGGGTACACGAACACGGGCAAGTCCACGCTGCTCAACGCGCTCACGGACGCCTCGGTGTCTGTCGACGACAGGCTGTTCGAGACCCTGGACCCGACCACGCGCGGCTTCGCCCACGAGGGCCGCCGATACCTCCTGACCGACACGGTCGGCTTCATTCGGCGCCTCCCGCACCAGCTCGTCGAGGGCTTCGCCGCCACCCTCGAGGAGACGCTGACGTCCGACCTCGTCCTGCACGTGGCCGACGCGTCCGCATCGGACGAGCACCTGGACGACACGATCGCCGCCGTCGAGTCCGTGCTCGGGGAGATCGGCGGGTCCGAGCTTCCCGTCGAGCTCGTCCTGAACAAAATCGACGCCGTCGACCCCTTACGCCGCCGCCGCCTCGCCAACCGCTTCCCAGGCGCGATCGAGGTCTCGGCGCTCACCGGCGAAGGGCTCGACGAGCTCAAAGGCCGTATCGCAACACGGTTTGCGGAGCGCCTGCGCCCAGTTCGCCTCCTCGTCCCGTTCGACGAGGGCCGCATCCTCGCGGAGCTCTACGAGCTCGGTGCGCCGATCGACGAGCGGCTGGACACGCCCGAGGGGGTCGTGGTCCTCGCCCAGCTTCCGCAGCGCGAGGTGCCTCGCTTCGCGCCGTACCTCGTCGCCGAGCCTGCCGCCAGCGCGAAGGCGCGCGGCCGGTGATCGAGCTCGAGATCCAGCGCCTCCGCAGGGACGCGCGCGTGCCTGAGCGAGCCTACGACGGGGATGCAGGCCTCGACCTCGCCGCCTGCGACGAGGTCAGGCTCGAACCCGGCGAGCGAGCGCTCGTCGGCGACGGGGCTCGCCGTTGCGATCCCCGAGGGGTATGCAGGCTTCGTCCAACCGCGGTCGGGCCTCGCGGCCCGGCACGGGATCGCGGTCGTCAACTCGCCGGGCCTGATCGACTCGGGCTACCGCGGCGAGATCAAGGTCGTGCTGCTGAACACCGACCGCGAGAGGACGTTCGTCGCCGAGCCGGGCGAAAGGATCGCCCAGCTCGTCGTCCTGCCCGTTCCCGAGCTGGCCGTCCGCGAGGTGGACGAGCTGCCGGCGAGCGAGCGGGGCGTGCGCGGCTTCGGCTCGTCGCAAACCGCGTGATGGAGCCGAGAATCAGGGTGTCGGCCGTCCTCCGGCGCGAGGGCCGGACCCTCCTAATCCGCCAGGAGAAACCGGGCAAGGAGTACTGGATGCTGCCCGGCGGCGGCGTCGATGCGGGGGAGACCCTTCTCCAGGCCCTGAAGCGAGAGCTCGCCGAGGAGTGCGGGATCGACGAGGACTTTCCCCTCGAAGGGCCGATCGCGGTCGTCGAGTCGATCGCCCCGCAGGGGCTCCCCGCAAAGCATGTCGTCCACATCGTCTTCGCCGGCTACCTGGGAGGCCGGTCCCTCGAGGCGGTGACGTCGAAGGACGCCGCCGTTCGCGGCCACCGCCTCTTCAGCGGCGAGGAGCTCCTGGGACTACCGGTGCACCCGCCGATCCAGCGGTTCCTCGAACGCTGGGAACCGGGAGACCCGATCGTCTACCTCGGCGCCATGTGGGCGCCCTGAGCCGCGTTCACGTGAAGGCTCCGCGCTCAGACCGTCAGCACCCAGGCTTCAACCTGTTCGCTGCGGCCGCGTAGCTCCAGAGCTCCGCGTCTCGAGGCCATTCGTGTCGAGGCCGGCCGCCTCGGCCGCTGTCGCTGGAGACGAGGATCTCGCCGGCACCAGCGAGCGCGGAAAGACGCGCGGCGGCGTTGACGGGGTCCCCGAGCGCCGTGAAGTCAAGCGCCTCGTCCTCGCCGACCGTCCCGATGTACGCCGCGCCCGTCGTGCACGCCGGCGCCAACGGGAAGCCAGGGCGATTCTTCCTCGTGGCCGGTTCGCACGAGCAGCTCGCGCGCCGCGGCGATCGCTTGGGCGGCGTGATCGGCGCCCACGAAGCCGGGAATGAAAAGCGCGACAAGCTGGTCGCCGGCGAACTTGTCGACGATTCCGTTCCGGACGTCGACCGCGGCAGCCGCCTCGGCGTAGAAGCGCGCCATCAGCCCGCGGAACGTCCTCCGCGCCGACTCTCTCGGCGAGCGCAGTCGACCCGCGGACGTCGGCGAAGAGGAACGTGGCCTCGACCTCGGCACCCCCCGGCCGCTTCTTGAGCGCGTGAATGCAGCCGCTGCAGATCCTGCGGTTGATGCGAGAGGGGCCGAACCCGAGGAAGCGGAGGACGTTCCCTGGGCGCCCGAACGGGGTGTCACACAGCTTGCAACGCGGGATCCGAGGGAATCGCGCGGCTGACCCGCCGTACCGTCGGGTTCCAGCAGAAGTGGCCGCGCCTCTCACCCATCAGGACGCGGCGCCATTCCTCGTCCACCGCGATCTTGGACTTGCGCTTCAGCATGCCCGCCTCCGTTCCCTCGATGATACGAGAGCGGAGGGTGCGATTCAGGCTCGCCCGGTGCGGGTGCGTGGGATCGAGCGCGTCCCGCAGGCCGTCGGCGATGAAGTTCGCGCAGAGGACGAGCGTCGCGATCGCGACGCTCGGAACGAAGAGCACGAGGGGATGGAGGACGAACGCCGCGCGGCCGTCCTGGGCGATCGAGCCCCACGAGGCCGTCGGCGGGTTGATCCCGAGCCCGATGAAGGAGAGGAAGGCTTCGCCGAGGACGACTCCGGGCAGGTCGAGGAAGGCCGCGATGATGAGCACCCCGAGCGTGTTCGGAAGCAGGTGGCGGCTGAGGATCCGATACCAGCGCGCGCCGACCGCGCGGGCGGCGCTGACGTACTCGTTCTGTTTCAGCGTCGTCACCTGGCCCCTGACGATCCGCGCGGTGGTGAGCCAGCTCGCGATCGTGAGCGCCGCGACCATCGTCCAGAACGTGACCTCGCCGCTCGGGCTCAGGATCTGCGTCGTGATGATGGCGAAGGGGAGGTAGGGGAGACCGTAGAGGGCGTCGAGGAGGCGCATGAGAACGTCGTCCACGGTCCCCCCGAGGAAGCCTGCGATCGAGCCGTAGACGACGCCGACGGTCAGGATCGCGATCGTCCCCGCGAAGCCGATGGCGATCGAGATCCGCCCGCCGACGGCGATGCGGGTGAAGAGGTCGCGGCCGAACTTGTCCGTCCCGAACGGATGGTCGAGGCTCGCAGGCAGGTACGCGTCCTTGAAGTTGACCGCGTTCGGGTCGTGTGGGCGACACGAACGGCACGACCACGCAATAGAGGACGATGAGCGCCGAAGATCGACCGATGCCGCCACGGCCGCGCGGTTGCGCGTGAAGCGGATGAACGCGTCCTGCCAGAGACCTGTTCGCCGGAGCGGCCTGCCGGCTGCGGCTTCCGAGGTCTCGCCGCCCAGCTCTCCGTGGGGAAGGGCGACTTCTCGGTGGTCGACGGCCATCAGTAGCAAAAGACGTTACGGGACTGACGAAGTTAGACTGATTCCGGAGAAAAGTCCAGTGGTCCTTCCTCAAGAAAGAGACGCCATCGCCCTCGCCGTCGCCCTGGCGAACACCTGGGACGTCCTCAACGACCCGCCAGAGCACCTCGACGACGTCGAGATGCTGCGGCTCATCCTGCGCGCGTTCGGGCTGCAGGACGAGGCGGAGCGGGCGAGGGAAGGCGACCTGGCGCCGCTTCGCGCGATGCGCGACCGCATCCGGACCGCGTTCGGAGCGGCCGACGAAGCCGCGGCGGTCGAAGAGTTGAACGCCCTGGCGCGCGAGGCCGGCGCAATTCCGCAGCTGGCGCCGAAGAACGGCGGCTGGAGCTTTCGCTACGGCGTGGGACGGCTGCCTCTCGTGGACGAGCTCGCCGGACGCGCGAGCGTCGCGCTCCTCGGTGTGATCGAGGAAGGCGGCTGGAGCCGCTTCGGCCTCTGCGCCGCCTCGCCCTGTTGCTGCGTGTTCGTCGACCGCTCGCGGAACCGGAGCCGGCGCTACTGCTGCCACTACTGCGCCGACCGGGCCACCCAGGCGGCCGCCCGCAGGCGCCGCCGGGCCCGAACGGCCTAGAAGCGCCCGCCGCGGCTCCGCGCCCGCTCGGCGGAGACGGCTTTCGCCGCGGCTTCGAGCTCGTCGCCCAAGCGGATCGAGCTCCGGCGGCTCGCCGAGCCTCCGCGCCAGGGCGCGGGCGATGAGCCAGTCGGCGAGCCATGGATTTCGGGGCAAAAGCGGGCCGTGGAGGTACGTACCCACAGCGCCGGCCACGCGGCAGCCCTCGAATCCGTCCTTGCCGTTGTTCCCGAAGCCTGAGACCACGCGACCGAGCGGCTCCGCGCCCTCGTCGAGGTAGGTGCGGCCCGCGTGGTTCTCGAAGCCGGCCAGGGTCCTCGGATCGCCTTCTTCGAGCTCGCACTCGAGAAGGACGTCGCCGATCATGCGCCGCTCGCCGGCGACGGTGTGGTGGGGGAGAAGGCCGATCCCGGGGAGCTCCGCCCCCGAGCGGTCGCGGTAGAAGCGGCCGAGGAGCTGATAGCCGCCGCACACGGCCAGGAATGCGGCTCCGGCCTCCACGGCTTCGACGAGCGCGGGGCCCTTGGCGGCGAGATCCGGCGCGATCAGCGCCTGCTCGCGGTCCTGGCCGCCGCCACGTAGTAGAGGTCGTGCTCGCCGGGCGGACGGCCTCGCCGAGGCCGATCGTCCGATAGTCCAGCTCGATGCCGCGCCACGCGCTCCTGCGCTCGAGGACGGCGATGTTGCCGCGGTCCGCGTAGATGTTCAGGTACTCGGGATAGAGGTGCCCGACGACGAGCTTCACGCGACAGCCTCCTCCCAGTACGGGCGCACGAGGCCCTGCTCCGAGGCGATCTGGCGCAGCGCGAGCATGGCGGTGTACGTGGGGAGGACGACGAGCTCGCCTCTGGGCGGGGTTCCTTCGACCCCGTACGCGAGCGCCTCCGCGAGGTCCGGCAGGAGCGTGATCTTCGCGGGGTCGAGCCCGCCGTACTTGAAGCGCAGCGCGAGCTCCTGGGCGCGCGAGCCGCTCACGACGAGCTCCTGGAGGGAGCCGACCAGCGGCTCGAAGTCGACATCCCAGATCCACGAGACGTCGCGCCCGTCCGCGATCTCGTCGTTCAGCGCGACGAGCAGGCGTACCGGCGCGCCCGCGTCCACGAGCGTGCGGACGACCTCGTTCGCACCCGCAGGGTTCTTGACGAGGAGGAGCAGGACGGTGCGGTCGCCCGCCGTGATGCGCTCGAAGCGCCCGAACGCCGCACGGAAGCGCGCCAGCCCGGCCTCGACGTCGTCCAGGCCGGCGCCGAGGACGAGCGAGAGCGAGGTCGCAGCGAGGGCGTTGTAGACGTTGTAGAGCCCGGGGAGGGAGAGGGACACGCGGCGCGTCCCTTCCGGGGTGACGAGGTCGAACGACGAGCCCTCGAGGCCCGAGAGCTCGATCGCCCTCGCAGCCACGTCGAGCGAAGGCCGGGCCTCGTGGCAGCGCGGGCAGCGGTAGTCGCCGAGATGGCCGACATACGCGGCCGCGTAGTCGTAGGGCGCCCCGCACGTCCGGCAGTACTTCGAGTCGGCGGCGTGGGGGAGGCGGTCGCGCGCCACCGAGGGGTCGTCGATCCCGAACCGGAGCGCCTCGGCCCGGCCGCGCGCGATGTCGGCCAGGAGTGGGTCGTCGGCGTTCACGACCGTCCACGCCGCCGGATCGAGGTCGGCGACGGCGGTGCGCCAGCGCTCGGCGATGTGCTCGAGCTCGCCGTAGCGGTCGAGCTGGTCGCGGAAAAGGTTCCCGAGACAGACGGCCTGCGGCCGGATGCGGCCGGCGATGTCCGGAAACGCGCCCTCGTCGACCTCGAAGAGCCCGAGATCGGCCCCGTCCGAAGCGAGAAGCGCCGACGCCACTCCCGAGACGAGATTGGCTCCGGCTCGGTTGTGCGCGAGCTTCACGCGGTCTCCGACGATCCCCGCGACCATTGCTGCGGTCGTCGTCTTCCCGTTGGTCGCCGAGATGAGGGCCATCCCAGCGGCAGGCGGCCGGCGAGCTTGCCGACGGCGCCGGGGTCGACCGTGGCGAGGATTTTCCCGGGAATCGTCGTACCGCCGCCTCTGCCGGCCAGCCGTGAAAGCCGTCCTGCCGCCCGGGAGAGCGCGATTTCGACTCGGAGCCGCATGGGCGCCAGTCTACGGGCGTCCTTCGTCACTCGAACGAGTGAAATTCGGAGCCTGTCCCCAGAAGGGGGAGGCTCCTCTTATGCGAACCCCTAGCTTCCGGATCTGGCGTTCAACCTCACTCGGCCCTGCGGCCTTAGGTGAGAGAGGAAAGGCAAGGTTTCCATTGATGCGGCTCGATCGCGGTAGGAACGGCGATCTTCGGCAGAGCGCTCTGTGGGGCAAGCCCTCGAAGGGCGAGACCCGTTCGAGCGCGCTCTGGGGCAAGCCCGGACGGGTTTCGTCTTTCGGCGCTCGTCGCCGCACTGGCCGCGCCGGCGGGCTACCGCGGCAGAGAGCGCATCGGTCCAGAGCGGCACGCGCACTCGTTCCCGCGGCCTGATCGACCGCTGCGAAGGCGCATCCGTCGCAGATGTTCAACGTGATCGTCCAGGGCGACGCCGACAAGACCACGGGTGCCATCGCCGGTCGTCAAAACGAGCTCGAGCGGCGAGGCCGGCAAGCGCGAAGGGGATCAAGCGCCAGTTCACCTCCGTGAACGGCGTCTCCGCCGAGCCTGACCGGCGCCCAGATCGTCCACCTGGTCTCGAAGCGGCCGGATCGCTCGCGATCACGCCGCGACTCCCGGTCAGCTTGCCGGCAGTCTCTCGAACGAGCAGCGGTGGCCATTCGTGCCGGCGTCGCGACTTCTGGTCAACGGGAACTGGCTCGCGCGCTGAACGTCCCGACGATCGCTGTCGTGGACTCGCGGCGTCGCGGCCGGTCGCACCGACTTCGGAGGCCGGGTCGTCACGCAGGTCGAACATGACGAACCTCGCTGCGGAACTCCGCCGGCGACGGCCGCGGGCACGGCACCTTCGTGGCCGGGATCGCAGCGGGCTCGCAGACCGGCTACGCCGGCGCAGCGCCCGCCTCGAAGCTCGTCTCGATCGACGTCATGGACGACCAGGGCATGGCGATGACGCGCGACGTCATCGCCGCCGCCGACTGGATCCTTCAGAACAAGGCATACAGCATCCGCGTCGCCAACTTCTCGCTCCAGTCGTCCCAGCCGACCAGCTTCATGTACGACCCGCTGGACAAGGCCGTCGAGCAGCTCTGGCTCTCGGGCGTCGTCGTCGTCGCGGCGGCCGGCAACTACGGCGTCGAGCGGTCAGCCGAGCGGCGTGCCGTTCGCGCCCGGCAACGATCCGTTCGTGATCACCGTCGGCGCGGACGACATCGACGGCTCCGGCTCGACGAACGACGACTACACCGCTCCGTGGTCGGCCTACGGATACACGCTGGACGGCTTCGCCAAGCCCGACCTCGCCGCCCCCGGCCGGTACATGGTCGGCCCGGTGCCCGACGGCCTCGACCCTCGTCACGGAGCAGCCGCGAGCGTCGTCGCCCCCGGCTACATCCAGCTTTCCGGTACCTCGTTCGCGGCTCCGGTCGTCGCCGGCGCTGCCGCCCAGATCCTCCGGCCAACATCCCGAGTGGACGCCCGACCAGGTCAAGGGCGCGCTGATGTACGGCACGGCCGGCCGTGATCGGCTCCGCTCTCGGCAGGCGTCGGCGTGGTCGACGTCGCGAAGGCGGTCGCGCTCCGAGCGCCCCGAACCCGAACCCGGCCTGAACAAGTTCGTCACGAGCGACGTCTCCGGCGGCAAGACCTTCGACGCGGCCAGCTGGGCCAGCACGGCCTCCGCCAACGCGTCCTGGGCGAGCGCCTCCTGGTCGGATGCTTCCTGGGCCTCCGCGTCCTGGAACCAGGCCAGCTGGGCGAGCGCCTCCTGGGCCTCCGCCTCCTGGGCGTCGGCCTCCTGGGCGAGCGACTCGCAGTCGGCCGCCTCGTGGGCGAGCGCGTCCTGGGCATCGGCCTCCTGGTCGGACAACGCCGAGGTCGAGGCGCCGTCCGAGGAGGGCGAGTACCTGAGCGACGCCGAGCTCGCGGAGTTCGCAGCCGATCTGGGGATCGTCGATCCGGCCGCCGAGAGCGCGACCTGGCGATACGACCCGTCCGCCGCTTCCGTGACGCTCGGCCGCTGAAGCCCAGAGCCCGCTCAGAGGCCGGGACTCACCCTTCCGGGGGAATTTTGCAAACGGGGTCAGGCGTCCCTCGAACGGGGGACGCTCCCCCTTTCTGCAGGTCGTACCTTGCGGCTATGGCTCTGCGGCCCCTCGCGTACGCGTGGAACGGAGCGTCCTTCGGCGCATGGCGTCCCCTGGAGTGAAAGTAGATGAGCGCAGTTTCGAGCGAATTTGGCGCAACCGAGCGCCGTAGCGGGCCCGAACCGCCCGAGGAATCGCTCTCGCGCCAGGCCAAGCTCTACCTCTTCACAGTCGCCGCGATCGCCGTCGTCGTCGGCCCTCGTCCCGCTCTCGCATCTGAAGCCCGGCTCGCATGGCTGGCCGACGTTCCTCGTCCTCGCCTCGTGTGCCGCGATCGCACAGCTCTTCGTGGTGCGGACGCCTCGCGACCAGTCGTACCACACGACGATCGTCTTCCTCATCCCGGCGGCCATGCTCCTCCCGCCGGAGCTCGTCGCCCTGATGGGCGTCGTCCAGCACATCCCGGAATGGCTGAAGGTGCGCTACCCCTGGTACATCCAGGGCTTCAACATCGCCAACTACACGCTGAACGGTCTGGCGGCGTGGGGGGCGGTGCAGATCGTGGAGAGCTGGAACCTGAACCCGGACGTGACGTTCGCGCTCGCCGGCCTCGCAGCTTCCGTCGTCTTCGTCACGCTGAACCACGTCCTGCTCGCGACCATGCTCCATTTCGCGCGCGGCCACACGCTGCGAGAGACCGGTCTCTTCTCCGCAGAGAGCCTCTCGACCGACTTCGTCCTCGCAGCGCTCGGCGTCGCCTTCGCGGCCATCTGGACGTGGAACCCATGGCTCCTTCCGACCGCCGTCGCCCCGCTCCTCCTGATCCACCGCTCGCTGAGCGTTCCGGCCCTCCAGGAGGAGGCGCGCGTCGATCCGAAGACCGGCCTCTTCAATGCCCGCTACTTCGCCGCCGAGCTGCGCGAGGAGCTGGAGCGCGCGGGCCGGATGGACCGCCCGATGTCGATCATCATGGCCGACCTCGACCTCCTCAGGGACATCAACAACTCCTACGGCCACCTCGCCGGCGACGCCGTCCTCAAGGGGATCGCCGAGGTCTTCCGCAAGCAGCTGCGGCATTACGACGTTCCCGCCCGGTTCGGTGGGGAGGAGTTCGCCATCCTCCTGCCCGAGACCCCGCCGGAGCAAGCGCTCGAGATCGCCGAGCGCATCCGGCGGGCGGTTGCCGACCGGCGTTTCGAGGTCGAGACGTCGAGCGAGCCGATCCGCGCCACGATCTCCCTCGGCGTCGCGGGCTTCCCGAAGGACGGGACCGACCCGAACGAGCTCATCCACCAGGCCGACCTCGCCGTCTACCGCGCCAAGCTCCAGGGCCGAAACCGTGTCCAGGGCGCGAGCTCCGAGCCGCTGCTCCTCTCGCCCACGGAGCGCCCGGCCAGGCTCGCGGCCGTACCGGAGGACGGGGAGTACGCATCGGTCGTCTCCCGCGCCATCGCCCGAGCAGCGCGCGAGCGAGCGCCGCGAGCAGGCGCAGCCGCGTCCGCACACACCGGGACGCCCGCACTTCCTCGCACTCTCGCCGCCCGTCGCCGCGCTCGTCGCCCTCGTCTCGATCGCCGGGATCGGGGCCGGCATCGCCGGAGCCCTCTTCGGGACGAACGACGACCTCATCGGCCTGATCGCGATCATCATCCTCGTCGGCGGAGGGCAGGCGCTCTCGCTCGAGATGGAGGCGGGCTCGATCTCGGTCAGCGCCGTCGGCGCACTTGCAGGCGCTGCGCTCTTCGGGCCGCGGGCAGCCTTGCCGCTCGCCGTCGCCACCGTCGCGGTCGAGTGGAGTTCACGCCGCGACGCCTGGTACTACGTTTGCTTCAACATCGGCGCCCTCAGTCTCGCCTCGCTCGCCGCGGCCGCCGTCTTCAGCATCGGCTCGAGCGATACCCCGACGGGCGAGCTCGTCATCGCTGCGGCCGGCCTGGTCGCCGGCGGCGCGTACTTCGTGGTCAACACGGGGCTCCTCTCGGGCGCGATGGCGCTCGAGGGGCACGACAAGTGGAGAGGCGTCTGGAACGAGCGCTTCTCGTGGCTCTTGCCGCACTACGTCGCCTTCGGCGCAGTCGGCGGGGCGATCGCCCTCGCGTACTCGGCCATCGGCCTCTACGGCCTCGCCGTCTTCGTCCTCCCGCTCTTCCTCATGCGCAAGACGATGGCCACCTATCTCGGGCACACCGAGAAGTCGACGAAGAAGCTCCGGAAGGCGGCAGAGACCATCCGGCAGCAGAACGTCTCGCTCGAGCAGGCGAACCGGCTCCTCAAGGAGCGCTCCACCGCGGCGATGGAGAGCCTCTCGGCCACCGTCGACGCGCGGGATGCCTACACGGCCGGCCATTCGCGCCGCGTCCAGCAGCTCGCTCTCGCCATCGGACGAGAGCTGGGGCTTTCGCAGGCCGAGCTCGACCTTCTCGGGCACGCAGCGCTCTTCCACGACATCGGGAAGCTCGCCATCCCGGATGCGATCCTTCTGAAGCCCGCGAGCCTCACCCCCGACGAGTGGGCGCTGATGCAGCGCCACGCGGACGAGGGCGCGCGCATCATCGATCGCCTCGGCTTCCTGCAGGACGCCGTCCCGGCGATTCGCCACCACCACGAGCGCTTCGACGGCACCGGCTACCCGGACGGCATCGCCGGCGAAGAGATTCCTCTCGGCGCGCGCATCATCCACGTCGCCGACGCGCTCGACTCGATGCTCACGACCCGCATCTACCGCGCAGCGCGCCCGGCCGACGAGGCTCTCGAAGAGCTCCGGCGCGGGTCCGGCAGCCAGTTCTGCCCACGCTGCGTCTCGGCGCTCGAGCGCCTGCTCCAGACCGAGGAGTCCGGCGAGACCCAGCCGCCCTCGAAGCTCATCGCCACCGCCTGAGCCTCTTGCAGGCCGTCTAGCCTGCTCTATCCTTTGCGGCGACCGCTATGGCCCGGTCGCAGCGCTACACCGACGAGATGCTCCTCGACGAGCTCCGTGGCTGTGCAAAACGCCTCGGACGCTCGCCGACGATGCGCGAGTTCTCGCTTGACGCCCGGGCGAAGCCGCATCCGCAGACCATCGTGGCGCGCTTCGGTAGCTGGAACGGGGCGAAGCGGCGCGCCGGGCTCGTCGCGCGGCGGTTCGCGACTCGCGAGGAGCTCCTGCTGCAGCTCCGGGAGCTCGGCGCCGAGCTGGGGAGGACCCCCACGGGCGCCGATCTCGAGCGGAGGCGGCGCTCGATGCCGTCGAAGTCCCTCTACTGGCAGACGTTCGGCTCGTTCCGCTCCGCGCTTCGGGCGGCCGGCTTCGACGTTCCCAGGGCGAAGGAGCGCTCCGAGCGCGCGGTCGAGGAAGGCGTTCGCCTCGCGACGAGGCTCCGCCGCCTGCCGACCTTCGAGGACTGGGCACGGGAGCGGGCTCGCAACCCGCGGCTCCCGAGCGAATGGCAGGTCTACCGGCTCTTCGGCGGGCGCACGGGCGCCTGGGCGGCCTTCCTCAGGAAGGTGGAGCGGGGCTCGCTAGCGGGCAGCCGCGCGAGCCGCGGCGGGCGCGGCCAGCGAAGCCAGGAGCGCGAGGCAGGAGCGGTGCTCCTCGGGCGCGCGCACGGCGGGGAGGGGCTTCTCGCTGAACGCCATGTCGGGCCGGAAGGACTCGGTCCGGACGACCTGGCCGCCGCTGACGGAGAGAAGCGTCCCCTCGGAGACCTCGCGGCTGACGAGCGAGACGCCCGCATAGCTCTCGACGAGCTCGAGCGCGGCCTTCGTGGACGCGAAGAAGAGCGCGTGGCGCCCCTCGCCGATCCAGAGCGGCCTGCCCATCCCGCGGGCGAGGTAGACGACGTCGGGCTCGCGCTCGTCCATCCAGGCGCTCGCCATCGAGCCGTACAGCTTGTCCAGGCCCGCGCGAGCTCCGTTCGAGCTCCATGAGCGCGAAGATCGCCTCGGAGTCGACCGTCATCTTCGGGGCGGCGCGCTCGAAGCCGTACTCGGCGAAGATCTCCTCGTCGTTGCGGATGATCCCGTTGTGGATCCCGACGACCGACCCGTGACGGATCGGATGGTTGTTGGCCTCGAGGCTGGGATGGCCCTTCGTGTAGTCGCGGACGTGGACGAGGGCCTGCCTCGCGTGTGCCGGCAACCGGATCGAGTCGAGGAGCCGGCTCGCGCCCGAGCGCTGCTTGTGGATCGCGAGCTCGACGTCGGGCCCGCGGTAGCAGTAGCCGGCGGCGTCGGATCCCCGTTCGGAGATCGCGGCCATGAGAATCTGGGTAGCGAGGGTGGGGTCGACCCGACTCGAGTCGCTGAGGCTATATCCGGCGATCCCACACAAGACGAATGACCACTATAGCCATCGGCCCGGCCCGCTCCGAGCACCATCCCTCTTATCGGTAACGCGCCTCAAGGCGCCATTGATTCAGGCCGATAGACGCCTCGTGGGACAGCGCCCAGTCTCTAAGCTGCCGCGACCGGAGCCGGAGCCCGAAGCTCTCGAAACCGATGAGCCGAAGCTCGAGCTCGTCGCGGACCCGGCTGCGCTCGACGCTCCGGTCGACGACGACGAGCAGGAAGAGGCCCGCGAAAAGCTCGTTCCCGGGCCGACGCAGGATCCGCTCAAGCTCTACGTCCGCCAGATCGGCGACGGCCCGCTTCTGACCGCCCAGGAGGAGCGCGAGCTCGCCCGCCGCAAGGACGAGGGCGACGAGGAGGCCAAGAAGAAGCTCATCGAGTCGAACCTGCGCCTCGTCATGTCGATCACGCGGAACTACGTGAACTCGGGCGTCCCGCTGCTCGACCTGATCCAGGAGGGCAACCTCGGCCTCATCAGGGCGGTGGAGAAGTTCGACTACAAGATGGGCTACAAGCTCTCGACGTACGCGACGTGGTGGATCCGCCAGGCCGTCACACGCGCGATCGCCGACCAGGGGCGGACGATTCGCCTGCCCGTCCACGTCGTCGACCAGGTTCGGCGCGTCATGCGCGCCCGCCGCGTCCTCACCCAGAAGCTGAACCGCGACCCGCTCCCGCACGAGATCGCCAAGGAGAGCGGCTTCGACGTCAAGCGCGTCAACGAGCTCCTCGACCTCGTCGAGGATCCCGTCAGCCTCGAGACGCCCGTCGGCGACGGCGACTCCATGTACGGCGACATGCTCGAGGACGTCAACGCCGAGCAGCCGGAGCTCGTCCTCGCCGAGCTTCTGCGCGGGGTCGAGCTCCAGATCGCCCTCGAGAAGCTCTCCGACCGCATGCGACACGTGCTCGAGCTCCGCTTCGGCCTCGCCGGCGAGACGCCGAAGACCCTCGAGGAAGTCGGCACCGAGCTCGGCGTCACGCGCGAGCGCGTCCGCCAGCTCGAGTCCCGCGCGCTCCGCGAGCTCCAGGCCGCGGCGCCGGACCTTCGCTTCTACCTCCGCGCCGAGTAAGCGCGGCGGCGGGTAGCGTCCCGGACATGTTCTGGGACGTCCATTCCCACGTGGTCCCGTCCGGTGACGACGGCGCGAAGAGCCTGGAGGAGGGGATCGCCCTTTGCCGGACGGCGAGCGAGCGCGGCACGAGCGTCCTCTTCGCCACGCCGCACGTCTGGCCGAGCCTGACGCTCACCGAGGACCGCGAGGAACGGGTGCGCGCGGCTCACGCGGAGCTCGCCGGGAAGGCATCGTCCTTCGGCCTCGACCTCCGGCTCGGCTTCGAGCTGACCCCGGCGCCCCCGCTCCTCGACGACGACCTGGAGCGGTATCGGCTCGGCGACCTCCCGGCTGTCCTGATGGAGCTGCCTTTCCATGGCTCTCTGCGGCTCGCTGAGGCCCTTGGCGAGCGGATCCAGGGCTCGGGACTGGCCCCCGTGATTGCGCATCCTGAGCGCTCTGAGGCCGTCGTCGACGATCCTGGCCTCGCCGCGGGCCTCCGGGAGCGGGGCTGGCTCCTGCAGATGAACGCGACGAGCGTCCTCGGCTACCACGGGGCGGCCATCGAGCTGACCGCGTGGGGTCTCCTCGAGGAGGGCCTCGTCGACCTCTTCGGCTCGGACGGGCACCGCACGGCACGGCCCGCGACGCTCGACGACGCCTACCGGCTCGTGGAGGCGCGAATGGGGGAGGGGGCCCGAAGGCTCTTCGACGGAAGCGCGCTCGCCGGGCTAGCGGCTGGCGACGGCGTCGATCTCGCGCAGGGACGCTAGCCGCGAGAGCGACTCGATCTCGATCTGCCGCACGCGCTCGCGCGTGATGCCGAGCCGGCGGCCGATGTGCTCCAGGGTGTGCGGCTCCTCGCCGCCGAGCCCGTAGCGGAGCTCGAGGACACGCCGGTCGCGCTCGGGGAGCGAGTCGAGAGCGCGGTCGAGCGCTTCCTTCTGCAGGCGGCGTTCGGTCTCTTCCTCGGGAAGCGGGTCCTCGCCGGCGACGAGGTCGCCGAAGACCGCGTCCTCCTGCTCGCCGATCGGCTGGTCGAGGCTCGTCGACGCGCGGGCGGCCGCACGGACCTCGATCGCCTGCTGGAGCGGCAGCCCGGCTTCGTGCGCGATCTCCTCGAGGGTCGGCTCGCGGGCGAGCTGCGTCCAGAGGTGGCGCTCGGCCCGGTGCATCTTCTGCATGCGCTCGACGACGTGGACGGGCACGCGGATCGTCCGCGCCTTGTCGGCGATCGCGCGGGCGACGGCCTGGCGGATCCACCAGGTCGCATACGTCGAGAACTTGAGGCCCCGCTGCCACTCGAACTTCTCGACGGCGCGGATGAGGCCGAACATCCCTTCCTGGATGAGGTCGAGGAAGGGGAGGCCCTGGTTGCGGTAGTTCTTCGCGATCGAGACGACCAGGCGCAGGTTGCACTCGATCATTCGCCGCTTCGCCTCCATGTCGCCGCGCTCGATGCGCTTGGAGAGCTCGACCTCGTCGGCCGCGGTCAGAAGCGGATGGCGCCCGATCTCGCGAAGGAAGAGCTGCAGGGCATCGGTCGTCGTCTCGAGGACCTCGGAGGCCCGGGGCGGAGCCGTTGGCTCACGCGGCGGCTCCTTGACGACCTCGACGACCTCGATGTTGCGCTCCTCGAGCTCGCGATGCACGAGCTCGACGTCCGAAGCCTCCATCTCGAGGGTGTCGAGCACCTCCGAGATATCGGTCGACTCGAGGAAGCCGGCAGCTTCGCCGCGCTCCAGGAGGTGCTGGACCTCCTCGTTGTGAAGAGCGTTGGTTTCGTCGGCCATTCAGTCGAATGCGCCCGGACTTCGACCTGTCAGCCGCATCCGGACGCGCTGCCGCCTAACCCTACCAACCTCTATTCGAAAGTAAACATCTCGGCGAAGGTACCGCCTGGTGGTAATTCGCAAAATCCGCCCTATTGTGCGACTGAAGCTCGCCTTTTGCGGCGAAATCGAGGGGAGCCGGGATGACTTTCGCAGATGAAAGCGCAACCTGGACGAGCGCGGGCGCGCTCGGCTTGGCCGCGCTCTTCCTCGCGCTCGGGATCTTCCTCTTCTGGCGCTGGCGGCGCGCTGCCGCACGTGAGATCGCCGCGCGTGCAGGAATCGACTGCGCGGACCGAGCGCCTGGTCGGAGAGATCCGCACGGCGCTCGCCGACGCGCAGGAGGAAGGCCGCCGCGTCGCTCTTCTCGGCGAGCTCGGGAGCACGCTCGACCTCGATGCAGCCCTGCGGAGGGCCCTCGAAGCCGTCAGCGAGCTCAGCGGCGCCGACGCGGCGCTGATCGTCCTCCGCCAGGAGGAGGGCGAGCCGATCACCGCCGCCTTCGGGCTCTCCGAAGACGAGTCCTCGCGCGAGCTCATCGGCCTGCCGCCGGATGGAGGCAGGGCGCGGGCGGTCCGCCTCAGCTACCTCTACACGGCCGAGGAGGCGGCGAACGACGAGTTCCGCCTGAGCGGCGGCCTGGCCGTTCCGCTCCTCGGCGAGAGCGAGGAGCGCATCGGCACGCTGGCCATCTTCTGGCGCCGCGTCGAGCGGACGCTCTCCGACTCCGAGCTCGAGCAGTTCGAGGAGCTCTCGCGGGTCTTCGGGCCGGCGCTCGAGAATGCGCGGCTCTTCTCCGAGGCACGCCGGCTCGCGGACACCGATCACCTCACGGGCCTCCACAACGCGCGCTACTTCGAGGAACGCCTGCGGCGGGAGATCGCGCGGGCGCGGCGTTACGACCGGCGACTCGGGCTCCTCGTCTTCGACCTGGAGCAGGGGGAGGCGCCGACCTCGTCGCCGCAGGCGAGCGGATCCGCACCGCCGTCCGCGCGACGGACATCGCAAGCCATCTCGGCGAGGGCCGTTTCGCGATCATCCTCCCGGAGGCCGCGGAGGCGGATGCCGAGCGCCTGCATCGCCGCGTCCAGTTCGCGCTCGGCGGCCGGGTCGATTCCGGCGCCGACGGCGTGCGTATCCACGCAGGGCTCGTGGAGCTACGCGCCGAGGACGACGCGAACGTCTTCCGCGAGCGCGCCGAGGCCGCCCTCGAGCGGGCGAAGCAGGCCGCAGCCGACCGTCTATCGGCCGCGCAGTAGCTCGACGGCCGCTTCGCGCGTGGGCACGCGGAGCTTCTTCAGGATCGAGGAGACGTGCGTGCCGCACGGTTACCTCGGCGATGAAGAGCCTCGAGGCGATCTCCGCGGTCGAGAGCCCTTCGCTCGAGGAGGTCGAGGATCTCCCATTCCCGCTGGCGGAGCTGGACGCCCGGGCGCTCCGCGAGCAGAACCTTCGTCCGCCGGCCGCGCTCACGGAACTCCTCGATCAGCTTGGTGACGAGGGCGCGGGGGAGGGGCGCCTCCCCGGCGAGGACACCGCGGAGGTCGGAGGGGAGCTGCCGGCGGTCGATGTCCTTGAGGAGATAGCCGGCGGCGCCGGCCCGCAGCGCATCGAAGAGGTCGGCGTCGTCGCGCGAGACCGTGAGCATGACGATCGCGGTTTCCGGCAGGCGCTCGGAGATCGCTCCGGCCGCCGCGATCCCGCCGCCCGGCATGTTGATGTCGAGGAGGCAGACGGCCGGCCGCTCCTCGAGCGCCAGCTCGACCGCGGCATCCGCGCTCGCCGCCTCGCCGCATACGTCGAAGCCGTCGTCCTCGAGAACGGTGCGGATCCCAGCCCGCGTCGGCGCGTGGTCGTCGGCGATGACGATGCGGATCCGGTCGCTCACGGCAGGCGCACCTCGATCCGGGTGCCCTCGCCGGCCTCCGAGGAGAGCTTGAAGCGCCCGCCGAGCGCCTCGGTGCGCTCGCGCATGCTCACGAGGCCGAAGCCGCCCACGCGCGTGCGCCGAGGATTGAAGCCCGAGCCGTCGTCCACGATCCGGAGGAGGGTGCCGTTCCCGTTCGAGAGCTCGACGGAGACGTTCTCGGCCCCGCCGTGGCGGCCCGCGTTCGTGATCGCCTCGCGGACGATGCGGATGAGCGCCTCGCGCTCGTCGGGTGAGACCTGGGCGCCCCTGCCGACCTCGATCCGAAGCTGGACGCCGACCCGCCCGGCCACCTCTTCGGCCGCCTGGACCAGGGCGACCTCGAGCGGCTCGTCCACGGGCCTCGTGAGCGCGGCGATCGCGCGCCTGGACTCGTCGAGGGCGCGCTCTGCCGCAGCGGCAAGCGTCCCGCTCGACTCGGCCACGATGTACGCGAGCTCCTGGGCGACGCCGTCGTGCAGCTCGCGTGCGATGCGGCGCCGCTCCTCGAGGACGGCCATGGACGCGAGCCGGCGCCAGTAGCTGCCGATCTCCCGCGCCGCTCCGGCCAGGAGGAGGAGACAGAAGCCGAGCCGGAGGAAGTCCCCGGTGAAGACCCAGTCGGAGTAGAGCGACGGGAAGAGGAAGTAGTTGAAGCGTGCGAACGCGGAGAGGGCGGCGCCGGCTGCGAACCAGCGCATGAGCTCGTCGTTGTCGCGCTCGCCGCGCTGGATGAAGCCGAGGGCGGCGACGATGAAGAGGAGAACGCCGACGATCTGCGTGCCGAGCAGGAAGTGGTGGCCGAGCAGGATCGGCCGGTGCGCTGCGTCCGGCGCGAGCGCGAGCGGGATCTGCGGGTCGACGCCGTCCGCGAAGAGGCCGACGACGGACGCGGTGGCGATCAGTGCTCCCGCACACGAGAGCGCGGCGATCACGGTCGCCCGGCGCGGTGAGGAAACGCGGGTCGCAGGTGCGAAGGCGGCCAGAGCGAGCGTCAAGGCACCCAGGACCGCGCCGCCGACGGAGGCCCAGACGCTGAAGTTCCGCGCGCCCTCCGCCGGAACCGTGTGCGGGACCGCCGAGAAGACAAGGCTCGTGGAGGCGATCAGGACGAGCGCGGAGGCCAGCATGAGGTCGTCGAGGCGCTTGCGCTCCCTGAAACGGCCGTAGACGAGGTACGCGACCAGGAAAGAGATGAGCGCCGTCGCGGTCTCCAGGGCGATATGGAGCTGCGGGCTCGAGTAGGCGAGCGTGAAGCCCGGGACGAGGCTCGTCGTCGCCGTCAGCGCGGCGGCGGCCCCTGCGAAGGCCAAGGTGAAGAGCCGAAAGCGCATTCCAAGGAGGAAATCGGCACTCCGAGCCCTTCCGCTTAGCGTTTACGAAGATCAACGCAAGAGCTGTGCGAAAAGTCCGATACTGAGAGGGACGAGACGACGGAGCCGGGGCGGGCTCAACGGCACTAGGGCGTGACCGAACTCCTCCTTACAGCCCCGGCTCCTTCGTTGTCTCTCGATTCACGACAAGCGGCGCCGGTCAACGGCCAAGAGGCGGTGGGAACGTCGGCCGAATGTCCCATTGCGGGGATCAAAAAGGGCGTGGACAATGGCGGTGAGACGCGAGGGCGGAGGACGCGCATCGACGGTGGTCCCTGGCTGGGAGAGAGAGGCAGTCGGTCGAAGGAAGGCGCGATCAACTGCGGCCAGTCGAGCGCTCTTCCGCCGGGCTCCCCCGCCTCGCCTCTCCTTTCACTCCTCCTGACTCCTGAGAGCCGGAGCCAGGACCGGCAACTGCGGCCACTCGCCAATCCCGGCGCGAACGCGCGCTACCAAAGAGATAAAGAGAGGCCGGAGTACGGAGAGGATCGGCGAGAGCTGCGGCAGCTCCTGCCTGCCATAACACACCTCCGGCCTCTCGTTGGGCGAGGTCGGGAATGAATGCCTGAAATGAAAGGAAATGGCAACTCGACTCCCGAACCGCGTTAGCCCTCTGAGTGCCGCGGGCAGGCCAATTCACGATAACCGGCGTTATGTCAAGTCGAGATCGGCAGGCCCAGGTAGTCGGCCGCCTCGACCACGATCCCATCCCCCAGCTCGAGCGGGTGGACGTCTTCCACGGTTAGAAGCTCCTCGGCGCGGTCGAAGAGCGTGACGTTCGGCCAGAGCGCCTCGATGGTCGACCACCAGCGAAGCCCGACGGCCTGCGGATGCCGGGCGTGGATCTCGCCGGCGCCGGCCTGGGTGACGGAACGGTCGTTCGTGGCGATCCGGGACGGGCGCAGCCCCTCCCCCACGAGAACGGCCGGATCGTCGAGGTCGACGAGCTCGCCGCTCTCGTCGAAGTCGATCGCCGCGAGCGCGAGCGGCAGGCCGCGCCGGATGAGGTCGGGCGCCTCGAGCGACGTGCCCGCCAGCCGCTGGAGCTGCTCCGCGACCGCGGACACCGGTTCCACCGAGACGTACAGGCAGCCGTAGACCTCCGGGTTGTCGTGGCGCCCGTTGCCCTGAAGCATGCGCGGGAACCAGACCGGGCCGCCCCGTGCGCGTGGCGATGCGGCCTTGTCCCAGGCAAGGCAGCGGAACAGGATCACGCGTAGGAGTCCGCTTGCTCCTGACGGATGGCCGCGAGCAGCTCCTCGGGCCGCCCCTGGCGGACGACGTCGATCGGACGCCGGTGGCGCAGGAGCGGATTGAGGCCGAAGAGCCACTTCTCTGCCGTCTCGGGCTCGTAGAGGCGCAGGAGCGAGGACATGACGAGCTCGAGCAGGTCGAGCCGCTCCGCGTTGTCCGAATCGATCCCCTGCCCGCGCCGCCAGCGGCTCACCTGAGCCGGGCTGACGCCGAGCGCGGCGGCGAGTTTTCGCTGCGAATGGAAGTCCTTGCTCAGGGCCTCCACCTTGAGGGCTGTGGCAACGGGCATGGTCGAAGCGTAGCGCAACAGAAAGTGTTGCGTCAACGGATTTTACTTCTTGCGGCCAACACGCAGATTCCATTAGCGTGCCGGGGTTCATGCTTCTGGAGCCTGTTGACCCGAACGAAAGATTCCGTAGCCGGCGTCAACACGCCCGGAGGCGACGTGCGATACGAAGGACCGCCGCCCTTGCAGTCGTAGCGCTCGCCGCAGCCGGGACGACCCTCGGCGCACGCTTCCTCACCGAACGGGACGCGCACGTGGCCGGTGCGGGCGGGCAGACGCCGACGACCCAGGCGGCCCCGGCGCAGCCGAAGCCCGAGCCACGGCCGTATCCGGCCGAGATTCGCGGTGTGCACGTGACGATGGCGCTCGCCTCCATCCCGGGCAAGATCGACGAGTACCTCGCGCTGACGAAGCACGGGCTGAACGCGCTCGAGCTCGACGTGAAGGACGAAAACGGCGAGGTCGGGTTCCGCAAGCCCAAGGTGGCGCTGGCGCGCGAGGTCGATGCGGCGAAGGACTACTACGACCCGGTCGAGGTCGCGCAAAAGGCGCACGCGGCCGGCGTCTACCTCATCGGGCGCATCGTCTGCTTCGAGGACCCGACGCTGACCCAGAGCGCGCCGCGCTACGCGATCAGGACGACCTCCGGAGGCGTCTGGACGACCGTTGCCGGGCTCGGGTGGGCGAATCCCTACGACAAGCGCGTCTGGGACTACAACGTCCAGCTCGGCATGGCGGCAGCCAAGGCCGGCTTCGACGAGATCCAGTTCGACTACGTCCGCTTCCCAACCGACGGCGACCTCTCGGCCGCGGTCTTCCCCGGAAAGACGAAGCAGTCGAAGACGGCCGTGATCACGAGCTTCGCCAAGTACGCAGGCGAACGGCTCAAGCCGCTCGGCGTGCGGGTCTCCGCGGACGTGTTCGGCCTGAGCGCGACCCGGAACATGGGCATCGGGCAGCGGCCGAAGCAGCTCGGCGCCTACCTCGACACGATCTACCCGATGGTCTATCCCTCCCACTTCGGGCCCGGGGAGTACAACCTGCCCGATCCGAACGCGCAGCCCGGCCGCACCGTCGGCCTCGCGCTCCGCGACTTCGATCGGCAGCTGACAGGCCTGGACACGCGAATCGTCCCCTGGCTCCAGGACTTCTCGCTCGGGCGCACGTACACGCTGGCGGACGTCCAGGACCAGATCGAGGCCGCCCGTGACGCGGGCGCCGAGGGATACCTGCTCTGGAACGCCGCCGGCCTCTACACGCGCGGCGCCCTCGCCGACCGGTAGGCCGGCCCCTCCTCCGCCGTGCTCGCAGTCGTCCTCGCGCTGCTCTCCGCAGCGCTCTTCGGCGCTATGACGGTCGCGCTTCGGTTCGGCTTCCGGGAGGGACGGGCGCCGGACGCCGAGCTCGGCGCCTTCGTCTGCACTGCCGTGGCCGCGTCCATCGCCGCCGTCGCGGCGGTGGCCGATCGGGAAGGCACGCAGCTCACCCTCCGGGACGCGGCGTTTTTCGCCCTCGCAGGGCTCATCGCTCCGGGCGCCTCGCAGCTCTTCTTCACGCGGGCTGTCCGCGACGCGGGCCCCTCGCGCACGTCCGTGGTCGTCGGGACCGCCCCGCTCTTCGCCGCGGCCATGGCGATCGTCTTCCTCGACGAGCCGATCGAGGCGCCGCTCGTGATCGGCGCGCTCCTCGTGGTCGGCGCAGGGCTGCTTCTCGTCAGCGAGCCCACGAGGCCCGAGCACGTGCGGCTGAGCGGGATCGCGATCGCCTTCGCGGCCACCCTTCTCTTCACGAGCCGCGACAATCTCGTCCGCTGGTATTCGGGCGAGACCTCGAGCGGCTCGGTGAAGGTGCGGCGGTCGCCATGGCGGCAGGGGCGCTCGGCATCGCTCTCTACCTGACCGCAATGCGCGGCCGACGGCTCGCGGCGGACGCAGGCCGGATCGCCTGGAGGCCGTTCGCGGTCGGCGGTGTCTTCTTCGGCCTTTCCTACGTCTGCCTGTTCGCCGCCTATTACCGCGCCCGGTCACGGTCGTCTCCCCCCTCGTCGCGACGGAGTCCCTCTGGGGCGTGACCCTCTCCGTTCTTCTCTTCAAGCGCACGGAGGTCGTCGGAGTGCGGCTCGCGGGCGCCGCGATTCTCGTCGTCGCCGGCGGCACCCTGATCTCCGTTTTCCGCTAGGCTAGCCGCCTTCCACAGACCTGCCCACAGGCCCGCTCCGAGGCAGTGGAAAATGTGGAAAAGTGAACTTTCCGCAAATAGCGGATTTTCGTTTTCTAGACCACTTGCGTCGTACCCGGTGACCCCCTAGATTGCCGCTTGCACCGAGCAGGGAGCACAAGTAGGTCGAAGCCCCACCGGGCGGCAGTACGCGGAAGCGGAAGGTCGGTCGGTGAGGTGGACGAAAGTGCCACCCGCTCGGTGAATTTTTTTTGGTCCGGCCCACCTGCCGGTGAGCGCGCAGGTTAAAGTTCCGGCCCGATGCATCTCCGCTTCCCAGCGTTCAGCCCCGGGTTCACGGCCTTCGTGTGGGGCCTCGTCCTCGGGAGCTACATCATCGTCGGGATGCTGGCGATCGGGATCTCCCAGGGGACGGCGCTCCTGACCGGGATCCTGTCCGGCTTCCTGATCTTCTTCTACGTCCGTCTACGCGGCGCAGACCAGCTGAATCGCTAGAGCGCGAGAATGAGCGTGCGGGACTGGCGCTGCACGAGCGCACGGCAGAGGAGCCCGGCCAGATGGCCTCCCAGTTCCTCCTCGAGGCGCGCGCGGGCGGTTCCGCCTTCGGCCCGGACCAGCCGCTCGACGGCGGCACAGTGCGCGAGGAGGCGGGGAGCTCCGCGGGCATCGCCCGTGGGTCCCGGGGCGGCGATCTCCATGCCGCCTGCATCGGTGCCTCGCGCCGATCCGGAAATCCCTGGCGCGAGTGAACAGTCTCCGAACCGACGAGGGGCGCCGGTTGCCGGCGCCCCTCTGAGTCGGATGCGATCCCGTGCTACGGCGTGTCGCGCCTCTCCGGATCGCTGATCTCCACCCGCTCGGGCCGCGAGTCGCCGGCGGCGACCATCGTGCGGTCGTCGTCCGTCGTCGTCGTGGTCGTGCCTGCGGGGGCGACGACCTCGCGGTCGTCATAGTCGTGGACGTCCTCGTCCGGGATCACGCGCTCTTCCTCGACGACGTCGCGCGTCCGCGGCCCCGTCGTGTCGAACGTGAACGCGAACACGATGCCGACGCCCATGGCGAGGGCGGCCGGAAGCGTGCCGAGACCGTTCACGAAGCCGGTGATGCCGAGATCGGAGCTCCAGCCGGAGAACCTCCCCTGCTGCCAGCCGCCGTCGGGCTGCGTGGCGAGGAGGATCCAGCCGGCCACGATCGCGGTCGGGATGAAGGCGAGCAGGAAGACGCCGGGGCTCATGACCGGAAGCCCCCACTTCGTCCAGCCGCCGAAGAGCTGCGAGAGCCCGAGCACGAGCCCTGCGGCTGCGATCAGCCCCATTGCCGCCCAGAAGCCGTTCGTGCTCGTGAGGTCGAAAGTCTGCGCGAGCCAGATGAGCAGGCCGGCAACCGCGACCCCCGCGAGCGTGAAGAGTGCACGCACGAGCGGTGGGCTCCCCCACCCGCGCACGTCGGCCTCCTCTCGGCGGACCTCCGTGGCGGCGACGTCCTCGTCGCTCCGTCTACGGAACAGTGCCACTTTCGTCACCTCGTCTCCGTCGGGTTCCAGGGAAGAATTCCCCTTGGAGCAACGTCTGTAACCGCGCTTCGGTTACGCGGCGAGGTCGCGCCGGCGCGCGTCGAAGCGCCCGGAGTCGAGCTCGAGACGAAAGGCCTCGAGCGTCGTCTCGCGATCGCCGGAGAAAATGTGCTCGACGACGTCCACCTTGCGGTCGTTGTAGAAGGGCACGTCGATGTGGCGGTGCGTGACGAGATTGACCGACGTGCGCGAGCACGAAGGGCACTCGACGGCGAGGCCGATGCGGTCTTCGCCGGCCCCGAGCGCACGGAACGAGGACGGAAACACGGGCCGGGCCCGCTCCTCCGGGTAGCAGAAGAAGCTCCATGGCCACTCCCCCGCCCTGATCTGCGTCGCGGCGAGCTCCAGGAGGTCGCCGGCGACGGACTCGAGCTTCGAGGTCATCATGTTGACGAACGAGACGTCTCGCGCCCGCGAGCGGCGCCCAGTCGAGGTCGTCGTGTGCGACGAGGCCCTCGTGCTCGTCCCCGCAGTCGCACGAGAAGGTGATCTTGTAGACCGCGGGATGGGCGGCGCCCGGCAGCCGGTCGATCACTCTGAACGCGGAGAGCGGCAGGCGGACCTCGCCCCTGACGGGGCACGCGAAGGTGTAGAGCCCGGTCAGCCCGTCGTACATCTCGGAATTATTTATCGGCAGGTCCGACGGAAAACGTCAGACCTCGTATGGATCAGTACTTGATCAGCGAGCAGACGTCGTAGCCGTCGAGCTTCTCGCGCCCGTGCAGGAACTCGAGCTCGATGACGAATGCGAGGCCGACGACCTCTCCGCCGAGCTGCTCCACGAGGTCGACCTTCGCCTTCGCAGTCCCCCCGGTGGCGAGGAGATCGTCGTGGATGAGCACGCGCGCGCCGCTCGTGATCGCGTCCGCATGCAGCTCGAGAACGTCGAAGCCGTACTCGAGCGCGTACTTCGCGCTCACCGTCCGCCAGGGGAGCTTCCCCGGCTTGCGCGCAGCCACGAAGCCGCATTCGAGCCGGTAGGCGAGCGCGGCGCCGAGGATGAACCCGCGGGCCTCGGCGCCGAGGATGAGGTCGGGCTTCCGGGGCTCGGCAAACTCGGCGAGCTGCTCGACGGTCTCGTGCAGCGCCTCCGGGTCGGCGAGGAGCGGCATGATGTCCTTGAAGACGATTCCCTGCTTGGGGAAGTCCGGGATGTCTCGGATCTTCGAGTTCAGGTCGACCGGCACGGCTAGGGCCGCACGAGCGAGCGGACAGCCCGCCAGAACAGAAGCTGCGAGAGCTCCTGTGAGAGCGCAGCGAGCGTCTGGAGGTCTTCGAGGCCGGCCCGGTGGCGGTCGGGGTTGTGCGAACGGAGCTTCGGGCGCCACGATCTGCTCGAGCTTCGCGGCCTCCTGCTCGGCTCCGGTCTTGAACGGGCGTAGGTTCCGCGGCTCGACGCCGTAGCGCGCAAGCTGGAGGCACGCGGTCACGACTTCCACGTCCCGCTCGGGATACCGCCGCTCACCGCCGTCCGCGAACGGATCGAGCAACCCGTAGTCCTCCAGGTCGCGCACGAAGTGCCGGCGTGGCGCCCGTCCGTTCGCAGAGCGCGTCGAAGTCGAGGTCCTCCTCGGGCTCGCCGAGACCCATGCGCGCCCTGGGCTTGCGCCCCGGCGCAGCGAGCTCCTGGCGGATGACGCGGAGCGGCAGAAACTCGTCGCGCTGCAGGCGAAGGATCGTCTCGAGCCGGTCGACGTCGTCCTCCGTGAAGAGCCTGTAGCCGCCCCGCGTGCGCCGCGGCGTGAGGAGCCCCTGGTCCTCCAGGTAGCGGATCTTGGAGATGGAGATGTCGGGGAACTCGTCCTGGAGCCGCCGGCAGACCGCGCCGATCGTGAGAGGCCGCTCGCGCGGCCCGTCGGACTCGACTCGGGGGACGACGGTGGCCATGGCCTAGGACTCCAGGAAGGTGAGGCGGTACTTGCCGATCTGGACCTCGTCCCCGTCTTCGAGCTTCGCGCTCTCGACCCTGCGGCGGTTGACGTAGGTGCCGTTCAGGCTCTCCTCGTCGTCGATGTAGTAGCCGTCGTCCCGGTGCACGAGCACCGCGTGGCGGCGGGAGACGGTCACGTCGTCGAGGAAGACCTCGTTCTCGGGCCCGCGGCCGATGCCGAGGCGCTCGCGACTCGACCGCGTAGGTCTCGCCCGAGCGGCCGCCGCCCGACCGGACGACGAGCGCGGGCCCCTCGATGCGCAGGTCGGCGAGCGAGAGTCGAGTCGTCCTCGGTCACCTCCTCCGGCGTGAACGTCATCGTCGTATGCGCTCCCGGCTCGTCGTGCGGGAGCAGCGCGCCGCACTTCGAGCAGTAATTCGAGGCCTCAGGATTCTGAAAGCCGCACTCGGGGCAGTGGACGTGACTCACGGCGTCCTATTCGGCCGGCGGGGACGCCTTCGTGGCGAGGATCTCCGCAAGCGTGTCGACGTCGATGTCGTGGAGCGGGCTCTTGCCCTCCCCACGCTCTTTCTTCAGGCGCGCCTGCAGTTCCGCACGCAGGATGTCGATCTTGCCGTGCAGGATGCGGCGGCGGTACGAAACCTCGCGCTCCTCGTCCATGAGGTCGCGAATGAGGTCCCGCAACTCCTGGTCGGACAGGGAATCGAGGTCAGGAAGGGCTTCCACGGGGCAACTCCGATCGGCGAGGAAACGAGGGCCCATGAAGTATGGCAAGAGCCCGCCAATCCTTCAACCTGGACTTGAGGGTTTATGCGACCTCGACCTCGTCCTCGGTGCCGGCGACGATCTCCTCGACGAGCGTCAGAAACTCCTCCTCGAGCTTTGCGGCCTCCTCTGGCGTCCTTCCTTCCGCGTAGACGTGCACCAGCGGCTCGTCAGGGTCGGGGAGCACCTGCGCCCAGCCCGCGTCCTCGAACACCTTGATCCCGTCGAGGGTGTCCACCTTTTTCCCTTTCATGCGCTCGGTGAGGATGCGCATGACGGCGCCCTTCCGGCCCATGGGCAGCGCACCTGCCGGTGGACGACCGTGGACTGCGGCAGGCCGGAGACCAGCTCTGAGAGCGGCCGGTCGACCGGAGCGAGGAGCTGAAGCAAGTTACAGAGGCTTGCGACGCCGTCGTAGGCGGGCAGGAACTCCGGGAAGACGAAGCCGCCGCCGACCGAGCCCGCGAAAACGACGCCGTTGTCGGCGGACGCGCGCGTGAGGGCCGAGAGCGAGGCGGGCGTCCGCGTGACCACGAGCTTCGATCCCTTGACGAGCGGCTCGGCCAGGCTCGTGACGGTGATCGGGAGCGCGAGCGTCCCTTTCTTCCCGTCAGAGGCGAGCAGGCTGAGGAAGAGGAGAAGCTCCTGCTCGACCGGGACCTCGTGCGCCTGCTCGTCGACGAGGTAGATCCGCTCGCCCGAGCGGTCGAAGACGACGCCGAAGTCGGCCCCGACTGCAGAGACGAGCCGCGTCGCGTGGCCGAGCGCCTCGCGGACGCCGTCGGTCTCGGCGGCCTGCTCGCCGCCGTAGGGATGAGCGGCGATCATCTCGACGCCCAGCGGGCCGAGGACGACCGGGAGGATGATCGACGCCGCCGAGTGCGCGTAGTCGACGACGATCCTGAATCCACGCGCCTTGATTCCCTCGACGTCGAGCGTCCGCAGGAGGTCGTCCGCGTAGGTCTCCGCCGCGCGCGTGGGCGTGGAGATCTGTCCCACCTCGTCGTGTGCAGCGCGACGGAACTCCTGCCGCTGGAAATGCTTCTCGATCTCTTTCAGGAACTCCGGCGTCGCCTGGATTCCCGGCGGCTCGAAGAACTGGATCTGCATGATCTCGGGGTCGTCCGTGCTCGGACGCACGTGCACGCCTGCGCCGAGACCCTCGCTCTTCAGGAAGTGGCGGTTGACCGCGGCGGGCATGACGTGAAGGTCGGCGACCTCTACGCCGGTGGACGTGATCCCGGAGACCACGGCGCGTTTCAGCAGCCGGCTCGCAGGCGCGCCGTCGCGGCTCGTCACCACGCGGACGCCGCGCTTCAAGGCCGTCCCGAGCGCAATCCCGACCCGGAGCGCCGTTTCCGGGGTGAGGTCGACGTTCACGAGCCCCGAGACCGCGTCGCGGCCGAAGAGACGCGAGGCGAGCCTCGACTCCCAGATCAAGTTCCTGTCGACGTGGGCACCGGCCTCGACCTCCTTGAACGGGTAGATGCGGATGCCCGGCATGACGACGCTCTGCTCGCCGATCGTGCAACTGTCCCCGACCGCCACGCCCTCGTGCAGGCGGGCGTGCTGCCTGACGTCGCAGGACTTCCCCACGATCGCGCCCTCCACGAGCGCGCTGCGGCCGAGGTAGGTGGACGAGTCGACGACGGAGCGCGTCGTGCGCGCGTGCTCGCGCAGCGTCACGCTCGGCGAGAGGACGGAATACGGGCCGACGGACGCCTGCGGCGCGATGCGGCAGTAGTTGCCGATGAACGCCGGGCCCTCGACGGACTCGAGGTCGGCGAGCTCCACGCCCTCCCCAACCCATACGTTTCCGCGCAGCTTGATCCCGGCGACGTTCAGCGCGACCTTCTCGTCGAGGGCGTCGAAGTTCGCCTGCCTGAATTGGTCGAGGTTGCCGATGTCCTGCCAGTAGCCGTCGGTGACGTAGCCGTAGAGCGGGCGTCCCATCTCGAGGAGGAGCGGGAAGAGCTCCTTCGAGAAGTCGAACGGCCGGCCCTCGGGCACGTGGCGTAGCACCTCCGGATCGAGGACGTAGATGCCCGTGTTGATCGTGTCCGTGAAGACCTGGCCCCAGGACGGCTTCTCGAGGAAGCGCTCGATGCGGCCGTCCTCGTCGATGACGACGATCCCGAACTCGAGCGGGTTGTCGACACTCTTCAGGCCGATAGTGACGAGCGCCTCCTTCTCCTTGTGGAAGCGGACGAGCGCCCCGAGGTCGATGTCGCAGAGCGCGTCCCCGGAGATGACGAGGAACGGCTCGTCGAGCACGCCCTCCGCGAGCTTCACCGAGCCGGCCGTGCCCATCGGGGACTCCTCGACGGAATAGCGGATCGTGACGCCGTGGCTCTCCCCCGCTCCGAAGTAGCCGCGGATCGCCTGCGGCATGAATGCGAGCGTGACGACGATGTCGTCGAAGCCGTGCTCCTTCAGGAGTTCGACGATGTGCTCCATGCACGGCTTGCCGACGATCGGGACCATCGGCTTCGGCTGATTCGAGGTGAGCGGGCGCAGGCGCGTGCCTTCGCCGCCCGCCATCACGACCGCCTTCATTCCCTCACCGTCTTCCAAACCGCCACGCCGTAAAGGATGCCCGCGAGCGACGCCAGGGCAACACCGCTCCAGAACAGCCACAGAGGCCAATCTGTGCCGGCGTCGGTGACGAGGATGAACGCGATCGACGCGTAGAGGACCCAGGTCGCCGCCTTGCCGAGGAAGCTGACGGAGAAGTCGTAGCCCCGCCGCAACGCGAACGGCGTGCCGAGGACGAGGAGCCCGTCGCGGATGACGATCAGGACGAGCGCCGGCCACGGCAGCCGGTCGTAGGCGAAGAGGAGGATGACCGCGATGTCGATCATCAGGCGGTCGGCGAGCGGATCGGCGAACTTCCCGAACTCGGACTCGACCTCCCACCGGCGCGCAAGCCAGCCGTCGACCTGGTCCGTGATCCCGGCTATGCCGAAGACGATCCCTGCCGGCCAGCTCGCATCCCCGCCTGCGTCCACGGTCAGGACGACGAAGACCGGGATGAGCACCAGGCGAAGGATGGTGAGCGCGTTCGGCAGCTGCGCGAGTGGCGCGGGCACGGCTCGTGTCGCCATGGTGGGGCAATGGTAGCCTCGCGCGGATGTCCGACCGGCATCCGCTGCCCGGATTCGTCACTGCGCACAGCCACGCGTTCCAGCGCGCGATGCGGGGCCGCGCGCAGGGAGACGACTTCTGGGCCTGGCGCGAGGCGATGCTCGAGGTGGCCGAGGGGCTGACCCCTGACGGAGTCCGCTCGGCCTACGAGGAGACCTATGGGGAGATGCGGGCAGCCGGCTACACCGCAGTCGGCGAGTTCCACTACGTCGGCCTTCCCGAGGCGAAGGCGGCCGTCGAAGCCGCTGCGGCTGCCGGGATCGAGCTGGTTCTCCTTCTCTCCGCCTACGCGCGCGGCGGCCTCGAGCGCTTCAGGCAGCCCTCGGCGGCCGCTTACCTCGAGCAGGTGGAGGAACTGCGAGACTCCGGCGCGCGCGTCGGCGTCGCCCCCATTCCGTCCGCGCCTGCCCGGCCGACTGGCTCGCGGAAATCGGCGCGTATGCGGAACGCGAGAGCCTCGTGCTCCACGTCCACGCGGACGAGCAGCCGAAGGAGATCGAGGAGTGCCTAAGAGAGCACGGAGTGAGGCCGATCGAGCTGCTCGCGCAGACCGGCTGCCTCGGCGCACGGACCACGATCGTGCACGGGACGCACGCCGACGACAGCGAGCTCTCGCTCCTCGCCGAGTCGGGCGCCCGCATCTGCGTCTGCCCGCTCACGGAGGCGAATCTCGGCGACGGCTTCCTCCCCGTCGCCCGCGTCCGCGAGCACGGGATCCCGCTCTGCATCGGCTCGGACTCGAACGTGCGGCTGGACCCTCTCGAGGAGCTGCGGGAGCTCGAGGGGATCGCACGACGTCAAGAGCTCCGCCGCAATGTCGTTCCCGTGGCGGAGCTCCTCGCGATCGGCTCGGCCGAGGGGGCGAAGGCGCTCGGCCTCGAGGAGTGGCCCGGAGTCGAGGCCGACCTCGCGCACCCGTCCCTGGCGGATGTCGCAGAGGACGAGGTCGAGGCCGCGCTCGTCTTCGGCTGCGGCGCCGAGGTGTTCGTCTAGGCGGGCTTCGGGAGCGGCTCGATGGCCGCCAAAGCGCGCTGGATCTCGTCCTCGGGCAGGGCGAAGTCCTCGAGGCGGCCGGCCAGGTAGTCGTCGTAGGCGGCCATGTCGAAGTGCCCGTGGCCCGAGAGGTTGAAGAGGATCGTCCGCTCCGCCCCTTCGTCATCCGCCGCCAGCGCGCTCAAGACGGCGCCGTGGATCGCGTGCGCCGACTCCGGCGCCGGGATGATCCCCTCGCTCCCGGCAAAGGTGACCGCCGACGCGAACACGTCGTTCTGCGTATAGGCCTCGGCGCGCACGAGGCCGTCGAGGACGAGCTGGGAGATGAGCGGCGCGACGCCGTGGTAGCGCAGCCCGCCGGCATGGATCCCGGCCGGGACGAAGTCGTGGCCGAGCGTGTGCATCGGGACGAGCGGCGTCAGCTGGCCCGTGTCCCCGAAGTCGTAGGCGAAGGGCCCGCGCGTGAGCGTCGGGCAGGCGGCCGGCTCGCACGGCGAGCACGTCGATCTCCTTGCCGCCGATCTTCTCGCGGATGAAGGGGAACGCGAGGCCGGCGAAGTTCGAGCCTCCGCCGACGCACCCGATCACGACATCGGGAAAGGCGCCCGCGAGCTCCATCTGGGCCAGCGCCTCCTGGCCGATGACGGTCTGGTGCAGGAGGACGTGGTTGAGCACGCTTCCGAGCGCGTAGGCCGTGTCCTCCCGCCCCGCGGCGTCCTCGACCGCTTCGGAGATCGCGATGCCCGAGGCTCCCGGGCGAGTCGGGGTCGGCCTCGAGAATCGTGCGGCCGGCCTGGGTCTCCTCCGAGGGGCTCGCGACGACGCTCGCGCCCCAGGTCTCCATCATCGAGCGCCGGTAGGGCTTCTGGTGGTACGAGACCTTGACCATGTAGACCTTGCACTCGAGGCCCAGGAGCCTGCAGGCGAGAGCCAGGGCGCTTCCCCACTGGCCCGCCCCGGTCTCGGTGGCGAGACGCTCGCGGCCTTCCTGCTTCGAGTAGTACGCCTGCGCCACGGCGGTGTTCGGCTTGTGGCTGCCTGCCGGGCTAGACCCCCTCGTACTTGTAGAAGATCCGCGACTTCGTCCCGAGCGCCTGCTCGAGGCGATGGGCGCGGAAGAGCGGCGTCGGGCGCCAGAGGCGGAGGATCTCCCGCACCGGCTCCGGAATCGGGATCTCGGGCGCGTCGGAGACCTCCTGGAGGATCAGCTCCATCGGGAAGAGCGGCGCGAGGTCGTCCGGGCCGACGGGCTGGCCCGTTCCCGGGTGCAGAACCGGCTGCGGCGCGGTTCGGCATGTCGGCCGCGATGTTGTACCAGTGGTCGGGGAGCGCGGACTCCGGGAGGAGCAACCTTCGTCTCCGCTCATAGCGGGCGAGGATAGTCCCGTTCTGGGGCGAAAGAAAGCTGTCCATGGCTTTCAGAGCAGGCATTGCGCTGCTCGCGCTCGTCGGGCTGCTCGCGCTTGTCTCCGATGCGCGTGCCGGCCGAACCGCCAACGTCGCCGCCCTTCAGGTCGGGCTGCAAGCTCGCGGGCTCTACGGAGGCACGATCGACGGGATCCATGGGCCCGGGGACGCGGCGCGCCGTGCGCGCGCTGCAGCGCCGCGCCGGAATCCCCGTCGACGGTGTCCCGGGACCGCAGACCAAGCGCGCGCTCGGCCGCTACGCGAGACACCGCTTCGGCGACCGGATGGTGCACAGCGGAAACCGCGGCTGGGACGTCGCCGCGCTCCAGTTCAAGCTCGCCTGGCACGGTTTTCCCTCCGGGACCTTCGACGGCGTTCTCGGCCCGCACACGGATGCGGCGCTGCGCCGTTACCAGCGGTGGGCCGGGCTCGGAGCCGACGGGGTCGCGGGGCCCGCTACCGTCAGGGCGCTCCGCCGCGGGCGGCCCCATGTCCCCTACCGGCTCCTGCGCCCGGTGAGCGCGCCGGTCGGCGACCGCTTCGGCCCGCGCGGGAACCGCTTTCACCCCGGCCTCGACCTCCCCGCGCCCTACGGAGCACGCGTGCGCGCGTCGAGACGAGGCCGCGTCGTCAAGGCGGGTTGGGACAGTGGCGGCTACGGCTACCTGATCGTCATTCGCCACCGCCGCCACGTGCGCACGATGTACGCGCACCTTTCGCGGATCGGCGTCCACCGCGGCGAGCGGGTCTTCGCCGGTCAGCGAATCGGCCGCGTCGGCGCCTCCGGAGAGGCGACGGGGCCGCACCTGCATTTCGAGGTCCGCCGCCGGGGCGCGGCGGTGGACCCGCTACCCGCCCTCCGCTAGCTCCTGCGAGCGCTTCATCGCCGCCTGGATGGCGTTCAGGAACGCCGCCCGGACGCCGGCCTGCTCGAGCTCCCGGATCGCGGCGATCGTCGTCCCGCCGGGGGACGTGACCATCTCGCGGAGCTCGACCGGGTGCATGTGCTCGTCGCGGAGGAGCTTCGCCGTCCCGAGCATGGTCTGGACGACGAGCTCGGTGGAGACCTCGCGCGAGAGACCGAGCAGGATCCCCGCCTCGATCATCGACTCCGCCAGAAGCGCGAAATACGCGGGCCCGGAGCCCGAGACCGCCGTGATCGCGTCCATGTAGCCCTCGTCTACCCGCACGGAGCGGCCGACGGAGCCGAGCACGTCCTCGGCCGTTTTCAGATGCTCCTCGGCCGCGTGCGCGCCTGCCGCGATGCCCGCCATGCCCTCGTGCACGGTCACAGGCGCGTTGGGCATCGCGCGGACGACCGGCACGCCGTCGCCGAGGCGGCCCTCGATGAGGCTCGTCGGGATCGCGGCGGCGATCGTGATCACGGTCTGCTCCTTCGTGAGCGTGCTCCCCACATCAGCCAGGAGCGACTCGATGTCCTGCGGCTTGACGGCGATGACGACGATGCCGGCGCCCGCGGCGGCGTCGACGTTGGAGAGCGTCGTCTCGATGCTGTGCCGCTCGGAGAGGTCGGCGAGCCGCTCCGCGTGGCGTGCCGTCGCCGCGATCTCCGGAAGGCTTGCGCCAGCCCGAGGAGAGGAGGCCCGCGATGAGGGCCTCGCCGGCCTTTCCGGCTCCGAGGACGGCAATCTTCCGGCTCGCCATGGGTGAACGCTATCCCAGCTGATGGTCGAGGTTCACCGCCGCGCTGATGAGCGCGAGGTGGGTGAATGCCTGCGGGAAGTTCCCGAGCGCTCTCCCGGTGGGCCCGATCTCCTCCGAGTAGAGCCCGAGGTGGTTCGCGTAGGTGAGCATCTTCTCGAACGCGAGCCGCGCCTCGTCCAGCCGGCCCGCCCGCGCGAGCGCCTCGACGTACCAGAACGAGCAGATCGAGAACGTGCCCTCCTCGCCCTCGAGCCCGTCGGGCGAGGCCTGCGCGTTGTAGCGGTAGACGAGGCTGTCGGAGACGAGCTCCTCGCGTGATCGCATCGAGGGTCGAGAGCCAGCGCGGATCGGTCGGGGCGACGAACTTCATCGAGCGGCATGAGAAGCACGCGACGCGTCGAGGACATCGCGTGTCGTAGTGCTGGACGAAGGCCTGGCGCTCCTCGTTCCAGCCCCGCTCCATGATCTGGTGGTAGATCGCGTCGCGGACGCCCGCCACGTCGAGGTCGGCGGGCAGCCCGCGGTGCGGGGCCATCTTATCGCGCGCTCGAGCGCAACCCAGCACATGAGGCGCGAGTACGTGAAGTCGCTGGCGGCCGCCGCGCTCCTCCCAGATCCCCTCGTCGGGCTGGTCCCAGTTCTCGCAGAGCCATCGATCGACGCGCGAGAGCTCGACCCACGCGTCGTGGTCGATCGGCGAGCCGTATCGGTTGTAGAGGTAGACGGAGTCGATCAGCTCGCCGTAGATGTCGAGCTGGAGCTGGTCGGCGGCGCCGTTCCCGATCCGCACCGGCTCCGAGCCGCGGTAGCCCTCGAAGTGGTCGAGCGTCTCCTCCGTCAGCTCCCTCCGCCCGTCGATCCCGTACATGATCTGGAGCGGGCCCGTGCCCCGCGTCGGTGCTCGCGAAGACGCTCGCGGAGCCAGTCCGTGAACGCCTCCGCCTCCTCGGTGAAGCCCGAGCCGCAGCAAGCGTAGAGCGAGAACGCCGCGTCCCGGATCCACGTGTAGCGGTAGTCCCAGTTGCGGCCGCCGCCGAGCTGCTCGGGCAGGCTCGTCGTCGGCGCGGCGACGATCGCGCCGGTCGGCCGGTAGGTCAGGAGCTTCAGGGTGAGCGCCGAGCGGTGGACCATCTCGCGCCAGCGGCCCTTGTACTGCGAGCGCGAGACCCAGTTCCGCCAGTAACGCGATCGTCTGCTCGTACGCGCTCGCGCGTCTCGGCCTCCGAGTACTCGCGCGGCACATAGTCGGGCTCGACCCGCTCGAGGACGAACGTGACCGAGGGCCCGCCCGCACGGTGAACTCACAGTGGATGCCGGTCTCGTCGCACGCCACGGGTGTCGTGGCCTGGAGCGCGAGGCAGAGGGTCGGCGAGCGGAACACGACGCCGTGCTCGTACTGCTCGATCTCGTGCTTGTCGCGGCCGTAGTTGAAGCGCGGCTGCATCTCGACCCGGAAGCGCATCTCGCCGCGGACACCCTCGACCCGGCGGATGAGCCGGTGGCGATGGATGTCCTCCTTCGACGTCGGCGATCGGCATGAAGCCCTGGATCTCCCCACGCCCTCCTCGGTGAGGAAGCGGGTGATGAGCACGTTCGTGTCGGGGAAATAGAGCTGCTTCGGCGTCCAGTCCTTCGCCACAGGGGCGATGCGGTAGTGGCCGCCGTTCTCCTTGTCGAGGATCGAGGCGAAGACGCTCGGCGAGTCGAACGACGGGCAGCAGTACCAGTCGATGTTCCCGTCGGTGCCGATCAGCGCGACCGTGTGCAGGTCGCCCATGATCCCGTGCTCGGCGATCGGCAGGTATCCGGGCATGCGCTATTCAGCGCCCAGGCGATGCCGCACGTCAAGTGGGAAGCTCAGCCGGCGTGTGCGATGAGCGGCAGAGCGGCCATCAGGATCGCGGTCGCGAAGGCCGCGAGGCCCACTGCAAGGAAGCGAACGCTCATACCATCCCAAAGGAAAGGCCGAAACCCGCGACAGGCCTCCCCCCGAAAGGGGGGTTTTTCATGACTGGGCCGGTTCGATACTGAATTCATGGGGCTTAGTGAGGGGCTTCGACATTCACTCGAGTCGTACCTGAAGAAGAGTGCCGCAGATCTCGACGAGCGCGGCGCCGAGATCACGTTCCGTGAGAACGAGGTCGAGTTCGAGATCAAGCGGCTCGAAACGCTCGAGAACGAGCTCAACGAGCGGGCCGCTCGCGTAGAGGAGCTCCGGCCGCAGCAGGAGCGGGCCGACGAGGCTCTTCGCCGCGCTCTCGGCACCCTCGAGGAGCGAGCCCTCACCCTCGCCGAGAAGGCCGGTGAGCTGCGCGAACGCACGACCAAGATCGTCGAGGCCGAGGCCGAGCTCACGGAACGCGAGCGCCTCGCCTCCTACCGCCGCGACCGGCTCCGCTCCGAGCAAAAGCTCCTCGCCGAGCGCGAGCGGGAGATCGTCGAAGCCGACGGCGACCTCCTCAGCGCAGAGACGGCCACGCAGGCCACTCGGTGGATCGAGCACCGTGAGAAGCGCCTGAACGACAACGAGACACTCATCCAGGAGCGGATCGAGGACGTCGGGCGGCGCGAGAAGGAGCTCGAGTCCCGCGAGGTGCGAATCAACGTCGACCTGCAGGTGCGCCAGGACGAGCTCGACCGCCGCGAGCGCGAGCTGGCCGAGCTCGAGGAGAAGCTCGCCCGCAAGGAGCGCGAGCTTCGCGTCTACGTCGCGCAGATTCAGGGCGGCCTCCCCGTCCCCACGCTCGTCCGTCCAGAGTCCTAGGCCGCGTCTCGCAACGGCCCGGCTAATGGAAGGAGGCCGGTGCTCGGGAGAAGACCTTCGGCGAGCACCGGCCTCCGACCTAGGGAGAGGTGGGCTGCGGACCCACGACCGGGAGAGGCGGCACTTGTGACCGCCGCGCCGAACCTAGACCATCCGTCCTAGGAGAGCCAGACGAGGTTTCCGGAAATTGCGCAAAAAGGCGCGCAAACTTCCACAAAGCTCACAGGCATCCACAGGGGTGTGGAAAATCTCGAGGGAAGAAACCGGAGCGCGCGGCCGTCTCGAGAGCATGCTCAGACTCGCCGTGGCTCTCGTCCTCCTCGTCGCCCTCGTCGGCGCGACCGCGGATCTTGCCCGCGGCCGCAGGCCGGTTCTCTTCGCCTAGCTAGAACCCGCCGCCAACGCCGCCGCCGCTGAACGGGCCCGACGGCACTTTGCTCTGCTGGCGCGAGCGCTCGGAGTCTTGCTCGGCGCGGCGCGCCTCTTCGGCCCCGCGAAGCCTGCTCTCCTCCTCCTCGCGCAGCTCCTCGTCGGTCAGCTTCCGGCGGCGAAACCACTTCGAGATGTTCATGGAGCGAAGATTACGTGAGAGCATGGCCGGGCTCCCATGGCCGACCAGCCGCAGATCACTGCGGGCGCGTACCTGCGCCTCGTCGCCCTCGGCGCCGTAGTGGGCATTCCGGCTGCGCTGGCGGCAGCGGTCTTCCTCGCCCTCGTCCACGACATCGAGCACTGGCTCTGGCACGACCTTCCCGAAGCGCTCGGTCATTCGGGCCCGCCCTGGTACCTGGTCATCGGGCTTGCCCGCAGTAGGCGGCATCGATCGTCGCACTCGTCAGGCTGCTTCTGCCCGGAGACGGAGGCCACCGTCCGCTCGAGGGGCTCGCGATGGGAGCCACACCCCTGGCCTACGGCCCGGGCATCGCCCTTGCGGGCCTCGGCACGCTGTCGTTCGGCGCTGTGCTCGGGCCCGAGGCGCCGCTCATCGCGCTCGGATCCGTCGTGGGGATGTCGATGACCCTCTTCTACCGCGCAAACCAGCGCGAGCAGACGGTGCTTGCGACGGCCGGGTCGTTCTCCGCGATCTCCGCGCTCTTCGGCGGCCCGCTCGTCGGGGGCATGCTCATGGTGGAGGGCGGGCTGGCCATGGGCACGGCCCTCCTGCCCGTGATCCTGCCGGGGTTCGTCGCCTCCGCGGTCGGCTACCTCATCTTCATCGGGTTCGGCGACTGGGGCGGCCTCGAGGCGCAGGGCCTCGTGGTCCCCAACCTGCCCCCGTACAACGGGACGCATCTCGCCGACCTGCTCGTCGCCATTGCGGTGGGAATCCTCGGCGCCCTCGTCGTGGTCGCGGCCCGCCGCCTCGCCGGCCCCCTCGACGCCCGCGCGCGCCGGCGAGCCGACCTGCCCATCGTCCTCGTCGGCGGGGGGCTCGCGGTCGGTCTCCTCGCCCAGACAGCTGACTGGCTCGGCGCGGATTCGCAGGACGTCCTCTTCTCGGGCCAGGCCTCCGTTCCCGACCTCGTGGCATCGGACTCGACGAAGATCGTCCTCATCCTGTTAGTCGCGAAGGCGATCGCGTATGCCGTCAGCCTCGGGTGCGGCTTCCGCGGCGGCCCCGTGTTCCCCGCCATCTTCCTCGGAATCGCGCTGGCGACGTTCGCGAGCGTGTGGTTCGACGTCTCCCCCACCCTCGCCGTCGCGGTCGGAACCGCGGCGGGAACGGCAGCCGTCACCCGGCTCCTCGTCACGTCGTCCCTCTTCGCCGCGCTCCTCGTGGGGCCGCAGGGGACGGACGCCGTGCCGGCCGCCGTGCTCGCAGCCTGCGCGGCCTGGCTCGTGATTCAGGCGGTCGACCGCCTCAAGGCGGCCCCGGTGACCCTCGACTCGTCAGTTGAGCCGGCGCTCGAGCGCCGCGATGGCGGCCCGGATCTCGGTCAGGGAGTCGAGCACCCGCTGGACGTCCTGGCCTTCGGTCGCGTCTTCCTCTTCTTGCCGCCTGTTCTGAGCACGCTGGACAACCGCGCTCGTGACCCCGGCCGTGAGGAACGAGATGAACGAGACCCCGAGCACCATCTCGATCCCGCCGATCACCTTCCCTGTGGCACCCGAAGGGACAACGTCTCCGTAGCCGACGGTGGTCACCGTCTGGAGCGCCCACCAGACGGCGAGGCCGAAGGAGGGAAAGCTGTCCTCGTCGAAGAAGCGAATGGCGACAGCTCCCGCGAGGGCAAGCCCGATGAACGTCGTTGCCAGAGCAAGCGTGATCGAGCGCGCATTGGCGATCTTCCTGATGCGCCGCTCGATGAGCGCAGGGCTTTCGGTGCGGTGTTTCGGCGAGCCTTCGGCCATCCGGGCACATTTCGACGGTCAGGCCCCGTCCCCTGGCCACGTTTGCGCCCGCCGGACCAAACAGAGAGCCGATACGGCGGCCGACAACTGCGCGCCTCGTGGCTCGTCATCGACGAATACGACGACCATCTCCAGCTTCACCCTCATCGAACGGCGTTCGATCCGTCATTCGGACGGTACTCACCGGGCCTACTCACCCTCCACTCGCTCCTGGCGTCCGCGTCCCGAGAACGTCTGAGGCGGGTCGAGTTTCTGGGCGCCGCGGATGCGTTCGAGATCGAGCTCGCCGACCGCCTCGAGCCACTGCACATGGGCATCGGACTCCCCGGCAGCGCGCAAGGGCGTGTGGTCGTCGCCTCCCGAACGAGTTTCGCCGGCTGCGCGAGGTGCTCAAAGGCTCGCCAGCCGCTCGGGCGGCCTACGACCTAACGAGACCGCTCATGGCGCGCGTCGGACGCTCGAAGAACGTCCTGAAGACCTGAAGACTGGGCCCCAGCGCGCCGGGCTCGCGGAAATCATCAAGAGTACTCTCCAGCCCGCAATCGATAGGAGGAGGGGTCATGAGCCTTGCAAAGCACCCATGGATCGTTCTGGTTGGGGGGGTTGCTCACCGCTTGGGTTGCAACGCCTGCCTTGGCCCACCCAGACCTGCTTCGGGCACCAGGCGACGATCATCGGCACAAAAGGAGACGACCGGATCGTTGGAACAGCAACGAGGGACGTGATCGTCGGAAGGGCTGGGGCCGACACCGTGAGGAGCCTTGACGGAAACGACTTGGTTTGTGGCGGTGGCGGGGGAAGATCGGCTCAACCCAGGACCCGGCGCCGACAAGGGGAAAGGGCCAGGGTCGTGACGATCTCATCAAAGGCTTGGGCGGTCGCGATTTGATCTTGGGCGGTCGGGGTGACGACTTTGAGGGCGGGCTGTACGGCGGCCGAAATCGGGATCGGCTCGTCGGTGGCCGCGGAGATGACTACCTGGAAGGTGGGAGCGGGAAGGATGTGAACCGCGCTGGCACGGGCTTCGATCTGATGATCGATGGCCCGCATGCTTTCGACGACCGAATACTTCGGCGGACGCGGCTTCGACGACGTCCGTTGGATTGGTAGGCTCGCCAGTCGTGGTCGATCTGAGAACCGGACAGGCGACGGGCCATGGGGGACGACACGCTTGCGAGCATCGAACACATCGACGGGGGTGAAGGCTCCGACACGCTGATCGGAAATAGCGCGTCAAACGACATCGACGGATTCGGGGGAAACGACCATATTGAGGGTCGCGCTGGAGATGACTTCCTCAACGGCGGCAGCGGGACGGATTCGATCAACGGCGGTCCGCGGTGGCGACACCTGTCGACATGGCGAGACCGTTCTCAGCTGCGAGTTCAACTGACAGAAGGGGCGCACGGTTCACATAATTTCCCCCGAGCAGCCGAGCGCGACGGCGCGGAGAGTCTGCGCGGGGAGCCGAGCGGCGACTGTTTGTCCAGCAATCGAGGCCGCGGCACAAAGAACGGCAACCACCGCAAAGAGTAAGAGAGCTGCCGCAGCGGGATCTAACTAGGGTAGGGAGCCACGCGCTTGGGATTAAGGGGCAGAGCTACGGCAACGCCCCCCTTTTAGCGCGCGGCTCCTCCTTAAGTCTTACCCGTCGTTCAGGCAAACGTGAGAGTAGACGTCCAGATCGACCGTGCCAGGGCTCCTCTGACCAGAAAAGCCCTACCTAAGCAGAGTCTCACAACTGATCTGGGCACCGAGATTTGAACTCGGGACCTCTAGTCCCCCAGACTAAACGCGATCGCGGACAACAACGCCGCCATTTACGAGGTCGATGCGGCCGATCCGGAGGCGGATCTCATAGGGACAGTCTTCATCCGATCGTCCTAAGGGATGCCTACGGCGCTCGATAACGGCCGCCGCTCGCCGCGCAAGCTCCTCCGCGCCGTCGTCGCTCGGCTGCTCGGGTCGCAAGCTGTGAACGAGAGGTAGTACGCTCCGCTTGGGAGGGAATCAGATGGCGACCAGGGTGTGGGTCTCTCGAAGAAGAACGCGAACTATCGGCCCGCCCCCCAGGCCGAGGTTCGTTGCGACCGCTGCAAGTACATGTTCCCCCCACTCGCACTCGGCGGCTGTCGGCTGGTTCGGGGGCTGATCCGGGGCTCGGCCGCCTGCGACGAGTTCAGACCGCGGCCTCGGCGGTAGGTCGAGGACGCCGTCAGCGGTAGGCGCTCGCTGCCAGAGGATTGGAAGTTCTTGCCAGTATCTGCCCGAAACGAGGCCGAAGTGCCGCGACCGGGGGGTAACTAGGCAGTCTGCAACTGAGGCTCCCTAGGCCAGGGGGCCAACACCTCGGCCTCAGTATGGGAGCGGTGGTTTTCTCGGCGTCCGTCGTCGCTCGGGTGTCGGCGGGAGGGCCTAGGCTCGCTCGGCAGCGTATGGCTCCCGGCTCAACCGATGCGCTCCTCTCCGTCGACCATGACGGTAACGATGACACCAGCGGCACTGATCCTTGATGTTCCAGCGCATTCAAGGGCCTGCTCGAGCGTGGCGAACTCCAAGCAGGTCTCCGTGCGCCGAATCGCTTCCCTGGCAGCGAGCCCGTCACCGGTCTGGATGCGAATCGTTGTCGAACCGTCGCCACGACTCGTTACGCGGTAGGTCTGCCAGGGAGGGCCCTGGGTGAGAGTCATTTTCTCGCTCGTCGCATGGAAGAACGAGACATGGTCACGTTCTCAGCGGCAGGGGGAGTTCGCCTCGTGGGCTTTCGTGCCCGGACGCGAGAAGGAAGCGCCCCCTCCGAGCAGATATGACCTCGGGGTGAGGTCAATCGGCGCGGCGCAGTCTCGGTGGCGCACTCGCAGAAGAACTCAGCGTGTGCATTTAACGAATCGGCTCGAAGTGCGCAAATCCGTTCGTTCACGCGCTTTAGTAGCTTGGGGAGGCCTTCGCTGTCCATCACGTCTCCTTCTTGTCCCTCAAGTTCCCGCGGCCCACGTGGGACGGAATCCCACGTGGGCACCTCCATCGCGGAAACGTCTGACCGCGCTCTTCCTAGCTCGGGCGCTTGAGGATGTTGTGGATCTCGAGCACTTCGGGCTTGCCCGAAAGCTCGATCCCGACGTCGCTTCAGCACCGGCATGAGGCGCTCACCGAACGCGTCGAGCTCCTTTTGGGAGTCCCAGATCTCGCTGACTCGGAAGTTGCCGTTCGACTTGAAGGCAACGTGGTACTCAAGTCCTTCCGGCAGCCAATCGCCGGACTTCTCCAGACGACGGATCGTCTCGTCGTACTGTTCGCGTCACTCCGGGCGCTGCCGTGAAGCGGACAAGGATCCTCATTCCGGGATCCTTCGTGCTCATTCCGGGATCCGTCGTGCTCTGGGTCGCGGACTCAGGACTGGTGGTGGCCATTCAATGGCCTCCTTCGTGTGGATGCTCCTGACCGAGCCGACCTACAACCGAACGCCGCTACGCGTCGCCTGGCGAGCGAGGAATCTGAGCCAGAAGACATCACGGAGGCTATCACTTCCTGGCCACGCTCGAAGGCCGACAAAACCCCGGGACAGTTTTTTTTTTTTTTTAGTGACCTCGGTCATATGTGGGTGTGGGGATTCTTTTCTGAGCGCCGCCTGCTCACTTTTTCGCCGGCGGCGATGGCGCGGTTCGGATTGAGCGTCATTCCCGACCTCCCCCGGTCAGGGGTAGACGAGCAGGGCGGCGCTCTGGGCAAGTCCGCCCTTGGGGTGTACGGCTGGGCTGCTGCGGGCAATGTAAGAGGGAGGCCGGAGGCCTGAGGGAAGCCGCAGGTAAGGACGCGCGGCCTTGCCTGTCGAGCCTCTGGCCTCGTTTGTTTCGGCGACGGGGCATAAGGCTTCTTGTACGCCGACCGCTGGAAGGCGCTAGGCCGGCGCAGGTGCAAGCCTTGCGAGCGCGAGAAAGCCGACGCTACTTGCCCAGCACCGAAGCCAGACGGCGCAGGATCTGATCGCTTAGCCGTGGTTGCAGGGAAGCTCGGTGCCGGGCAAGGTGCGTCGACCATGTAGGGGCCGACTGTTCCGGGCCGGCGGGGAGAGACCTTGCGGGTCGCAGGACATTGAGGGAGTGTCTGAGGAGCTGCTCAAATCCGGTTCAAGAAATCGGCTGGCCCAGTTTCTAAGCCTTATCTTCCGCCGAAGCGGGCAACGCGGTCACCGGACTGATCTCAGACTGTTGAACCCGATGGAGGCCCCGCCGTGGTGACGGGGCTGCCCCTTTACGCGACGAAGCACGGCTGCCGCCAAGCCCTCCGAGACCGTGAAGGTGAGCCGGAGTTGTTCGGCGTCACACGAAGGCAAACGCTCGGGCGCCACCGACTCTATGGCCGTCGCTGGCGCATCGACCGGATCGGCGATCGCGCAGGTTCGGTCGTAGCCACGGGTTCGGTTGCGGTCTGTACGGGCAGTGCCGTCGTGGTGGAAGGTTCGACCACGGACTCGCCAGCCTGGGCTGCCTCGGGATTCGAAGAGGAGCCACGGACCGCATCAACAACCCCGGCAGTGACGACGGCACCGACGGCGACGAGGATCAACCAGGTGGCTTTGCCGCGCATAGTCCTAAAGCGACCCTAAGCCGTGCCGCTTCGCTCCGCAATCGTGGCGCCTCAGGGCTTCCGCCCGAACAGCCGAGGGACGCCGGCAGGAGGAGCTTGCGCGGCGAGCGTTGGCCGTTCTCGAGCGCCGTCGGCATGAAGTTCTACGTCGTCAGAGTCCAGTGAAGACGGGCTCGGCGAGCGGGGATCGGTCAAGGCGACTAGAAGCGCCAGGGTGATCCTTCTAGTCCGGCAGTCAGATCGGCGGGACTCGAGCATCGTCCCCTATGCCCTCCGCCACTTGTTCGCCGCTTGGTCCATCGGGGCCGGTATCGGCCTGTTCGAGCTTGCGCGCATGATGGGCCGACGTCCGTGGCGAAGATCGACCGCACCTACGGCCACCTTTTGCCCGACTCAATTCGACCGCGCCGGGACGGCGCTCGAGGCGTTTGGGCACGGTACGGCCACCGCAGAGGAAGTTGAAGGCGAGCTCCTGTGACGAGAAAACCCCGCCTAAGCAGGGTTTTCCAACTGATC
>CAVYAJ010000055.1:0-10983 GCA_963766155.1 uncultured Actinomycetes bacterium | reverse complement strand
TGGCCGGCTGCGTTCGAGCAGGCGACGCCAGAGAAGCAGGCCTTCGTCGTGCACCGGCTCGCCACGCTCCTCCATATCCCCGACCGGGAGATCCGCTCCGACATCGCCGCCCGCAAGGGCGACCTCCTGACGCCGGTCACGATCAAGGAAAACGTCAAGGAGGACAAGATCAACTACCTCCTCGAGCACCAGAACGACTTCCCCGGCGTCCAGATCAACCAGACCTACCAGCGCCACTACGACCAGGGCGGGATCGCCGCGCAGACCCTCGGCTACGTGAGCGAGATCTCCCAGGAGCAGCTCGACGCCGCAAACGGCAAGGGTGGTTATGCCGCCGGCGACCGCATCGGCCAGACAGGAGTGGAGGCCGGCTACGACACCTATCTCCGTGGCCTGCCCGGGATCGGGCGCGTCTTCGTCGACGCGCTCGGCCGCGTGACGAGCGCGCGCGAGTTCCAGCAGCTTCCCGAAGCCGGCGACAACGTGCGCCTCACGATCGACGCCGAGTTGCAGAAGACCGCGGAAGAGGCGCTCGCATACGGCATCAGACTGGCGCATGACGACGGCCAGTGGGCAGCCGACGGCGGCGCGCTCGTGGCCATGGATCCCAACTCCGGGGAGATCCTTGCGCTCGCCTCGAACCCCACCTTCGACCCGAGCATCTACACGGGGCGCGTCAAGGCGAAGGACCTGGAGCAGCTCGCCGACCCGAGCGCCAACAGCCCGACGCTCGACCGCGCCGTCGCAGGCCTCTATCCGCCGGGCTCGACGTTCAAGCCGGTGACCGCGCTCGCGGCGCTCGAGACGGGCATCCTCTCGCCGACCGAGCTCATCCAGTGCACGCCGAAGGAGGTCGTCGACGGCCAGACCTTCACGAACTGGGACCCCTACGCGAACGAGCCCATGACCCTCACGACCGCGCTCGCCGCGTCCTGCGACACCTACTTCTACCAAGTGGCTCTCCGCTTCTACAACCGCACGGACTCGCCCCTGCAGAAGTGGGCGCGGACGATGGGCTTCGGCGCCTCGACGGGGTCGACATCGGCCCCGAGGCGACCGGCCTCATCCCGACGCCGGCCTGGCGCCGCCATTACTTCAAGACGGAGATCGACAAGATCTGGACGTCGGGCGACTCGGTCCAGCTCGGCATCGGCCAGGGCGACGTGCTCGTCACGCCGCTCCAGATGACCCGCTTCTACGCGATGCTCGCAAACGGCGGCAAGCTCGTCGAGCCGCACATCGTCCAGTCGGTCGAGGAGCCGGCGACTCCGGGCCAGCCGCCCGTCGTCCTGCGCCCGTACTCCCCGAAGCCGGCCAAGGACGTCGGTCTCAACCCGAACAACATCCGCGTCGTCCAGGAAGGCCTCTACGACGCCACGCACGCGAACTACGGGACGTCGGCCGGCATCTTCGGGTCGTTCCCGGTCCCCATCGCCGGCAAGACGGGGACGGCCGAGAAGTTCGTGCGCCTGCCCAACTACCAGGGCCTGCAGGACCAGGCCTGGTGGTGCGGGTACGGCCCCTATGACAAGCCCGACGCTCGCCGTCTGCGCCATGATCGAGAACGGCGGCCACGGCGGAGTGGTCGCGGCGCCGGTGGCCCTCCAGGTCTTCCAGAAGTTCTTCAACGTCGACCCGAGCTCGTTCAACGCGGCGGTGGGCAACACGCGACTGATGGCCACCATCGCCAGAGAAACCCGCGCGGCACGAGGGCACGTCGGCTCCGAGGTCGGCGCGCTACCTCCGCCACCTCGACTACCTCCTGATCGCCGCCGTCGCGGGCGTGATCACGTACGGCATCTGGGTCCTCGACTGCGGTGACCCGAAACGACGTGCCCGGCGACGCGAGCTACTTCGTCTCGCGCCAGGAGGTCTACATCGCCGTCGGCGTGGTCCTCGCCGCGGTCACGGTGGCCGTGAGCCCGGAGGTCTACCGCCGCTACGCAACGGCGCTCTACGCGGTCGCCATCGCGCTCCTCGCTTCTCGTGCTCGTGGTCGGAGCAAGACGTGCGCGGCTCGAAGCGGTGGATCGAGTTCGGCTCCTTCCGCTTCCAGCCGTCGGAGATCGGCAAGGTGCTCCTCTCCTCTTCCTGGCCGCGTTCGTGGCGAACCGCGTGCGCAGCGACTCGACCGTGGAAGACCGTGCTGGGGCGCGTGGGGCTCGCGGCGCTGCCGATGATCCTCGTCTTCAAGGAGCCGGACTTCGGCTCGACGCTGATCTACGGGTCGGCGCTCTCTGGCGGTGCTCTTCTTCGGCGGCGCGCCGTGGAAGCACCTGGCGAGCCTGGCGATCGTGACGACGCTCATCGCGCTCTCCGTGCTCTGGTTCCTGCCCGCCGCGGGAGTGGAGGTCCCGGACGCGTACCAGAAGGACAGGCTGATCGGGTTCGTGCACCCGGACGTCGACCCGAGCGGGACGACGTACAACGTCACACCAGTCGATCACGGCGGTCGGCTCGGGCGGCCTCGACGGGCGCGGAGTCGCGGGCCGAGCCAGACGAACATGAACTACCTGCCCGAGCACAACACCGACTTCATCTTCTCGTCGCTGGCCGAGCAGCGCGGCTTCCTCGGCGCCGCGATCCTGCTCCTCCTCTACGCGTTCATCGCCTGGCGGGGGATCAAGATCGTCGCTATCGCGCCGAGTCTCTACACCTCTGCGGTTGCGGGGGCGATCGTCTTCTCGTTCCTCTTCCAGATCTTCGTCAACGTCGGCATGACCATCGGGATCGCGCCCGTCACCGGGATCCCGCTCCCGTTCGTCAGCTTCGGCGGTAGCTCGATGATCACGACGATGCTCATGATCGGGATCCTCGAGTCGATCTACGTCCGCGGTCGCCTCGCGGGCCGCAGGTAGGTTCCCTCGGTGCGACGACTTCCGCTTCACCCTGCCGCCGTCTACGGCGTGGTCAAGGAGATCAAGGCCGCGGCCGAGGACCTCTCGCCGCTCGTCGTCGCGGGCGCCGAAGGCCCTGCGAGCGAGCTCGTCTCCGCTCTGGCCGAAGGCGGGGACACGAGCGCGCTCCGCGACCTCTCCGGCCGCGAGGTGACGAAGTACGACCTGCAGGGCGCCGCGCTCCTCCTCTACGTCGTCGCCGGCGAGAAGCCGACGGCCGATGACGAGCAGGCTCTCAAGCTCGCCGACCGAAACGACGTCGACGCCGTCTGCGTCCTCGTGGGCGCGAAGTCGACGCCGGTCGACATCGCCTACGTGCCGGCGACGAGAGTCCTGGCCGTCCCGCCGGGGCGGCCCGTTGCCCGTCGACCGTATCGCCGAGCTCGTCGCCTCCATCACGGACGAGACGGGCTACGCGCTGGCCGCCCGCCTGCCCGTCCTCCGCGAGGCCGTCGTCCAGTCGATCGTGCGCCGCTTCGCGCGCCAGAACGGCGTTCTCGGCGTTGCGATCTTCATTCCGGGCGCCGACTTCCCGGTGCTGACGCTGAACCAGCTGCGAATGGTCTTCCGCATCGCAGCGGCGCACGGAGAAGAGATCGACCGCGAACGCATCCCCGAGCTCCTCGCCGTGGTCGGCGCCGGTCTCGGCTTCCGCACCGTCGCACGCGAGGCGCTCGGCTTCATCCCCGGCCTCGGCTGGGCGATCAAGGGCGGCGTCGCCTACGTCGGCACGAAGGCGCTCGGGAAGGCCGCGACGGCCTACTTCGAGCAGGGCGGCGCGCAAGCGCTCTCGCGGGCGGCCGATGCCGTCCGGTCCAGGTCCTAGCCTTCTCGCGCATGAACGCCGAGCAGCTGTTGCCGGTTCACGAGGCACTGGCAATCGAGGAGGCCGACGCCTGGTTCGAGTACCTGGAGGTCACCAGGGCCGAGATCGGGTCCGGCCGCTATCACGAGATCGAGCCCTGGGCCTGGGCTCGACTCAGCCAGCGTCTGCGGGCCGTCAAGCGAAAGCAAACCGAGCTTCGCCCCGCCGCCGCGTAGCAGGGCCGGCGAGGGCGCCTGCTACCCTTAACGGGTACGCGCAGGGAGAACCGAGCCCAGATCGGGCGAGCGGGATTCCGCGCTCACAACAAATGAGCTTTGTGGCAGACACGCTGACCTCGCCCGCGCCGAAACGCGCGGATGGCGGCGTGCGCCCGAAAGGAGATTTACATCGTGCGATTTTTTCGCAAGAACGACGAGCCGCGAGGAGGCGGCGCCCCCCGAGGCGGCCGCTCCCGAAGCGCTCGAGGAGGCCACGCCGTCCCAGGCGGACGGACAGGCTGACAAGCCCAAGCCGCGCAGGCGCCGCGGGACCCGCGGCGGCCGAGGGCGCGGCAAGAAGAAGGTAGAGACCGCCGAAGGCGGCGCGAAGACCGAGTCGAAGGCTCGCGGCGAAAGCCGAGCCCAGGCCGCGCCAGCCCCGGCAGAAGAAGAAGGACGGGGAGGACGCGAAGCCCCGCCGCAGGCGCACACAGACGCCGAAGCGCTCGGCCCTTCCGAAGGTCAAGAAGGAGATCTTCGTCTCGGTCGAGGTGACCGAGCAGCGGGTCGCGGTGCTCGAGGACGACGTCGTCGTCGAGGTCTACCTCGGCCGCGCCTCGCACAGTTCCGTGGCGGGCAATGTCTACAAGGGCGTCGTCGACAATGTCCTCCCGGGCATGGAGGCGTCCTTCGTCGAGATCGGGCTCGAGAAGAACGGGTTCCTCTACGTGGACGAGATCGTCGTCCCGGAGCTCGAAGGGAAGCCGCGCCACGGGCGCCGCATCCAGGAGCTGATCGAGCGCGGCCAGGAGGTGCTCGTCCAGGCGGTCAAGGACCCCATGGGCACGAAGGGCGCCCGGCTGACGACCGAGATCTCGCTTCCCGGCAGGTTCCTCGTCTTCGTCCCGTACGGGGACGGCATCGGCGTCTCCCGCCGCCTCGAGGACGAGGAGCGCGAACGGCTCAAGGTCATCTGCAAGGGTCTCGAGCTTCCCGACGGCGGGCTCATCGTCCGCACGGCGGCCGAGGGCGCCTCGAAGGAAGAGCTCGAAGGCGACCTCGCTCTCCTGCAGAAGCTCTGGGCGACCATCCAGGGGCGCGCCAAGCGCGCCGAGGCTCCCTCGCTCGTCTACCAGGAGTCGGAGCTGCCGCTCCGGATCATCCGCGACCTCTTCATCCGCGACTTCGAGCGCGTGGTCATCGACCACGACCGCACGTACCGGCGCGTCGTCGGCTACCTCAAGCGGACCTCGCCCGAGCTCGCGGCGCGCGTCGAGCTCTACAAGGGCAAGGAGCCGCTCATGGAGCTGTACGGCGTGGACGAGGCAGTGCGCTCGACGCTCAACCGGCGCGTCGACCTTCCCTCCGGCGGCTACCTGATCTTCGACTACGCCGAGGCGTTCACCGTCATCGACGTCAACACGGGGCGCTTCGTCGGCTCGCGCGGTCGGTCGAGCGGCGCCCGCCTCGAGGACACGATCACGAAGAACAACCTCGAGGCGGTCAGCGAGGTCGTCCGCCAGCTCCGGCTCCGGGACATCGGCGGGATCATCGTCATCGACTTCATCGACATGGCGAACCCCAAGAACCGCAAGCTGGTCGAGGAAGCGCTGGAGCAGGAGCTCGCGCGCGACCGGACGAAGACCTACGTCGTCGAGATCTCGCCGCTCGGCCTCGTCGAGATGACGCGCCAGAACGTCACCGACGGGCCGCGCGAGATCCTCACGAACGTCTGCGCGGCCTGCAAGGGCGACGGCGTCGTCGTATCCATGGAGACTCACGCGGTCGACGCGGAGCGGCGCATCCGCAGGCTGATCGCCGGCTCGAGGAGCAAGGCGTTCCACATCGAGCTGAACTCGCAGGTCGCCGCGACGCTCATCGGCCCCGGCGCGGAGCGCCTCGCCGAGCTCGAGAAGGAGACCGGCCGCAGCATCGCGGTGAAGGGCCGCCAGCGCGCGGCGCACGACCACTTCGTCGTCCTCGAGGAGGGCTCGACGGACAAGGTCGAGGACAAGGCGCTCCCCGTCGAGCGCGGCCAGGAGCTCGAGGTCGAGCTCGAGGAGGCGCACCAGCACTCCGATACCGACGCGATCGCGCGCGTGGACGGCTACGTCGTCACGGTCAAGGACGCCGCGAGCCGCGTCGGCGAGAAGGTCTCGATCAGGATCGAGAACGTCGCGAAGACGACCGCCCGTGCCGTCATCACCGAGGGCGAGAGCGCAAACGGCGACGATCCGACGAAGGAGAAGCCGAAGAAGAAGACGCGGCGCGGAACGCGCGGCGGCCGCGGCCGCAAGAAGAAGACCGAGGCTGTCGCCAAGACCGAGGCGACCGCGGAGCCCGCGGAGGAGCCCGCCGAGGCGCCGGCCGCCGAGGCACCGGTCGCCGAGGCTCCGTCCGAGAACGGCGAACGAGCCGAAGCCGAAGAAGAAGACGCGCCGTGGGACGCGCGGAGGGCGCGGACGCAAGCGCAAGCCGGTAGAATCCCCACCCGAGGCGGGCCAGGAGAGCCCGCTCGCTTAGCGCTATGGCCACGAAAACGGACAGCTACGCGATCATCTCCCTCGGTGGAAAGCAGTACCGCGTCCGCGAGGGCCAATGGCTGCTGGTCGATCGCCTGCCCCACGACGAAGGGAAGACGTTCCATCCCGATCTCATCATGCTCGGGGGCGACGGCGAGCCGAAGCTCGGCGAGGCGCTCAAGGGCGCGCAGGTGACCGCGAAGGTCTCGGAACACGTGCTCGGCAAGAAGGTGATCGTCGGCAAGCACCGGCGCCGCACCGGCTATCGCCGGCGCAACGGCCACCGCAGCCGTTTGTCCCGGATCGAGATCCAGTCGATCGGCAAGAAGGCGACGCGCTCCACGACGGCGAAGAAGACCGCCGGCACGACCACGAAGAAGGAAGAGAGTTAGTCATGGCCCACAAAAAAGGACTCGGCTCTTCGAAGAACGGCCGCGACTCCGAATCCAAGCGACTCGGCGTCAAGATCTTCGACGGCCAGGAAATCAGGGCGGGGATGATCGTCGTCCGCCAGCGCGGCACGCGCTTTCGCTCCGGACCGGGGACCGGTCTCGGCCGCGACCACACGATCTTCGCGACGCGCGACGGCAAGGTCGCGTTCCAGACGAACGGCTCCGGCCGCGTCGTCACCGTCGTCTAGACACCGCCAGAGGCACTGATGTTCCACGATCGCGCCCGCATCGAGGTGCGAGGCGGCCGTGGCGGCGACGGCTCGCTCAGCTTCCGGCGCGAGAAGTACGTGCCGAAGGGCGGTCCCGACGGCGGGGACGGCGGGGACGGCGGCGATGTGGTCCTCGTCGCCGATCCCGACCGCCGCGACCTCTCCTTCTTCCAGCGCAAGCGCCGTTTCGAAGGCGGACGCGGCATTCACGGGCAGGGCAAGAACAAGCGTGGAGCCGACGGCGAGACCGTCGAGCTCGCAGTGCCCATCGGGACGCAGGTGCTGGACGAGGAAGAGGGTCTCCTCGTCGACCTCGCTCATCCCGGCGCGCGGGCGGTCGTGGCGCGGGGCGGGCCGGGAGGCGCCGGCAACCGCCGCTTCACCCGGCCGACGCAGCAGGCTCCGCGCATCGCCGAGGTCGGCTGGCCCGGCGAGCAGTCGGCCATCGAGCTGCGCCTGAAGCTCCTGGCGGACGCGGCGCTGCTCGGATTCCCGAACGCCGGCAAGTCATCGCTTCTTCGCCGCATCTCGAACGCGAAGCCGAAGGTCGCGGACTACCCGTTCACGACGATCGCGCCGGTGCTCGGCACGGTCGATGCGGCGGACGGCCGCCAACTGACGGTGGCAGACGTGCCGGGGCTCCTCGAAGGCGCACACGAAGGCGTCGGGCTCGGAGACGAGTTCCTCGCACATCTGGAGCGCGCGCGGCTCTTCCTCCACGTCATCGATGCGACAGAGGAGGCTGCGGAGCGCTTCGCGACAATCGACCGGGAGCTGCACGGCTACGGGGCCGGCCTCGACGAGCGCTCGCAGATCGTGGTCCTCAACAAGATCGACCTTCTCGACGGGCCGCCGAGCTTCGAGACCGACGACCCGCGCGTTCTCGCCGTGGTTCCCCTGTCGGCCGCCACGGGAGCCGGGGTGCGACGAGCTCGTGCGCACGCTCTTCGAGCTCGTGCCCGATGCGCCGCCCCAGTCCGCCGCCGCCGAGGAGGTCGCGGACTTCCTCGTCTACCGCCCGCGGCCCGAGCGGAGGCGTCCGTTCCGCCTGTTCCGAACCGACAGCGGCTACCGGGTGCGGGGCCAAGCGACCGAAGACGAGCTCCGCGCCGCCGGCGTGAAGCCGGGCGACCCGGTGGAGTTCGAGTGACGGGTCTTTTCGGCGGCGCGTTCGACCCGCCCCACAACGGCCATGTCGCGCTTGCCGAGGCCGCGCTCGAGCACTTCGCACGGAGCGTCTCGTTGCGCTCGTCGTCGTCGACCCCGGGCACCGCGACGTCGTGCTCGACTTCCCGACCCGCTTCGGGCTCGCGGAGCTCGCGTTCGCGCGGCCTGCCACGGACGGAAGTCGTGTCGGAGGAGCACCGCTACACCGTCGACGCCGTCCGCGAGGGGCGCTTCGGCGACGCCGTCTTCCTCGTCGGCGCCGACGAGTTCGCGAGCTTCCTCTCGTGGAAGGACCCGAACGGCGTGCTCGAGGAAGTGCGGCTCGGCGTCGCGACCCGGCCGGGGTTTCCGGCCGAGACCCTCGCGCCCGTTCTCCAGGGCCTCGAGCGGCCTGACCGCGTCGAATTCTTCGACATTCCCGAGCTGCCGATCTCGGGGACGGAGGTCCGCGCGAGCGTGCGGCCCGCGGCGAGCCGGTGGACGAGCTCGTGCCGCCCGCAGTGGCCGCCGAGATCGACCGGCTCGGCCTTTACCGGTGATACCCTGAGTGAGTCGTAAACGAGGAGTTTCTGACCCGCTGACATCGCTCGAACAAGCTCGCCGAATCGCTGCAGCTCGCCCAGGAGAAGCTGGCGAGGGATGTGGTCATCCTCGACATGCGCCCGGTGTGCAGCTACACCGATTACTTCGTGCTCGCCACCGGCGGAAACCCCCGCCAGGCCAAGGCGATCTACGACGAGGTGCACGGGCGCCTGAAGAAGGAAGCCAAGCTCTCGCCCCGGAACGTGCACGGTGGCGCCGAGGCGAAGTGGATCCTCGCCGACTACCTCGACGTCGTCCTGCACGTCTTCACGCCGAGGCGCGCGACTTCTACCGGCTCGAGGATCTCTGGGGCGACGTGCCGTCGGTGGAGCTGGCGGCGGCCAACTAGGCCAGCCAGAGCACGAGCAACACGATCCCCGCAAGGACGAGCGCGTAGATCCAGAACGCGTGCGCTCCCCAGAGGAACGCCTCCCACTTGCGGCGCTCGCGGCGCTTCTCGGCGTCGCCGGTCTCCTCGACGACGGGGCTGTAGTCGCTCTTCTCGGTCACACGTTGTCGGTCCCCGGCTCCGCGGGGAGACAAACGCCCCTCCGCTAAACTGCGCTCCGCGGGGCCATAGCTCAGTTGGGAGAGCGTCTGGCTGGCAGCCAGAAGGTCACGGGTTCGAGTCCCGTTGGCTCCACTTCCCGGCCTACCTGCACCATCGGCGAGGCGTTCCGCTACGGTGGCCCGATGAGCCAAGCAACCCTGCACACCAATCACGGCGCGATCGAGATCGAGCTCTTCGAGGACGACGCGCCCAAGACCGTCGACAACTTCGTGAAGCTCTCGAAGGACGGCTTCTACGACGGGATCACGTTCCACCGCGTCATCCCCGACTTCATGATCCAGGGCGGCTGCCCTCGTGGAGACGGGACGGGCGGCCCGGGCTACCAGTTCGAGGACGAGCCCAACGAGCACCGCGTCGCGCGCGGCGCGCTCGCGATGGCCAACAGCGGCCCGGACACGAACGGGAGCCAGTTCTTCATCGTCACGACCGAGGCGGCGCCGTGGCTGGACGGAAAGCACACCGTCTTCGGCCGGGTGACCTCCGGGATGGACGTCGTCGACGAGATCTCCGGGGTCGACCGCGACGGGACCGACCGGCCGCGCGAGCCGGTCACGATCGACCGCGTCGAGCTCTCTTAGGGCCGGGCTTCTTCGGAGGGTGCCCGTACGGTCCCGCTTAGACGCGACCGCTCAGGGCCAAACGGTCGACGCGCGGTCGAGGTCGAGCGCCCCGCCGTCGTGGCATTCCGATGAGCGGTAGTCGGCCGGCGCCGTGATCGCGCGCTCGGCGAGCGCGAGCCGTGCGAGGCGCTGGCCATCCGCAGGATCGGCGCCGAGGCTCTCCGCGACGAACGCGGTCCGCTGCAGGCCGTAGCAGTCGGCGGCCGCCTCGTCCCTCACCCCTGCAAGGTGCGACGACTCGTGCGCGAGCACGTGGAGCGCCCGGGCCACCTTGGCTTGCTCGCCCTGGCCGGTCTTGCCCTCGGCGAAGCGGTCGAGCTCGGAGCACGTCTCCTCGTCGAGGTCGGTGAAGTCCGCCGGCCGCCCGCGCTCGTCGAAGAACACGGTTCCCGCATGGGCGGAGACTTCCGCGAGGCGTGAGAGGAGCCCAGGGCAATGGACGGTGACGTCGCGGCCCGCGATGTCGCTCGCGATGTCCGCGAGCCGGTGCTCGTTCGAGCGCTGCTCCTGCTGGACGGCCACGATGAGCAGAAGCGGGATCGCCAGGACGATCAGGAGAGGGGCATAGGGCCGCACCCGGCCTGTATCGGCCGGAGTAGCGGCTCAGGAAACCCTCAGTCGAGCTCGCGGCGGAGGACGAAGCGACCGCCTGCAGTGCGACGCGCGTCTCGTCCACGTTCGGCTCCCGCGTCGTCGCCCGCTGGAGCGCGAGACCGGGGAGGAGGAGCAGGCGGGCGCTCCGGTGGCTGGACTCCTGCACCGCGCGCCAGAGCTCCATCGTCAGGGCCAGCGAGAGCACGGTCACGACTGCGGGCGTCCAGAGCGCCGCCTGGAACGGCCAGATCCGCTCGGCCAGAATGGTGACGGGGAGCACGAGGGCGGCGAATTCGTCCCGCAGCGAGGCGAGAAGCGCGACGGCATCGACGTGCCCTCCCATCAT
>CAVYAJ010000054.1:0-67891 GCA_963766155.1 uncultured Actinomycetes bacterium | reverse complement strand
TTTTTTTCTGCCGCCGCCGACAGTTACGTATTGCTCCTGCGCCCTCGCCCAGCGACTGACCCGCGAGAGCGGGATCCTGCGCACCGAATAGGAGGCGCCGCCGGCATGGCGACAACCGAGGTGGCAAAAAGGGCGGTGCCGTACCCGGTTCGCGACTTCCGCCATGCGCCGCGAAAGGCAACGTCGCGAACCAGGTTCAAACACCGAACCTGGTTCGGAGCCTGGTTCGGTTACAGGCTCGACGAGCTCTGCGAGCTCGGCAGGGGAGAGGGCTCCCACTCGCCTGCCGCTCGCGTTTGCTCGCACCTGCTCGGGCTTCGTGGCGCCCGCGATCACCGACACGACCGGCTCCGTCGCAGCAGCCCGCCGATCGCAACCTCGAGCAGCGAGCGGCCGTGGGCCTCAGCCCATGCCGCAGTGGCTCGACGCGTTCGAGATCCGCGCGTGCGATCTCGCGACCGTGCAAGCGGGTGCCCGCCGCCGGAGGCGCGTCGCGCGACACCTTCCCGGTCAGGAGCCCGCTCGCGAGCGGGAAGTACGGGATGAAGCCGAGGCCGAGCCGCTCGCAGACGGGCAGGAGCTCCGCCTCCGCATCACGGCGGAGCAGCGAGTACTCGCTCTGCTCGGAGACGTACGGCGCGCCGAGGCGAGCGGGCGAGACGCGCTTCGCATCGTCTCGGGACGGTAGTTCGAGGTGCCCCACGCGCGGACCGTTCCTTCGGCGACGAGCTCCTTGATCGTCGCGACCGTCTCCTCGAGCGGCGTCTCCGGGTCCTCCTCGTGATGCTGGTAGAGATCGATCACTCCTCTGCAGCCGGCGCAGCGATGCCTCCAGCGCGCCGAGGATGTACTCCCGCGAGCCGCGGCGCTCGGCGCCGTCGCCCATCGGCTTCCCCCACTTCGTCGCGAGGACGACCCGGTCCGCGCCCTTGCACGCACGACCGAGAGCTCCTCGCTCCCACCCTGCCGCCGTAGATGTCGGCCGTGTCGAAGAACGTGACGCCTGCGTCGAGCGCTGCGTCCACGACGCGAACGTTGCCTCCTCGTCGATGCGGCCGCCGAAGTTGTTGCAGCCGAGACCGACGACGCTGACCGTGATCTCGCTGTTTCCGAGGCGACGCGTGCGCACGCGCGGAGGCTATAGGTTCGGGGTCATGAGGCACTGGGAGGACTTCCGGGTGGGTGAGGTGACGGAGCTCGGCACCGTCGACGTGACCGAAGAGGATGTGATCGTGTTCGCGACGCGCTTCGACCCGCAACCCCGTCGCGACGATCGCGCTCTTGAACGTGATGTCCTCGGCGCCCTCGACCGAGAGGGTGTTCGCGTCCTTGAAACGGCCCACGCCCTTCACCCACTCGATCCCGTTCGCCTTGAAGAGTGTCGCGACGCCGCCGGTCAGCTGCTTGACGACGCCTTCCTTCCACTGCTGGGCAGCGCCGAAGTCGAGCTCCGGGGGGCCGACCTTCACGCCGAGCTTCTCGAAGGTCTCGTTCGCCTCCTTGAGCGCAAGGGCGGTCTGTACCCAGGCCTTGGTCGGGATGCAGCCGACCCGCAGGCAGGTTCCGCCCAGCTCGGCTTCCTGCTCGACGCAGACGACGCTGGCGCCGAGCTGTGTCGCCCGGATCGCCGCGGGATAGCCGCCCGACCCGCCGCCGAGGACGGCAACGTCACATTCCATCTCCTGCCCTTTCGCTCGCTTCGGTTTCCAGGGTCGATCCTACCCGCGAGGGCTCATTCTCAGAGGTCGGGAGCTTTCCCTCGTTCCAGGGATCACCGGCGACCGCGCTTCTGCCGTTGCCTCGGCTGACCGGATTAACCCCGGGTCACGGCGAGGGCGGCGATTTACCAAGGGAACGCCGCCCTCCCGCTTTTAAGCGGGTTCGAGCCAGTCTGCGGGCGGGCCCGAGCCGAGCAGGGAGAAGTCGCCCCGGTCGCGGATCGCAGTGGCCGCCTCGACGAGCGCTTGCACCGCCGCCCACGTGAGCGATCCGCCGACACTGACGCGCTGGGCTCCGGCGTCGGCGAGCTCCTGAAACGTGAGGTTCGGACGCGCGAGCACGTTCACCGGCTTCGAGACGGCGGCGCAAAGAGCACGAATGTCATTGAGATCGGACAGGCCGGGGGCGTAGAGAACGTCCGCGCCCGCGGACTCGAACGCCTGCAGGCGGGCAATCGTGTCATCGAGGTCGGGATTGCCGCGGATGTGGTTCTCGGCCCTCGCCGTCAGCGTGAACGGGAAGCCGACCGCGCGTGCCGCGGCCACTGCTACGCGAACCCGCTCGACGGCTTCGTCAAGACCGTAGAGACGCTCTCGATCCCAGTCCTCGATCGATCCACCGACCGCGCCCGCCTCCGCGACGCGGGAAATCGCGACGCCCGGGTCGGCGCCGTGGCCGTCCTCGAGATCTACCGAAACCGGCAAGTCCGTTGCGCGAGCGAGAACAGCAACGTGGTCGACCACCTCGTCGAGTGTGGCGGCGCCGTCGAGCCGGCCGAGTGTGAACGCGAACCCGGAGCTGGTCGTCGCGAGCGCGCGAAAGCCGAGCGCAGCAAGGACGCGTGCGGAGCCGGCGTCCCAGGGATTCGGGATGACGAACGCGTCGCCGCCGTGCAGCGCGCGGAATGCTTCGGCCTTCTCCTCAGTCGTCGCCGACACGAAGCACGACCTTTCCCTGTTTGCCGCGCTCGCCGACGCGGTCGAAGGCCGCGCCTGCTTCCTCGAGGGAGAAGACCGAGTCGACTGCCGGAGTCAGCTCTCCAGCGTCTGCGCGGCGTCCGAGCTCGACCAGCTGTGCGCGATCCGGCTCGACCACGAAGTACGTCGCGCCGTCGGCCTCCTCCGCAATCGAGACGACTCTGCTGCCCGACCCGACGGCACTCGTAAGCTCATCGCCGCCGACCGTGTCGAACACGAGGTCCGGCGTCTCGTCGTCGGCGGCCAACTGACCCTTCAGGAGCTGGACGGCCAAATGGCCGACGCCGCCGTTCGCTCCGAGGACGCGAACGCGCTCACCTTCCTTTAGAGCACCGTGCTCGAAGATGCCCTGCCACGCGCTGAGACCGGTCATCGGGAGCGTGGCGCTCTCGACGTGCGTGAGGCTCATTGGTCGCGGCGCGAGCACAATGGCCGGAACCACGGCGTATTCGGCGGCGACTCCGTCGCGGTCGAATGGCGTGAGCGCGAAGACCTCCTCTCCCACCTCGATGTCGTCCACGTCGGGAGCCACGTGGGCGACCACGCCCGACAGCTCATAGGACGGGATGGCGGGAAGACGGTCCACCGGCCAGGTCAGTTCATCGCGGGTGATCGCAGCAGCATGAACGCGAATCAGCGCCTCGCCCTCGTGCACGGCCGGGACCTCGATTTCCTCCACGGCGAGTCCGGTGTCGTGCAGGCGGACCGCACGCATCGCCCTCACCGTGTCAGACGTCTTCGGAAAGCTGGATGCGGTTGCCGTCGGGGTCGAAGACGTCCAGGAGGCGGATTGCCCCCGGGATCTCGAGGACGACGCCGACGTTCACGCCGGCCTCGCGCAGCCGGTCGGCCTCGGCCTTGATGTCGGTGACCTCGAGTGTGGCAATCACGTCTTCCTCGCCGCCCTCGCCACCACCTTCGAACTCACCCTCGGCGAGCGCGATCTCGAGGCCGTTGCGGACCATCCGCGCCCAGCGGTCCTCCTCGTCCTTGTAGACCTGCTCGAAGCCGAAAGTGCGCTTGTAGAAATCCTGGGCCGCCTCGAGATCCGTGACGCGGTACCAGACGTTCACAGCGCGAGGCCCGGCTCTTCCAGAAAGGATTTGACCGTGGCGAGGAACTCGGATGCCGTGGCGCCATCGACCGAGCGGTGGTCGATGGTCAGCGTCATGTCCATGCGCGGCTGGATCTCGAAGTCGCCGTCGACGACCACGGCCCGCTCCTCGATCGCCCCGACCGCGAGGATGCCGGCCTGCGGCGGGTTCAGCACCGCCGTGAAGCGCTCGACGCCGTACATGCCGAGATTCGAGATCGTGAACGTGCCGCCGTCGAGATCCTCGGCGCGAAGCTTGCCCTCGCGGGTGCGCGAGACGATGTCCGCGCGCGCAGCGGCGATCTCCGGGATCGTCAGCCGCTCACAGCCCGGAATCACCGGGACGACCAGGCCGTGCGGGATCGCCACGGCGATGCCGATGTTCGCCGTCGGGAAGAGCTTCACGGAATCGCCGGCGAAATGGGCGTTCACGTCGCGATGGCGCATGAGCGCCAGCGCGACGACCTTCGTGAGGATGTCGGAGTAGGTCGGCCTGACCCCGCCCTCCTTGACCTGGGCGAGCAACGCCTCCTCGCAGGCGGATGGAGGCCGTCATGTCGGCCGACATGGAGATCTGGAATGCGGGCGCCTCCCACGCCTCGGTCATGCGGCGCGCGATCGTCTTCCGCATCTGGTTCAGCTTCACGACCTCGACCTCGCCGCTCGGGGCCCGCGCGCCGGCGGACGGAGCGGCGCTCACGGCTCCGGATGCCGAGGCGCGCTCGACGTCCTCCGCGACGATGCGGCCCTCCGGCCCGGTGCCGCGAAGGGCGGAGAGCTCGATCCCGCGCTCGCGGGCGATGCGTCGTGCAAGCGGCGACGCCTTGACCCGGCCGCCGTTCGTGCTCTCGACGCTCTGCTCGGGCTCGGACGGGCCTTCGGGTGCTTCCTCGCGCCCCCGCTCGCGCTCTTCCTCCCGTTCGGGCGCGGGCGAGCCTTCCTCCTGCGCGTCGTCCTCGGAGACCTCGGTCGGGTCCTCGGCCTCGCCTTCGGGGACGTCTTCGCCCTGCTCGCCGATGACCGCGATCGCCTTGCCGACCTCGATCTCCTCCCCCTCGCCCGCGAGGATCTTGAGCAGGACGCCGGAAGCCTCGGCCTCGACCTCCTGCGTCACCTTCTCGGTGTCGAGCTCGTAGAGCGGCTCGCCCTTCTCCACGCTATCGCCCTCGGACTTCAGCCAACGCACGATCGTGCCGGTCTCCATCCCCTGGCCGAGGCGCGGAAGGGTGACCTGGGAGCTCATTCCTTGCCGACGGTCTTCTTGATCGCCGCGAGCACGTCCTTGGCGTGGGGCACGACCCACTCCTCCATGACGGGCGCGAACGGGATCGGGGTGAACTTGGCGCCGACGCGCGCGATCGGCGCGTCGAGGTAGTCGAAAGCCTTTTCCTGGACGACGGCGGCGACCTCGGCGCCCCAGCCCATCCGCGTGACGGCCTCGTGGGCGACGACAGCTCGGTTCGTCTTCTTGACGGAGGCGATGAGGGCGTCCTCGTCGAGCGGCTGCAGCGTGCGCGGATCGAAGACCTCCACGGAGATCCCCTCATCCGCGGCCTGCTCCGCCGCCTTGAGCGACTCGTGCACGAGCCGGCCCGTGGCGACGACGGTCACGTCCTCGCCCTCGCGATGGATCCGCGCCTTGCCGATCTCGATCGGCTCGATCTCGTCGGGAACCTCGCCCTTGATGCCGTACAGCGTGCGGTGTTCGAAGAAGACGATCGGGTTGTCCTCGTAGATGGAGCTCCAGAGGAGGCCGCGCACGTCCTCGGGTGTGGACGGGAAGACGACCTTGAGTCCCGGCACGTGGACGAACCACGCCTCCAGCTGCTGGGCGTGCTGGGCGCCCGGCGACCAGCCGGCGCCTCCTTGCGTGCGGATCGTGAGCGGCACCTTGATCTGGCCGCCCGACATGTAGCGGTGCTTGGCCGCCTGGCTGACGATCTGCTCCATCGCCAGGGTGGTGAAGTCCTGGTACATGATCTCGACGATCGGGCGCATCCCGGCGATCGCGGCTCCGATGCCGGCGCCGACGATGGCCATCTCGGAGATCGGCGTGTTGCGCACGCGCTCGGGCCCGAACTCCTCGAGCATCCCCTGCGTCACGCCCATCGAGCCGCCCATCTCGGCGATGTCCTCGCCCATGATGAAGACGTCGTCGTCCCGCCTCATCGCGGTCGACATGGCGTCGCGAACGGCTTCCCTGTAGGAGAGCTCAGCCATTCGACGCTCCTGCGTCGGGACTAGAGTACACTTCTTCAATGCGTCCTCGGGCTTCGGGTCGGTGCCCTGCTTCGAGAACTCGACGGACGCCTCGACGATCTTCACGATCTCCGCGTCCATCTCCTCCCAGTCGGAGTCGGAGAGCTCGAGCTTCTCGCGCGCCTTCGTGACCGGATCCTGGGTCTGGCGCAGCTCGCGCACCTCCTCCTTCGGCCGGTACACCTGCGGGTCGCCGATGTAGTGGCCGGTGAGGCGGTACGTCTCGGCGAGGAGGAACACCGGGCCCTTCCCCTCGCGCGCATGCTTGAGCGCCTTCTTCGCGACGTCGTACACGGCCTCGACGTCCTGGCCGTCGACCTTCATCGACGTCATGCCGAAGGCCTCGGCGCGCTTCGTCAGATCCTCGATCGGAAGCTGCTGCTTGGCGGGCGTCGACTCCGCGTAGTGGTTGTTCTCGCAGACGAAGACCGCCGGCACCGTCCAGAGCTGGGCGAGGTTCAGCGACTCGTGGAACGTGCCGATGTTCGTGGCCCCGTCCCCGAAGAACGCGACGGCAACCCGCGGCTCGCCGCGCATCTTGAAGGCGAGCGCGGAGCCCACGATCCCGGGCAGCCCGCCCCCGACGACCGCATTCGCGCCGAGATTCCCGCGCTCCATGTCGTAGAGGTGCATGGAGCCGCCGTAGCCGTGGCTCATGCCCTCGACCTTGCCGTAGAGCTCCGCCATCACCTCGTTCGGATGCGTTCCCTTGGCCAGCGTGTGCCCGTGCGCGCGGTGCGTGGAGGCGATGACGTCGTTCTCTTCGAGCGCCCGGCAGACCCCCACCGCAACGGCCTCCTGGCCGATCGCGACGTGGAGAAATCCGGGCAGCTCACCGGCGCGGAAGCGCTCCTCCACCTTCTCCTCGAAACGGCGGATGAGCAGCATTTCCCGGAGGAATTCCTTCAGGCGCCCACTGGACGAAACCTGCCCCTTTTCCTCTAGCGTGGCCACGCGCCGACAAGCTAGCAGCCGGTCACTAGACTTGCCCCGGTGCTACTCGCCGACCAGTGGCAAGAGATCGAGACCGCTCTCCCCGAGGGCTGGAGCTCGGCGCAGCTCTCCCTGGCAGTGGCCGAGGACGCCGATGCCGACCGCGTCGCGCTCATCCTCGCCTCGCTGACGCCGGGGCGCATGGGCACGAGCTTTCGGCTCGAGGTGACACCTTCGCGCAACCCGGAAGGCATCGTCCGCCGCCTCGACCAGGAAGGCGTCCGAGGCAGGCTCGACCTGATCGGCGCCGACGCCGGGGCGGCCGAGATTCCCGTGGCCGAGCAGCGGCATCGCCAGGCGCCGCTCGCGCGCCAGTGGGACGAGCTCGTCGGCGATCTGCCCCAGGACTGGTCGGAGCTCTACGCCGAGGTCGAGCTCGCTTCCTCCGACTTCCTCCCCCGGGCCGCGTTGCTCCTCGCGCCGGTGAATCCCGCCCGGTTCGGCGGAGTCGCCGTCCTGCGCTTCAGGAGCGCCAGAGTGACCGGATACGGAGTCGCGCCCGAGATGACGCGACGCTGCTTCGAGCGCCTGGACTCCGAAAGCATCACCGGGCTCGCTCCGCGCGCTCCGTGTTCTCTCGCACACCTCGCATGTCTCGACTCAGGGCCCCGTCTGGCGCGTCGAGGGCCGGTCGGTTTGAGCACCCCCGAAGAGCCGCAGGTCTCCTGGAAGGTCATCGACTCGGGAGCGGAGGTCGTTTCGTCCGACGGCGAGAAAACGGCCAAGGTGAGCCGGGTCGTGGGCGACCCCGATGCGGACGTCTTCACCGGGCTCGCGGTCACGGTCGGCATCCTGGGCGGCGAGCGCTTCATCCCTTCGGAGCACGTCCAGGAGATCCGGCCCGACCGTATCCAGGTCGACCTCAGCAAGGCGGCCATGGAGTCGCTGCCCGAGTACGAGGACGCGCCCGTGGTGCGCCTCGAGCCGGACAAGCCGGGATTCTTCGCGCGGCTCTTCGGCCGGCGCTAGACGCGCGCCCGGCGCAGGTGCAGAGGCAGGACGGCGTACGCCGCGGCCTCACGCAGCAAGAGCCGGCCGCTCCAGCGCGGCGCGCCGAACGTGCGGACGTCGATCCCGGTTCCGGACAGCGCCCGCCGGAACAGGACCCCGGTGCGGCGGCAGTGCCACCACGACGTGACGGCGACCACCTCTTCGGCGCCGAGCTCTCGGGCGAGATGCGCGACGTGCACCGCGGTCTCGGCGGTCACGCGGGCGCCGTCGTCGCAGAGGACGCGGTCGGGACCCCCGGGCCAGGCTTCCAGCATCAGCTCGACCTCCGGTCGCCCGCTGAGCAGGACGGTGTCCTCCTCGGAGGCGAATTCGGCCGCAGCGAGCACCCTGGCCTCGCATACGGGATGCAGGCCCGCGCCGCGCCAGGCCGAGTAGCCGAGGACGACGACCAGCCTCACGGGCGCCTCTTCATCCAGCGGTAGAGCAGGATCGTCCCGGTCAGGGTGAGGACGAGGCTCACGGCTTTCTTCCCGGAGATGCGGGACTCACCGGCCGCCCGCTCGCGCATGTTGACGGGAACCTCTTCGACGACGAGTCCCGCGTCGGCGAGTCGCAGGAGGCCCTGGACCTCCGGCGCGCCCGTCGTGTACGGCTGCGCGAGGAACGGGAAGGCGGAGGCGGCTGCCGCGTACATGCCGCTCGTCGCATCGGCGAACGGCCGCCCGAGCTGGAGCCGGAGCGCGCGGCGCAACACGCTTGTCCCGAGCCTGCGCGCCGGGCTCGGCTTGTAGCGGTACGGCTCGTAGCCGTCGCCCGAGACGAAGCGCGAACCGACGGCCACGTCGCACTCCCCGGAGCGAACGCGCTCGAGCAGGCGGTTGAGCTCCGCGGCCGGGTGCTGCCCGTCGGCGTCGACACGGCCGCAGTACGCGTAGTGCTTCCGTGCCGCATATTCGTAGCCGGCCGCGACGACCACGGGCAGGCCACGGTTTTCCGGGAAGCTCAGCACCTCGGCTCCCCACTCCCGCGCGAGCTCGGCCGTGCGGTCACGCGAGCCGTCGTCTACGACGAGGACATCCACCCCGGGAAGCTCGCCGCGAAGCTCGTCGAGGACTCCAGGAAGGCTCTCCTCCTCGTTCAGAGCCGGGATGAAGACCACGGTGTCGGCCTGCGGGCTCACGCGCGCAGCTCCGCGGCGAACTGCGTTCCCAGCGCAGCCACGATCTTCTCCCTCAGCTCGCGCGCGTCCTCGTCCGAAAGCGTGCGCTCGGGCGAGCGGAACTCGGCGTGGAAGGCGATCGACTTTCGGCCTTCGGGAATGCCCTCGCCGCGGTAGACGTCGAAGACGCGCATGTCGCGGAGGTCCGGCCCCGCCGCCTCGCGGGCGGCCGCGACGAGATCCCCGGCCGAGGTGTCCTCGTCCACGACGAAGGCGAGGTCCTGTCGAAGCGCGGGGAAGGTGATGACGTCCTCGTAGACGATGCGCTCGGGAAGGAGCCCGAGGAGCGTCTCGAGGTCGAGCTCGAAGGCTCCCCACTCGCCTTCGAGGGTGCTCGGGTGAAGTTCGCCGACCCAGCCGCCCTGCATGCGCGCCGCCTTGCCCGGGTGGAGGAAGGGCTCAGTCGTGCGCTCGAAGCCCGGCTCCACTTTCAGGGCGGCGAAGAGCGTCTCGACTGCGCCGCGCGCCACGGCGAAGCCGCCTTCGGCGATCCCTGCAACGCGCCGCCGCTCTTCCGGCAGCTCCTCGCCGCTCGGCAGATAGACCCGCGCGATCTCGAAGAGCCGGATGTCCTCGTTCCCCATGTTGACGTTGTGGCGCGCCGCCGCGACCAGGCCGTCCAGGAGCGCCGTGCGCAGGACCGCGTGCTCGGAGGTGAGCGGATCGGGGAGCCGGAGCGCCTTCCCGTCCGAATCGGACGCGGCCAGGCTGAGGGTGTAGGCCTCCGAGAACCCCGCGCCGACGAGCACGTCCTCGACGAGGCGCCGCAGCCGCTGGTCCGGAGCCAGGGTGCCGAACATCGCGCTCCGCGTCGGCAGTGTGAAGGGGATCCTCTCGAGGCCGTGAACGCGCGCCACCTCCTCGACGAGGTCGATCTCCCGCGTGACGTCGACGGCGCGCCAGGTCGGGACGGTGACCTTCCAGTCGGAGCTCACGTCGAACCCGAGCCGCTCGAGCGCGCTGCGCTGCTCATCCGGAGAGATCTCCAGCCCGACCACGCGGTTGACGCGGTCGGTGCGGAGCGAAACGACCGGCGGGTCGGGGAGCTCTCCCTTCGCGTCGACGTGGCCCGCCCACTGCGCGCCCGTCAGCTCGAGGATGAGCTCGGTCGCGAGCGCGGCGGCCTGGGGAGCGAGGTGCGGGTCGACGCCCTTCTCCCAGCGGTTCGAGCCCTCGGTGCGGAGTGCATGCCGCTCGGAGCTCCGCAAGATGCCGATCGGCTCGAAGTTGGCGGCCTCGAGGAGGATGTTCGTCGTCCCCTCCCGGACCTCGGTGTCCTCGCCGCCCATGATCCCGGCGAAGGCGATCGCCCCTTCGGCGTCGGCGATGACGAGATCCTCCGGGTCGAGCTTCCGCGGGTTCCCGTCGAGGGTGGTGAACTCCTCGCCCTTGCGCGCCCGGCGCACGACGATCTTCCCGCCGCGCAGCGTGTCGAAGTCGAAGGCGTGCAGCGGGTTGCCCATGGCGAGCATGACGTAGTTGGTCACGTCGACGACGTTGGAGATCGGCCGCATGCCCGCAGCCGTGATGCGCGCCTTCAGCCACGGAGGCGAGGGCGCGATCGCGACGTTCGTGAAGAGCCGCCCTATGTAGCGCGGACAGCCCTCGTAGTCCTCGATCGTCACGTCCGGCGTCTCCGAGCCAGGATCGCCGGGATCGCGCCCCGGCGGCGCCGCGAGCTCTCCTGAGAAGAGCGCCGCGACCTCGCGCGCGATCCCGTACACCGACAGGCAGTCCGGGCGGTTGCGCGTCATCTCGATCTCCAGCACCTCTTCGCCGAGCGGGAGAACATCCGCCAGCGGAGTGCCCGGCTCGACGGGATCCGAGAGAACGAGGATGCCGCTGTGGTCGGAACCGAGCTCGAGCTCGCTCTCCGAGAGGATCATCCCGTCGGAGACCTCGCCGCGGAGCTTCGCCTGCTCGAGCTTCAGGCCGTCCGGCAGGACGGCGCCGGGGAGCGCCACCGCGACCGTCGCCCCGGCCCCGAAGTTCCAGGCACCGCAGACGATCTGGCGCGGCTCGCCCTCGCCGACGTCCACGCGGCAGAGCTGGAGGCGGTCGGCGTTCGGGTGCTTGCCCGCCTCGACCACCCGCCCGACCTTGAAGAGCCCGTAGTTGCCGTTCTCGTCGGCGACCCCGCGCCGCGTGATGCGCTCGACCTCGCCGGTCGCGATCGCGAGCCGGTCGGCGATCTGCTGCGTCGTGGCCGAGACCTCGACGTACTCGCGGAGCCAGGAGACGGGGACTTTCATCTCAGAACTGTCGCAGGAGCCGGAGGTCGTTCTGCCAGAGCGGCCCGATCTCGGGCAGGCCGTGGCGGAGCATTGCGATGCGCTCGAGCCCGATCCCGAACGCGAACCCCGTCCACTCCTCGGGGTCGTAGCCGACGAACTCGAGCACGTTGGGATCGACCATGCCGGAGCCGCCGAGCTCGATCCAGCCCGACCAGCGGCACACCGCGCAACCCTGGCCGGAGCAGAGGAAGCACGAGACGTCCGGCTCGAGCGAAGGCTCCGTGAACGGGAAGTAGTGCGTGCGGAAGCGCATCTCGCGCTCGGAGCCGAAGAGCGCGCGCATCAGGTGGAGCAGCGTGCCCTTGAGGTCGGCCATCGTGATCCCCCGGTCGACGGCAAGGCCCTCGACCTGGTGAAAGATCGGCGAGTGCGTCGCGTCGGGGGTCTCGCGCCGGTACACCCGGCCGATCGAGATCATGTAGACGGGCGGCTCTCCCTCCTCCATCACGTGGATCTGGGACGGCGAGGTCTCGGTTCGCAGGACGACGTTCTCGTTCAGGAAGAGCGACTGCAGCTGCGAGCGCGCCGGGTGCGTCGTCGGCAGGTTGAGCGCGTCGAAGTTGTAGTGCGTCGTCTCGACTTCGCGGCCGTCGACGACTCGGTAGCCGAGGCCGAGGAAGACGTCCTCGACCTCGCGGCGCACCTGCGTGACGAGATGGAGCTGCCCGCGCGGCGTTGCCCGGCCGGGAAGCGTGACGTCGACCTGCTCCTCCGAAAGCCGGCGCTCCAGATCCTCGCCGGAGAGCGCCGCCTCGCGCTCGGCGACCGCCTGCTCGAGCTGCTCGCGCAGGGTGTTGAGGACGCGGCCCGATTCCGGGTCGCGCACCTCGCGGAGGGCCTGCTTCAGCGCGCTCTTCCGACCGAGGTAGCGCACCCTCGCATCGTCGAGCTCGGCAAGGGTCGAAGCGCTCGCAATCGCGCTTTGTGCCTCATTTTCCAGGCCCTGGACATCCACTGCCGGAGCGTATCATCGTCCTCGTGAGCTCCTATGACGCCATCGCCGCGCTCTACGACCCCTGGAGCCGCAGCGTCACCGAGGACGTCGACTTCTACGTCGCCCAGGCAAGGAAGTCGGGCGGGCCCGTCGTCGAGCTCGGCGTCGGCACCGGGCGGATCGCCGTCCCGGTCGCGGCGGCGGGCGTCCGCGTGATCGGGATCGACGACTCCGAGGGCATGCTCGCCCTCTGCAGGACGCGCGCCGAGGAGGCCGGCGTCTCCGACCTCGTCGAGCTCCGGCTCGGCGACCTCCGGCGGCCGCCGGTGATCGAACGCGTGCCCCTCGTCACGTGCCCGTTCCGTGCGCTCCTCCATCTCGGCTCGGACGGCGAGCGGCTGGAGGCTCTGCGCGCCGTGCTCCGCCTCCTCGAGCCACGCGGGCGCTTCGTCTTCGACGTGTTCGCCCCGAGCATGGAGGACGTCGAGGAGACCAACGGGCGCTGGCTCGAGCGCGAGCCGGGCATCTGGGAGCGCGCCGACTGGGACCTGCAGCGGCGCGTCCTCACGCTCGCCGTCCGGGGCGAGAAGGGCGAGACGGCCATGCAGCTCAGCTGGCGCTCGCCCGAGGAATGGCGAGCGCTGCTCGAGCGCGCCGGCTTCGAAGTCGAGGCCATGTACGGCTGGTTCGACCTCCGGCCCTATGACGGCGGCGAGGACACGGTCTGGATTGCCCGCCGTCCTTCGGTTTAGGGTAGGCACATGATCTGGCTGATCGTCCTGATCGTGATCGCGGTCGTCCTCGTCGGGATCGTGATCGCGCTCTACAACAGGCTCGTCCGGCTGCGAAACCGCGCGGAGAACGCCTGGGCGCAGGTCGACGTCCAGCTCCGGCGGCGCTACGACCTCATCCCGAACCTCGTCGAGGCGGTGAAGGGATACGCGGCGCACGAGCGCGGGACCTTCGAAGAGGTGACAAAGGCGCGAACGGCGGCGCAGCAGGCGAAGGGCGTTCAGGAGCAGGCGCAGGCGGAGAACATGCTCACCCAGGCCATCGGCAGACTCTTCGCCGTCGCCGAGGCCTATCCCGAGCTGCGCGCGACGGAGAACTTCCAGCAGCTGCAGGCGCAGCTCGCCGAGACCGAGCAGAAGATCGCGATTTCGCGCCAGGTCTACAACGACGCCGTCCTCACCTACGACAACGCGCTCGAGACCGTCCCGACGAACATCGTCGCCGGGGTCTTCAACTTCGAGCCGCGCGAATACTTCGAGGTCGAAGAGGCGGCAGCCCGGGAGGCGCCACGCGTCGAGTTCTGAGGGCTGCCGTCCTTGCGGCGGCGGTCCTGCTCGCGCTCCTCGCAGCCGGCGAGGCGGCTGCGAAGTCCTTCTACCTGCCCGCGGCCGACGTCCACGTCACGGTCGAGCCGGACGGCACGCTGGCGATCGAGGAGCGGACCACGTTCTTCTTCGACGGCTCGTTCACCGGCGCCTACCGCGACATCCCGCTCCGAGACGGCGAGCAGATCAGTGACGTCTCGGTGGCCGAGGGCGCCGCCCGCTACTCCCCCGGGGCCTCGGCGGAGCTCGGCTCGAGCGGAGCGCCGAACACCTATGGCGAGACGCCGATCGCCGGCGGCTACCGGATCGTCTGGCACTTCCAGGCGCTCTCGGAGCCGCGCACGTTCACGGTCAGCTACCGGCTGAGCAACCTCGCCGTGGCCTTCGACGACGTCGTCGACGTCGACCTCAACGTCTGGGGCGACCAGTGGGACCAGACCCTGCAGCAGCTGACCGCCGAGCTGACCCTGCCCGGGCCGGCGAGCGGGCCCTCGTGGCGCGTGTGGGGCCACCCCGTCTCCGTCCGGGGCGACGTCATCCGCGAGCCCGACCGGGCGCTGCTCCGGGCCGTGGACGTACCTCCGAACCAGTTCGTGGAGCTGCGCGCCGTCTTCCCGCGAAGCCTCCTGACGTCGACCGGCGGCGCGAAGGTGCGACGGGGCGATGCCTTGCCGCGGATCGTGGCCGAGGAGACGGCCGATGCGGCCGCCTTCGAGGAAGACCAGGAGAAGCTCCACAGCGCGCTCGACCACCTTCCGCGCACGATCTTGATACTCCTCGCGGCCGCGCTCCTCCCGGCGCTCCTGCGTGCTCGGCGCGACGTACTGGTTCTACGGGCGCGAGCGCAAGACGACGTACGACCGCGAGTACGAGCAGGAGCCGCCCTCCGACCTCGAGCCCGCGCTCGTCCCGCCGCTCCTGCGCCAGTCCCCTGCGGTCGGGTCCAACGAGTTCACGGCCACGCTCTTCGACCTCATCCGCAAGGGCCGCTACAAGGCCGAACCGGTCACGACCCAGAAGAGCACCTGGGGCGGCCTGCGCCAGGAGGACGTGGCCGACCTCGAGCTCAGCCTCGCCAACGACGCGCCGGTGTCCGAGGTCGAGGGCCCGGTCACGAAGGTCATCGACAGCGTCCTCGACGGCGGCAGCGAGCGCCTCTCGAACTTCCGCGTCCAGATACAGGGCCACCGCACGGAGAACAGCAAGCGCTTCACCGCGTTCAAGAGTGCGGTCGGGGACGAGATTCGCCGGCGCAAGTGGTTCCGCTCGGACGGCCTCAAGGTCCTCCTCGGCGCGGGGCTTCCGATCCTCATCGCCGGCGCGCTCATGCTCGCGATCGGCATCCATCGCTTCCAGTCGTTCGCCCCGCGCTGGGGCGACGTGCTGCTCATCGCCTTCGGCGCGTGCCTCTGCGTGAGCGCAGTCGTGCTCGCCCTCGCCTCCGCCACGTGAGCCTGTGGCGGCGCCGCTCGCCGGACGCCGAGCAGGAGGCGGAGCGCTGGGAGGCCTTTCGCCGGTACCTCACCGATTTCCCACGCCTGCAGGAGGCGCCGCCCTCGACGCTCGAGCTCTGGGAGCGCTACCTCGTCTACGGCATCGCCTTCGGAATCGCGGAGCGCGTCCTCCAGGGCGCGCAGCTCCACATGTCCGAGGAGTTGCACCAGGCCTCCTCCATCTACTGGATCAGCCCGACCGGCGACCTCGGCTCGGGCCCGTCGGCCCTCGGCATCGGCGACCTGTCCTCCGGCTTCGGCAGTGCGCTCGCCCCGCCCTCGAGCGGCTCGGGCGGCTTCGGCGGCGGCTTCTCAGGCGGTGGTGGTGGCGGCGGAGGCGGCGGAGGCGGAGGCGCCTGGTAGCTAGCGCCGCTTGAGGTCGTAAAGCGCGATCGCCCCGGCCGCGGCGACGTTCAAGGACTCCGCCTCGTCGGCCAGCGGGATCGACGCGAGGACCTCGCACGACGCGGCGATCTCGTCCGGAAGCCCTGCGCGCTCGGCTCCGAGCACGAAGGTGGCGCGGTCGCCGAGCTCGATCTCGGCAAGCGGCGCGCTGCCCCGCGGCACGAGGCCGATCCATGGCTTCGGCGCGTCGTCGAAGCTTCCCGTGGGAACCCGGAAGACCGCTCCCATCGAGGCGCGCAGCGCCTTCGGTGACGTCGGGTCGGCGCATCCTGGAGAGAGCGCGACGAACGCGGGCCCGAGCGCATCGGCGGTCCGGACGAGCGTGCCGACGTTCCCTGGATCGCCGACGTGCCAGAGCGCCAGCCCTGCCGCAGCGTCGAGCTCCCTAGGCAGATCGGCTCGGCGGAAGAGGGCGATGATCCGCGGCGGGTGAGCGAGCGACGAGAGCTCGGCGAGGAGGCTCGGCTCGACCTCTTCGGCGCCTTCGAGGCCATCGAGCTCGACGGGACGCTCCGCGTCCACGAGCGCATCGACCGGCTGCAGGCCGGCGGCCAGTCCCGCTGCGACGAGATCCTCTCCCTCGCAGACGAAGAGCCCGAGCTTGGCGCGCTGCCGCCCGGACGCGAGCTTGCGGACCAGCTTCAGACGCGGGTTGGAGGCGGAGGTGATCACGCGGCCCATTCCATCGTGTTGGCGTGACCGTCGAGGAGGGCGAGCCGCCGGCGGCCGCCGGGCCAGGTCTCGACGTCGAGGGCAAAGCCGTGGAAGGTCGGCGTGTCGCGGTCCACCTCGTAGGAGATGCGGGCGATCGATCCGCGCCGCCCCTCCTCCGCGAGGATCTCGTCCAGGCGGTCCCGCTCCTCCTGCCGGAGATAGACGGTCGAGACCGAGTGGTAGACAACGGTGAGCGCGTCGAGGTCGCGTTCGGCGAGAAGCGCCGGCAGCACCTCGACGTAGTCCCCGTCGAGGAGGCGCGGCGGATCCTTTCGCGCGATCTCGATGGCAAGGCGCACGCGGTCGAGGCGGTCGGTCTGGTCGGCCCACACGAACGCCTCGAGAAGCCGCGCGCCGTGGTCCGTCGTCACGTCGACAGGCCTGCGGTCGATGCCGATACGGCTACCCACCTCGACCTCCGCTCGCAGGAGATCCGGCGGCGGCCCTCCCTCCGCGCGGCCCGACAGCACGAGGCCGGCATCGAGATCGCCCCACTGCTCTTCCCCGTAACGGTATGCGTAGCGGTCCCAATAGAGGTTGAGACCGCCGCTCGGCCCGAGCTCGATCAGGTCGAGGCGGCGTCCGTCGGCGACGGTGAGGAACGCCGGCAAGAGCCCCCAGCAGCGCTGCACCTCGTTTGTCTGGATCGGCTGCTCGGCAACGAACCGCGCCAGCCACTCGCGGTTCGCCTCGAGCACGCCGCGGAGCTTCGCCCACGGGTGCTGCACCATTCCCGAGAGCTCGAGGTAGTGGACGCCGCCGAAGAGTCGGAGCGGCGCTTCCCACTTGGGCTCGTGCTCGCCCACGAGCGCCTCCACGACGGGTTCGTCCGCCAGGGAGCGCGCGAGCGACGCGTAGAGCTTCGAGCCCCCCTGCTCGAAGTCGTCCGCCATGCGGCGGAAGACCTCAGAGGTGGACTCGCTCAGAGCCCGCCTCTTAGGCTTCGAGCGCCGCCTTCGCCTGGGCGGCGATGGCGGAGAAGGCGGCCGGGTCGTTGACCGCGATGTCGGCGAGCACCTTTCGGTCGAGCTCGATGTTCGCCTTGCGCATGCCAAAGAGGAACTGGTTGTAGGAGAGCCCTTCCTTCCGGGCGGCCGCGTTGATGCGGATGATCCAGAGGCGGCGGAACACGCGCTTCTTGTTCTTCCGGTCACGGTAGGCGTGGACGTCGGCCTTCATGACCTGCTCCTTCGCCTTCCGGTAGGAGACCCGCGGCTGCCCGCTGAATCCCTTCGCCTCGGCGAGGAGCTTGCGGCGCTTCTTGCGCGCGTGGACTGATCGCTTTACGCGAGGCATCTCTCCCCCTTACTTGCCGAGCAGCCGCCGCACCTCGCGCTCGTCCTGGCCGGCGACCGGCTGGTCGCTCCGGAACGCGCGCTTGCGCTTGGCGCTCTTCTTCTCGAGGTTGTGGCTCTGCATCGCGTGACGGCGCAGCAGCTTGCCGCCGCCGGTCACCTTGAACCGCTTCTTCGCTGCTTTGTTCGTCTTCTGCTTAGGCACTTGCTGTCTCCACTTGTTGTCCTGCGGCTCTCGTCGGCCCGAGCAACATGACCATGTTGCGCCCGTCCTGGAGCGGAGGCGACTCGATCTGCCCGATCTCCTTGACGTCCTCGGCGAGGCGCATGAGGAGATCTCGCCCGCGCTCCGGGTGGCTCTGCTCGCGTCCCCGGAACATGATCGTGACCTTGACCTTCGCCTTCGCGTTGAGGAAACGGACCACGTGGCCTTTCTTCGTCTCGTAGTCGTGGACGCCGATCTTCGGCCGCATCTTGATTTCCTTGACGTGAATCTGTGACTGGTGCTTGCGGGCCGTCTTCGCCTTCTGCTCCTGCTCGTACTTGTACTTGCCGTAATCCATGATCCGGGCGACCGGAGGATCGGCACCCGAAGCGACCTCGACGAGGTCGAGATCCTTGGAATAGGCGTACTCGAGCGCTTCGTCTCGCGTCTTCAAGCCCACCTGCGAGCCGTCCTCGTCCACCAGGCGCACCTTCGAGGCGCGGATGGCCTCGTTGATCCGGGTCTGATCCTGAACCGGCCGGGCCTGGTCGAATCTGCGCCGCGGCCTCACTGAAACGTCACCAAGTTGTGCTGCTTCCTCCTCCTAGACAAAACAAAAGCTGCGCGCAGCAGCTTCGTCAACTCACCGTTTTCGGTTGAACCTCCGCGAAGCCAGCGGCTTGGGAGGTGAGGAACGATGCTCCTGCTTGCAGGCCTACAGCTTAGCAGCCGCCTGCAGCTCGCTCAGAAGGGCCTCCCAGCCGACCGTGGTCTGCTCTCCGCCGCGGCGCCGGAGGGCGAGAGCGTCGAGCGACTCGCGCTCGCCCCAGACGACGACGTACGGGATCTTCGCGAGCTCGGCGTCGCGGATCTTGCGTCCGAGCGTCTCCTCGCGCTCGTCCACCGAGGCGCGGAACCCGTGCGACGCGCAGGTCGTCGGCGAGGGACTCCGCGTCGGCCGCGAAGCGCTCCGAGAGCGCGAGGACCCGCACCTGCTCGGGTGCGAGCCAGAGAGGGAAGTCACCGCCGAAGTGCTCGATGAGGATTCCCATGAACCGTTCGAGAGAACCGAGCAAAGCCCGGTGGATGACGTAGGGCGTGTGCTCGCGGTTGTCCTCGCCCGCGAAGGAAAGCCCGAAGCGGGCGGGCATCTGCGCGTCGAGCTGAATCGTGCCCATCTGCCATGAGCGGCCGAGGACGTCCTTCATGTGGAGATCGATCTTCGGCCCGTAGAAGGCGCCATCCCCCGCGTTCACGTGGTAGTCGATCCCCTGCCGTTCGAGCGCGCTCGCGAGCGCTCCTTCGGTGAAGTCCCACTCCGAGTCCTCGCCCAGCTTGTTCTCGGGCCGCGTCGAGAGCTCGAAGCGAGCTTCCATGCCGAAGAGGTCGTAGAGGTACGCGGCGTAGTCGAGGCAGCCGAGCACCTCGTCCTCGATCTGCTCACGCGTGCAGAAGATGTGGGCGTCGTCCTGCGTCACGTGCCGCACGCGAAGGAGGCCGTGCAGCGTGCCTCCCGGCTCGTCCCGGTGCAGGGTCGAGGCCTCCGCGTAGCGGATGGGCAGATCACGGTGGCTGCGGATCTCGCTCCCGAAGAGAAGCATGTGGCCGGGGCAATTCATCGGCTTGAGGCCGTAGGTCCTGTCCTCCTGCTCGATCAGGAACATGTTGTCCCGGTAGTTCTCCCAATGGCCGGAGATCTTCCAGAGCTCGACGTCGTAGAGAAGCGGGGTCTTGACCTCCTGGTAACCACGGCGGGCGTTCTCGCGCTGCCGAAGCGACTCGAGCGCATTCCAGATGACCATCCCGCGGGGATGCCAGATCGGAGAGCCCGGTGAGTGCTCGTCGAAGTGGACGAGGTCGAGCTCTCGCCCCAGGCGACGGTGGTCGCGCGTCTTCGCCTCCTCGAGACCGTGCAGGTAGTCCTCCATGTCCTTGGGGTCGTAGAACGCGGTCCCGTAGACGCGGGTCAGCTGCGGCTTCGTCTCGTCGCCCCGCCAGTACGCGCCTGCGAGCGAGAGGAGCTTCACCGCCTTGATCGGCTTCGCGTCCTGGAGATGCGGCCCGCGGCAGAGGTCGATGAAGTCGCCCTGCTTGTAGAGCGAGATGTCGCCCTCGGCCGTGTCCACCAGCTCGACCTTGTACGGCTCCCGCTTCCTTCGCGAAGCGCTCTGCGCGCGTCCTCGCGGGCGATCTCTTGCGCTCCCATACGCGGCCCTCCTGAATCTCCCGCTTGACCTCGTCCTCGAGCCGCTGCAGGTCGGCCTCGGTGACGGGCTCGGGGAACTCGAAGTCGTAGTAGAAGCCGTTCTCGATCGGCGGCCCGATCGCGACCTTCGTCCCCGGGAAAAGCCGGCGCGCGGCCTCGGCGAGGAGGTGCGCGGCCGAGTGGCGCAGGACGTAGAGGGCGTCGGGGTCGTCCTTGTCCCGAATGGTCAGGATCTGGATCCGCTCGCCGTCGGAGACGGGCAGCCGCAGGTCGCGGACCGCGCCGTTCGAGCGCAGCAGAACCGCCTGTTCGGCGAGCTTCGGGCCGATCGCGCGCGCCGCGTCGAGGCCCGTCGCGCCGTCCGGAAGTTCGAGCTCTGACTCATCGGGAAGAACGACCTTCACCATGAACGCAGAGGATACTCAGGCACCTTCGCCGCAAGAACCCGAGCCCACGGAGGAAGGGACTCCCGTCCCCGACCCGGAGGAAGAGCAGGGCGACGCGGAGGACGACCCGCAGGCAGACTAGGTCCGTGCGGATCACGACGATCGGCCGGGGCAACGTAGGCGGCGGGCTCGGAGAGCTCTGGCGCCGGGCCGGCCACGAGGTCGTCGAGATGGGCCGAGAAGGCGGCGACGCATCGGGCTCGGACGCGGTTCTGCTCGCCGTCCCGCAGCCGGCGATCGCGGATGCGCTCGCCTCGGTCAGCGGGCTCGACGGCGTGCCCGTGATCGACGCGATCAACGCCGTCCGCGGACCGAGGCCCGAGGGCTTCGAGTCGCTGGCCGAGTACGTGAAGTCGCTGACCGGCGGGCCGGTCGCAAAGGCGTTCAACGCGAACTTCGCCAACCTCTACGACCGGATCGGCGAAGCGCGCGCGACGCCGAGCATGGTCTACGCAGCCGACGACGGGGCGCGCGAGGTCACCGAGACGCTGATCCGCGACGCGGGCTTCGAGCCCGTTTCCGCAGGCGGCCTGGAGAGCGCACGTGCGGTCGAGGACTTCCTCGGCGTCATCTTCGCCGTGGCCGGCCAGAGCGGCCCGTTCTTCTACCGCATCGCGAAGCCCGAAGAGCTCTAGCGGCGGCGCGCAGCGAGTCGCCAAGCGGCCGGAGTACTCGGGAGCCGGAACTCGGCCGTCTTCTCCGGTGTAGATGCATATGCCGTGAAAAGGCTCGCACTGATCGTGATCGTCGCCCTGGCGCTGCCCGCGACCGCTCTCGCCAAGGGGCCGTCCCGCGCGTCGATCGCGGGCCCCGGCCTCACGACCATCAGGATCTCCGGCGCCGAAGGCAGCGCGACGCCGTTCTGGCGCCTCGTGGAAGCGGCCGGCTGGTTCGAGGCGGCCTGGGGGCCGTCACACCTGCCGAAGGCACCTCCGCAGGGCGAGCTCGGCCCCAGGTACACGATCACGTGGACCGTCCCGAGCTCGAGCAGGCTTCGCCAGGACGTCTATCCCTACGCGAAGCCATATCCGGTCACGTATATGCCTTCAGGGCAGACGATCTATGACACGCCGGTGGAGGGAGGCTGGTTCGTCGGCGGCGTGAAGCTGAAGAAAGCCCTCGCGCGGGTCGGTGTGCCCGCGGAAGCTTCCCGAACCCGAACCCCAACCGTCCGCAAGCCACGCGCCGCCCGCGCACGCATCCGCCTCAGGGCTTCAGGCTCGCGACATCGGCGCGATCGTCGCGGGCGCGGTGATCCTCGCGCTGGCGCTGCTCTTCGGTGTCCGTGCATTTCGCAGGCCGAGGCGGACGATCGCCACCTGAGCATCCGATAGGCTCGGCCCGTGTCGCGCTACGCGGACGAGATCAGGTCATTGGCGCTCTCGTTCCCGGGAGCGCATACGAGGACGAGCCCTGGGGCCATCCGGTCTTCAAGGTCGGCGACAACCGCATGTTCGCGTCCATGAGCGAGGAGGACGGCGTCCTCCACCTGACCGTGAAGCTCACCCCCGAGGAGCGCGAGATGGCCCAGCTCCAGCCCTACGTCAGCACGGCGAGATGGGTGGGGCGGTACGGCTGGATCACCGCCCACGTGACGGACGCCGACTCCCTCGACTGCGCGCTCGAGTGGCTGCGCGAGTCGTACTGGCTCAAGTGCCCTGAGCACCTCCGCGCAGCCGTCGAAGGCGAATAGACCCTTCTCAGCGCTTCGCGGCGGAGGCGAGACGCTGGTGCAGGTTGGCCGCCGGAAAGCGGCGGAAGCTCGAGGCGAGCGCAGCGCCCATGGCCGGTTTCGCCAGAGGCGCTGCAGCCTTCTTTTTGCTCGCCGGGCTCGGCACCAGGCGAGGGATCTTCCGTCGGACCCCCGTCCGAGTCAACCCGGACGGCTAGCGGCCCTGGAGGCGGATCTCGGGATCGAGGACGAGCTCGCCGGCGGCGATGCGGCGCACCGCATCCCTGAAACCGTCCATGTCGGCGACGCGATCCTTGAGGAGGTAGCCGACGCCTTCCTCCCCGGCCTCCAGGAGGTCGCGCGCGTAGGCGGGCTCCACGTACTGCGAGAGCAGAAGGACACCGGTACCCGGATAGCGGCGGCGGATCTCCTGGGCGGCGCGAACGCCGTCGTCGGCGAGGCCGGGAGGCATGCGGATGTCGGCGATGACGACGTCCGGCCTCTTCTCCTCCACCTTCACCATCAGGTCGTCGGCGTCGTCGGACTGGCCGACCACCTCGAAGCCGTGGCCTTCGAGGAGCGACGCGATCCCCTCCCTGAGCAGCACGGAGTCGTCCGCGAGGACGACCGTGAGTGTGGTGCCGGAGAGCGGCTGCGACGCGTCGTTGGCGAAGCGGAGGGGCGGGAATTCCCGCTCGAGGCCCGGAACGTCGAGCTGGAAGATGCGCTGCGGCTCGGGAAGCCCGCGCAGCCAGTACTCGCCGAGCTCGCGGGTCGCGTGCTCCTCGGGGAGCAGCTCGGCGGTCGAGGCGGAGAGGAGAACCTGGCTCCCGTGGCCGGCGAAGCAGATGCGGGCCGCCTTGTGCACCTCGACGCCCAGGTAGTCCGAGTCGGCGAAGATCGCCTCGCCCGTGTGCATGCCGATCCGCACGCGCACCTGCTCCTCGTCCGGCCATTCGCGGTCCGCGAACGCGAGCTGCGCGTCGATGGCGCATTGCGCTGCCGCGGCGGCGTCCTCGAAGGCGACGAAGAGCTCGTCGCCGCGGCAGTCGATCTCGTGCCCGCCCGCGGAGGACGCGGGCTCGCGGATCAGCCTGCGGTGTTCGACGAGAACCTCGCTCCACCGGTCGCTGAGCCGGTGTGCCAGGCCCGTCGAGCCTTCGAGGTCAGTGAACAGAAAGGTGACTGTGCCGGTCGTCGGTCGCTTCATAGCCGTCCTCGGGACGAGGCCCAAAGGTACAGGGCTACGCGCGAGCGGGGAGCGCCCAGCGGAGGCCGTCGACCGCCCAGCCCGCGACTGCGAGGACGAGCATTGCGAATGCGACTGTGCCGATGAAGAGCTTGAACTTCATGGACAGCAGGATGACGGGGTGCGGTCGTGGCGACGATGCGGCCTCCAGGCGTCTGCAGGTGCGGTTACCCCTACGAGCGCAGGTAGGCGAGAACGGCGAGCACGCGGCGATGGTCCTCCGACGCGGCGGGCAGGCGAAGCTTCGAGAAGATGCTCGTCACGTGCTTCTCGACGGCCCGGTCGGTGACGACGAGCTGCTCGGCGATCCCCGAGTTCGAGCGGCCCTCGGCCATGAGCCCGAGGACCTCCCGCTCGCGCGGCGTGAGCTGGTCGATCGGGTCGTCCCGCCGCCGTCTGCCGACGAGCTGCGAGACGATCGTCGGGTCGAGGGCCGATCCGCCCTCGCCGACGCGCCGGACCGCGTCCGCGAACTCGTTCACGTCCGACACGCGGTCCTTGAGCAGGTAGCCGACGCCCTCGGCGCTCTCGGCCAGGAGCTCCATCGCGTACGTCGCCTCGACGTACTGGGAGAGGACGAGCACGCCGCAGGTCGGGATGCTTCTCCCGGATCTCCTGGGCGGCGCGGAGGCCCTCGTCGGTGTGCGTCGGCGGCATGCGGATGTCCACGATCGCCACGTCCGGCGAGTAGCTCCGCACCTTGAGCAAGAGCTCGTCCGCGTTCCCCGCCTGGCCGACGACCTCGAACCCGGCCTCGTCGAGGATGCGCGCGACGCCTTCGCGAAGGAGAACCGCGTCGTCGGCGAGCACTACCCGCACGGGATCTCCGCTCGGATCACGGTCGCCCCGGCCCGGAGCGCTCTCGACGTGCAGGCGCCCGTCCAGAGCCTCGACGCGGTCGGCCAGGCCGCGCAGACCGGAGCCGTTCAGCGGATCGGCTCCTCCGACCCCGTCGTCGGCGACCTCGACCACGGCGTGGCCGTTCAGCCGTGTCACGCGGACGCCGACCGCGGATGCCTGCGCGTACTTCGCCACGTTGGTCAGCGCCTCCGAGACGACGTAGTAGGCGGCAGCCTCGACGGGCGGAGGCAGGCGCTCCTCGGGGGCGAGCACCTCGACCGGGAGGGGCGCCCGGCCGGCGAGAGCCTCGAGCGCAGCCGAGAGTCCACGGTCTGAGAGTACGGCCGGATGGATCCCGCGCGCCAGCTCGCGAAGCTCCTCGAGGGCCTGCGCCAGCTCCTCCGAGGCGCCGTTCAGGAGCTTGGAAGCCTCATCGGGGTCCGCCTTCAGCTTCGCCTGCGCAAGTCGTAGGGCGAGGGAGAGTGAGACGAGGCGCTGCTGCGCGCCGTCGTGGAGGTTGCGTTCGAGGCGCCGGCGTTCGGCGTCGCCCGCCTGCACGAGGCGCTTGCGCGAATGACGCAGCTCCTCCTCCTGCCGCTTGCGCTGGGTGATCTCCATCCCGGAGATGAGGAAGTTGGGGCGCCCGTGCTCGTCGAGGAGCGGCGTCGTCGACCAGGCGACGACCGCCTCGCCGCCGCCGGCCGCGCGCCAGTGGTTCTCGTGCTCGCCGGCCGCGCCCTCAGCAGCCAGCGAGGCGAGCTCGCGGTGCACGTCCTCGGCCTCCTCGGGGACGATGAAGACCTCCCAGAAGCTTCTTCTCCCGGACAGCCGGCTCGTCCGGGACGCCCGCCATCTGCTCCAGGGTCTGGTTGAAGCGGACGATCTTCCCCTCGGGGTCGATCATGCAGAAGAGGCTGGGCGTGTTGTCCACCACCGTGCGAATGAAGTCGCGCTCGCGCTCGAGCTCGGCGGCCAGGTGCTTGAGCTCCGTGAACTCCCGGGCGACGAGGATCGCCTCCTCCCCGTCCTTCACGATCCGGGCCTCGAAGTCGCGCTCCATGCCGTCGATCTCGACCTTGTAGTCCCCGGTGACGAGGCGTCCCGTGTCGATCGCCTCGCGGACCCCGTTCACGATCTTGTCGGCCACCTCCTGCGGCAGGATGTCGTGCGCCCTGCTGCCGAGCAGCTGCTCCGGGCGGGTGATGAGGTCCTCCGGATGGCCGTTGAAGTCGAGGTACGTGCCCTCGCGGTCGAAGCGGAACATGAGGTCGGGCGCCGCGTCGAGAAGCGCCCGGTAGCGGCTCTCGCTCTGTCGCAGGGCCTCGACGGTCCGTTCGCGGGCGAGCGCGAGGCTCGCGGCCGCGCTGACCGCCTCGACCAGGTCGCGCTCCTCGGAGAGGGTCGCGTCGTGGACGATGGTCGCGACGACCTCGCCCTCGTGCTCGACGAAGGTCGTCGCCTTCCCCTCCTTCGCAGCTTCCTTGCCGAGATCGAACGGCTGCCCGTCCGAGCCGATCCACTCGTACGTGTCCGGAAGCCAGAGGGCCAGGTCGAGATCGGGGTCGTTGAGGGTGCGTGCGATCGCGTCGCGAAGCTCGCGCAGGCCGTCTGCGCTGAGGAGCTCCACCACGAGGATCGCGACCGAGGCGCGCGCGAGACGGATCTGCAGGAGCCCCGCCAGGAACGCGAGCGGCACGAGCGCGAAGGAGAAGATGACGAACCACCAGATGACGTCGGAAGCGCGCGACGAGAAGAACGACACCACGATCGCGAGGCCGATGAAGAAGAGCGTCGCCGCGGACGTGGCGAAGATCGGCGCGAGCGTCCGCCGCAGCGGCGGTGAGGCCGCGCGCCAGCGCCTGAAGAGCACCCAGGCCGTCCCGACCAGCACAAAGCCGGCTCCGAGGACTGCGATGGCGCCGAGCACGTTACGGGCGGCTTGTGAGTCCCATGTCTCCAGGAGGTTGCCCGGGCACCCGGCGCAGTTCTCGGCTCCGAAGACGTTGTAGAGCGTCTGGACGCCGAGCACGAGGAAATAGGCCGTGCCGACGATCGCATGGACGAGCCTGGTCTCCAGATATCCGCGCGGGAAGGCAAGAAGAGCGTGGACGAAGACCGCGATGCCGAGGCCGCCGAGGATCTCCCCGAGCGCGAAGAGGTACTCGTTGCTCGACTCCGAGAGCGCGCCGAGCATGAAGGCGAACCCGACGGTGGCCATGAGCGGCCCGAACCTGTTCCCCGGGCGGCGCGTCCACGCGACCAGACCGGTCGCGATGAACGCCCAGACGACGACGAGATACAGCGCCGAGATGAACACGGGGTTCTCCTCGTGGTCGCTCGTGAGCGTGAGGTAGAGAGCGCCCGCCGTCGCGGCGAGCGCAAGCGTCAGAACCGCCAGGATCCGGGTGCGCATCGCCTTATCGAAGCACAGCGTGCAGGGCCGCACCGGACAGCTCGGCCTTGGGCACGAAACCGCGCGCGCCGCAGGCGCCGACGAGCGGGCCGAAGTCGGCCGCGTCGCGGCTGGACGTCAGCACGATCGTCGGCATATAGCCGTTTGCCCCCAGGGTGGTCGCCACCGTGAAACCGTCCATGTCCGGGAGCTGCACGTCGAGAAGGACGATGTCGGGGCGCAGGCGGTGGACGGCATCGAGAGCCGAGGCTCCGTCCTCCGCCTCGCCGACGATTTCGAACCCGTCAGCCTCGAGAATCGCGCGCGCGGTGGCGCGAAAGCTTGGGTGATCGTCGACGATCAATATGGTGGCCACGACCGAAGTGTGACGGACCGGTGGTTAGGCCGGAATACGGCTAACCACACTCTTTTCGAAGCGCTACTAGACCCCTCTCGGCGAGGAATCCTCGAGCGCGACCCGCATGAGGTCGCGAATCGAGACGATCCCCGCGACGCGGCCTTCGTCCAGCACCGGCAAATGCCGGAAGCCGCCGTGGATCATGAGCGCAGCGGCGTGGCCGGTCGAGTCGTCGGCTTCGATGGTCTCGGGATGGCGGGTCATCCAGTCTCCGACCTTGGCGTCCTCGCTGTAGCCGGCCGCAACCGCCTTCATCAGGTCTCGCTCGGTGAGGATGCCCTCGAGCCGCTCGCCGGCAAGGATCAGCACCGCCCCTACGCCGCGTTCCACCATCCGCTTGGCCGCGTCGGCCAGCCGATCCTCCGCGGAGGCGGTGAGGATGTCGCTCGACATGTGGTTGGAAACGACAGCCATCGAAGAAGGCGATCCTAAAGCCCTCCCGCGCGGCGCGTCGAGGCTCGGCGTCTACGACTGCTTGCGGACGGCCTCGAGCTTGTAGCCGACGCCGTAGCGGGTCTGGATGAAGGTGTGCTTCGGCTGGAGGGCGTCGATCTTGTCGCGCAGCTTGCGGACGAAGACGTCCACGGTTCGGTCGCGATGGGTCTGGCGGCGGCCCCAGACCTTCTGCAGGACCTCGTCCCGGGTGACGACGCGGCCGCGGTCGAGCGCGAGGGCGTAGAGGAGACGGAACTCCGTCGGCGTGAGCTCGGCGCTCTTCCCGTTGACGTACGCCTGCACGTTGAGCGGGTCGATCCGCAGCTCGGCGATCTCGATCGGATCGCCTCGGTTCTCGTCCTGGACACGGACTCCGCGCCGGGCGGCCGCCCGCACACGGGCGACGAGCTCCTTCATCGAGAACGGCTTGACGAGGTAGTCGTCGGCGCCGATCTCGAGCGCATGCACCCGGTCGTGCTCGGTGCCGCGGGCGCTGACGACGACGATCGGCGTTCCGATTCCCTCGGCGCGCGCCGTCTCGATCACCCGCCAGCCGTCGACGCCGGGCAGCATGAGGTCGAGCACGCAGACGTCCGGCTTCTCGTAGCGCAGGCGCGCGAGCCCTGCTTCGCCCTTGTTCACCCAGAGCGGGTCGAAACCGGCCGCGTTGAGATGGCTCGCCATTCCGCGCGCGATGACGTCGTCGTCCTCGATGATGAGAACCTTCGGCACGACCGCGTCAATCATGCCTCGAAAAGAGGTGAGGAGTGGTGAACGAATGGTGAAGAGATTGTTCCAGCGGACCCTCCGCCTGCGCGAGCGGAGACGAGCCTCGACGCCGAGCGCGGGCCGGGTCCTCTCGAGGAGAGCCGGGAGATCGTGGTCGTCCTCGACGCGGAGGGACGGGTCGTCACGGCGAGCCGCCGGGCGCGCGAGCTCTTCCAGGGGCTCCCCGAGGGAGAGGCGCCGCCGGAGCGCCGTCCTGCTCGACTCCCTCGTCGTTCCCTACACCGTCGCAGGCCACAGCGAGACGCTGATCTATGTCCGCGACCCGGGCGACCTCGCTGCCTACGAGGAGCTCCGCGCCGGCTTCACCGCCTCGGTCTCGCACGAACTCCGCACCCCGCTCGCCCGCCTGCTTGCGCTGCTCGAGAGTGCGACCCTCCCGGATGCGAACCCTCGACGACCTCATCGAACAGGCACAGGCCGAGGTGCGCCAGATCGGCGAGCTCATCGACGACGTCCTCTTCCTCAGCGAGCTCGAGTCGGGCCGAGAGCTCGTCGCGCTGGGCTCGACGACTGCCCTTCCGATCCTTGAGGAAGTCGTGGAAAGCCTCGGCGAGCATGCGGCGCGGTCCGGGCTCACCCTTCGCACCGAAGGCGACCCGAAGCCGAGCTGCCCCTGCGGCCGCGGATGATCCGCGTGATCGCGAGGAACCTCGCCGAGAACGCCATCCGCTATGCCGGGCCCCGGCTCGACGTTCACGCTCGACGCTCGCACCCGACGAGCTGACCGCTTCCGACGACGGCGTCGGCGTGTCGGAGGACGACCTGCCGCGCCTCTTCGAGCGCTTCTACCGCGCCGACCGCGCCCGTGCCTCGCGCGGGACGGGCCTCGGCCTGGCCATCGTCAAGCACATCACGAACTCGGCCGGCGGCACGATCGAAGCAGAGAGCGAGCGGGGCTCCGGGCTCACGATCCGGATCGTGTTCACCAGCCCGTAACCACTTCTTCACAGCCTTTCAGCCCACGTCCCCGAGCGGCCCCCGGACACTCGGGGCGATGACACGACCGCGAAAGGAGAACCGTGGGTATTCGCCCTCAGGGCAGGATCCTCCTGCTCGTTCTTGCCTCCCGCTCTTCTGCGCTGACGGCGGCCGCATGCGGAGGCAACAGCGACAGTTCGACACCACCTCCTCGACCGGCGGCGGCGCCAGCCTCTCGGGCGAGATCGCCGGCGCCGGCTCAAGCGCACAGCAGGCCGCGCAGGAAGCGTGGATCGCAGGCTTCCAGTCGGCCAACCCCGACGTCTCGATCGCGTATGACCCCGTCGGCTCGGGCGGTGGCCGCGAGCAGTTCGTCGCGGGCGGCACCGCCTACGGCGGATCCGACTCGGCGCTCGCCGACGAAGAACTGACCGGCGCCCAACAGCGCTGCGGCGGCGAGAACAACCTCGTCGAGATCCCGGCCTACGTCTCGCCGATCGCGGTGATCTACAACCTCGACGGCGTCGACGTGCCTCAAGCTCGACCCCGACACGCTGGCGAACATCTTCGCCGCAGAAGATCACCAAGTGGAACGACCCGGCGATCGCGGCGACAACCCGGACGTCACACTTCCGGACACGCACATCACCCCCGTCAACCGCTCCGACGAGTCGGGCACGACCGAGAACTTCACCGACTACCTGTCTCAGGCCGCGCCCGAGCGTCTGGACGTTCGAGGTCAGCGGCGACTGGCCCGTCAAGGGCGGCGAGGCCGCCGAGGGAACCTCGGGCGTCGTCGACGCGGTCAAGAACGGCGAGGGCACGATCGGCTACGCCGACGCGAGCCAGGCCGGCGACCTGGGAGTCGCCGAAGATCCAGGTCGGCACCGAGTTCGTCGGCGCCGACCGCAGAGGCGGCGGCGAAGATCTTCGACGAGTCGCGAGCCGAGCGGCGACCCCGGCGAGAACGTCTTCACGTTCAAGCTGAACCGCACGACCCGACGCCTCGGACACCTATCCGATCGTGCTCGTCTCGTACCTGATGGGCTGCACGAAGTACGACGACGCGGCCACGGCGGCGATCGTGAAGGGCTACTTCAACTACGTGATCAGCGCGGACGGCCAGCAGACGCGGCCCAGGCGGCCGGCTCGGCGCCGCTCAGCGACGCGATGCGCGCGAAGATCCAACCGGCCGTGGACGCGATCGGCGGCTGAGTAGGATCGACGACGCCGTTGACGGTTCGAAGCGAAAGCATGAACGAAGGTCACCCGCCCTTCCCGGGCGGGTGACCGCATCTTCTCGGCCCTCGTCACGGGGGCCGGGGTCTTGATACTGGCCATCCTCGCGGGCGTCGCGATCTTCCTCCTCGTCAAGGGATGGCCGGCCCTGACGGCCAAGGCCGACGAGCTGCCCGACGGCCAGACCTTCCTGCACTACGTCTGGCCCCTCGCCTTCGGGACCATCCTGTCCTCGACGATCGCGATCGTCATCGCCGTGCCGCTCGCGGTCGCGGTCGCGCTGTTCATCAGCTTCTTCGCGCCCCGCCGGCTCGCGAACCGCTCGGCGCACTCGTCGACCTCCTGGCCGCGATCCCGAGCGTCATCTACGGCCTCTGGGGCATCGCCGTGCTCGGGCCGGCTGCGGTCGGGCTGCAGGAGTGGCTCGACGACCACCTCGGCGTTCATCCCCTTCTTCAAGGGCCCCGCCTCCGCCGACCGGCCGCACGATGCTCGTCGCTCGGCATCGTCCTCGCGGTCATGATCCTGCCGATCATCAGCGCGATCACCCGCGAGGTGTTCGCGCAGACCCCGCGACGCCTGCGGGAGGGCGCGCTGGCGCTGGGCGCCACGCGCTGGGAGATGATCCGCATGACCGTTCTGCCGTTCGGCCGCTCGGCGATCATCAGCGCCTCGATGCTCGGCCTCGGGCGCGCGCTCGGAGAGACGATGGCCGTCGCCATCATCCTCTCGGTCTCCGGCGGCGTGACCTTCAACCTGATCAGCTCGGGCAACCCGTCGACGATCGCCGCCAACATCGCGCTCAACTTCCCCGAGTCCTCCGGGCTCGCCATCAACGCTCCTGATCGCGACGGGCCTCGTGCTGTTCGGGATCACGCTCGCTCGTCAACACGGCGCGCCCGGTCATCGATCATCGGCGAGGCGACGGATTCGCGAGTGACACGCGCCCGGTCGCCGCGGGCACCGAGCCAGGGCCCTCGCGGCGAGGCAGCCGGCACCGGCTGCCGCGGCTGGGCGCACGTGGGCCGGCTCTACGGGGCGGCGAGCGTGCCTGGTCGTCGATGCCTCTCGCGCGGCGTCGCGGCGATCAACCTCGCGCTGCTGATCGTCGCGGCGATCATCGCGGCCGGCGTCGCGATCTATCGTCTGGTCACGCGCCGTCGAGGGAACGCGCCAGGCCCGCGACCGGGCGGTGACGCTCGTGGTGACGTGCGACGTTCGCGATCGCGATCGCGCCGCTCGTCTCGCTGCTCTGGACGGCCATCCAGCGGGGCGCCGCGCGTTTCGACTTCGCGTTCTTCACCGAGTCGCCGCGCAACGTCGTCGGCGACCGGCGGCGGCGCCGTACACGCGATCGTCGGCACGCTGGTCATCACCGGCGTGCGACGATCATCTCGGTGCCGATCGGCATCATGGCGGCGGTCTACCTGCAGGAGTACGGCGCCGGGCGGCGGCTGCACGCAGCGCTGACGTTCTTCGTCGACGTCATGACCGGCATCCCGTCGATCGTCGCCGGCCTGTTCGCGTACGCCCTGTTCGCGCTCTTCCTCGGCCCGGGCGTCCGGCTCGGCATCGTCGGCGCCGTCGCGCTCTCGGTGCTGATGATCCCGATCGTCGTGCGCTCCACCGAGGAGATGCTGAGGATCGTCCCGAACGGCCTGCGCGAGGCCTCCTACGCCCTGGGCGTCCCCAAGTGGCGCACGATCGTGAAGGTCGTCCTGCCGACCGCGCTGGCGGGCATCGTCACCGGCGTCATGCTCGCCGTCGCGCGGGTCATGGGCGAGACGGCCCCGCTCCTCATCACCACCGGCGTCGTCACGTCCGTGAACTGGAACCCGTTCGACGGCCGCATGGATGAACCTCCCGGTCTTCGCCTACTCCAGTACAAGGCACCCGGCGTGCCGCCCGAGCCCTACATCGACCGCGCCTGGGCCGCCGCCCTCGACGCTGATCATCATCGTCATGCTGCTCAACGTCGTCGCGCGCCTCGTGTCGCTGCGCTGAGGGCAGAACGGAGATCTCAGATCGCGACATGACGGCAAGCAGCCGAACCCGAACCGCGCGACCAGGGAGCGTGCCTCCCGCCGATGGCGGCGAGCTGCGGCGTACCGCATCGAGGTCACGGACCTCGAACCTGTACTACGGCGCGTTCCTCGCCGTGCAGGACGTGAACATGTCGATCAAGCCGAACAAGGCGACGGCGCTCATCGGCTCCTCCGGCTGCGGCAAGTCGACCTTCCTGCGCTCGCTGAACCGCATGCACGAGCTCGATCGCCGGCGCGCGCGCGGAGGGACACGGTCCTGCTCGACGGCGCAGGACATCTACGCGCCCAGCGTCGACCCGGTCAGCGTGCGACGGCGCAGGTCGGCATGGTCTTCCAGGCGCCGAACCCCTTCCCGACGATGTCGATCTACGACAACGTCGCGGCCGGGCTCAAGCTCAACAGCGCGTCGCGTGAAGAAGAGCGACCTCGACGAGGTCGTCGAGCGCTCGCTGCGCGGAGCGCAACCTGTGGGAAGAGGTCAAGGACCGCCTCGGCAAGCCGGGCATCGGGCCTGTCGGGCGGCCAGCAGCAGCGGCTGTGCATCGCGCGCGCGATCGCCGTCGAGCCCGAGGTGCTGCTGATGGACGAGCCCGCGTCGGCGCTCGACCCGATCTCCACGCTCGCGATCGAGGATCTCGTCCAGGAGCTCAAGCGGGACTACACGATCGTGATCGTCACCCACAACATGCAGCAGGCGAGCCGCGCGAGCGACATCACGGCCTTCTTCAACATCGAGGCCGCGGGCAGCCCGGCGACTCGTCGAGATGGACACGACCGAGAAGATCTTCTCCAACCCGGAGAACAAGGCGACCGAGGACTACGTCAGCGGGCGGTTCGGATGAGAGTCGGGCTTCAGGAAGAGCTCGACCAGCTCGAGGCGTCGCTCCAAGAGGAAGGCGAGCTCGTCCGCAGGGCGCTGCGCGGCTCGCTGAACGCGCTCGAGCAACAGGACGAGGAGCTCGCCGACGAGGTGATCGCGTTCGACGACGAGGTCGACCGCTGCTACTTCGACATCGAGACAGGCATTCAGTCACTGCTCGCGAGACAGGCGCCGGCGGCGATGGACCTCAGGCTCGTGCTCGCGATCCTCCATGACAACCTCCACCTCGAGCGCATGGCGGACTACTGCGTGACCGTCGCCAAGCTGACGAAGCTCGTCCACGACACGCCGCCCGACGAGACCCTCGCCGAGGCGCTCGAGGACATGGGCACTCGCGCCGAGGAGATGATCCAGGCCGCCCTCGACTCGTTCGCCAACCGCGACGTCGAGAGCGCGGAATCCCTCGTGGACATGGACGAGCTCATCGACGCAGCCAATCGCCGCGTCGTCCACCAGATCCTCTCCATTTCCGCCGACCCCGATCTGCGCGAATGGGGCCTCAGGATGCTGCTGGTCTCACGCTGCCTGGAGCGGATCGGCGACCACGCCGTCGACATCGGCGAGCAGACGGCTTTCCTCGTCAGCGGCCAGTTCCGCGAGTTCACGGACGCGTCGCACTAGCTAGCCCTGGCGGCGGCGGCTAGGCGAAAGCCGCGCAGATCTTCTCGATGTGGCGCTCGTCGGTGCCGCAGCACCCGCCGACGACGTTGAGGCCGGGCAGCAGCGGCCGGAGAGCGCGGTAGCGAGCGGCGAGGTCGTCCGGGTCGCCCTGGTCGAGCTCCTCGGCTTCGTCGAGCTCGGCGTGGCTTTTGGTCGAGGCGTTGGCTCGCAGGCCGCGGACGCGCTCGAGGCCGCCCTCCGAGAGCACGTCCTCGAAGTGGCTCGGGTGTGCGCAGTTGACCATGTAGTACGCCGCCGCGGCCCCCGTGGCAGCGTCGACCTCGGCGACCGCGTCCCGGAGCTCCTGGCCGCTCGGCAGCCGCCCGTCCGTCTCGACGGTGAAGGAGAGCACCGACGGGATCCCTGCGTCCGTCGCGGCGCGTGCGATCCCGATTGCCTCGTCGGCGTAGTTGAGTGTCAGTGCGCTGACGAGATCCGCGCTCGTCCCCGCGAAGGTCGAGACCTGCGGCGAGTGGTAGGCCTGGGCCTCGTCCGCGCTCATCGCATCGGCGACCACATAGCCGTCGCCGCGAGGCCCGATGCAGCCACTTATGACCATGGCGACGCCGTCGCCCGCCTCGGCGCGAACGTCCTCCAGCAGAGTGACTCCTCTGCGGTTGACGTCGTCGAGCGCTTCGGCGGAATAGCCCAGTCGGGCGCCCCAGTCGGGATTCGCGCGCCAGGTCGGCGTGTCGAGCACGATGCCGACGCCGTGACGCTTCGCGATCGCGACGTAGGCGGCGTAGTACGACCGCAACGCTGCAACTCCGTCCGGATCGTCGAGAAGGACGAAGGAGGCGAAGTCCGGAAGCTCGAGCCCGTCGCGGAAGATCAGGGTCGTCTCCATGCCGCCGTCCGTGATGAACGTGCGGCCGTCGAGCTGGGGGAGTGATGCTGTGTCGCCACCGGGCGACTATACGCTGCTCAATAGCGCGGGTCTTCGGGCGGCGTTTCGGCCTCGTCCGTCTCGCTCTGGGAATCCTCCTGCTCGCCCTCCCAGGCCAGCCGGTCTGCTCCCCACGCCTCGTGCTCCAGGAGCCAGATGTCGTCGTTTGTTCGCATGCCTCGACCGTAGCTGCCGGTGACCCGCTTCGAGGCGCGGTTTACAGGGGTTTTACCTCCGGAGACCCGGTTGGTTACGCGGCGGCCTCGGCGGCCAGACGGCGTCCCTGGAACGAGCGGCCGAGGAACGCAGCCGCCGCGATGAGGCCGGTCAGGACGAAGACGAGCGCCGTCCCGCCCGGGCAGCCGCGTCAACGTCTCCATCGCCGCGCCGACGAGCGCCGGCGCACGGGATCGTCATCACCCAGGCGACGAGGATGTTGCCCGCGACTCCCCACCGCACCGCCGAGAGCCTCCGCGTCGCCCCTGCGCCGAGCACGGAGCCGGAAATCGTGTGGGTCGTCGAGACGGGGAAGCCGTAGTGGGCGGTCAGCCAGAGAATCGTCGCGCACGAGGTCTGGGCGGCGAATCCCTGCGGCGGGTCGAGCTTCGCGACGCGCGTGCCAAGGGTCTTGATGATCCGCCAGCCGCCGGCGTACGTGCCCATCGCCATCGCCGTCGCAGCGCTGAAGATCACCCAGTTGGGCGGGCGTGAGAACCCCTCGTCGAGATGCCCCGAGACGACGAGGGCGAGCGAGATGATCCCCATCGTCTTCTGGGCGTCGTTCGTCCCGTGGGTGAAGGCGACGAAGCCGCCGGAGACGAGCTGCAGGCGCCGAAAGACGCGGTTCACGACCCCGGGGTGGCGCCTGCGGATGATCCACAGGAGCGCGAGCATGATCGACGCGGCGAGGGCGATACCGAAGAACGGCGCGAGGAGCGACGGGACGAGCACCTTGTCGACGAGCCCGTGCCACTGGACCACGTCGAGGCCGGCGGCGGCGATCGCGGAGCCGATCATCCCGCCGATGAGCGCGTGGCTCGAGCTCGAGGGCAGGCCGATGTACCACGTGATCAGGTTCCACGTGATCGCGCCGACGAGGCCGGCAAGGACGATGTCGAGCGTGATCGCGTCCGAGTCGACCAAGCCGCTCGCGATCGTCGCGGCGACCTTGAAGGAGACGAACGCACCGGCGAAGTTGAGGACAGCCGACATGAGGACGGCCAGCCGCGGAGAGAGCGCGCGGGTGGAGACGCTCGTCGCGATCGAGTTCGCCGTGTCGTGGAAGCCGTTCGTGAAGTCGAAGAAGAGCGCGACGGCGACGACTGCGACGAGCGTGAGGTCGTCCATCGAGCGCTAGGCGTTCTTGACCACGATGTTGCCGACGACGTTCGCGGCCGTCTCGGCCGCGTCGAGGGCGTCCTCGAGCGCCTCGAAGATGTCCTTCCAGCGGATGACGGTCAGCGGGTCGATGCGCTCATCGCGGAAGAGGTCGGCGATGGCGTCGCGGACGACGCGGTCGCCTTCGTCCTCGAGCTCCTTCAGCTTGATGAGCTCGTCCTGCACGCCACGGTGCGCCTTCAGCGCCGCCCAGCGCGGCGGAGAGATGGCCGACCGCTGCCGTGAGGATGCGCGCCTGCTCGATGGACTGGCGGGTCGGCGACTCGACGCCGTAGAGCTCGAGCAGGTCGGTCGCCTCCTCGATGTGGTCGACGACGTCGTCGATCGCAGTCGCGAGCGCGAAGATGTCCTCGCGGTCGAACGGCGTGACGTACTGGGTGTTCAGGAGCCTGATGAGGTCGCGCGTGATCCGGTCGCCCTCGTGCTCGGTCGCCTTCACGTCGGCCTGCGTGACCGTCGAGTTCGGGAACTCGCGGAAGCGGGTCTCCGCTTTTTGGCGCCGCCTCGAGGGCGTTGGCGCCGGCCTCCGTGAAGAGCTCGTAAAACTCGGCGGGACGCGGAACGAGGCTGAGTCGCATGAGCGCGCGGCATGGTACAACCGACCGGGTGCGCCGAGTGACCGCAACGACGGCGATCGCGCTCGCCCTGGTCCTCGCCGCCCCGGCCGGCGCGGCGACGCGCATCCTGGCGGTCGGCGACTTCGGAGTCGGGGGCTCGACGGAGCGCGGAACGGGCGCGGCGATCGAAGCCTGGGAGGCCGACCATCCCGCGAGCCTCCTCCTCACGCTCGGGGACAACGACTACACCGAGAGCCCGCCCACCTTCCGCAGCAACTGGCACGACGCGTTCGGCTGGCTCGAGGCCGCGGGGGTCTGGCCGCAGGGAACGCTCGGGAACCACGACGTGCGAGTCCAGGGCGGCCGCTACGAGTTCAAAGCCCTCCGCATGCCGTCGTCCCACTACTACCGCTCCCGTCCGGACTTCGACCTCTTCGTCCTCAACTCGAACTCGGTCGGCGACCGGCAGACGCGCTGGCTCAAGCGGCATCTCGCCGCATCGACCGCGACCTGGAAGATCGTCTCCTTCCACCACCCCGCCTACACCTGCGGCGGCTACCTCAGCAATCCCGCGGTCGTCTCGCAGGCTGGGTGCCGCTCTTCGAGCGTTACGGCGTCGACCTCGTGCTTTCGGGCCACGACCACGACTACCAGCGCTTCGCGCCGCGGAACGGAGTCACGTACGTGGTCCATGGCGGCGGCGGCCAGGAGCTCTACGCGCTCCGCAGGTGCCCGGACGGCTACCCGAAGCGCGCCTTCGCGCGTCGTGCGCACGGCTTCCTCGACATCGTCGTCCGGCCCGGCGCGATCCGGCTCAAGGCCGTCAACCTCTCCGGACACGTCGTCGACCGCAAGGTCATAAACCCCTAGGGGGTATACAATCAGAGCGTGACCGAGATCACGCTCGAGCTCGAGGGCATGACCTGCGCAAGCTGTGCGGCCCGCATCGAGCGCGGGTTGAACGACCTCGAGGGCGTGCAGGCATCGGTCAACCTCGCGACCGAGAAGGCCGCCGTCCGCTACGACGAGTCGAGCCTGGACGTGGACGCGCTCCTCGCCGCGGTCGAGACCGCCGGGTATCGCGCCTCCCCCGCGGGCGAGAGGGAGGACGAGCCGCGGGATACGGTCCGCACGCGGCTGGTGATCGCAGCCTCGTTGACGGTCCCGCTCGCGCTCGTCGCGATGGTGCCGCCGCTCCAGTTCGACGGGTGGGAATGGCTCGCCTTTGCGCTCGCCACTCCGGTCGTCTTCGTCGCGGGCTGGCCGTTCCACCGGGCAGCCGTCCGGAACCTCCGCCACCGCGCGGTGACGATGGACACCCTCGTCTCCCTCGGAACCCTTTCCGCGTGGACCTGGTCGACCGCGGCGCTCCTCTTCGCCGAGGGAGCGGACACGTACTTCGAGGTCGCCGGCGTGATCACGACGCTCATCCTTCTCGGCCGCTTTCTCGAAGCCCGGGCGCGCCGCCGCGCCGGCGAGGCCATCCGCGCGCTCGCAGACCTGTCCGTTCCGGACCGTGGGATCCAGGTCGGCGACGAGTTCGTGGTGAGACCGGGCGAGCGGATCCCCACCGACGGGATCGTCATCGAGGGCGAGTCGGCGGTCGACCGCTCGATGCTCACGGGCGAGCCTCTGCCGGAGGACACGGCGCCGGGGGACGAGGTCGTCGGCGCGACGATCAACGTCTCCGGGCGCCTCGTCGTCCGGGCGACCAGGGTCGGCGCCGACACGACCCTCGCCCAGATCGCCCGCCTCGTCGCCCAGGCGCAGACGGGCAAGCGCCCGTGCAGCGGCTCGCGGACCGCGTGTCTGCGGTCTTCGTCCCGGTCGTGATGGCGATCTCGGTCGCGACGCTGGCCGGGTGGCTCCTCGCGACCGGCGACCCGGCGGATGCGTTCACTGCGGCAGTCGCGGTGCTCATCATCGCCTGCCCGTGCGCCCTTGGGCTGGCCACCCCGACGGCGCTCATGGTCGGAACGGGCCGCGGCGCCCAGCTCGGGATCCTCATTCGCGGCCCCGAGGTTCTGGAGCGCACTCGCGAGGTCACGACGGTCGTCCTCGACAAGACGGGCACGGTCACCGAAGGCCGCATCCGCCCTCGTGGAGAACGGCCTGGCCGCCCGAAGCGCTGCGCCTCGCCGGAGCCGTCGAGGACGCGAGCGAGCATCCGATCGGGCGCGCCGTCGCCGAGGCCGCGCGAGCACGCTTCGGCTCTCTGCCGCCGGTGGACGCGTTCCGCAACGTCGCGGGCCGCGGCGTCACCGGCGTCGTCGAGGGCCACCGGGTCGAGGTGACCGCGGGACGGTGTCCATCGACGGCGTTCTCGCCGGCCGACTGTCGGTCGTCGACACGGTCAAGCCGACGAGCGCCGAGGCGGTCGCCCAGCTCCGAGCCCTCGGCCTCGCTCCCGTGCTCCTGACGGGCGACTCCGAGGAAGCGGCACGGAAGGTCGCGAAGGAAGTCGGGATCGAGCGCGTCGTCGCCGGGCTCCTACCGGGCGAGAAGGCGGACGAGATTCGCCGGCTGCAGGAGGCCGGCGAGGTGGTCGCGATGGTCGGGGACGGGATCAACGACGCGCCCGCGCTGGCCACCGCCGACCTCGGCCTCGCAATCGGCACGGGCACCGACATCGCCGTCGAGGCGAGCGACCTCACGCTCGTCTCGGGCGACCTGCGGGCGGCCGCGGACGCGATCCGGCTCTCGCGCCGCGTCCTCGGCACGATCAAGCGCAACCTCTTCTGGGCGTTCGCCTACAACGTCGCGGCGATCCCGCTCGCGGTGGCCGGGCTTCTCAACCCGATCGTCGCAGCGGGCGCGATGGCGTTCTCGAGCGTCTTCGTCGTCACGAACAGCCTGCGGCTCCGCCGCTTCTCGAGCCCGAGGGAGGAGACATGACCTACGGATACGTGGAGGAGAAGGACGCGCTCGTCAAGCGGCTGCACCGGATCGAGGGACAGGTGCGCGGGATCGAGCGGATGGTCGAGGACGAGCGCTACTGCATCGACATCCTCACGCAGATCGCGGCCGCCACGACCGCTCTCGAGACTGTCGCGTTCAAGATCCTCGACGAGCACGTGAACCACTGCGTCGCGGGCGCGCTCGAGTCGGGCGACGCCGAAGTCGCGGCCGAGAAGAGCCGCGAGCTCCTCGAGGCCGTCCACCGCTTCTCGCGGACGAGATAGTTGCCCAAATACCTCACTGCGGGCGCCGTCGTCCTCGCCCTCTGGGTGGCGATCCGCTCCGGCGAGGTCTGGACCGGGACCTTCCCTGCGGCGCTCGTCGTGCTGCTCGCGATCGTCTCGTACGTCCACTGGGAGCGGCACGGACGGCCGTGGCACGACTGGGCCGTGATCCTCACCCTCCTGCCGGCCATCCTGGCCTCCGTGTGGATCGGGGTCGGCGGCCTTCTGCTCGACGTCGCGCGGACGGACGACCAGCGCCTCGTCTACGAGGTCGGGCCCGGGATCGGGCTCGTCGGCCTCCTCTGCACGCTCATCGCCTACCACGGCCGCCACCGCCCGGACGAGCCCTAGCCCGCTCGGCGCGCCCTTAGCGGGAGAGCAGCACGGACTTGAGGTCGTCCTCGCTGCCCGGCTCGAGGATCGCCAGCACCTGGTCGCCCGCCTGGAGCTCGGTCGAGCCCACCGCGATCTCGGCCCGCCCGTCCCGCACGACGGAGATCAGGCGAGCCGTTCGCGGCAGGTGGAGGTCCTCCACCTTCTTCCCCGCCGCCGACGAGCTCGGCTTGATCTCGACCTCGACGATCTCGAGGTTCTCCTTGCGCAGCTCGAGCAGGTGGACGAGCTCGTGCTGGGGAACCTCGTGCTCGACCAGGGCGAGGACCATCGACGTCGCCGACACCGTCGGAGAGATGCCGAGCAGGTCGAAGTGCGGCTCGTTGCGCGGGTCGTTGACGCGCGCGATCACCTTCGGGACGCCGTACTTCTCCTTCGCGAGCTGGCAGATGATGATGTTGTCCTCGTCGTCGCCGGTGACCGCGACGAGGATGTCAGGCGGCCGGCCGAGGCCCGCCTGCTCGAGGACGAAGATCTCGGTGGCGTCGCCGTGGATCGCGCGGTGCTGGAACTCCTCCTCGAGCCGCTCGTAGCGCGGCTGCTCCTGTTCGACGAGAACGAGCTCGTGGCCGAGCGCGAGCAGCGTCCTGGTGACGCTCACCCCGACCTTCCCTCCCCCCACGACGACGACGAACATCAGCTCGCGCCTGCGGACAGCACGCTGTGGCGTGAGCTCGGCGATCGCCGTCTTCGTCGGCGAAACGACGTCGAAGCCCGCGGCCGGAGTAGAAGTCGGCGCGCGCGGGGTCGAGGATGCGCGCGGCGACGAACGGCACCTCGTAGCGCTGCTTGGCGACCTGCGCGACGACGATGTTCGTGTTGTCGCCGTCGGTGGAGGCAACGCATGCGTCGGCGTCCGCGATTCCGGCGCTTTCGAGGACTGACGTGTCCATCCCGTGCCCGAGGTGGAACTCCCCGGGCCAGTTCGGCCCGAGGCGCGCGAGCGCCTCCTCGCTCTCGTCGACGACGACGACCTCCCAGCCTTCGTCGTGCAGCCGTCCGGCCACGGCCGAGCCCACTCTTCCGACGCCGATGATGAGGGCTTTCACGGCGGAAGCCTAGATGGTTGGCCGGGAAGTGGGTGCCGCCGGGGACGGTCGCGACCGAGCATGTGGCCGCGATTGGCGGAGCGCGTATCGGCAGATACGCGCGAGAGAATCGTGTCTCAGGCATGTCGCGGCGCCAGCCGGCGGTGCCACGGTTTCTCATTTCCGGTCAAGCATCTATTCCTCGAGGACACCCTGGGGATACGTGACGACCATCACCTCGCAGGGCGCACGGCGGAGCACGTAGTCCACGGTCGGGCTGAAGAAGCGCGACTGGCGCCGCCAGCGCGGCGCGGAGCCCATGAGGATGAGGTCGACGCCGTCGCCCTCGGCCTGCTCGACGATCGCCTCGCCGATGGCGCGCCCGCGCACGATCTCTCCCTCCACCTCCACCCCGTGCTCGGCCGCGAGCAGCTTCGCCTCGGCGAGCGAGGCCTCCGCCTTCTCCTCCTCGTCGGTCAGCTCGGCGTCGAGCGGGAGGTCGAGGGGCACCTTGATCACGTGCAACGCCCGCACCGCACAGCCACGCTCCTCCGCGAGGCGGATCGCGGTCGCGAGCATCTCCTCGCCGATCAGGCCGAGCTTGACCGGGACGAGGATGCGCTCGTAGATCCCCTCCTCCTCGGGAACCAGGTCGGCGACCGCGGGCTCCACGTGCTCGAGCAGCCGCTCGTGGCGGGCCTTCCGCACCGCGACGAAGAGGATGGCGCCGAGGACGAGCCAGATAGGGCCCGCGATCCTCGCCGCGTCGTGCGTGTAGAGCGCGGCGATCCAGAGCGCGAACGTGAGCGGGGCTCCGATCAGGGGCGCGAGCGGCACCGGCACGCCGCGGAAGCGGATGTTCACCGGCACTCGGTACGGGCGGGCCAGATCCGGCTCCTTGAAGCGAAGGCGGATGACGGCGAGCTGGGCGGCGGTGAAAGCGAGGAGCGCGCCGAAGCTGTAGAGGCTCGCGAGGAACGTGACCTCGCGGCCGACGGAGTCCGCGATCACGAGGAGCGCGGCGGCGATGACGGCGCCGCTCACGATCGAGGCCGGAGCGATGAACGTCCTCTGGTTCAGGCGGCCGAACGACCGCGGCAGCATCGCCCGCTGCCCGAGCGAGTAGGCGAGCCGGCCCGCCCCCGAGAGCGACGTCGCGATCGCCGAGACGAGGATGATCGCGCCCGTGACGCCGATGAAGACCTTGACCGTGTCGACGGCGGCGTCGGGCAGCGACCCGCCGAAGGCCTCCGAGATCCCGACGAGCGGCGCGCGAATCCAGGTCGTGCCCAGGTCGGTCGCCCACCCGTCCGGCCCCGCGGAATCCGGGTGCGGCGGATACGCGGAAAGGCCGATCGCCGCGATCGTGAAAGAGACGATCACGACCGCGCCGATCCCCGCGAAGAGGCTCCGCGGCAGTGCCTTCCCCGGCTCGCGCACCTCGGCGGCCAGGTTCGCGACGGTCTCGAGCCCGGTGAACGCGAGCATCGCGAGCGAGAGCGAGAAGACGAGTGCATGCCAGGTCGGTGCGGTGCCGAGGTCGATTCCCTGCCCGAAGCCCTCCCGCGAGATCAGGAACGCGAACCCGAGGCCGATCAGAAGCAGGTGCGAGAGGAACGCAAGGACCGCGATGAAGATCGCAGCCGTGTACATCCGGGCCCGGCGCACGAGGCGGATCCCCGCCACACCGAGAATGGCGACCACGCCGAAGACGACATCCCAGGGCGAGTCCGTGAGAGCGTCCCAGCCGAGGGCCGTGCCGAGATAGTGCGGCACGAAGAGGCCGGCCAGCGCGATCACGATCAGGTAGTCGAGGAAGAGCGCCCAGCCGGTGATGAATCCAGCCGGGTCGTTGAACGCGCGCCGCACGAAGGTCGCGGCGCCGCCGGTCTCCGGCAGCGCAGAGGTTCCCTCCGCGTACGAGAGCGCGACGAGGAGGAAGAGCGCCCCGACCCCGAGCAGCACCCAGGGCGTGGCGCCGAGCGCATAGAGCGCGACGACGCCGAGCGCGAAGTAGATCGACGACCCGATCTCGCCGTAGGCGACCGACGCGAGCGAGCCCGCACCGAGCACCCGCGCCAGACCGAGCTTCTTCGCCATTACCGAAACGAAACGTACAGCCGGCCGGCGCCGGCGAGGACGAGGAGGGCGCCGAGCAGGTAGCCGATCCCGCCTCCGGCGAACGCGGTCTCCACGCAGAGAGCGATCCCGAGCACGACCATGAGGCCCGAGAGGACCGCCGTCGTCCGTCGGCGCAGCTCGGGGGTCACGCGGCCTTCCGGCCCGCCGCGAGAAGGACGCGGCACGGGCTTTCCTTCAGGACGTGATCGACCGTGCGCCCGAAGATGGGCGTCCGGCCGCGGGCGACTCGCCGCCGGGCGCCGACGACGATGAGCTCCGCCTGGCGACGCACAGCCTCCTCGACGATCGCCGGGCCGGCCCGCCGTGCGCGGGCGAGCCGGGTCACCGCGCGCACGCCGTAGGCGTCGACGAACGCGCGGGCCTCCTCGAGGAGCTCGAAGGCCCGTTCCTCGTCCTCGGGGAGCTCGGCGTCGAGCGGGAGGTTCAGCGGCACCTCGAGGACGTGGACGATCGCGATCGTCGCGCGGCGTTCGGCCGCAAGCCGTGCGGCGGCGACGAGCGCCTCCTCCGACTCGGCGTTGCGCACGACCGGCACGAGGATCGTGCGGAAGTGGAGCTCGAGCGAGGGGCCGAGGATCAGCGCCGGTGCCCGCACCGTCTCGAGGAGCGGCGCCCGCACGACTCGACGGCGGTAGAAGAAGTAGACGATGAACCCGAGAACGAGCCAGCCAAGGCCCGCATAGCGCGTCAAGGGCGTCTGTATGACCACGGTCAGCCACGCGAGCGCAGTCGCGATCCCGCCGAAGATCGCGAAGAGCGGCCAGTCGACCCCGCGCACCGCGGAGATTCGGCCGCGCGCGGTAGACGAGCTCCTCGTCCCGGCGCCGGTAGCGGAGCGCCACGATCGACGCGTGCGCGACCGTGAACGAGAGCATCGCGCCGAACGAGTACATCGTCCCGAGAAAGTCGAGCTGCCCGGGGATGAGGACGACGATCGGGGCGACGCCGGCGAAGACGACCAGCGAAAGCCATGGTGTCGCGAAGCGCGGATGCAGCCTGCGGAAGACCTCGGGGAGCTGCCGGTAGTGCGACATCGCGTACGTGATGCGGGACGCGCCGATCACGCCGGCGTTCGTGGCGATGAAGAGGATCGTCGCGGCGAGGATGCCGACGTAGACCTTCAGGACGTCGAGCACCGTTCCCGAGATGCCGAGGTTCTCGACGAGACCGAGCACGGGGTCGTTGGCGAAGCCGCCCTCCTCCGGGGGAAGCCCGAGGAGCGTCTGGTACTCGCCGTCCACGAGCCTGACGGGCAGCGCCGAGAGCGCGATCGCGGGCAACGTGAAGTAGATGGCGAAGACGGCCAGCGCGACGAAGCGGATGGAGGCCGGGATCGAGCGCGGCGGGTCGCGAGCCTCCTCCGCGAGGTTGGAGACCGTCTCGATCCCCGTGTAGGCGATCATCGCCACCGGGATCGCGAGGAAGAACTGGCTCCAGGTCGGCGCCACGCCCCAGTGGACGTTCTCCTTCAGGATCGTCGGGCTGAAGATGAGGACGAAGCCGATGACCACGAGCAGGAGCTGCGTGGCGAAGTCGACGAGCGCGAGCAGGATGTTGATCCGAGCGGACTCCTGGATCCCGACGATGTTCAGCAGCACGAGCGCGGCGATCACGACGGCGCCGACGACGATGTCCCAGGGGTTGTCCCGAAGCGACGGCCAGAAGATCGAGAGGTAGTGCGGGACGAAGAACGCCGAGATGGCGATCGTGATGATGTAGTTCAGCATCTGGGCCCAGGCCGCCCCGAAGCTGACGAGCTCGTTGAAGGCGTGGCGCGCGAAGCTCGACGACCCGCCGGCCTCCGGGTAGCGCACCGTCCCCTCCGCGTAGGTCGCGGCGGTCGCCGCGAAGATGATCCCGGCGATGATGAAGACGAGCGGGGTCAGGCCAAGCGCGAACGCCGCTGTGACGCCGAGGGCGTAGTAGATGGACGAGCCGACGTTGCCGTAGGCCGTCGAGAAGAGCGCCGGGGTCCCGAGCACACGCTCCAGACCCTGCGAACGTCGCCGCCGGCGGATGACGCCCCGCTGTCGCTCGAAGGCGCTCACTGGCCGATCGGCCACACTAACTGAAGGCAACGACGTCTAAGTGGAGTGACGATGCGAAAGATGGCCTGCTGGCTCGGCTGGCCGCCGGGCCACCTGTACGAGTCGGTCACGTACCGCGACGCGGTTTCCGGCCGCTGGCGCGCGTACGCGCGCTGTCTCGCGCTGCGAGCACCAGCGGCGCCTCTCGGTCGGAGACCGCAAGCGTCCGGCCAACTTCCCCGGCAACCCGCTCGCCATGATCCTCGCCTTCGGCTCGCGGCCGGCCGACGCGACCCCGGGAATCGAGCCCGTGGCCCCGCGCGGGTCCATGGTCGTCGAGGTGCCCGCGACGGGCGACAAGCTCGAGATCAGGGCCGCGCTCGTCGCCTGGGGCCCCTGGCGCGGCGCCACGGTCTACTGCGCACGCAGGCTCGGGAACGGCCGCCGGGCGGCCTCACGCGACCTGCGCTCCGCCGTCGCGCGGGCGTCGGACGCCCAGGAGAGGGCGCCCTGGGTGGAGGATCTCGCGCGCCAGCTGGAACACGAGCTCGCTCCGTAGGGGGTTGACAGGCCCGTGAGGTTTACGCAGACTTGGCCAATCGTGCAGTCGAGGTCACGCGCCACAGCATTCCCCGCCACCGGTTTGGTTGGCCTGGCGTCGCTCGGCCTCGTCGCCCTTCTCCTCATCGCCATTCTCCCCCGCTAAGGGGGAGTACGCGACCACGCGCCCTTTAGTTGGCGCACACGCCGACCGAAACGACACCCGAGGTGCGTCTCCGTTTCGGGGACGCCGAAGGAGGAGCAGTGGCAGCACGCAGGATCACCATCTTCGATACGACGCTGCGCGACGGGGAGCAGTCCCCGGGCATCGCGCTGCAGCCGCATGAGAAGGCGGAGATCGCCACGCAGCTCGAGCGCCTCGGAGTCGACGTCGTCGAGGCCGGCTTCGCGGTCTCCTCGCCGGGCGACTTCGAGGGCGTGAGGGCCGTGGCAGCCGCGGTCGACCGACCCGCGGTGGCATCTCTCGCCCGCACCCGCAAGGAAGACATCGACGCCAGTGCGGAGGCGCTCGCCGACGCGCAGCGCTCCCGCATCCACGTTTTCATCGCGACGAGCCCGATCCACATGGAGAAGAAGCTCCGCCTCGAGCCCGCCGAGGTGGTCGAGCAGGCCCGCTGGGCCGTCGGCTACGCCAACGCGAAGGCGCGACGAGGTCGAGTTCTCCTGCGAGGACGCGACCCGCTCCGACCCGCGCTTCGTGGCCAAGGTCTGCCGCGAGGCGATCGAGGCCGGCGCGACCACGATCAACCTCCCCGACACCGTCGGCTACTGCCTGCCGGAGGAATACGCAAGCTTCCTGCTCGAGGTCCAGCACCTCTGCCCCGAGCTCGAGGAGGTCTCCCTCTCCGTCCATTGCCACAACGACCTCGGGCTCGCAGTCGCCAACTCGCTCGCCGCAGTGCGAGCGGGCGCGACGCAGATCGAGGCGACCATCAACGGGCTCGGCGAGCGAGCCGGGAACGCGGCCCTCGAGGAGATCGTCATGGCGCTCCGCGTTCGCCGCGACTCCTTCGAGACCGAGACCGGCATCGTCGTCGGCGAGATCGGCAAGACCTCGCATCTCGTCGAGAAGCTGACGGGCTACAGCGTTCAGCGCTGCAAGGCGATCGTGGGCGCGAACGCGTTCGCCCACGAGGCCGGCATCCACCAGGACGGGATGCTGAAGGACGCCGACACGTACCAGATCATGGACCCGACCGAGCTCGGGCTCGTGATGACCTTGCCGCTCGGAAAGCACTCCGGCCGGCACGCGTTCGCGCTCGCGTGCGCTGAGGCCGGCATCCAGATCGAGGGCGACGAGCTGAACGAAGCGTTCAAGCGCTTCAAGCAGCTTGCCGACCAACGTAAGCAGGTCACGCTTTACGACGTCTTCGAACGGGAGGTCGCCGTCCCATGAGAGCCCGTCGCTACAAGATCGCCTGTCTCGCCGGCGACGGAATCGGCCCTGAGCTGATGGCCGAGGCCAGCCGCGCCATCGAGGCCGTTTCGCGCCTGCACGGGTTCGCCGTGGACGAGGCGCACGTCCCGTTCGGAGGAGACGCCGTCCGCCGCTTCGGGCACCCCCTCCCTCCCGCCACGCGGGCCGCGTGCCGCGAGGCGGATGCCGTGCTGATCGCCGCCACCCGCGAGCCCGCGCTCGAGGGCGTCAAGGCGGAGCTCGACCTCACCTGGCGCGTGACGCGCGTGCGCCTCGCCCCCGAAGGCGACGTCGCGCTCGTCAGCCCGGTCGCCGAGGACGCCCAGGAGTCGCCGATCGAGCGGGCTTTCCGGCTCGCACGCGAGCGGCGGGCGAAGGTGACCTCCGTCGGCACGAGCCAGGAGTGGTTCGCGGCCGTGCAGGCTGCCACCGAACGGCACGAGGGCGTGATCGTCGAGCACGTTCCCGTCGAGCTCGTCCTCCCCGTCCTCGCGGCCGACCCGGGGCGGTTCGACGTCATCGCCACGCAGGAGGTCTTCGCAGAGGCCCTCTCCAACATGGCCGCCTTCGCGCACGAGGACGTACGCATGGTCGCCTCCGGCCGCATGTCCGCGAACGGCATGGGGGTCTTCGGCCCGACCCACGGCTCGGCGCCCGAGATCGCCGGCCAGGGCGTGGCCAACCCGATGGCCATGCTCCTCGCCGCCTCGGTCATGCTCGGCGAGGGCCTCGGCGAGCGCGCCGCGGCCGAGACCCTCGAGCGCGGCGTCTCCCGGGCGATCGGAGACGGCGTACGCACGGCGGACATCGTCGTGACCGGCGCTGCCGCCACGACCCGCCAGTTCATGGACGTCCTCCTCGCCGGCCTCCCGCCGGCCCGGAGGGACACGGAGTTCGCCGCATGAAGATGCTCGGCTCCGACGCGATCCTGCGCTCGCTCGAGGCCGAGGGCGTCGACATCGCCTTCGGCATCCCGGGAGGCGCGATCCTGCCGCTCTACGACGCGTTCGCCCGCGGCTCGAACGTCCGCCACGTCCTCGCCCGCCACGAGCAGGGCGCCGGCCACATGGCCGAGGGCTACGCCCGCGCGTCGGGCAAGGTCGGCGTCGCGATCGCCACGTCCGGCCCCGGAGCGACGAACCTCGTCACTCCGATCGCCGACGCGTGGATGGACTCGACGCCGCTCGTGGCCATCACCGGCCAGGTGCGCACGAACCTCATCGGCACCGACGCCTTCCAGGAGACGGACGCCGTCGGCATCACGCTCCCGATCGTGAAGCACTCGTGGCTCGTCCAGAACGTGGAGGAGCTGCCCGGAGTCCTGAAGGCCGCCTTCCACGTCGCCCAGACCGGGCGGCAGCGGGCCGGTCCACGTCGACATCGCCAAGGACGTGCAGGAGGCCGAGTTCGACTTCCGCTACCCGGACGACGTCGACCTCCCCGGCTGGAAGCCGCCGGTCCGGTGCACCCGCGCCAGATCGCAGCGGCCGCGGAGGCGCTCGCCGCCGCCGAGAAGCCCGTCCTCTACGTGGGCGGCGGGCGATCAACGCCGACGCCTGCGCCGAGCTCCGCGAGCTCGCCGAAGCAGGCGGCATCCCCGTCATCACGACGCTCATGGCGAAGGGCGCGTTCCCCGACTCGCACCCGCTCTGCTACGGCGCGCCCGGCATGCACGGCTCGAAGTGGGCGAACTGGGCGATGAACAAGTGCGACCTGCTCGTCGCCGTCGGGTCGCGCTTCGACGACCGCGTCACCGGGAAGCTCTCCGCCTTCGCGGCCGGCGCGAAGGTCATCCACCTCGACATCGACTCGGCGGAGATCGGCAAGCTCCGCCGCGCCGACATCCCCGTCGTCGGCCCGCTCAAGGTCGCCCTCGGCGAGCTCGCCACGCAGGTGCGCAAGCTCCGCGCCTCCAACGGCAAGGGCCCCGAGGCCTGGCGCCGCCAGATCGACGCCTGGCGCGAGGAGTTCCCGTACCGCTACGCGAAGTGCGACCGCTCAAGCCGCAGACGGTGCTCGAGTCGCTGCGCGACCTCACCGCCGGGCGCGACGACGTCATCTGGACGACCGGCGTGGGCCAGCACCAGATGTGGGCGATGCAGTACCTCGTCTGCGACCGGCCGCGCTCCTTCATCACCTCCGGAGGGCTGGGGACGATGGGCTACGGCCTTCCGGCGGCCGTGGGCGCGAAGGCCGCCTGCCCCGACGCGACGGTCGTCTGCGTGGACGGCGACGGCTGCTTCCAGATGACGTGCCAGGAGCTCGCGACGTCCGCGCTCGAAGGAGCTTCCGATCGTGGTCGTGATCGTGAACAACGGCTGGCTCGGAATGGTGCGCCAGTGGCAGGAGATGTTCTACGACGAGCGCTTCGCGCAGACCCACCTGACGCACCAGGTGCCCGACTACGCGCAGCTCGCCGAGGCCTACGGCGGCGCGGGCTTCACCGTTTCCTCCGAGGACGAGCTCGAGCCCGCGCTCGAGGAGGCTCTCGCCTGCGGCCGCACCGCCGTCGTGGACGCCCGCGTCGACCCCGAGGAGAAGTGCTTCCCGATGATCCCGGCAGGCGCGGCCGCACTCGACGTGCTCGAGTTCGACTCCGAGGACGAGCGGGTGGAGGCATGACGCATACGCTCTCCGTTCTCGTCGAGAACCGCCCGGGGCGCTCGCGCGCGTATCGAACATGTTCGCCCGCCGCGGGTTCAACATCGAGAGCCTCGCGGTCGGCCCGACGGAGCGCCCGAAGTCTCGCGCATCACGCTGCGCGTCGACTGCGCGCAGGAGTCGATCGAGCAGATCGAGAAGCAGATGCACAAGCTCGTGAACGTCCTAAGCGTGAACGAGCTCGAGCCCGGCGAGGCCATCGAGCGCGAGCTCGCCCTTCAAGGTCAACGCACCTGCCGACCGGCGCGGCGAGCTGCATCGCCCTCGCCGAGGTCTTCAACGCCCGGGTCGCGGACCTCGGGCCGAACGCGATCATCTTCGAGCTCGTCGGCTCGCCGGAGGAGCTCGACTCCTTCGAGGAGCTCGTCCGCCCCTACGGGCTCAAAGAGCTTGCGCGCACCGGCCGCATCGGCCTCGCCCGTGCGTCCACGGCGCGCGCGCCCAGGCGTCAACACGTTCTCCGCTAACGAAAGGAAGTCATGGCAACAAGTCTACCGCGAAGGCAACGTCGAGCTCCTGAACGGCAAGGTCGCCGTCATCGGCTACGGCAGCCAGGGACACGCGCACGCGCTGAACCTGCGCGACTCCGGCGTCGACGTCGAGGTCGGCCTGCGCCTCGGGAGCGACTCGTGGTCGACCGCCGAGGAAGCCGGGCTGACCGTGAAGGCGATTCCCGCCGCCGTTCAGGGCGCCCGGCTCGTCGCGATCCTCCTGCCCGACCATGTGCAGAAGGGCGTCTTCGAGCGCGAGATCGAGCCGAACCTCGAGCCCGGCGCCGCGATTCTCTTCGCGCACGGCTTCAACGTCCACTTCGGCGAGATCAAGCCCGGCTCGGGCCACGACGTGATCATGGTCGCGCCCAAGGGCCCCGGCCACCGCGTGCGCCAGCTCTTCGAGGCCGGCGCCGGCACACCGGGCCTCGTCGCCGTCGCGCAGGACGCGAGCGGCAACGCCTTCGATCTCGCGCTCGCCTACGGCAGCGCCATCGGGTGCGGCCGCGCGGGCATGCTCGCGACGACGTTCGCAGAGGAGACCGAGAGCGACCTCTTCGGCGAGCAGGCCGTCCTCTGCGGCGGTGTCTGCGCGCTATGCAGGCCGGCTTCGAGACCCTCGTGGACGCCGGCTACCAGCCCGAGATCGCCTACTACGAGTGCATCAACGAGATGAAGCTGATCGTGGACCTGATCTACGAGGGCGGCTTCTCGTACATGCGCCACTCGATCTCCGACGTCGCCGAGTACGGCGACCTCACCCGTGGCCAGGTCATCGTCGACGAGCACGTGAAGACGACGATGAAGAAGCTGCTCGAAGACATCCGCCAGGCTCGTTCGCTCGTGAGCTGATCGCGGAGGAGGATGCTGGGCGGCCGCGCTTCACTGCCCTCAGGCGCATGGCCGCCAAGCATCCCGTCGAGCAGGTCGGACAGGAGCTCCGCGACCTCGCCGGCCGGGAGGGCCTCCTCGGCCAGGAGGCTCATGGCGTCCGTTGACGTTCCCGTCGCCCTCCTGGGCTACGGGACCGTCGGGTCGGCGGTAAACCGACTCCTTCACGAAAACGCCGACGACATCGAGCGCGCGACCGGCCACCGCCTGCGCGTGGTCAAGGCGCTCGTCCGCGACCCGGCGAAGGAGCGCGCGTACGAGCCCGATCCCGGGGTCCTGACGACCGACTTCGCCTCGATCATCGAGGACCAGTCGATCGCGCTCGTGGCCGAGGTCATGGGCGGCATCGAGCCGACCGGGGAGTACGTCCTCGACCTGCTGAGGGCCGGCAAGCCGGTCGTCTCCGCCAACAAGCAGCTCGTCGCGCAACGCGGAGCCGAGCTCTTCGAGGCGGCGTCCACGGCGGGCGTCCAGCTCCGCTTCGAGGCGAGCGTGTGCGCCGCGATCCCGGTGATCAAGGTGCTGCGGGAGGCGCTCGTCGTCACGAACGTCCACCGCGTCCTCGGCATCGTGAACGGGACGACCAATTTCATCCTCACGGAGATGGAGCGCGGCGCCACCTACGACGAGGCGCTCTCCGAGGCCCAGTCACGCGGGTTCGCCGAGGCCGACCCGACCGACGACGTCTCGGGCGCGGACGCGGCCGCGAAGATGGCCATCCTCGCCACGGTCGCGTTCGGCTCGCGCGTCACGCTCGCCGACGTCGACTACGAGGGCATCCAGGGGCTCGGGGCTGACGAGGTCGAGGCGGCAGGCGAGATGGGCATGACCGTTCGGCTCGTCGGCGCTGCAACCCTCGTCGACGGCCGCCTCGACGTCCGCGTGCAGCCCGCCCTCGTCGACCGCCAGCATCCGCTGGCCGCGGTCGCGGGCGCCTTCAACGCAGTCATGCTCCAGGGCGACGCCATCCGCGAGATCACCCTCGAGGGCCCGGGCGCCGGCGGCATCGAGACAGCGTCCGCCGTCGTCGCCGACATGGTCTCGATCATCGGCACGACGGGCACCGGCTTTCTCCAGAACGATGCGTGCTGGCGCACCGTCGAGCGCCTCGACCCCGGCAAGCTCCGCTCGCCCTTCTACATCCGCATCGAGGTCGAGGACCGGGCGGGCGTGCTCGCCCACGTCGCGCTGCGCCTCGCCACGCACGGCGTCTCCATCGCCCGCCTCGTCCAGAAGCAGGTCAACGGCTCGGCGACGCTCCACATCGTCACGCACGAGGCGCCCTCCGGCGACCTCGACGCCGCGCTCGAGGAGATCGCCGAGCTCGAGGAGTCGAAGGCTCCCCCCTCCGCGCTGCCGGTCATCTCCGACCGCGGCGTTCCCGGCCTCGGCTGGGCGTGACGTTAGTCTCTGCGCGCGTGACCCTCCCGCTCGCAGAGCGCTACCGCGACCGGCTGCCCCTGGCCGCCGACGCGAAGATCGTCTCGCTCGGCGAGGGCTCGACGCCCCTCCTCCCCGCGCCGCGCCTCTCCGAGCGCACTGGCGTCGAGGTCTGGCTGAAATGGGAAGGCGCGAACCCGACCGGGAGCTTCAAGGACCGCGGCATGACCGTCGCGGTCACGCAGGCGCTCGAGGACGGTGCGCACGCCGTCGTCTGCGCCTCGACGGGGAACACCGCCGCCTCCGCCGCGGCCTACGCGGCCCGCGCCGGCCTCGAGGCGGTCATCCTCCAGCCGGAAGGCGCGGTCGCACGCGGCAAGCTCGCCCAGGCGCGCGCCGTCGGCGCGAGGGTCCGAGACCCGCGCGAATTTCGAGGAGGCGCTCGCCGAGGCGAAGGAGCTCGACGCTGCGGGGACACACGTCCTCGTCAACTCGCTCAACCCGCTCCGCCTCCAGGGCCAGAAGACGGCAGCGTTCGAGATCGCCGAGGAGCTCGGCAGCGCGCCCGACGTCCTCGCACTTCCGTACGGCGGAGGCGGGAACCTCTGCGCCTACGCGCTCGGCTTCGGGGAGCTCGGCGCGCTTCCCCGCTTCGTCGCCGCGCAGGCCGCCGACCGGGCAGGGACCGCAGCCTCCGCGATCCGCATCGTCGAGCCCGCCGCACGAGGCGGAGGCGCAGCGCGCGCTGGCCGACTCGGGCGGCGAGGCGCCGTCGATTGCCGACGAGGCGATCCTCGACGCCTGGCGCGTTCTCGCCCGCGAAGAGGGCCTCTTCTGCGAGCCCTCGTCGGCCGCCGGCCTGGCCGCTCTCCTCGCGGATCCGCCGCGAGCGGGCCAGGGTCGTCTGCGTCATCACCGGGCACGGCCTCAAGGACCCGGACGCGGTCGGCGCATGAAGATCCACGTACGTGCGCCGGCGACGACGGCGAACATCGGGCCGGGCTTCGACTGCGTCGCCGCCGCGCTCGACCTCTGGAACGAGCTCGAGGTCGAGGAGGGCGACGGCGAGCTCGACGAGTCGCACCTCGGCATTCAGGCCTTCTCCAGGCTCGCTCCCGTCGAGGGCAAGCACTTCGAGTTCACGAGCCGGATCCCGCGCGAGCGCGGCCTCGGCTCGAGCGCGGCGGTGATCGCGCTCGGCCTGGTCGCGGGCACCCTCGCCGCGGGCGAAGAGCCGGACCCTGAGAAGCTTCTCGCGATCGGCGTCGAGCTCGAGGGCCACGCCGACAACCTCGCCGCGGCGCTCGCCGGCGGCGTCTGCCTGACGTGGGAGAACCGCATCGTCCGCGTCGCCGACTCGCTGCCGGCCGTGCCATTCGCGCTCGTCCCCGAGGCAACCGTGTCCACTGCCGAAGCGCGGAGCTCCCTTCCCGACTCGGTGCCGCACGCGGACGCTGCCTTCACCGCGGGCCGCGCGGCGCTCCTCGGCGCCGCCCTCGCGCAGGGCTCCGCCGAGCTCTTCGCCGAGGCGATCCAGGACCGGCTGCACGAGCCCTACCGCGCCGAGAACGCACCGCTCCTCGAGAGGGTCCGCGCCGATCTCCCGGAAGGCGCGCTCGGCGCGACGCTCTCCGGCTCGGGCCCGAGCGTGATCGTGTGGGTGCGGAGAGACGCGGCCGATTCCAGCGAGGAGGAGCTCGCCCGCCGCTTCGCGGACGCGAGTGTGCTTCGCTTCACAGTCTCCGACCGAGGGAGCAGGACGAGCATGAGCGACCCCGACAAGCGAAAGAGCGCAGCCCTCACGGACGGCCCCGAGCGCGCGGCCGCGCGCGCGATGCTGAAGGGGATCGGCTTCACGGACGACGACCTCGCACGCCCGATCATCGGCGTCGCCACGACGTGGATCGAGACGATGCCGTGCAACTGGAACCAGCGCGAGCTCGCCCAGCACGTGAAGCGCGGCATCCGCGCGGCGGGCGGCACGCCGATGGAGTTCAACACCGTCGCGGTCTCGGACGGCGTCTCGATGGGCACCGAGGGCATGCGCGCCTCGCTCGTCTCGCGCGAGGTGATCGCCGACTCGATCGAGCTCGTGGCGCGCGGCCACCTCTTCGACGGCCTCGTCTGCCTCGTCGGCTGCGACAAGACGATTCCCGCTGCGGTCATGGCGCTTGCGCGCCTCGACCTTCCCGGCCTCGCGCTCTACAACGGCTCCATCGCGCCGGGCCGCTTCCGCGGGCGCGACGTCACCATCCAGGACGTCTTCGAGGCTGTCGGCGCGCACGCCGTCGGGAAGATGAGCGACGAGGATCTGCACGAGCTCGAGGGCGTCGCATGCCCGGGCGCGGGCGCATGCGGCGGGCAGTTCACCGCGAACACGATGTCCACCGCGCTCGACTTCCTCGGGATCAGCCCCGCCGGCCTGAACGGGATTCCCGCGCTGCATCCGTCCAAGGCCGAGGCGGCCGAGGCGGCCGGCCGGCTGGCCATGGACCTCCTGCGCCGCGACCTGCGGCCGTCGCAGATCATCACGCGCGACGCGCTCGAGAACGCGGCCGCCTCGATCGTCGCCACCGGCGGCTCCACCAACGGCGTCCTCCACCTCCTCGCCATCGCGCGGGAGCTCGGCGTCCCCTTCGAGCTCGACGACTTCGACCGGATCGCGGCGAGACACCCATCGTCGCGAGCCTGAAGCCGGGCGGGCAATACGTCGCCACCGACGTCTACGAGGCCGGCGGGGTCGCCCTCGTCGCGCGGGAGCTCCTGAAGAAGGAGCTCGTGCACGCCGACGCGCCGAACGTCGACGGCCGCTCGCTCGGCGAGATCGCCGCCGCGGCCGAGGAGAAGCCCGGCCAGGAGGTCGTCGTGCCGATCGAGACCCCGATCAAGCCGATCGGCGGGCTGGCCATCCTGCGCGGGAACCTCGCGCCCGAGGGCTGCGTCGTCAAGCTCGCCGGGCACGAGCGGCTCTCCCATCGCGGCCCCGCGCGGGTCTTCGACTCCGAGGAAGCGTGTTTCGCCGCCGTGAAGGAACAGGGGATCAAGGAGGGCGACGTGGTCGTCATCCGCTACGAGGGGCCCGCGGGCGGGCCGGGGATGCGGGAGATGCTGCACGTCACGGCCGCGCTCGTCGGCGAGGGGCTCGGAGACAAGATCGCGCTCATCACCGATGGGCGCTTCTCGGGCGCGACCCACGGGCTGATGGCAGGGCACATCTCGCCGGAGGCGGCGCGCGGCGGGCCCATCGCCGTGCGTCGAGGACGGCGACACGGTCGTCATCGACGTCGAGGCGCGGACGCTCTCGGTCGAGCTCTCCGACGACGAGCTCCAGGCGCGGCTCTCACGCTGGAGCCCCCCTCCCCCGCGCTACGAAAGCGGCGTCTTCGCCAAGTACGCGGCGCTCGTCTCATCTGCCTCCGAAGGGGCAGTGACTCGGGCCCAACCCGCGTCCTATACTCAGACCTGAGCGACGGGCAGCGGCCCCGCTCGCATCAAGAGAGGCTGAGGGAACCGGCCCTTAGAAGCCTCGGCAACCTACTCCGACGAGCAAGGTGCCAAACCCGGCCGAGCCTTCGGGCTCGGGAGGATGTCAGCGAGAAAGGAGCCAGAAATGCCCGCCACATCTCTCCGTTGCCGTAGCTGCGCGACCGAATACGCGCTCGAAGACATCGGCACCTGTACTGCGCTGCTTCGGCCCCCTCGACCCCGTCTACGACTGGGACGAGCTCGCGCGGACGGTCTCGCGCGAGACGATCGCAGCCGGGCCCACGTCGATCTGGCGCTACGCGCCACTCCTCCCCGTCGAAGCCCCGGCCGAGGCACGGCTGGCCCCCGGCTTCACGCCGCTCGTCGCGGCGCCGCGTCTCGCGGAAGAGGTAGGAGTCGGCGAGCTCTGGCTCAAGCTCGACACCGCCAACCCCACGCATTCATTCAAGGACCGCGTCGTCGCCGTCGCGGCCGCGAAGGCCAGGGAGCTCGGCCTCGAGACGATCGCCTGCTCCTCGACCGGAAACCTCGCCAACGCGGTCGCCGCGCGGGCCGCGGCCGAGGGGATCGAGGCGGCCGTCTTCTGCCCGGCCGACCTCGAGCCCGAGAAGCTCGTCGCGACCGCCGTCTACGGTGCCACCATCTATGCCGTCCGTGGAACCTACGACGACTGCAGCCGGCTCACGATCGAGCTCTCCTTCGAGCTCCCCTGGGGGTTCGTCAACGTGAGCCTGCGCTCGTACTACGCCGAGGGGTCGAAGACCGTCGCCTTCGAGATCGCCGAGCAGCTCGGCTGGGATGCGCCCGACGCCGTCGTCGCGCCCATCGCCTCGGGCTCCCTCTACTCGAAGATCGCACGAGGGCTTCGACCGAGCTGCAGCGAGCTCGGCCTCGTGGATGCACCCACTCCGCGCCTCTTCGGCGGCCAGGCCGAAGGCTGCTCCCCGGTCGCAACGGCATTTGCCTCGGGTGAGAAGGTCGCGCCGGTCCGGCCCGCAACGATTGCGCGCTCGCTGGCGATCGGGAACCCGGCCGACGGCGACAAGGCCGTCGCCACCGCCCGCATGACCGGCGGCGCGGTCTATGCCGTCGCGGAGGACGAGGTGGGCACGAACATGGGGCTCCTCGCCGAGTGCGCAGGCATCTTCGGCGAGACCGCCGCGGGCGTCTCCCTCGGCGCCCTTCGCCGCGCGGTCGACGAGGGCGAGCTCGGTGCGGACGACCGCGTCGTGCTCGCTCGTCACCGGCGACGGGCTGAAGACGCCCGGCCCGGTCGAGGCTCGCCTCGATCCGATCGGGATCGACGCTGACGCGGATCAGGTGCTGGAGCGGCTCGGCGTGCTCACCGTACAGTTGTAGTCCTGCCAGGCGACGGGATCGGCCCCGAGGTGATGCGGGAGGCGCTTCGCGCTCTCGAGCAGGTCGCCCCCGACCTCGAGCTCGAAGAGCACGCGTTCGGGGCGCAGGCGATCCGGGACACGGGCGACTCCCCTCCCGGAAGAGACACTCGCGGCCTGCAAGGCATCGGCAGCCGCGTCCTCAAAGGCCCGATCGGCGACCCCGAGTTCGACGCCGCCGAGGTCCGTCCGGAGCAGGGCATGCTGCGCCTCCGCGCCGAGCTGGACGTCTACGCCAACCTGCGCCCCTCGGAGCAGGGGCACGTCGAGCATCCTCATCGTGCGCGAGCTCGTCGGCGGCCTCTACTTCGGGGAGCGCGGCGTGCGGGAGGACGGAACGGTCTACGACACGTTGGAGTACCACCCGCACCAGGTCGAACGGATCGCCCGCCGCGCATTCGAGCTCGCGCGAGGGCGCCGGCAGCGGGTCGTGTCCGTCGACAAGGCGAACGTCCTCGACACGTCGCGCATGTGGCGGCGCGTCGTGACCGAGGTGGCGCCCGACTACGCGGACGTCGGGCTCGAGCACATGCTCGTCGACAACGCGGCGATGCAGCTCGTGCTCGCCACCGACCAGTTCGACGTGATCGTGACCGAGAACATGTTCGGGGACATCCTGAGCGACCTCGCCGCGTCGCTCACGGGCGGCATCGGCCTCGCGCCGTCGGCAAGTCTCTCCGACACCGGGCCCGGCCTCTTCGAGCCGGTCCATGGCTCGGCGCCCGACATCGCGGGCAAGGGGATCGCCAATCCCGTCGGGATGCTGCTCTCCGCCGCGCTCATGCTCGAGCACGGCCTCGGGCGCGCCGACGAGGCCGAACGCCTGCGCGCCGCCGTGTGGCAGACGCACGAAGCGAACGGCGAACTCCGCACGGCGGAATTCGGCGACGCGGTCCTCAGAGAGCTGTCGTAGCGAAGCGCGGCGGGTGCGCCGCCTCGAAGGCCGCGATCTCGCCCTCGTGCTGGAGAGCGCGGCCGATGTCGTCGAGCCCTTGCAAGAGGCACTCGCGCTCGAAGGCGTCGACCTCGAATGAGTACGGGCCGGCGGTCTGAGCCTCGAGGTCGACCGTGATCTCCCCGGGCTCCTCCATCAGGGCCTTCACCTGCTCCTGCGGAAGGACGACGGGGACGAGGCCGATCTTCAGCGCAGTTCGTGCGGAAGATGTCGCCGAACGACGGCGCAACGATTGCTTCGAATCCGTACTCCTGCAGCCCCCAGGGCGCATGCTCGCGCGACGAGCCACAGCCGAAGTTCCGCCCCGTGAGGAGGATCTTCGCGCCCTGCGCCTCCGGCCGGTTGAGCTCGAAGTCCGGATCCTTCGCCCAGTCGAAGAAGAGGAACTCGGAGAAGCCCGTGCGCTCGATCCGCTTCAGGAACTGCTTCGGCATGATCTGGTCGGTGTCGACGTCCGGGCGGTCGAGCACCGCGGCGCGCGAGGTGACGAAGCGAAAAGGCTTCACGCCACCGGCTCCAGCGCATACTCCCGGATGTCCACGAAGTGGCCCTCGATCGCCGTTGCCGCGGCCATCGCCGGACTGACGAGGTGCGTGCGGCCGCCGGCACCCTGGCGACCCTCGAAGTTCCGGTTCGACGTCGAGGCGCAGCGCTCGCCGGGGGCGAGGATGTCCGGGTTCATGCCGAGGCACATCGAGCAGCCGGCGCGCCTCCACTCGAAGCCGGCGTCCTCGAAGACGCGGTCGAGCCCCTCCTCCTCTGCTTGCCGCTTCACCGTGGCGGATCCGGGCACGACCATCGCGCGCACCTTCGGATGGACGCGCCTGCCGGCAACGACCGATGCCGCCGTGCGCAAGTCCTCGATGCGGGCGTTCGTGCACGAGCCGATGAAGACGCGGTCGACCTGGATGTCGCCGATCGCCGTCCCCGGCTCGAGGGCCATGTAGGCGAGCGCGCGCTCGACGGCCTCGCGCTCGTCGGAGTCCGCGTAGTCGGCGGGATCGGGCACCGCGCCCTCGATTGAAGTGACCATCCCTGGGTTGGTGCCCCAGGTGACCTGGGGAGCGAGCTCGCGGACGTCGATCTCGACGTCTCGGTCGTAGGAGGCGCCATCGTCGGTCCCGAGCGCACGCCAGCGTTCGAGCGCTTCCTCCCAGTCGGCGCCCCGAGGGGCGGCCGGGCGTCCTTCGAGGTAGGCGAAGGTGGTCTCGTCGGGCGCGATCATCCCGGCGCGCGCGCCGGCCTCGATGGACATGTTGCAGATCGTCATGCGGCTCTCCATCGAGAGCCCCTCGATCACCTCGCCCGCGTACTCGACCACGTGGCCCACGCCGCCCGAGACGCCGATCCGCCCGATGGCGCCGAGGATGACGTCCTTCGCGGTGACGCCGAACGGGAGCTCGCCGGTGAAGTGGAGCCGCATGGACGCGGGCTTCCGCTGCGGGAGAGTCTGCGTCGCGAGCACGTGCTCGACCTCCGACGTGCCGATCCCGAAGGCGAGCGTGCCGAAGGCCCCGTGCGTGGACGTGTGGCTGTCCCGCAGACGACCGTCATGCCTGGCTGCGTGAGGCCGAGCTCGGGCCCGATCACGTGGACGATGCCCTCGCGGCCGCTGCCGGTCGCGTAGAGAGGGACGCCGAACTCGGAGCAGTTTCGCTCGAGGGCGTCGAGCTGCGCCTTCGCAAGCGAATCCGTGATCGGTCCCTCCTCCGTCGGCACGTTGTGGTCCATGGTCGCGATGGAGAGATCGGGCCGCCGCAGCTTCCGGCCCGCCAGCCGAAGGCCGTCGAAGGCCTGCGGAGAGGTGACCTCGTGGATGAGATGGAGGTCGACGAAGAGCAACGCGGGCTCGCCGGGAGGCTCGGCGACGACGTGGCTCTCCCAGATCTTGTCGAACAGGGTCTTGGCCATCGGGTTCTCCCATTGTGCCGCACGGTAGGCTCCCGCCCGATGCTCAAGATCACCGCCGGCGGATTCGAGCTCGAAGCGCGCCTCGAGGAGGACGCGGCACCCAAGACCGTCGCCGCCCTGCGCGGGCTGCTTCCGCTCGAGAGCCGGCTCGTGCAGGCCCGTTGGAGCGGCGAGGCGGCCTGGGTGCCGATGGGCTTCGAGCTCGACCTCGGCCTCGGCCCGGAGAACGCGAACTCGTACCCCGCCGCGGGCGAGCTCCTGCTCTACCCGGGCGGTCTCTCCGAGGTCGAGATCCTCTTCCCCTACGGCGCGACCTGCTTCGCGAGCAAGATGGGCCAGCTCGCAGGCAACCATTTCGCCACTGTCCAGGCCGGCCAAGAGCACCTCGCGGAGCTTGGACGCCGCGTCCTGTGGGAAGGCGCCCAGGACATTCGTTTTGACGAGGTCTAGAAAGATTTCGCTGGATTTGCTTTAGTCAGCCCGTGTCGAACGTTGCCTGGCGAGCTCAGCCCCCCGACGAGGCTTCTGACGAGCCCGTCGAGGGTCAGGAGGACGACGCAGAGGTCGTCGACCTGACGAGGCAGCGTCTGCTCGGCTGGCTCAAGGGCATGTTCGGCGGCGACAAGCCGCCGAGCGACCAGCGCTAGGCGCTCTCCTTCGCACTCAGCTCGTCCACGTAGACCGTCCAGTCGCGGACCGAGTCGAGCACGAAGACGCCGTTGACGACGAACGGATCCGTCGCCAGCAGTACTTTCGCCTCCGCGGCCGTGAGCCCCTCGAGCAGGCTCACCGAACCCGAGTTGTCGCTGAGCGGCCCTCCCATGACGAAGGTGCCGTTCGCGATCAGGTCGTCCACCCACTCCGCGTGCGCGTCCCAGTCGGGCTGGTCCTCGGGCGGCCCGCTCTGCCAGGCCGGGCCGGCGTTGAAGACGACCAGAACGCGGTGCTTCGTCCGCCTCACGCGCCTAGGTATACCTGCCGCGCAAGAGCGCGGCGAGCCGCCGTGCGGATTCCTCCCAGCGAAGACCCGCTGCCTGCGTGGCGGCCAGCTCGCCACGTCGCTGCAACTCCTCGCCGCGAGCGGAAAACGCGGCGTCGAGGGCGCGCGCGAGCGACTCGGAATTGCCGGGCTCGAAGAGCCAGCCGGCCTCGCCGTCCGCCAGGAGCTCCCGGTACGTCGGGCGGTCGGCGGCCACGACCGGCACGCCGAGAGAGAGCGCGAGGATCAGGGAGCCCGATGTGCCTCCGTCCCCGCGCGGCACGACCGCGACATCAGCCGCGGCGAAGAAGTCGGCCACGCGCTCGTTACGGACGAATCGGGAGAAAACGGATACGGGAGTCCCGCTCCGCCGCCTCGCCGAGCTCGGCCGCCAGGCGCGCGTCCTTCGGATATCCGACGACCAGGAGGAGACCGCCCGCCTGCACCCGCCCGAAGGCGTCCAGGAGGACGTCCACGTCCTTGTAGCCGCGGAGCTCGCCGAAGGAGAGTGCGACCCGCTCGTCGCCGATCCCCAGCTCGGCTCTCGTCGCCGCCCTCCCTTCCCCGGGCGGGTAGACGCCGACGTAGGACCCGTGCGGACACGACCGCGACCTGCCGCGCGCCGACGATCTCGGCAGCGCGCGTAGCGGTCTCCTCGTCGTTGGCGACGAGCACGTCCGCGCGCCGCGCGAGCAGGTGCGCGGCAGCGACGTCGAGGCGGCTCGCGCCTTCGTGCGGGAGAACCTGGTGGATCGTCCAGACCAGCCGGTACCCGAGCGCTCGCGCAAGCGCGAGCCGTGCGGAGAAAACGCCCAGCTTGAGCCAGGAGATCGCCCCCCGGAGCACCCGTGGGCCGCGGGAGAACCGATAGAGCGACTGCGGCCAGTGGATATGGAGCCACCGAACCCGCCGCCTCGCCCCGACGAGCCAGCCCGCCGTGAGGCGCGCGTCTGGCTCGAAGGGCACTCCCTCGCGTTCGAGGGCGCCGTAGAGGAGGTCGAGGTAGGGGTTCCAGCCGGACGAGGTCGGGCAGGCGATCGCGCCGCGCTCGCTCGGCGGCGGTGGATGGCCGGGCGACGCCACCCGGCCATCCTAGGGCGAGTCTCGGCGGCTAGCCCTCGTGGTAGCTGAGGAGCTCGTCGCGGTCCGAGCCGCCCGAGACCGTGATCTCGAGCACGACGCCGACGCCCTGCGCGTAGATCTTCTCCTCGATCACGTCGGGCTCGATCGCGCTGAAGTTCCGTGTCTGGACGCCCTGCTCGAACCGGCCGTACGGGACCTTGGCGAGCGCATCGGTCGAGATGATGGAGGCGCCGTCCTCCGCATGGCCCTTGTAGTACTCCTCGCGGTAGGTCATGCCGACCTGCGGGCTCGCGGGCATGATGATCCCCGGGAGCGCGCCGTCGACGCCGGCCTCCCATGAGCCCTCCGTCGTCTTCGGCTTCCCGTTCTCGTACGTCGTCGTGTCCTCGCCGAAGTACCAGAGGTTGCCGTCGGCGTCCTGGGCGTACCAGTCGTATGTGTCCTCCGCGACCTGGCCGCCTTCGGTCACCTGGTCGTGGATGATCCGAGCCTCGACGCCGTTCGCGATCATCTTCGTCTTGTCGAGGACCGTGACGACGACGCGGGAGACCGTGCCCTCCGCGTCGGTTTCGCGAAAGACCCACTGACTCCCGGGCTTCATCGGCCAGTAGGGGTTGTCGATCTCGGTCGTGAATTCGGCTCGGGTCGATCGGGAACGGCTTGGCGTCAACCGGGAGAGAGGTGGTCTGGGGCGCTGTCGTCGCGCCGCCTCCTGCGGGCTGCGTGGCGCTCGAAGACCCGTTCCCGCCGCATGCCGCAGACGTCACGCCGACGACTAGCGCGCCTGCCAGCCCCAGAATCGCTTTTCGCATCTCGAACCTCCTTGGAATGCGCGCACCGTACGGGGCCCAGATGAGACTTCCATGAGATGGTACGAGGGCGTGCCGGAGATCGAACGGAAGTTCAAGGTGGAAGCCGTGCCGGAGCACCTGCTGGGTCCGGGATCGGCCATCCGCCAGGCGTATCTCTCCGTCGCGCCCGTCGAGATCCGCCTCCGCGCGCAGGATCGTGGCCACGAGCTGACCGTGAAGTCGCTCGGCGGCCTGCGCCGCGTCGAGGTCAATCTCCCCCTGACGCCAGAGCAGTTCGACGAGCTCTGGCCGCTCGCTACGGCGTTCGTGGAGAAGACCCGCCACCGTGCGGAACTCGAGGGCGCGGTCGCGGAGCTGGACATCTACGGCGGCAAGCTCGAGGGGCTCCTGGTCGTCGAGGTCGAGTTCAGCTCGGAGGAGCAGGCAGGGAGCTTCACGCCCCCGGACTGGTTCGGCGCCGAGATCACCGATGACAGCCGCTTCCGCAACGCAGCGCTGGCCCAGGCAGATAAGCCACCGGAGTGAAACGAAGCACGGGATGCGCGACAATCGTTCCCCGAGTCACTAGACCGAGAGGATCATCATGACCACGACAATCTCCGCCTCCGACCAGGCGCTCACCGAGCTCTTGTCGACCATTCGCCAGGCCGACAGCGTCGAGCTGAAGCTCACCGTGCCGATGTCCGACCGCAGCCGCGCCGCGGCGCAGCTCGGCGTCGACCCGCTCGACGCCCAGATCCGCCAGGTCTACTTCTTCGACACGCCCGATCTCGCGCTCGACCGCCAAGGAATCGTGGTCCGCGCGCGGCGCGTGCAGAGGAAGGGCGACGACTCCGTCGTGAAGCTCCGCCCCATCGTGCCCGCCGATCTTCCGTCCGAGGTCCGGGAATCCCCGAGTTTCGGGATCGAGGTCGACGCGATGCCCGGCGGTCACGTCTGTTCGGGGTCGATGAAGGCCACGCTGAAGGCGCCGGCCGTCAGGGAGGCCGTGACCGGTGCGAAGCCTCTGCGAAAGCTCTTCTCCAAAGAACAGCGGGCGCTCTTCTCGGCCCACGCGCCCGAAGGGCTCGGGCTCGACGACCTCTCCATCCTCGGTCCTATCTTCGTGCTCAAGCTGAAGTTCTCGCCCGAGGGCTACGACCGGAAGCTCGTTGCCGAGCTCTGGCTCTATCCGGACAACTCCATGCTCCTCGAGCTCTCGACGAAGTGCGCGCCGGGCGAGGCGTTCCAGGTGGCGGCCGAAGCGAGGGGTTTCCTACACGAGAACGGGATCGACGTCGGCGGCGAGCAGGAGACGAAGACGAGAAAAGCGCTCGAGTTCTTCTCCGCGCGCCTGCTGGAGGAGTCGACGGGCTGACCGGCTCGGCGTAAGGCCGAGGCTAATGTTCCGCCGCGTGGGCTAGGACGCGGTCGAGCGGCCGGGGGATGCGGTCGAGGTCGAGCGCCTCGACGAGGAACCGGGCATACCGGATCTTGCGCCGTCCGCCGCTGCCCAGGAACCGGTGAAGCTGCTCTTCGGTGGCGCGATCGCGCCACGCCGGCATCTGCTGGAGCGTCCGAAACCGGTGGAGATCGTCGTTGGCCCGAAGGATCTCCTCGACCCGCGGCGCGCCGAGCGCGCGGATCAGCTCCTCCTCCAGATCCGCGACGCACACGAAGAAGCCGAGCCGCTCCATGTCCTCGCGCGTGAGCTCTGAGCCGAAGCCGGCGCGCTCGAGTGCCCTTCGGAAGACCGGCTCCTCGCCGGCATCGCAAAGACCCGCGAGCCGAACGCCATCCGCACGTGCACCGATCCTCTCGAGGAACGTCCCGATGCGATGCGCGCCTCCGAGGCGCTCGACGCGTACGCCCGCGGCTGCAAGGTCGACGCCGCGGCGCTCGGCGAGCGCCTCGACTGCGACCTGGTCGCTCTCCCCTTCGACCACGATCACCGCGCGCAGTTCCATCCCGTCGGATGCTGACATCTAATCGGCTCGCAGCGGGACCGGACCCCAGCCGATAGCGTGGAAGGGCAAGCGAGCAGGGAGGTCATCGTGGAGGGTGCCGCAACCCGCAGTCCACTGATGCTGATTCATGGCGCCTGGCTCTCGTCGCGGAGCTGGGACCCGTTCGCCGAGTACTTCCGCGACCGGGGCTATGACGTTTCCGCCCCCGAATGGCCACGCAAGCAGGGCGACGTCGAAGAGCTGCGCGAGGCGACGGACGCGATCGAGGGGCTCGGCCTGACCGAGATCGTCGACCACTACGAGGCGCAGATCAGGGCGCTCGAGCAGGAGCCGATCCTGATCGGCCACTCGTTCGGCGGGCTGATCGTCGAGCTCCTGCTCGACCGCGGGCTCGCCCGGGGGGCGTCGCGATGAGCCCGGCGCCGCCGAAGGGGATCCTCGTCCTGCCGTTCTCGTCGCTCAAAGTCGCCTCGTCGGCGCTGGCACATCCGTCTCGCTGGCATGGCGTCGTGCCGCTCACGCTCGAGGAGTTCACCTATGGCTTCGTGAACACCTTCACGCCCGAGGAGGCGAAGGCCGCGTACGAGAAATACTACGTCCCGGAGACCGGTCAGATCTTCTACGAGGCGGGTTTCGCGAACTTCCATCTGCACCCGCCCACAGAACTGGATTTCAAGTACGAGGAGCGGGCACCGCTACTGATCATCGGCGCCGACCAGGATCACACGGTCCCCGCCGTCGGTCGCGAAGAAGCAGTTCAAGAAGTACGAAAAGTCCCCGGCGCAGACGGACTACCTCGAGTTCGCGGGTCGTCCTCACCTGATGATGGCCGCCGAGAAATGGGCCGAGATCGCAGGCGCGATCGAAGGCTGGATCGCAGGCGTGCCCGAGAAGACGGGTGTCGCTGCGGGGAAGGCGTCGGCCTAGGCGCTCGGCCCAGAGATCGCGTCGACGAGTTCGTCGGTCTTCCCATGAACAAGCCGCGCATCTTCCTCGGGTCGTCGGGTAAGCAGGCCAAGCTGCTGGAAGGGATCGAGCGCGGGCTCGAGGAGGTCGCCGACGTCGAGCCCTGGACGACGACGTTCAATCCGGGACGGTCCACCCTCGACCGCCTCGTCGAGCTTTCCCAGGAGGTCGATTTCGCCGCGTTCGTGTTCGCCCAGGACGATTGGACGACGACGGATGCCTTCGAATCCGGCGAGGCGTCGCCGCGCGACAACGTGGTGTTCGAGGCGGGGCTGTTCGGCGGCGCGCTCGGCATCCGGCGCACGTTCATCCTCCACGCGCACGGCTCGAAGCTGCCGAGCGACCTGCTCGGGCTGACATCCGTCCGCTACGACCCAGCCGCCAGTGCGGCGGAGATGGACGCGATCAACCAAAAGCTCCGTAAGGCGATCGAGGCCGAGGGGCGCCGCGGCCCGGTCGAAGGGCTGTGGTGGCAGCTCTCGCTGACCATGCGGAGCGAGGACGAACCATCGGCGGTGAGCCTCCTGCGCATCTCGCGGGACCGCGACGGCGGTCTGACCGTGAACGGCCGAGCCTGGCAAGAGGACGGCACCCTCTCGGCTCGCTACTGGAGCGAGGCTGCGAAGGAGCGCACGGATCCGCCCGGCATCCTCTACTTCTGGAAGGGCGATCGTCCTCGACATCCGAATGCTCCGCAGCTCGAGGGCACTGGCGAGATCAGCGTGGAGACATCCGACCGCGCCACCGGGTACTGGACGACACGGTCGGATCGCGACCCAGGGCTGAATGCCCGCACCGCCGGCGTCTACCTTCGAGCCGACCTCTCGGACTTCGAAGTGCTGGACGGTGGGAGCGAGGAGGAGCGCGCCGAGCTCATCGCGCAGCGCCTTCGAGAGTGGAAGTCAGCCGCGAACACATTCTGAGAAATCCCGGCCCGAGCGGGGCTTTTCGGTCGGTGGGCGCTATGAGCTCGACCGCTAGCGTTAATGGCCGTCGGGAAGGCCCGAGGACAGCTTGTCCTTCGTGAGATCGAAGATCGTGATCTCGAGCGTCCTGTCCGGCAGCGACGGATCCCGATGCGATACGGATGGCTGCGTTCACGTCGCCAGATTTTGATGATCGAGCCGCGTTCGAGCGACGGTGGGCGCGGCTGAGGAGCGACAGTTCGACGACGAACAGGATCGTCGAGATCGACGGTCGAGTTGTGGGTCACATCGCGAGCTTCGACCTCGAGGGTCGCCGCGAGGTCACCTATTGGATTGGTC
>CAVYAJ010000053.1:0-104189 GCA_963766155.1 uncultured Actinomycetes bacterium | reverse complement strand
CGGGGCGCCGAGATTTGAACTCGGGACCTCTAGTCCCCCAGACTAGCGCGCTAACCAGGCTGCGCCACGCCCCGTGCCCGGCAACGATAGCGGATGCCCCACGTATCCTCGTGAGCACGGACGCATCGCCCCACCCCACTCCAGGCCTCGATGACCCCGGGGCCGTTTCGACCCTGGGCACCCTGCTCGTCGCGGCCGGCTATACCACCGACGGCCTGAAGGAGCGGCTCGGCGTCGACGGCGAGCTCCACGCTCGCGCTTCCGACGTCCCCGTCCACCTTCAGCGTGTATCCGAGGGGAAGCCGCTCGACACCCTGATCCGGCTTTTCTTCCTCGGTGACCGGGTGTCGTGGCAAGACGCCGCGGCGGCGCTTCCGGGGCTCGACCCCGACCGCCTCGTGGCGGCAGGCGTCCTCGAGGCTCCAGGCGACGACGTACGCGCGACGGTGCGCCTGGTTCCGCACAAGGAGGTCCTGGTCGCGTACGAGCCCGGCACCGAGCCGCCGGAGGGATCGCACCTCCTCGCGAACATGACGGTCCGCATGCACTTCGTCTCCGCGCTCCAGGCCGAGGCCGCGACGGGAATGCACGCGCTCCTCGCCGCACGGCACACGGACCGCGCCGTCGCGGTCGAGGCGGACGCGCAAGCGCTGACGCTGATCCGGCTCGGCGCGCTGCTGAACGCGCTCGACAATCTCGAGGCCGTCGAGGGAGAGGATCTCGAGCCGATCGCCGGCCACTCCTACGGCCTCATCGTCGCCGGCCCACCGCGCGTCCTCTCCCCGGATGAGGACGAGCGCGCCGACACCCGTTGCCGCGAGCTCGTCAAGGCGATCGCCTCGCACCTGAGCGAGGGCGGCTTCGCCCACGTCCTGGTGACCTGGGTGCTCGGAACGGGCGAGGACTGGTGGATGCCGCTCGAGCAGTGGGTCGCCGGCACCGGGTGCGACGCTCTCCTTCTCCTCGAGCGGGAGGACGATCCGGCGGGATACGCCGCCATGCACGCCGACCCGGGCTCGCTCGCCCGCTGGACCGGCTTCCTGCGAGACCTCGCCGCGGACAGGGTCGCCTCGGGTGTGATCGTTCTGCGACGGCGCTCCCGCGGGACGAACTGGGCGCGGCACGAGGTCATCCCGGAGACCGAGATCGGCCCGGCCGGCGACCAGATCGTGCGCACGTTCGTCAACCACGACCTTCTTGCCTCACTCCCGACCGAAGACCAGCTCCTCGACGAGGTGCTCGCCGTCGTCGAGCCGCAGCGCATCGAGCAGACCTGGCGCCACAAGGACGAGGGAATGGAGCTCGAGAGCGCCCGCGTCCGACTCGAATGGGGTCTCGGCTTCAGCGTCGGCGTCGACGCGTACACGATCGAGCTCCTCGCCCGCGTGGACGGGCGCAGACGGCTGCGCGACTTGTTCGCCGAGATCGCGCGCGACTCCCAGCTCGAGGAGGACTCGGTCGCGCGCGCCGGGCTTCCTGCCGTCCGGCGACTGCTCGAGCTCGGTTTCCTCGCCCGAGCGACCTAAGCGTTCAGGCGCTTGTAGAGTCGGTCGACGAGCTCGGGCATGCGCTCGAGCCGGTCGGTGATCACGCGGATGCGGTACTCGCGGAAGTGCTCCGGCTCGACTCGAAGGGCCTTTGCGAGCGTGGCGATCACCTCGTTCGAGGGCACCGGCCGGTTCCCGTGCACGAGGTGGTTCAGGTACCCCGCGGAGAGACCCGTCTTCTCGGCGAGGCCGCGGTAGGTCGTCGCGCGCTCGGCCATGAGCGCCTGGATCGTCTCGCCGAAGGGCTCTTCGCTGAACCGCCGCTTACGCGCCATCGAGCAATCCTCCCACACGAGCGGGAATTTCTCCGACCGGTACGCGCTCCTCGGCCCGGCCTTCCCGGACAAGGAGATCGACCTGCCCGTCCTCGAGGGTCTTCTTGCCGACGGTGAGGCGGACCGGGCAGCCGACGAGGTCGGCATCGGCGAACTTCTCGCCTGGGCGCTCGTCGCGGTCGTCCAGGAGGACCGAGCGTCCTGCCTCTTCGAGAGCGGCGACGATCTCGTCGGCGGTTTCCATCGCCTCCGCCCCCGCCGCGCCGATGGCCACGACGTGGACGTCGTACGGAGCGACCGAGGCGGGCCAGGAGATCCCGTACTCGTCGTTGTGCTGCTCGACGATCGCGGCCATGACCCGCCCGGGCCCGATGCCGTAGCTGCCGCCGAGCAGCGCCTTCTCCTGGCCGTCCTCATCGAGGAACGTCGCGCCGAGCGGGGCTGAGTAGAAGCTCCCGAAGTTGAAGATGTGGCCGACCTCGATCGAGGTCTGGAAGATGAGCGCGCCTCCACACAACCGGCAACGGTCGCCTTCGCGCGGCTCGCGCAAATCGGCGAACCTCGGCTCGTAGTCGCGCCCCGCCTCGACGCCGCGCAGGTGCCGCCCGTCGTGGTTTGCGCCGGCGACGAACTGCCCTTCGCGGAGCGTCTCGTCGGCGATCACCTCGCCCGAGAAGCCGACGGGGCCGAGCGAGCCGCCGCCCGCGCCGAACGTGGCTCTGATCTCGTCGTCGGTCGCCGGCCGCGATGCGCCGGGCAGCGCGTCGTAGAGCTTCGTCTCGCTGAGCCGGTCGTCGCCGCGGACGAGCGCGAGCACGAGGGTGCCGTCCGGCTTGACGACCGGCATCGCCTTCGAGGTCGCCGACGGGTCGAGCCCGAGGAGCTCGGCAAGACCCTCGATCGTCGTCACGCCGGGCGTCTCGATCTCCTCGGGCGCGCCGAGCGGGTCGGGCAGGTACGGCGTCGGTCGGAACGGCCTCGCGCCACCTCCAGGTCACCGGCGTAGTCCCCGTTCTCGCAGCGGACGAGTGTGTTCTCGCCCGAGCCGGACGGCGCCAGGAAGTCGATGCTGAACTTGCCGCCCATGATCCCGCTCTCCGCCTGGACGTCGTACGTCTCGAGCACGCAGCGGGCGAAGATCTTCTTGTACGCCTCTCGGTTCGCCTCGAAGCTCGCGCGCACGCCCTCCTCGTCGCGGTCGAACGAGTAGGCGTCCTTCATGATGAACTCGCGGACCCGCAGGAGCCCTCCGCGCGGACGCGGCTCGTCGCGATCCTTCGTCTGGAAGTGGTACCAGAGCTGCGGCAGATCGCGGTAGCTCTGAAGCTCGCGTGCGTGGAACGTGACCGTCTCCTCGTGGGTCAGCGGCAGGATGAAGTCTCGGCCGGTCCGATCCTTCACACGGAAGATCTCCGGAATCGCGATGCGGCCCGTCGCCTCCCAGAGCTCGGCGGGAGTGAGGACGGGCATCAGCATCTCCTGGCCGCCGATCGCGTCCATCTCCTCGCGGATGATCTGCTCGATCTTCCGGTGGACACGCCAGCCGAGCGGCGTGAACGACCAGAGGCCCGCCGAGACCTGGCGGATGAAGCCTCCGCGGACGAGGAGCTTGTGGCTCACCGCTTCGGCATCGCCCGGATCCTCCCGGAGCGTCGGGATGAAGAGTTGGGAGGCTCTCACATCGCCTCTGCTATGACGGGCGCTGGGCCGCTTCGGCCATGAGGAGTGCGGCAGGCTTCGCCAGCTTGAGCCGCTTCGGACGCTCCATGCCGCCGGCGATCCACGTGTCGATCTCGTGGAAGAGCTCGTCGACGAGGATGTCGGAGGAGACCTTCTTCAGCACGCGCCCGTGTGCGTAGATGAAGCCGGTGTCGCGGCCGCCGGCGATCCCGAAGTCGGCGTCCCCGGCCTCCCCCGGCCCGTTCACCGCGCAGCCCATGACGGCGACCTCGAATGCCTGCGGATAGCTCTTCAGGCGCTCCTCGACGGCCTCGGCGAGATTCCAGACGCCGACGTTGTCGCGGCCGCACGACGGACAGGCGATCATCACGGGCCCGCGCTCGCGCAGGCCGAGCGCCTTCAGGATCTCCCAGGCGACCTTGACCTCTTCGACGGGATCGGCGGTCAGGGAGATCCGGATGGTGTCGCCGATGCCGTCCATGAGCAGCGAGCCGACGCCGATCGCGCTCTTGATCGACCCGGTGGAGATGGGACCGGCCTCGGTCACGCCCAGATGGAGCGGATAGGGCACGCGCTCGGAGAGCATCCGGTAGGCGCGGATCATCGTCGGCACCGAGCTCGACTTCACCGAGATCTTGAAGTCGTAGTAGTCCATGGACTCGAGCAGGCGCACCTGTTCGAGCGCCTCCTCGACGAGGGCCTCGGCGGTGTCGCGCTGCGCCAGCTCGACGAGGTGCTTGGGCAGAGAGCCCGAGTTCGCGCCGATGCGCATCGGGATCCCCTTCGCCTTGGCGGCCTCGACGACGCTCGCGACCTTGTCCGGCCCCCCGATGTTCCCCGGGTTGATCCGCACCGCGGCAACGCCCGCATCGATCGCCTTGAGGGCGAGCGAGGCGTTGAAGTGGATGTCGGCGATGATCGGGACCGGGCTCAGGTACACGAGCTTCGTGAGCGCGTCGGCATCCTCGGACTTCGGCACGGCGACGCGCACGATCTCGCAGCCCGCGGAGGCGAGGTCGGCGATCTGCGCCATCGTGGCGTCGACGTCGTACGTCTTCGTCAGGGTCATCGACTGCACGACGACGGGCGCGCCGCCGCCGATCGCGACGCCGCCGACATGGATCTGGCGTTCGCTCGCCATCGGGGAAAGTCTAACGGCCTTCCTAGCCGCCTCTGATGCGGTTCACGTCGTTCGTGAGCCCGATGAAGAAGAGGAAGAGGACTATGAGGATGCCGATCGCAGAGGCGCGCTCGTAGGCGGCACGCGGGATCGCGCGGCCGCGGACTCCCTCCGCGAGCGAGAAGGCGATGTGCCCGCCGTCGAGCGGCAGGAGCGGGAGCAGGTTGAGCAGCGCGAGCGAGAGCGAGATGAGCGCGAGGATCCCGAGGTACTCGCGGAAGCCGGCCTCGAGAGTCTGGCTCGATGCCTGGACGATGCCCACCGGGCTCGCGACCTCCTTTCGGCCCTCTCCCGTGACGATCCGCCCGAGCGAGGCGCCGATCGCGCTCGTCGCCTCCCAGGTCCTTTCGCCCGCGAGCTTGAGCGCGTCCCACGGGCCGTAGCTCTCGTAGATGACACCGAGGGTGAAGCCGAGCCGGTAGGCGCCCTCGATCATGCGCGGGCGAGCCTGCACGGTCACCTCCTTGCCGCCGCGCTCGACCGTGAGGCTGACCGGGTCGCCGTTGCTCGCACGGATCTTCTCCGAGATCTGATCGCCCTCGACCGTCTGGCCGTTTATCGCGACGATGGTGTCCCCCGCGCGGACGATCTCCGCCGCAGGCGTGCCCGGATCGACCGTGGCGATCGTCCGGTCGACCTTGGACGGGACGCCAAGCATGAAGACGACCGCCAGGAGGACGATGGCGAAGACGAGGTTCGTGAGCGGGCCTGCGGCGATGACCGTCACTCGCTTCCAGACGGGCGCCCGCCAGTAGGCGTCGTCGGCGACTGCATCGTCCGTGTCCGTCAGACCGCGCTCGGCCGACTTGCGCGCAGGGTCGCTCAGGTCTGAGCGCTCCACCGCGGCACGGAGGTCTCCGAGCCCGGTGCGTGCGTCCTGAAGCCTGTCTTCGTCGAGAGCCTTCGCCACCGGTTCGAGATGCGCCGCGAGCCACGGCGCCTCGTCGATCGCCGGGCCGAACTGGCCTTCGAGATCGGCGCCCGCCGGCTTGTGCATCCCCGGGATCTTCACGTAGCCGCCGAGCGGGATCGCGCCGATGCCGTACTCGATCCCTTTCCGCTGCCATTTCACGATCGCGGGCGGGAAGAAGATGTAGAAGCGCCGGGGCCGCATCTTCACGGCGAGCGCGGTGAAGAAGTGGCCCGCCTCGTGGATGAGGATGAGGAAGGCGAGGCCTCCGATGGCGACGAGGATGTTCATCGGCCCTCAGTGAACCAACTGCGGGTCAGCGCCGCCGCAGTCTTCCGCGCCTCGGCGTCCATCGCGACGAGCTCGTCGAGGTCGCGCGCCGCGGCGGTGTCCGTTGCGTTCAGCGTCCCCTCGACGACCTCCGCGATCGCCGGGAAAGGCAGGCGCCCGTCCAGGAACGTGGCCACGGCGACCTCGTTGGCGGCGTTCAGGACGCACGGGGCGGTGCGCCCGGCTTCACCGGCCGCCCGCGCCAGCGCAAGGCACGGGAACGCCTCATCGTCCGGGGCCGAGAACTCGAGGATGAGGCCGGCGGCGAGGTCGAGCGGCTCGACAGGGGTCTCCGCGCGCTCGGGGAACGTGAGCGCGTAGGAGATCGGCACCCGCATGTCGGGGTAGCCGAGATGGGCGAGCGCCGCGCCGTCGCGCAGGCGGACGAGCGCGTGGACGACGGACGTCGGGTGCACCACGACCTCGATCCGCTCGTAGGGAAGATCGAAGAGGAAATGCGCCTCGATGAGCTCGAGTCCCTTGTTCATGAGCGTGGCCGAGTCGACGGTGATCTTCGGGCCCATGTTCCAGGTCGGGTGCGCGAGCGCTTCCCCCGCGGTCACCGCCGGAGAGCTCGAGGCGGCTGCGACCACGGAAGGGCCCTCCGGAGGCGGTCAGGACGAGCGAGTGAACCGTTTCGGGCTCGCGTCCTTCGAGGCAGCTGGAAGGCGGCGGAGTGCTCCGAGTCGACCGGCAGGATCCGCCCTCCCCCCTCCTTCCACGCGGCCGTCGCGAGCTCGCCGCCCGCGACGAGGCTTTCCTTGTTGGCGAGCGCGAGGTCGATTCCCCGCTCGAGCGCCCAGAACGTGGCCGGCAGCCCTGCGAAGCCCACGACCGCGTTGAGGACGACATCCGGCTCCGCACGGTCGAGGAGCTCGGTGAGGTCGCCGCCGACCTGGGTGAGCGGGGCGAGACCTTCGATGTCCTGCGATCCGGACGCGGCGGCACGAGCTCGAGCTCGGGGTGGGCGCCGATGATCTCGAGCGCCTGCGTGCCGATCGAACCGGTCGCTCCGAGGAGCGCGACGCGCTTCATGCGAAGAGTCTAGGACTGCCCCAGGGCGAGGATGGTGAAGTAGGCCGCCGGCGCGGCAAAGAGCAGCGAGTCGATCCGGTCGAGCACGCCGCCGTGCCCGAGCAGGAGGCGACCGGTGTCCTTCGTCCCGAGGTCGCGTTTCACGAGCGACTCGAAGAGGTCGCCGAGGGTCGCAGCGGCCACGATCACCGCGCCGAGCGCGAGCGCCCGCCACGTGTCGTCGAAGATCGCTTCCTTGTACAGGGCGACGAACGTCGTGAGGACGCCGGCGACCGCGCCGACGACGAAGCCCTCCCACGTCTTCCCCGGCGAGACGACCGGCGACATCTTGTGCCGTCCGGCGAACCTCCCGCCGACGTAGGCGAACGTGTCCGTGACGAAAACCGTGAGCAGAATCGTGATCAGAGCGAGGCGTCCGTAGGTGTCGAGCTCGCGGACGAGGAGCAGGTGGCCGAGCCCGAGGCCGATCCAGGCCGCGCCGAAGACCGTCGCCGAGATGGCCACCGTCGTCGACTGCCTCGTCTCCGACACGGCGGCAAAGACGAAGCTGAGCGACGAAGGTGAGCAGGAAGCCGGCCAGCATCCAGTCCGCGCCGGAGACCTCGGCGCCGAGAAACGCCGCCAGCGCACCGCCGTAACCCGCGAGGACGAGCGGGCGCAGCGGCCGCGCCAGGCGGTAGAACTCATGCAGGGCGATCAGGCCGCCCACCGCGACGAGCGCAAAGAGGAACCAGCCGCCGAGATACGCGCTGCCGAGGACGATCGGGAGGCCGGCCGCCACGATGGCGAGCCGCGAGATCAGGGGGCTCATCGTCCGCCGAAGCGCCGGCGCCGCCCTGCGTACTCGGCGAGGGCCTGCCGGAGGTGCCGCTCGCCGAAGTCGGGCCAGAGCGTGTCCACGAACACGAGCTCCGTGTAAGCGAGCTGCCAGAGGAGGAAGTTGGAGACCCGCAACTCCCCCGAGGTGCGGATCAGGAGGTCGGGCTCGGGCATCTCGGGCGCGTAGAGCCGCGAGGCGATTGCGTTTTCGTCGATGTCGCGCGGGTCGATCCCCTCCTCGACGAGCCGCCGCGTGGCCTCGACGATCTCCGCCCGGCCGCCGTAGTCGAACGCGATCCAGAGCTGGAGCCGCTCGTTGTGCGCGGTCTCTTCCTCCAGGCGGTCCATCCGCCCCTGGAGCTCTGGGTTGGCGCGGTCCCGGCGGCCGATGAAGCGGGTCGCCACGCCCTGCTTGGCGAGGTCGGGCAGCTCGCGCTCGATCGTCTCGACGAAGATCTCCATGAGCGCGTCCACCTCTTCGGGCGGCCGCGACCAGTTCTCCGTCGAGAACGCGAAGACGCAGACGGACTCCACCCCGAGGTCGATCGCCGCCTCGACGGTGCGCCGGAGCGCCTTCGTGCCGGCGCGGTGCCCGGCGGCGACGGGTAGCTTGCGCCGCCTCGCCCAGCGCCCGTTCCCGTCCATGATGATCGCGATCGAGTGAGCAACGTCGGGCAGCCCGGGCTCCGTCACGGGCCCGAGGCCGCTCAGCGTGCGCAGTCGGGAAAGGACGCTCATACCTCCATGATCTCGGCCTCTTTGCGCTTCAAGAGGTCCTCGATCTTCGCGACGTGCTCGTCGGTGAGCTTCTGGACGCGGTCCTCGGCGCGCCGCTCCTCGTCGTCGCCGACATCGCCGTTCTTGACGAGCTCCTTGAGGTCGTGCATGACGTCGCGGCGCACGTTTCGGACCGCGACCCGCCCCTCCTCCGCGAGGTGCTTGACGACCTTCACGAGCTCCTTGCGCCGTTCCTCCGTCAGCTGCGGGATGGGCAGGCGGACGATCTTGCCGTCGTTCGACGGCGTGAGGCCGAGGTCGGACTCGAGGATCGCCCGCTCGATCGCCTTGATCGAGCCGGGTCGTACGGCTGCACCGTGATCATGCGCGGCTCGGGGACGTTGATCGTCGCGAGCTGCTGGAGCGGCGTCGGCGTCCCGTAGTAGTCGACCTGGATGCGGTCCAGCAGCGCCGCGGACGCGCGGCCTGTCCTGACGGTGTTGAACTCGTGCGCAGCGGCCTCGACCGACTTGTCCATCCGTCGGGTCGCGTCGCTCACGAAGTCGTCGATCATTCGTCCTCCTCCCTTGCCGTGGAGATAATCGTGCCGATTCGCTCTCCGCGCACGACACGCCCGATGTTGCGCTCGTCGTCGAGGCCGAAGACGTGGATCGGCAGGCTGTTGTCCATGCAGAGCGAGAGCGCGGTCAAGTCCATCACCTTGAGCCCGCGCTCGAGCGCTTCGCGGTGCGTGAGCTCTGGCAGAAACGCCGCGTCCGGGTTCTCGTCAGGATCGCCGTCGTAGACCCCGTCGACGCCGTTCTTGCCCATGAGGATCGCCTCGGCTCCGATCTCCAGCGCGCGGAGCGCCGCGGCGGTATCCGTCGTGAAGAACGGGTTCCCCGTGCCGCCCGCGAAGATGACTACGCGCTCCTTCTCCAGGTGCCGGATCGCACGGCGGCGGATGTACGGCTCGGCCACCTGGCTCGCGGTGATCGCCGAGAGCACGCGGGTGTGGACGCCGAGCTGCTCGAGCGCGTCCTGAACGGCGAGGCAGTTGAGCAGGGTGGCGAGCATCCCCGCGTAGTCCGCAGTCGCCCGGTCCATCCCCTCGGCCGCCACCGCCATCCCGCGGTAGATGTTTCCCGCACCGAGCACGATCGCCGTCTCGACCCCGAGCTCGTGGACGTCCTGGATCTGACGCGCGATCGCCTCAACGCGCACGCGGTCGATCCCGTACTCCTGGGTTCCGAGTAGTGCCTCACCCGAGAGCTTGAGCAGGACGCGCTGGAAGGCTGCCGCACCCTCGCCGGGCGCCGCGACCTCGCTTTCGACCTCTGCGCTCACCCGGCGAGGGCGTAGCGCACGAAGTCGCGCACCTCCGCCCCGTGCTCGGCGAGTGCCTGGCCCACGGTCTGATCAGGGTTGTGGATCCAGGGCTGGTCCGTGAGAACGCTGTCCGCGAAGAAGCCCTTCGCCAGCCGCCCCTCGATCATCTTCGCCTTGACGTCGTCCGGCTTGCCCTCGAGGTCGCGGAGCTTCTCGAGGATGTCGCGCTCTGCCGCGATCTCGTCCTCGGGAACCTCCTCCCGCGTCACGAAGCGCGGGTTCGCGAAGGCGATGTGCATGGCGACGAGCCGCGCGAGGTCGGGCGAGCCCTGCGCCCGCACCAGGACGCCGATCTTCTGCGCCGGCGGATGCACGTACGAGGCGAGCACCTCGTCCTCGTGGGCCTCGAAGCGCGAGGCGCCGACGACCTCGATGTGCTCGCCGATCCTCGCGACGAGATCGACGCGCTCGGTCTCGAGCTCGGCGATCGCGTCCGGGCCTTCCCTTCTCGACGGCGTCGATGACCGCTCGGCGAAGCCGAGGAACTCGTCGTTCTTGGACACCGGCTCCGTCTCGGAGCCGACAGCGACGATGGCGCCGTGCGTGTTCTCGATCCGGGCGATGACGCGGCCCTCGGTCACCTCGCGGCCGGCACGCTTCGCCGCGGCCGCGAGGCCCTTTTCGCGCAGGAGCTGGGCTGCCTTTTCGAGGTCGCCACTCTGTCTCCACGAGCGCACGCTTCGCGTCCATCATCGGAGCGCCGGTCATGTCGCGGAGCTCCTTGACCTGGGAGGCGGGATTCGATCTCCGTCATTCGGCCGGAACCTCCTCCGCCACCGGCTGCTCGGACGAGGGCTCCTCCGCGGCAGTCTCGGCGGGCGCCTCCTCGGCGACCGACTCGGCGGGCGTCGCCTCCGCAGTCTCGGCGGGCGTCTCCTCGGCGGCCGGCTCCGGAGCCTTCTCCTCGGGCTGGCCGTTCGTCGGCGCGGTCATCTCCTTGGCGGTCACCTTCTGCTTGCCGGCCTCGATCCCGTTCGCGATCGCGCGGATGATGAGGCTGCACGAGCGGATCGCGTCGTCGTTTCCGGGGATGACGTAGTCCGCGTCGTCGGGGTCGCAGTTCGTGTCCACGAGCGCGACGACGGGAAGGTTGAGCCGGCGCGCCTCGCGGATCGCGAGCTGCTCCTTCTTCAGGTCGACGACGAAGATCGCATCGGGAAGGCGCTTCATGTCGTCCACGCCTCCGAGGTTCGTCTCCAGCTTCTCGAGCTCGGCCGCCATGGTCATGCGCTCCTTGGCCGGCAGCAGCTCGAGCTGGCCCTCGTCGCGCAGGCGGCGAAGCTCCTGCATGCGGTCGAGCCGCTCGGAGATCGTCCTCCAGTTCGTCAGGAGCCCGCCGAGCCAGCGATGGTTCACGTACGGCATGCCGACGCGCTCCGCCTCTTCGGCGATGGAGTCCTGGGACTGCTTCTTCGTACCGACGAAGAGGACGGAGCCTCCGCGCTCGGCGACGTTGCGCACGAAGGAGTGCGCCTGCTCGACGCAGGTCGAGCGTCTGCTGCAGATCGATGATGTAGATGCCGCCCCGCTCCGTGAAGATGTAGCGGCGCATCTTGGGGTTCCAGCGCCGCGTCTGGTGGCCGAAATGCACTCCGGCCTCCAGAAGCTCGCGCATGCTGACGACGGACAAACTGGTCCTCCTCGGTTGAATTTCGCTACTGCCGGCGGAATCGGGTGGAACCGGGTTGCCCCGGCACCGCCACCCGGGCGCATCCGCCGGGTCGGGTGACAAAACCGCTGCATTCTAGCCGAAGCGACCTTTAGGCTGAGCGCCGTGACCGGGGTCGTGAGGACATCCGCATGGGACCTCGCGGTCGAGAGCGTCGAGGAGTCGCTCGCAGACGGCGTCGTCCCCTCGCTCGAGCGCCTCGGCCGGCTCGGGCAGCTCGGCACGCTCCCCTCCTTCGTCGCGAGCCTGGACGGCGACGAGGATCCCGGCGAGCTGGCGGAGGACCATGCGCGCGAGCGCGAGAGCCTCGGCCTGGCGCCTGCGCGAAGTGGCGGCGGAGCTCCTCGTCCTCGGCCGCGTCCTCGACCGCCACGGCGAGAGCGAGGCGCGTCGTGCCCTCGACCGCTGCGTGGTCGCCTACGTCGAGCGGGTCACCGGCGAGCTGGCCGAGCGCGCGCGACGAGACCCCCTGACCGGCGTCCTGAACCACCGGGCCTTCCACGCGCGACTGCTCGCCGAGGCCGCACGGGCGCGGCGCTACCGCACCCGCATCGCGCTGCTCCTCTTCGACCTCGACCGCTTCAAGGAGACGAACGACCGTGAGGGCCACCAGGAGGGCGACCGCCTTCTCCGAGCGTTCGCCTCGGCGCTCGCCGGAACCGCGCGCGAAACGGACTCCGTCGGCCGCCTCGGCGGTGACGAGTTCGCCGCGCTCCTGATCGAGGCGGGCCCGGAGACGGCGGGCTCCTTCCTCACCCGCCTGCACGAACGCCTTCCGGAGGAAATCTCCGCGAGCGCGGGCGCGGCCTTCCTCCCGACCGACGCGACCGAGCCCGAGGGGCTCATCGAGGTTGCCGACCGGCGACTCTACGAGGACAAGCGGGCTTCTTCCAGGGCCGCCTGAAGGTCAGGCGGAAGCGGCGACTCGGCCTCCACCGGCTCGCCGGTGAACGGATGCGGGAAGGCGAGGCGGGCCGCATGGAGGAACTGGCGCTCGAGGCCCAGGTCTCCCTCGACACCGTAGGCGGGGTCACCCGACACGGGCAGGTCGATCGCGGCGAGATGCACGCGGATCTGATGCGTCCTCCCCGTTTCCAGGGCGGCACGGATGAGGGTGTGCCGCCGCATCGTCTCGACGATCTCGAAATTCGTGACGGCGTCGCGCGGGGTATCGGTGTCCAGCGAGATGCGCGTCGGGTCGTGCCGGTCACGGCCGATCGGCGCCTCGATGCGCCCCCGCTTCGAGCGCGGCCGGCCGCGGACGAGCGCGAGGTACTCGCGTACGAGCTTCCGTCGCCGCAAGAGCTGCTGTAGGCGCCGGTGCGCTTCATCCGAGCGAGCGACGACCAGGAGCCCCGACGTATCGCGGTCGAGACGGTGGACGATCCCCGGCCGCTCGGCCTCCTCCCCACCCGCGACCGCGTGCCCGAGGAGCCCGTGGACGAGCGTGCCGCTCGCGTGGCCACGAGACGGGTGGACGACGATCCCGGCGGGTTTGTCGACGACCAGCAGGTGCTCGTCCTCGAAGGCGATGCGCAGGTCGAGCTGCTCCGGCTCGAGCGTCGACGGCCTGCTCTCCGGGACGCTCACCGCGAGCACGTCGCCCGCCGCCAGGCGGTAACTCTTCGGCTCCATCGAGCCGTTGACCTTCACCCGGCGCTGGGAGAGCAGGCGCTCGGCGGCCGCGCGCGAGCCGACCTCCTCGAGGCCGGAGAGAAGCGGTCCAGGCGCTCGCCCGCGGCCTCCGGCGGAACCTCCAGCTTCGAGCTCAGCCAAGCGTCTTCGGAGCGGGTCGCCCCGAAGGAGTGCGCCTGATTCGCGGCTGCCGCTCCGCCGCGACGAGCGCAAGGAGAAGAGCCGCGACGCCCACGACGATGAACGTGTCGGCGAGGTTGAACGCCGGCCAGAAGCGGAGGTCGAGGAAGTCCGTCACATGACCGATCCGGAGCCGGTCGACGAGGTTGCCCATGCTCCCGCCGATGAGGAGCCCGAGCGCCACCGGAAGGATCGGATGGCGGGCGCCCGATTTCGCGAAGTAGAAGAGCATCCAGATGACCGCTCCGGCGGTCAGGAAGGTGACGGCGGAGGCCCAGCTGGAGAAGAGGCCAAATGCGATCCCAGGGTTGTTCACGTGCCGGATCCAGAACGGCCCGACGACGTGGACGGACTCGCCGAGGCCCAGCTGCGTGACGACGATCTGCTTCGTCAGCTGGTCCGCTGCGAGCGCCGAGAGCGCGACCGCCAGCAGTGCAAGCCAGTGGAATGGAGTCGCCGTCAGCGAGCGCTCGACCATGGAGATCGGAACGCGGCCGTCCGTGGCCGACACCGACGCGAACGTCGATCAGCCGCGGTGACGGGTTGACTAACCCCTCTCTTCGAGGCGCTTGCAGTCGATACACCTATTCGCGTACGGGATCGCCTCGAGCCGGTCCTCGGCGATCGGTTTGCCGCAGCGCCCGCATGTCCCGAAGGTCCCGCTTTCGATCCGCCCCAGCGCCTCGTCGATCGCGGTCAACACGTACCCGGAGTTCTCCTCGAGCGTGTAGTCGATCTCGCGATTGAGCGTGGCCGTCGCCGAGTCGGCGAGATGGTTGTCGTCGTAGGTCTCCTCCTCGGTCTCTTCCTCCAGCGAGCCCTCCACGTGGAGGTGCTGGATCGAGGCCGAAACGAGCTCGCGCTCGTGCAGAAGGAGGTCCCGATAGCGGTCTGTGTTCATGCGTGAGCCATTCCCCGCGCCACTGGCTGAGTATAACGAGGTGGTCTGCGGCCGAACTCAGGCAGCCTGGTGGGCGGCCCGGCGTTCCTCGGCTGTCGCTCTCGAGGCGGTCGAGCGCGGCGAGCAGGAAGGCTCGATAGTCGGCGCGGACGCCGGTCTCGGCCTCCTGCAGGCGGCGGATCTCGGTGCGGATCCGCTCCCTCTCGGTCTCCGCGCCGCTGACGATGTCGCGCGCGGCCGAGCGGGCCTCCGCCACGATCACATCGGCCTCTCGGCGCGCCTGCGCGCGCATGTCGTCGGCCATCCGCTCGGCCGAGAGCAGCGTGTTGCGAAGCGCCTGCTCGAGCTCCTTGTGCCGGGCGAGCTCGCTCTCGAGCTCCTCGAGCTCGTCGCGCAGGTCGGCGCGCTCGCGCCACACGTGCTCGAAGCTCGCGGCCACGTCGGCAAGGAGCTCGTCGGTGGCGGTGCGGTCGTAGCCCAGCGGCCGCCGGCCCAGGTCGACGTGCCGGATTTCGACAGGGGTCAAGGACATACCGGTCTCCGAGCTTCGCCACGAGGAGGCGTCTTCCCTCTAACCGGCAGCCCGATGGACGATGACGACCACCCCATAGGCAATCGACAGCACGATGATGGCGACGATCGGTGAGAGGTCGAGCCCGAGACCCGCAACCGAGAGCTGCGGCAGGATGCCGCCGGAAGAGCCGGAGATACGGATCCACCACGTCGTAGAGGAACCGCTGCACGCGGTTCAGCCAGACGTTGTAGGGCAGCGGGACCCAAGACGTGAGGATGTACGCCAAGATGCAGAGCAGGTACACCCAGTAGAGAACCTGGACGAAAGCCTGCGCCGTCGAAACCGCGTCGCCGAGCAGCATGGATGGAAACCTAGCGCCACTGGCGGTCGAAACTGCGGCGCAGGCGAGAGCTTCGACCGATTACGACTGGTTGTAGAAGCCGCGGTCGATGAGCCGAGCGCGCTCTTCCGCGGAGACCTCGACGTTCCGAGGCGTGAGCAGGAAGACCTTGTCCGCGACGCGCTGCATCGAGCCGTTGAGCGCGTAGGTCAGTCCGCTGGAGAAGTCGATCAGCCGCTTCGACAGCTCCGCGTCGGTGCCCTGCAGGTTGACGATCACCGGCACGGACTCCTTGAACTTGTCCGCGATCGACTGCGCGTCGTTGAAGCTTCTCGGCACGACGAGATGGACGCGGACAGACGCAGAGGCGACGGCCTCGAGCGGCCGGCGCCCCGGTCCCTGCCGGATGACGGCCGTGTTCGAGACGGACGCGTCCGGCTCGGACCAGTCCTCGAACTCCTCCCGGCGCTGCTTGCGCGGAGAGAGCCGGCGCACGTTCGCGCTGTCGCTTCGGTCGTAGGTCCGCTCGAGCTCCTCCTCGGCGGCGTACGCCTCCTCGTCCCAATACTCGTCCTCCTCGACGATGCCGAAGTAGACGAGGGCGCGGCTCCATACCTGTCCTACACCCATGACGGGGGCAAATCTTAGCGTCCGAACAGCACGGAACCCACCCGAACGAGCGTCGCCCCCTCCTCGGCGGCTACGCGGTAGTCCTGAGAGGTGCCCATGGAGAGCTCGAGAAGGGTGTGCTCCCGGGCCAGTTCGCGCAGCTCGCGGAAGTACGGGCGGGACGCCTCGGGGTCTTCCGCGAGCGGCGGCATCGTCATGAGCCCGCGAACGTCGGCTCCCAGGGCCCGTGCCTCGTCCAGGAACGCGGCCAACTCGTTGCGCGGCACCCCCGACTTCGTGCCCTCTCCGGACAGATTGACCTCGACCAGCGTCGGGCGCGGTCAGGCGCTTGGCCGCCGAAAGCGAGTCCAGGGAATGGACGAGCTCGCAGAGCGCGGAGACGTCGCGTGACTTCCGGGACTGCAGGTGTCCGATGAAGTGCCAGCGGAAGCTCTCGCCGAAGCGCGCATGCTTCGCTTCGAGGTCCTGGAGGCGGTTCTCGCCGACCACCGGGATGCCGGCCTCCGCGAGCGCCTCCATCTCCTCCGGGGAGACGTACTTCGTGGCCACGACGACGGTGACGCCCTCGCCCACCTCGTCCTGTATCCGCGCGTAGTTGGCGCGGATCTCGTCAGCGGATATAGGCAATGACGCCTTGCCGCCCCGTGCGGCCCTGGTCGCGGCGGTGCGAGAAGAAGAGCTCGGGCTCGCAGCTCGTGCAGTGGCCGGTGCGCTCGACGGTCTCGACCCCGGCCGCCGAGAGGCCGCGCTCGATCGCCTCGGCGAGGTCGAGGTTGCGCCCCTGCATGACGTCGTCGCCGAACCGTGCACGGAACGGCTCGGCGACCTCATCCCCCACCTCGTAGCAGCAGGGCGCCGATCCCCGGCCCGATCGCGGCTGCCACGGTGCCGGCGACGGCAGCGACGCCGTTCTCGAGGATGCCGTCCACGAGCCCGCGCCAGCCGACGTGGAGGACGACGAGGCGCGGCGTCCCGTTCCGGCGAGCGAGGACGACGGGGAAGCAGTCCGCGGTGAGGAGGCCGAGGGCGCGGCCCGGCTTCTCCGTCCAGAGGCCGTCTCCCTGCTCGAAGTCGGCACCGGGCGTGACGACACCGCGGCCGTCCGCCTCGAAGACGCGTGCCCCGTGGACCTGCCAGGCCATCGTCGCGGTCTCCGGGTCGGCGCCGACGGCCTTGCCCAGAATGCGCCGGTTCTCGACGACTCTGTCCGGTTCGTCGTCCGTGAGGATGCCGAGGTTCAAAGAGTCGAAGTCGCCCTCGCTCACGCCTCCCTGGCGTGTCGAGAAGGCGCCGAAGTATCCGTCGCCGAGATCGGGCTCGAAGAGCTTCACGCGTGCTCCGCCGGAGTGGCGATGAGCGCCTTCGCCGCTTCGATCTCGGATTCGCGGCCGTCGAGCTCCCCGTTGAGCTTCCGGCGCAGAAGCTCGTCGAGGATCGCGCCGACGCGCGGCGATTCCTGCGAGGCCGAGCGCGGCGAGGTCGTCGCCGGAGATCTCGAGGCCGACCTGGCGTAAGTCGCCGAAGTAGCGTTCGAGCCGTGAGCGCGCGGGGTCGCCGGCGAGCGCGTAGGCGAACAACGCTCCGTCGGGGTCGTGCGGCTCGACGATCGCGCGCACGGCAGCGGGCTCCTCCGTTTCGGCCAGGAGCTCGGGCAGCCGCGGGCCGACAGCGACCGCGTCCGCGATCCGGTCCGCGTCCCGGCGGCGGAGCTTCAGGCGCTCGAACCACTCGTAGAGCTCGTCCGGCGGAAGCCGGCGGGCGAGGACGGCGAGCCGAAGCCTCCACGCCGGCGTCGCCGGAACGAGCTGTTCCCGCGCGCGGTCGATCTCCCCGATGAGCCGCACCGACTCTTCGTCCGCGGCGAGGTGAGGATGGATCGCGCGGTCGATCCCGAGCTCGGCGAGCCGGCGCACCGAGTCGTCCACGCGCTCCTCGGAGAGAAGGGCCTGCAGCTCGTCGCGGAGGCGGGACGAGGAGAGCTCCCCGACGAGGTTCATCTCCACGCATGCCCTTGCGAGGGCCAGCGTGTGGGCGTCCATCGCCAGGCCGTAGCGGTTCTCGTAGCGGATCGCCCGGAAGATCCGCGTCGGGTCGTCGATGAAGGAGAGGTTGTGCAGCACGCGGACGACGCCGTTCTCCAGGTCCTGGAGCCCGCCGAAGTGGTCCACGAGCCGGCCGAAGTCCTCGCCCCGGAGCGACGCCGCCATCGCGTTGATCGTGAAGTCGCGGCGGTAGAGGTCCTGCCGGATCGAAGCCTGCTCGACCGTCGGCAGCGCACCCGGACTGTCGTAGAACTCCGTCCGCGCGGTGGCGACGTCCACGCGGCCTCCGTCGTGGACGACGATCGCCGTGCCGAAACGGTCGTGCGGGACGACGCGGCCGCCAAGCGCCTCGGCCAGAGCTTCGCCGAACGCGATGCCGTCGCCCTCGACCGCGATGTCGACGTCGAAGTTGGGCTCGCCCATGAGCACGTCCCGCACGGCGCCGCCGACGAGGTAGACGCCTTCGAAGTGCTCGCTCACCGCCTGCACGGCCTCGAAGACGGGCCGCAGGTGCTCGAGTGCGTCGAGCTTCTCGGCGATCACGACGACCTCGCGCTGCGGCCTCCTCACCGTGCGGCTGCTCGAGCGCGCGGAGGACATCGGAGCGCGTCACGACCCCCACGGCTTCGCCGTCCCGGAGGACGGGCACGCGGCCGCTCGTGGCTCCGGAGACGAGCCGCATGACCTCGGCGAGCGGCGTGTCCTCGACACAGGTGACGACATCCGAGCCCATCACGCTCTTCACCGGCGCATGCGAGAGCCCGTGGCCGATCGCCTTGTCGAGATCCTCACGCGTGACCACGCCGACCAGGCGGTCGGGCTCGCCGACGAGCATTCCGCTCTGGCGGTGGCGCTGGCAGATGACCATCGCGTGCGCGACGGTGTCGTCCGGGGAGACGAAGCGGGCCGGCCGCGACATGATCTCGCCCGCGGTCAGGCCGCGGCGCACCGCGTTCGGGAGCGCCTCGAGCACCGCGGCGCGCGCGTCTTCCAGGGAACCGCGGTAGGTGGCCGATGCCGCCTGCGAATGGCCACCGCCTCCCAGGGCCGCCGCGATCGTCGACGCATCGAGCTCGGCCACCCGCGTCCGGACGACGCAGAAGACCCTGCCGTCCATCTCGACGAGGCAGACGAGCGCGCGGCAGTCGGTCAGGTCGACGATCTTGTGCGCGAGGTTGGAGACGCCCTCGACGTACTCCGGCCACCGGAGCCCGGCCACGAGGACCTCGTAGCCGCCTGCCTCGTGCGGCTCGAGGCCCGCGACGAGCGCGTCGAGCAGCGCGCGCTCGCGCTCGGCGAGCGGCGTGTGCAGGTACTGCGCCACCATCTCCTGGCTTGCGCCGTGCCGCATGCACCAGGCCAGAGCCTCCGCGTCGCGGACCGTCGTCCCTGCATAGCCCAGGGAGCCCGTGTCCTCGTGGATGCCGAGGGCGAAGGCGGTCGCCTCGATCGGGCTCACCTCGACTTCGCGCTCGGCGAGGATCGCGACCATGGTCGTCGTGAGGGCTCCGTCCTCGGAGCGGACCTGCGTTCTCGGGCCGCACCCAGTCGAGCTCCTCGCCCGCATGGTGGTCGAAGAGCACGACCTCGACCTCGGGGCTCCGCGCAGCGCTCTCGAACTCACCCAGGCGCTCGGGATGCGACGTCTCGACGACGATGAGGCGCTCGACCTCGGCCGGATCGACCCGCCCCGGCTCCGCCACGTCGAGCTCCTCCGCGTGCAGGCGGTAGAAGTCGCGCACGTTGCGGTTGAGCGACCCGGAGAGCGCGATGACGGCATCGGGATAGAGCCGCCGCGCGGCCAGCATGGCCGCGAACGCGTCGAAATCGGTGTTCGCGTGGGTGACGATGACCTGCATTCAAAGAAGGTTAGACCTGACTTGCGCCAACCCCCCTCTTGGGGGACGTGACGACAGGCAAGCGCGACGACGATGAACGCAAGGAACGAGTCCCGTGGCGGCCGGGGGTCGAACGAATTTGGGCCGAACGACGTACTCAAACTGCGCATTGTCCTCGCCGCGCTCGCCGTGGCCCTCATCACGGTTGCCCCTGCCACGAGCGCGCCGGAATGCCCCAGCTCGTCGGGCCGAACGACGGTCACATCGGTCGCCTTTCTCCCGATCTTCTCGTGGGACCCGGTGACGCGGGGCGCCGAGTACAACTTCGTGCTCTCGGCGGATGCTGCGTTCAACTCGCCTGTCCTCCAGCTGAACACGAAGAACACGCGGGCGACGCCCGACGTCACCCAACCGAACGGGACGTACTACTGGCGCGTGCAGGCGGTCGACGCCAACGGCAACACGTCGCCGTGGTCGGAGACTCGCCAGATCGAAAAGCTGTGGGCGGACACCCGACGCTGACCACTCCCGACGACGGGGCCGTCATCTCCTTCCCTGACGAGCCGCTCGTGCTCCGCTGGGACCCGGTGCCGGGAGCCGCCAAGTACCGCATTTACGTGGCCGCGGGCGACGATCCGTTCGGGGAGCAGGCCTCAGGCGATGCCGACCCGTTCGAGACGCAGGCGACCAATGCCGCCCCGGCTCTTCTCCTCCCGTCGAACACGTACTCCTGGGCGGTCGTTCCACTCGACGCAAGGGGTAACGAAGGGGAGCCGTCCGAGACCCGCTCATTCACGTGGGAATGGCCGTCGACGACGGCGACGGACGTGGTCGACGTGGTGCCCGACACCGAGCTCTACGTGCCCGAATTCACCTGGGATCCGATCCCCGGCGCCGCGAAGTACGAGGTCGAGATCAACTCGGTCTTCGACTTCCCCGCAGGCGCCTCGAAGGTCTGCTGCGACTCGGCGGACTGGCCCATCACCACGACCTTCACGCCGAAGGAGACCCTCCCCAACAACACGTACTACTGGCGCGTGCGCGCGATCAACGCGCACGGCGAGGCCGGCGACTGGAACGAGGGACCCTCGTTCGTCAAGACGTTCGCGAACTACCCGCTCCTGGACGAGCTCGGGATCAAGAACCTGCGCATGCGCGACACGAGCGACCCCGGCACGGATGCCGACCTCGGCACACCCGGCTACCAGACGAACCTGCCCATCATCGCCTGGGATCCCGTTCCCGGCGCCTCGAGCTATCAGGTGAACGTCGGGCCGTACGATGCCGGCACCGACCACTGTGACTTCGGAGACGAAGGGTCCACCAGGTGGCTCTCGAACACCGCGAGCACCTACTGGACTCCGCTCGGCAAGTCGCCGGCCGCGAAACCCCTTCCCCTCGGGCCTGTCGCCGTCGTCCGACGGCCGCAACCTCGTTGTCGGCCCGTCCTATTTCGTCCAGGTTCGCGCCCGGGGCGGCTGGGTCAATCTCAGCGCCCCGTCTGGGGCGACTTGACGTAGCTCGACGACGGCACCGGCGCCTGGTTCACGTTCAGCGGCTTCGCAGCCGGCGACGCCTGCACTCCGAGCTGCGGCGCCGAGTACATCGGCGCGGACGACTATCTGCTCCCGTCAGAGGCTCGAGGATTCACCGGTGCCCAGACCGCCAGCCGCTCTTCATCTGGAACCCGATCGCCGGCAAGCAGTCGTATTGGGTGATCGTCGCCAGGATCCTCTTCACGACCATCATCGACTACGTGTTCACCCGCGTTCCCGCTTATGCGGTCCGAACTAAGACTCGGCGCTCACCTATCCGGACGAGACCACTCAGTACTACTGGGTCGTCCTGCCCTCCTCCGACACTCGGCGGAGCCCCCGGCAACATCCCGGCGCAGGGCAACTACGCCGACTTCGAGAAACAAACGGTACCGCCGGCGCTCATCGCCCCTGACAACGACGCGACGTTCTCCCTGCCGCCGACCTTCAGCTGGACTGGGCGCCGGGCGGAAAGAAGTACCACCTGCAGGTCGCGACCGAGCCGACGTTCGCCTCGAGCACGAGACTGGACGACATCACTACAGCCTCGACGGATTCACCGCGCAGAAGACGTACCCGGGAGCCAAGACGCTGTACTGGCGCGTACAGGCTCACGACGAGAACAACAACGGCCTTACGTGGTCGGAGACTAGGACGTTCGAGGTCGACCTTGAGCAGCCGACGCTCGACCCGGCACGCCCGACTCTGGGCGATGCAAGCCTTCCTGTCCTGCGCTGGTTCCCTGTTCCCGGAGCCGTCTCGTACAGCCTCCGCATCCACGAACCCAACGACACGACGCCGAACACGTACTCGGGCTACCCCTCGACGGCGGCGTCCTTCGAGAAGATCACCGGTACCGGGCTCTTCACCTGGGAGATCCGGGCCGACTTCCCGAAGCTCACCGGCGGCACGACTCCCGGCCCCTGGTCGGACGATGCCGATTACACGCACACGATCAAGGAGCCCACGGGGCCGGTGTCGAGCGCCGGCGCGAACCGCCTCGTCCTGAGCTGGAACGCGAAGACGGGCACCAAGGCCTACAAGGTGCAGATCTCGAACCGCGAGGACTTCAACCCCTCCTTCGAAACGAAGACGACGGACAATCCCGACTGGGCGCCGAGCCTCACGAACTCGAACTACGCGGCCGGCGGTGACTTCTGGTGGCGCGTCGCCGCGATCGACGGCGACGGCAACGTCGGCGCGTTCGCGACCAACCCGGAACACTTCACCCTCCCCGCGATGTCGGGCGGCGGCGGAGGCGGCGGGCCGAAGGAGTTCAAGGTCACGTTCACCGGCCGCCTGGTCAAGAACCGCGCGCATGACATCACGGTCAAGGTCCGCGACTCGGTGACGTCGAACGTCCTCCAAGGCGCCTTGGTGCGCGCCTACGGCTCAGGCGTGTCGCTGACCCAGAAGACGACGAACTCGAGCGGCGTCGTCAAGTTCCGGCTCAAGCCCACGCAACTCCAGAAGGTCTCGTTCCGGATCACGAAATCCGGCTACACGTCGGTCACGATGTACCGGCGCGTCTTCAGGCCGTAGCTAGCCCTCGGCGGCGATAACTTCGATCTCGACGAGCGCGCCGGAAGGCAGCGCTGCAACCTGGAACGTGGCGCGCGCCGGCGGCTCCTCGCCCATTGGCGGCCGTAGACCTCGTTCATCGCCTGGAAGTCGCCGAGGTCGACGAGGAAGATCGTTGCCTTGACGACGTTCTCGAGGCTCGTCCCGGCCGCCTCCAGAATCGCGGACAGGTTCTTCATCACCTGCTCGGTCTGCTCTGAGATCCCGCCTTCGACCATGTTGCCGCCCGGGTCGACCCCGAGCTGGCCCGAGACGAACACGAAGCCCCCGTTGGCGATTCCCTGCGAGTACGGGGCGCCCTGGAAGGGAGCCGGGGCCTGGTCGGTGCGAATCACGCGCTTCGTCACGAGATCTCCGTTCGCTCGATGTGGGCCCCTAGGGCACGCAGCCGTTCGTCGATCCTCTCGTAGCCGCGGTCGATCTGCCCGATATTCCCGATCGTCGAGGTGCCCTCGGCGCAGAGGCTTGCGATCAGCATCGCCATCCCTGCGCGGATGTCCGGGCTCTCCATGCGCTCGCCGTACAGGCGGGCGGGGCCGTTGACCACGGCGCGGTGCGGGTCGCAGAGGATGATCCGCGCGCCCATGCTCACGAGCTTGTCGACGAAGAACAGGCGGTTCTCGAACATCTTCTCGAAGATGAGCACGGTGCCCGCTGCCTGCGTCGCGACCGCGAGCGCGATCGACGTGAGGTCGGCCGGGAACGCCGGCCAAGGCCCGTCCTCGATCTTCGGGATCTGAGAGCCGATGTCGTCCTGGATCTCGAGGTGCTGGTTGCCGGGGACCCGCACCGACGAGCTTCCACTTCCCACTTGACGCCGAGGCGCTCGAACGCCGGCCAGATGGCGACGAGATCCTCGGCGACGACGTCCTCGATGACGACCTCGCCCTCGGTCACCGCCGCGAGCCCGATGAAGCTCGCGACCTCGATGTGGTCCGGGCAGACGCGCCATTCGCCGCCGCGCAGCGACTCGACCCCGCGGATGCGGAGGACATTCGACCCGATCCCGTCGATCTCGGCGCCGAGGGTGACCAGGAACCGGCACAGGTCCTGGACGTGCGGCTCGCTCGCCGCGTTGCCGATCACCGTCTCGCCCGGCGTGAGCACCGCGGCCATGACGACGTTCTCCGTTCCGGTCACCGAGGCCTCGTCGAGGAAGACTTGCGCTCCCTTCAGGCCGTCGGTGCGCATGCGGTAGACCTTCTCGGCGCTGATGTCCGCGCCGAGCACCGTGAGCGCGTGGATGTGCGTGTCGAGCCGGCGGCGCCCGATGACGTCGCCGCCCGGAGGCGGGACGACGGCCTGCCCGTGGCGGGCGAGCAGCGGGCCCGCGAAGAGGATGGACGCGCGGATGCGGCTGCAGAGCTCCTCGTCGAGCTCGAACTTCGAGATGCCCGCGCCGGTGATGCGAATCTCGCCACCTCCGACGCGCTGGACGTCGGCGCCGAGGTCGGCGGCCAGTTCGAGCATCGTCTCGACGTCCGTGATCGCCGGAACGTTCGTAAGCGTGACGGGCTCGTCGGTGAGCAGGCAGGCGGCCACGATCGGCAGGGCCGCATTCTTGTTCCCGGCCGCGCGGATCGACCCCGACAGCGGCCGCGCGCCCTCGATGACGAAAGCCTCCATCAGGGCATCGGTTACGACTGTGTGCTGCATTTTGACGGTAGTCCTGTCCTCGGACGGCGACGCGAACGGCGGACGGTATCCTACTTCGCTTCCATGGACGTCACCCGCGAGCGAGCGTGGCAAACCCTCACGCAGCACACGAAGTCCGAGGCGCTGCGACGGCATGCGCTCGCCGTCGAGGCCGCGGTCGGCTGGTACGCCCGCGACTTCGGGGAGGACGAGGAATTCTGGCGCGCGACCGCCCTCCTCCACGACTTCGACTACGAGATCCACCCCACTCTCGACAAGCACCCGCAGGACGGGGCTCCGATCCTCCGCGAGGAGGGTTACCCGGAGGAGCTCATCGAGGCCGTCCTCTCGCACGCGGAGCACCTGAACATGGAGCGGGACACGAAGCTCAAGAAGACACTCTTCGCCTGCGACGAGCTCGCCGGCTTCGTCCACGCCTGCGGACTGGTCAGGCCCGACGGGATCGAGACCCTCGAGCCGAAGTCGGTGCGGAAGAAGCTGAAGCAGCCCTCCTTCGCAGCCGGCGTCCACCGCGACGAGGTCTACAGCGGCGCCGAGGAGCTGGGCGTCGAGCTCGACGCCACATCCGAAACGTGGTCGCGGCGATGCGCCCGATCGCGGCCGAGCTCGGCCTGCGCACGTCCGAGGCCGCATAGCCGGGATCCTCCGGAGCGACGAGGACGCCTTCGGGCTCTTGCTCCTCGACCACCTCGAAGGGCGGGCCGGGGAGCCGGAGCTCGAGCGCGACGACGGCCACATCGGGCCGGCCATGGGCGCCGAGTGGTTCTTCGCCGAACACGCTGAGTGGGTCGAGGCGGAGCGGGCCGCGTTCGAGCTCGTCCGCGGGCGGGTGCTCGACATCGGCTCGGGCGCGGGGCGTCACAGCCTCGAGGCGCAGCGACGAGGGCTCGAAGCGGTCGCGATCGACATCTCACCCGGTGCAGTCGAAGTCTGCCGCCGGCGAGGCGTGCACGACGCGCGGCTGCTCCCCTTGGATGAGATCGCCGAGAAACTCGGGGCCTTCGACACGGTCCTCCTTCTCTGCGGCAACCTCGGCCTGGCGGGCGGCGCGGACGAAACATCTGCCCTGCTGGAGAGGCTCCACAGGCTCACCGCTCCTGGCGCGCGGATCGTGTTCGACTCCGTCGACCCCCACGTGGACAACGACGAGGTCGACCTCGCCTATCTCGCGCGGAACCGCGAGCGCGGGCTCATGCCGGGCCAGGTGACGATCCGGATCCGCTACGGCGGCCTCGTGACGCCCTGGTACGACCTCCTCTGCGTGACCCCCGAAGAGCTGGAGGAGCTCGCCGCCCCGACAGGCTGGCGGCTCGCATGGCGCCGGGATGGGGAGCCGCCTGACTGGTACGGAGTGCTCGAGAAGTCCTAGAGCGCGCCGACGAGGCGCTCGAGGTCGTCGTGATTCGTCCAGAACCCGCACGAGGCTCGGAGCCAGCCGAGCCCAGGCAGATCTCGGATCACGACTCCCGCGTCGGCAAGCCGCTCGACGACCTCCTTCGAGTCGCCCATGGCTTTCCACGTCACGAGCGTCGCCTGGCCGGGCTCGGTTACGACCTCACATCCCGATCCTTCGAGCATCTGCATGAGATGCGCGGCCATCTCGGAGGCGTGCGTATACCTCTCCTCCCCCGCCTCTTCCGCGAAGGCGAGCGATTCCAGGAGGCCGACGCCCGAGGCGGCGGCGATCCAGCCCGGGTCGAAGCGCGCGGCGCCCGCCTTCGGGTTGTACGTGTAGTTGTCGCCGAACTCCCATGACCCATAGCTCGGCATCGCCATGCGCAGCCCTTCGACGCGCTCGGGCCGGACGAAGAGCGCGCCGGTGACGTCGGGGCCGAGGAGCCACTTCTGCGCGGAGACCGTGTAGAAGTCGCAGCCCAGGTCGGCGGCTGCAACGGGAATCGCGCCGGCGGCCTGAGCGCCGTCGACGAGCAGGGGGATTCCTCGTCCGGCGAGGCCTTCGGTCGGCATCACGGCGCCCGTGAGCCACGAGACGTGGGAGAGCGCGATCAGCTTCGTCCGTTCCGTGATCGCCGCGTCGAGCGCGCCCGCGAGGTCGGCGACAGGGCGGTCGCGCACCGGCACGACCTGCAGGTCCGCGCCCGACGCGACGAGGCCGCCGAAGAGCCCGGGGTGCTCGGAGTCCGTGGTGACGACCTCGTCTCCCGGGCCGATGCCCAGGCCGTTCAGGACGACGTTGCACCCCTCCGTCGTCGAGGTCGTGAGCGCGATGGTCTCCGGCGGCGCGCCGAGGAAGCGGGCCAGAGCGGCACGAACGTCGTCGCGGCGGGCGAGCATCCCTTCGAAGTACTCCTGGCTGGAGCGGCCTTGCTTCAGGTCATGGTCGAGCATGGCCTGCATCGCCTCCACGGTCCGGCGCGGGAGCGGCCCGTTCGTGCCCGCGTTGAGATACGCGAGCCGGTCGAGGACAGGGAGGCCGGCACGAACGGTGTCTAGGTCCACGCGACCTCCGCTTCGACAGGCGCATGGTCGGAGAGGAGCCCGCCGTTCACGCGTCTCCGCTCCGGCGGCCACGCGCTCGGTGTGCGCTCGAACTCGACCCCTCGTACGAGGATCTGGTCGATCCCCTCGATCGGTCGCGAGAAATCCTGAATTCCGTACGCAGGCACATTGAAGTCGCCGCACAGAATGCACCGTTCGGCGTCTGCGACGAAATCCGCCGCGAGCCCGGCTTCGACGCGCGCAACGTTCGAGTTGTTCGTTGCATGCAGGTTCCCGATGGTCAACGTCCTTCCCTCGAGCTCCACGTCGACCGCCTGGCACACCCGCCGCTGGCGCCCTCCCCGGAGCCACTCGAGGCGCTTCACCTCCGGGTTCAGGACGAGGGTGCGTTCGTCATGAACGTCAAAACGGGGACTGAGAAGCGTCGCGTTCGCCTGGCCGGCCGCCGTGAACCTCACCCGCACCGGGTCGAGGTCGGTGATGAAGCGCGCGACGGGCCCGAGGAAGCCGGGCACCGTGACCGACCAGACCGCTTGCATCCCGCTCCAGCGCTCGAGCCGGCCCAGTGCCCAAAGTGGGACCTCCTGCAGCGCGACGACGTCGGGCGCGTCGAAGCTGGCGAGGCGCACCATTCGCTCCAGGTACGTCCGGCCCGTCTTCGGATACGTGCGCCCGTGATAGAGGTTCCACGTGCGAATGACGAGTCCCACGGCCGACGCAGCATAGGGAACCCATGCGCGGGCGTTTCGTGGATCTCGTCGAGCGGCAAATCGCGCTCTTCACAACCGAGAACGAGGGCCTCATCCGCGACACCGAGGCTGCCCTGGCCGCATACAATCGCGCGCCCCGGGACGAGGCGGAGGAGCGCTATGGCGACTACCTCGACCTTGTCGAGACGGGCACCGACGGGCTCGTCGAGCTGCGGGACAACTTTGCGGCGACCCTCGACGAGGACTCCTACGAGGAGTACCACGAGGTCTTCAACCGCACCGTCCGCAAGCGCTTGCCACGGTTCGGGCTGGAGCTCGGCTAGCTCAGAGTCTCGCCGCGGGCGAGGAGCTCGACGTACTCGGCGATGCGCTTCGCCCGCGTCTCGGGCCGCTTCGCATCCGTGATTCGGTAGAGGAACGAGTAGCGCTTGGTCGAGCCGAGGCTCGCGAAGAACTCGGCCGCGGCCGGCTGGGCGTCGAGGGCCGCCTGGAAGTCGTCCGGCAGGTCGCGGTGCTCGGCGAGTCGTAGGCTTCGTCCCAGCGGCCGTCCTCCTTCGCGCTCTCGACCTCGCGGAGACCCGCTGGACGCATACGGCCCTCCCCGATGAGCCTCTCGGCCTTCTCACGATTGATCTTCGACCACTTGCTACGCGAACGGCGCGGCGTGAAGCGCTGAAGGTAGTGGCTGCTCGTCGAGCCGTTTTGCTTGGCCGTCGATCCAGCCGTAAGAGAGCGCGATCTCGACCGCCTCGGCGTAGACGACGGACTCGATCCCCGAGTCCTTCTTCGCGAACTTCAGCCAGATGCCGTTGGACTCCTCCCCGTGCTCGTCGATCCAGGCCTCGAGCGTCGGCCGAGGTGGCAAAGAAGAGGACCGGCTGATCGGTTTTCGCCACGTCTAGCGCCGAGCGCGGAAGAACCCTTGCGGGGCGAGGCCGGCGACCGTCTTCGTTACCGGGTCGACGTCCTTGCCCCGGTCTTCGCGGCTCTCCTTGTGCCGCACGGCCTGGCGGACGACGAGCCCGCCGACGAAGCGGATCGGCTCGGGCGGGAACTTTCCGCAGACGCCGCAGTTGACCGCGGAGCCGGCCCACTCATCGTCGCGTCGAAGCGCGCTCGAGGCGAGCATCTTCGCGATCGTGAGCGACGGTGCGACCCCGTTTCCGGAATAGCCCGTTCCGTAGACGATGTGGGCGCGTGCGGGAAGTGCACCGACGATCGGGAACCCGTCCGTCGTGCGGTCGATCGGCCCTCCCCACGCATGCGTGACCGGCACGCCTTCCGCGGCGGGCACGAGCTTCACGAGCTCCTCCTCGAGCTCGCGGGTCTGGCGCCCGCTGTAGTCGAAGTTCGAGTTGACCCGGCCGCCGAACGCAAGCCGCCCGCCGCCGCGGCCGAACGCGACTCGTCCGTCCCTCGTCGGTCGGTAGTAGTGGACGAGCAGGCGGCAGTCCGAGATCGCCTCGCCCCCGGTCCAGCCGCTTTCCTTCAGCTTCTCCGCCATCGGCGCCGTCGCGACCATGTCGCTCGAGACCGCCACGATCGCCCGCGCGAGCTCGGGGATCTTCGTCGCCCAGGCGTTCAGGGCGAGCACGACCGCGGCCGCCCGAACGTAGCCCGACGGCGTGCGCACGACTCCGTCCTCGCGGTCGAGCTCGACCATCGGCGTACGCTCATAGATGCGGACACCCTTCTCGACGGCAACCCTTCGCAGCCCACGCGCCAGGAGGGCCGGTTGCACGGTCGCCGCGGTCTTCTCGTAGGCCGCTCCGAGATGGATGGGCGAGCCGGCGCGCTCCTGCACCTCCTCCGCGCTCAAGATCTCGTAGGGATGAGCACCGTGTGCGGCGGCGGTCTCCACGCTCGACTCCCAGGCGCCGACCTGCGCCGGTGAGGTCGCGGTCCAGAGCCAGCCGCCCTGGTGAAAGTGGGCGTCCACACCCTCGCGCTCGCAGAACGCGCCGATCTCTCGGACAGCGTCCTCGGAAGCCTTGACGAGGCGAACGGCCTCCTCTTCCCCGACGCGCTTGATCAGCGTCTGGATCTTCGACCACCATGTGAGCGCAAAGCCGCCGTTTCGTCCCGACGGGCCGCCGCCGCAGATGTCCTGCTCGATCAAGACGACGTCCGCACCCGGCTCGAGCTCCTTGATTCGAAGCGCGGTCCAGAGGCCCGTGTAGCCGCCGCCGACGATGCAGACGTCGGCCCTCATGGTCTCGAGGAGCTCCTGCGACTCGACGCCGTCCTCGGCGTGCAGGGCCTCCTGGAGCCAGAGTGAGCGGGGACCCGCCATGCGCCAAAACCCTACCGATGGCCAAAGTGGTGAGCCTCCGGAAGCGCGGAGCGCACCTCGGCTTCGCCGGCGGCCTGGCGGGCGAGCGGCGCCAGGGTGACGAGCTCGTCCACGATCAGGTTCCGGTTCCGCTCGAAGCGCTCGAAACGGCCGCGAGCGAGGAGGAGCGGCTCGCCGCGAACGAGCGGCCGGAAGCGCTCGTAGACCTCCGGCGGGACGACGAGGTTCATCTGCCCGTGCTCGTCCTCGAGGAGCATGAAGACGACCCCGTTCGCGGTCGCGGGGCGCTGGCGGGCGACGACAAGGCCCGCGATCGCAACGCGGCTCCTGTGCTCGAGGTGCTCGAAGTCGGCGCTCGTCGCCACCTCCGCGGGCAGGTGCGGGCGCAGGAGCTCGAGCGGGTGGACGCCGATCGACATGCTCGTCGTCCGGTAGTCGGCCAGCATGCGCTCCCATGAGGTCTGCTCGGGGAGCTCGGGAATCTCCGAGGTCGGACCGAGCGGCAGTGTGAGCTGGCGCTCGTCGCCGCCCGCGCCGACCGAGACCGAGCGCGGCGCAAGACCGAGCCGCCAGAGAAGCTGGCGCCGCGGCCAGCCGAAGACATCGCAGGCTCCCGAGGCGACGAGCGCCTCGAGGCCCGGCCGGTCGACCGGGGCACGCTGCGCGAGCTGGACGACGTTCGTGAAGTCACCGTTCTCCTCCCGCTCGGCCACGAACGCCTTCGCGGGCTGCTCCCCGAGGCCCTTGATGTAGCCGAGCCCGATTCGCACTGCATTGCCTTCGATCGGCAGAAGGCGGCGCTCAGGTTAACGTCGGGCGCCAGCACCTCGACCTCGCGGCGCTGCGCGTCCCGCACGAGGCTCGCCGGCGGATAGAAGCCCATCGGCTGGGCGTTCAGGAGCGCGCAGAGGAACTCGCCGGGGTAGTAGTGGCGGAGCCACGCGGACTGGTAGGCGAGAAGCGCGAAGGCAGCCGCGTGCGACTTGGGGAAGCCGAACGCCGCGAAGCCGTTGATCTTCGAGAAGACGAGCTCCGTCGTCTCCTCGGACACGCCGTTCCTCGCCGCTCCCGCGAAGAACCGCTCGCGGTGCGCCTCGATCGCGTCCTGGCTCCGCTTGCGGCTCATCGCCCGTCGCAGCCCTTCGGCCTCCCCCACGCTGAAACCCGCGAGCGCCATCGCGACCTCGAGCACCTGCTCCTGGAAGATGATCGCGCCGAGCGTCTCCTCGAGGCACTCGGCGAGGAGCGGATGGTCGTGCGGGATGACGTAGCTCGGTCCTCACGCCGGCGCTTGCCTCGCTCGACGTACGGGTGCACGGCCTTCCCCTGGATCGGCCCCGGCCGCACGAGCGCCACCTGCACGGTCAGGTCGTCGAGGTTCTCCGGCCGCGTGCGCAGGAGGCTCTGCATCTGCGCGCGGCTCTCGATCTGGAAGAGACCGACGGTGTCGGCATCCTGGATCTCCCCGTAGACCGCCGAGTCGTCGAGCGCGATGCGGGAGAGGTCGATCGGCTCCCCGTGCAGGCGGACGATCTGGTCGACGCACTCCTCGACCGCCGAGAGCATCCCGAGCCCGAGCAGGTCGATCTTCAGGAAGCCGGCGTCGGCACAGGAATCCTTGTCCCACTGGCAGAGCCTGCGACCCTCCATCGCGGCGTGCTCGACCGGGACGAGCTCGACGAGCGGGCGGCTCGAGATGACCATGCCGCCCGGGTGCTGGGAGAGGTGGCTCGGAAGCCCGCCGATCTCCGCGCAGAGCTCCGCGAACGCCCGCCACCGCGGCGAGGCGAGCTTGGTCTCGGCGCCGGGCAGCTTCTCCATCTCTTCGGCGACGCGCCGCGGGCTCCCCTCGGTGATGCGCGCGAGCCGCTCGAGCTCCGACTGCGGTAACCCGAGCGCCTTGCCGACGTCGCGAATCGCGCCGCGCGAGCGATAGGTCGCGAAGCTCGCCACGAGCGCCGAGTGCTCGTGGCCGTAGCGCTCGATCACGGCGACGATCAGCTTCTCGCGAATGTCGCGCGGGAAGTCGAGGTCGATGTCCGGGACGGAGACGAGCTCGCGGTTCAGGAAACGGCCGAGCGCGAGCCCTGCCGAGACGGGGTCCACGTGCGAGAGCCCGGTCAGGTAGCAGACGATCGAGCCCACCGAGCTTCCCCGCCCGCGGCCGGGCGGCAGGAGATGGCGCGGCGAGCCGGGCCCGCGCACCTCGTAGGCGACCTCCCGCGCGAGCTCGAGCACCTCCCAGTGGAGGAGGAAGAAGCCCGACAGCCCGAGCTCGGCAATGAGGGCGAGCTCCTCGCGGAGGCGGGCGGACGCCAGGGTGCGCAGGCCGGCGGGCGCGTTGCGGTAGCGCTCCTCGAAGGCGCGCCCGCAGACTTGTGCCAGCTGCACGTCCGCAGGATCGGCGCCGTCGGAGAAGTCGGGGTAGCGATAGCCGAGCTCGTGCGTCAGGTCGAACTCGAGCCGCTCGGCGAGCTCGACCGTCGCCCGAACGGCATCGGGGTCCTCCGGGAAGCGGGCGGCAGCCTCTGCGGGCGCGGTGAGGACGAATTCGTCGTTTCCGCGGCGCTCGGCCTCGCAGCCCTCGAGCGCGACGTTGTGCTTCACGGCGACGAGCACGTCCTGCAGGCGCGCCCGGCGCGGATGGTGGGCATGCACGTCTCCCGTGGCGATCGTGCGCACCTCGAGTGCCCCAGCCAGGTCGCGGAGCGATGCGTTTCTGCGGGCGTCGCCGCGTACGTATGGGCGCTGGAGCTCGACGTAGAAGCGATCGCGCCCGAAGGCCTGGGCGAGGCGGGCGGCGGTGTTCGGGCTCTTGACGGCGAGCCCCTGGCGCGCGCAGCCGGAGAGGCATACGAGCCCCTCGTTCAGCTCGGCCAGGAGATCCGGCTCGAGCCCGGGGTTGAGGCGCTCGCGGGCGTGCGCGGCGGTCAGCAGGCGGCAGAGGTTCGCGTACCCGCGCGGGGTCTCGACCAGCAAGGTCAGGTGCGAGCCGTCGGCGAGGGTGACCTCGGCGCCGGTGATGGCGCGGACGCCGACCGCGCGCGCCGCGTAGGCGAACTCGAGCGAGCCGTAGACGCCGTCGTGGTCGGTGAGCGCGAGCGCGGGATAGCCGAGCTCGGCGGCGCCGACCGCGAGCTCCTCGGGCAGCGACGCGCCGTCGAGGAAGCTGTAGGCGGAGTGCGCGTGCAGCTCGATGTATTCCGCCCCACTCACGCGCGCCTTTCCGCCCTTTCCACGTCACACCCGCGCGCTTTCCAGCAATAGGATCGAAGTGGAGGGAGGCCCGCGGCGGCCCCGGAAAGTTTCAGGCTTTCTGGCGAAACCAGCCTCCCCCCTCCTCGTCTTCGAAGACCGCGACGTTCTCGCCAGTCGTGAGAACGAGGTCGAAGTAGCGCCGCCGCACGGGCGCGTCCGTCCACCAGCGGTCGACCACCCGCCACTCCTCGCGCACCTGGAAGACACCCACTTGCCCGACCGCAGCCGGCAACCCTTCCTCGACCGTGACGCGCACGGGTCGAGGCTCGTTCAGTCGTCGCGCGGTACGAGAATCGCCCTGGCCTCGGGAATCCGCGACCATGGCGCTACCTCCACGACCGTGCAGACCGCCTCCATCCCCATCGCGGCCCGCACCTGGCGGAGTCCTTCGCGGAGACGGCCTCGAAGTCGACTGCCGCGCGGGCGGACGAGCTCGGCCTGAGTCCCGATGGACTCAGTCAGCTCCCCCAGCTCGAGCCGTAGCTCGACCGCCGGCGCAGGCAGTTCTTTGAGCTTCGGCGCCAGTGACTGGCGCAGGCGCTCGGATTCAGCTGTCGGCTCTCGCAGCGTCGCCGTTCGCCGCCACGAGCCGCCGCCGACCAGACGAGCGGAGACGGCGAGGCGGCGCGGCAGTCGTCCGCCTCGCTCCTCGCGGGCGAGCAGCCGGTCCAGGAGAGCCGAGAAGGCAAGCTCGAGCGTGATCTCGTTGGCGACGGGCTCGGGGAACTCGAGTGCTTCGGCGATCTCGACGGCCGGGCGCCTCGCTGCCACGCGATTGTCATCCTCGCCGCCCAGGAGCCGCCGGGCCTCCGCCGCCTCCCGGCCCATCCGGTCGCGGACGGCTGCCCCGGCAGACGGGAGAGCTGGCCCAGCTGCTTGATGCCGAGCTCGGCGAGCTCCTCGCGCCTTTCCGAGCCGAGTGGAAGGAGATGCAGCGGGAGCGGCTCGAGAAAGAGCTCCGCCTCCGCGTCGTCGACCACGATCGCGCGGCCCGCCGGGGCCACACTCGCCGCCGCGAGCGCGGCGAAGCGCCGGCCGGCGACGCCGATACGCGGCTGCCAGTACGGGCCGATCGCATCGAGTGCACTGCGCAGGACGGCGCTGATGCCGCCTGCCATGCGTTCGACACCTTCGGTCTCGAAATATGCGCAGCCCGGCTCGACCGGCTCGACGGCGAGGCCGGCTTCCTCGAGCCGGCGCAAGATCCGCTCCCACTCTTCCTCAGCGGCAGCGGGATCCTGCTCGGCAAGGACGAGCTCGGGACAGTTGGCGAGCGCCTCGGAGAGACGCATCCCCGGACGCACGCCCGCCTCCTCGGCGGCGGCGGAACATGCCCCTAAGAGCGGCCGGCTGCCGGGAGGCGGGGCGAGCGCAACGGGGCCGCGCATGAGCTCCGGCCGGGAGCGCAGAGCAGCGCGGAGGGAAAACGCTTGGATGTTCAGACAGGCGATCATGGGAACGTATGTTCTATACGAACGCACGTTCTCCTGTCAACTCCTTCTAGTCTTTTTCGATGTTCGTCGAGCGACTCGCCGGAGGATCACTGGGATCGCCCAACGATGACTTCGTGGTCGTCGAATGGACGGCCGAGATCGGGACGCACTGGATCGCGCCGCTCCACATCCACCACGCTGACGACGAGGCCTGGTACGTGCTCGAGGGCACGCTCGGCTTCAGGCTTGGTGACGACGAGATCGAGGCGCAGGCCGGCTCGGCGGTCCTGGCACGGCGCGAGACGCCACACACCTACTGGAACGCCGGCGACATCCCGGCCCGCTACCTGCTCGTGCTGACGCCGAACATTGCGCGTCTACTCGAGGAGATCCACGAGCCCGGCGCGGACATCCTGGCCATCTTCGCCCGTTACGACTCGGAGATCGTGACCTAGGCGGCCGGACAGGAGTCGTCAGTGCCGGCGACTCCCGGGAACCGCCCGAGAAGCTCGGAGAGCTCGTCGATCTCCTCGTCGGCGAAGTGCGTCTCGAAGAGTGCGCGGATCGAGCCCACGTGGCCGCACGAAGCGGCTTCGAGCTTGGCCGCGCCGGCATCCGTGAGCTCTGCGTAGACAACGCGGAGATCCATCGGGCACGAGGCCCTCTTCCACCAGCCCGGCCTGCTCGAGCCCTTCGAGGAGCCGCGTGACTCCGGACGGCGTCAGCGCCAGGCGGCGCGACAAATCGACGCGCTTGAGCCGCCGCCCTTCCGTACGCGAGAGGACGTACAGCGCCTCGTACGCGTTCACCGAGAGGCCGTGCTCGGCCTGGAGCTCCGTGTTCAGGACGCGTCGTCGCCGCGGCGTGGGCGCGCAGAAGCCTCGTCCACGCTCGCACTGCGGGCGGAATATCGCTTGAAACCTGCTGTTCTGAAGATACTTGCGCTGTCAACTTGTTCTCGCTATAGTTGCTTGTGTCTTCAATAATACACGACTCAAGCAAAGGAGAGAAGACGACATGAGCACGACTCAGACCAAGGCTCCGGCGGGCACTTGGAACCTCGACCCAGTCCATTCGACTGTTGGCTTTGAGGTCGACTACCTCGCCGGCACATTCCGCGGTCAGTTCCGCGACGTGCAGGTCGAACTCGACACCGCTGACTCCGGCGCCCGCATCCAGGGCAGTGCAGAGGTCGCAAGCGTGGACGTGAAGGACGAGAACCTCGCCGCGCACCTCCAGTCGCCCGACTTCTTCGACGCCGAGCGCTTCCCCACGCTCCGGTTCGTCGCAGAGGACGTCGATCTCGACAGCGAGTCCGTCGTCGTCCCGGGCGAGATCACGATCAAGGGCGTCACGAAGCCCGTCGAGGTGACCGGCACCCTCTCGGAGCCGATGGCTGACGCGTACGGGAACGAGCGCCTCGGACTGAAGCTCTCCGCCCCGCGTCGACCGGACCGACTTCGGCGTCGACTGGAACACCCCCCTCCCCACCGGGGATCCCGCGCTCGCGAACGACGTGACGATCGTCGCCGAGCTGCAGCTGGTGAAGGCGGCCTGACGACGATGACGAAGGTCCTCGCAATCTCGGGCAGCCTCCGGAGCGACTCGTACAACTCGAAGCTCCTCCGGAACGCAGCCGAGCTCTTCGGCAACGACGTCGAAGTCGAGATCCTGGGCGGGCTGAAGGACGTCCCTCCCTATGACGAGGACGACGACCATGACGGCGCCCCGGAGGCCGTGCCGCTTTGCGCGCGGCCTTCGCGGGCGCCGACGCCGTCTTCATCTCCACGCCGGAGTACAACAGCTCCGTCCCGGGCCACCTGAAGAACGCGCTCGACTGGGTCTCGCGGCCTCTGGCCACGAACCCGCTGCGCAACAAGCCGGCAGCCGTCGTCGGCGCCTCGACGGGCGCCTTCGGCGCCGTCTGGGCCCAGGCCGAGCTACGCAAGGTTCTGGCCGCGATCGGCGCCCGCGTCGTCGATGGCGAGGTCGCCGTGGGCCACTCGCCAACGCGATTCGACGAGGACGGTACGCTGGTGGACGACAGATCTCCGCGAGCAGCTCGGCGAGGTCGTCGACGCGCTCGTCTCCGCCGTAGCCGAGCGGCATGAGCTCGCACGCACCGCGGCGTGACCCGAGGAAAGAAAGGAACGACATGAAGCTCGAAGGCATCCACCACGTGACGGCGATCACCGCCGACGCCCCCGGGAACGTCGATTTCTACGCGCGCGTCCTCGGGCTGCGGCTCGTGAAGAAGACCGTCAACCAGGACGACCCCACCGTCTACCACCTCTTCTACGCCGACGAGGAAGGCTCGGCCGGCGCGGACATCACGTTCTTCGAGTACCCGGGCGCCCGCCGCGGCCGCGCCGGGGCCGGCATGGTGCACCGCGTCGTCTTCCGCGTCCCGGACGGCGCCGCGCTCGACTTCTGGGCCGACCGGCTCGCCGCGGAAGGAACCGAGGCCCGGCGCGAGGGTGACTCGCTCCTCTTCGACGACCCGGAGGGCCTCGGGCTCGAGCTCCGCGCCGTCGACACACCCGGACAAGCCGCTCGTCGCGGTCAGCCCGGACATTCCGGCCGAGGCCGCCATCCAGGGCTTCGACGAGGTGCGCGCCTTCACGCGCGACCCCGAGCGGAGCAAGGGCTTTCTCGAGAACGCCCTCGGCTTCGAGGCACGGGACGACGACGGCTGGGAGGTTCGCGGCGAGCAGCGGGGCGGGCAGTACGTCTACGACTCCGCCGACAGCCTCGGCACTCCCGGTGCGGGCACCGTCCACCATGTCGCGTTCGCGTCCCTCATGGACGACCACGAAGCGTGGCAGCAGCGCGTCGCCGAGGCGGGCGCCCACCCTACGCCCGTGATCGACCGTTTCTATTTCCGCTCCATCTACTTCCGGGAGCCGAGCGGCGTGCTCTTCGAGATCGCCACGATCGGCCCCGGCTTCGACTCGGACGAGCCGAAGGAGACGCTGGGCGAGGCCCTTTCGCTTCCGCCCGCGTTCGAGCACCTGCGCGAGCAGATCGAGCCGCGCCTCACGCCGATCTCCAACCCACGCAAGCCGGCCGAGGTCTCCCGATGACCCAGGTCGAGGCCGAGACCGCGAAGCTGGCCCCGGAGACCCGTCTCGGGGCAGTCGAGCTGACGGTCACCGACCTCGACCGGTCCGTGCCGTTCTACGAGCAGGCGATCGGGCTGCGCACGCACCGGCGTGAGGAAGGCCGCGCTGCGCTCGGCGCCGGCGGCGAGGACCTGCTCGTCCTCGTCGAGGACCCGGACGCCCGTCCGGCCGGACGCCACGCGGGCCTCTACCACTTCGCGCTCCTGCACCCGTCGCGCGAGGAGCTTGCGCGCGCAGCCGCGCGCCTGGCTCGCACGCGCACGCCGATCCAGGGCGCCTCGGACCACGGCATCTCGGAGGCGATCTACCTCCCGGATCCCGACGGGAACGGCATCGAGCTCGCCGCCGACCGGCCGAAGGAGCAGTGGCCGGACCTCACCGTGATGAGCGGCGGGCCGGACCCGCTCGACCTGAACGCGCTTCTCGCGTCGGTCGCCGACGAGGAGCCGCAGGAATCGGTCGCTCCCGATGCCGTCATCGGGCACGTCCACCTGCACGTGGGCGACCTCGACGCCGCGACGCGCTTTTACGTGGACATCGTCGGCTTCGACGTCATGACCCACCTCCCGAGCGCGGTCTTCGTGGCCGCCGGCGGCTATCACCACCACGTCGGCTTCAACACGTGGCGGGGGCCCGGCGTGCCGCCCGCACCCGACAGGACGGTCGGGCTGCGCCATTTCACCGTCGTTCTCCGCGACGAGGACGAGGTCGACGCGCTCCGCGAACGCGCGCGGGCTGCAGGCGTGGACGTCGAGGACACTGCCGAGGGTCCGCTCCTCGGGATCCCTCGGGGAACGTGCTCCTCTTCCGGACCGCCTAGGCGACGAGCCGCACGGCGGTTCCGCGCATGCCGTCGAACCGAGGGACGACCGCGCTGACGCTCTCGCGTGCGCACCAGACCAGGTCTTCCTCGGCGACGGTCTCCCCGACCCTCCGGATGGCGCGAAACGCCTCCTCGGCGGTGGCGTGGGAAGCTGCCAGCTCGAGCGCACGCTCGGCCGCCTCGGTCGGCTCGCCCCCGACGAGCGCGGCGATCCGGCCGGCGCAATAGGCGTCGTCCTCGCTGGGACCGCCGCGGAGTCCGGCACAGACGACTTCTACGTCTCCGCCCCGCTCGCGCGCGACAGCCGCGACGGCGTCGAGGTTGAGCATGCTCCCGACGAGGACGAGGTCGCAGTTCGTCGCCGCGCCGACCACGGCGCGGGTTCCGTTCGTCGTCGTGAGAACGACCTCTTCGGCCTTCGGCGACAGGTATTCGAGCGGAGAGTTCCCGAGGTCGAAGCCGGGCAGTGGTTCACCGCCGCGCTCACCCCCGAGAATCGCGTCGCCGAGCTCATCCCTGAGTGCCCGCGCCTCCTCGACCTCGGCGCAGCAGTAGACCGTGCGGTAGCCGGCGTCGAGAGCCTGGACGATCGTGGACGTGGCGCGGAGCACGTCGACCACGATTCCGATGGGAACGCGTGCCGCCTCCCCCGGTGTAAAGGCGACGTGGACGCGCATCGGGCGGACGTTACCGGGTAGCCGCGCGGCTACGATGACGCCGATGGCCGCGCCCGAGCAGACGCAGACGATGGTCTGCTACCGGCACCCGTCGAACGAGACCGCGATCACGTGCTCGAACTGCGGGCGGCCCATCTGCACGGAGTGCATGGTCTTCGCGCCCGTCGGGATCAAGTGCCCGGAATGCGCGGGGAGACCGGCCGGAGCGAAGAAAGCGGCGGTGCGCGCGCAATCGTTTGCCGTCACGAGCACCGACTTCCTGGTCACGAAGACGCTGATCGGGATCAACGTCCTCGTCTTCCTCGCACAGGTCGTGCAGTCCGGGAGCTTCACACAACCCTTCAGCGAGATCTTCTTTCGCGGGGCGCTCGCCGCGCCCCCGGTCGCGCAGGGAGAGTGGTACCGGCTCGTCACGTGCGCCTTCCTGCACGGGAGCGTGCTGCACATCTTCTTCAACATGCTCATGCTCTGGTGGTTCGGCCGCGCGCTCGAGCATCTGCTCGGCCGCGCGCGCTTCCTCGCCATCTACGTCGTCTCGATCCTGGCGGGATCGGCCGGCGCGCTCCTCGTCACACCCGACAAGCTCACCGTGGGCGCCTCGGGAGCCGTCTTCGGGATCCTCGGCGCGGGCCTCATCCTCGAGCGGAACAACATCAACGTCTTCGGCGGGCAGGCCCTGATCGTGGTCATCCTGAACCTGGCGCTCAGCTTCACGCTGAACAGCGTCTCGATCGGTGGGCACGTCGGCGGGCTTGTCGGGGGCGCCCTCTGCATCCTCGTTCTCTCCGGCTTCGGGCGCGGTCACGCGGTCTACGGCCGCTTCAACATCGCCGCGGCGGCCGGCCTGGTCGCGATCGCCGTCGGCAGCGTCCTCATCGCCTACTTGCAGGTCCGCGGCTACGCCTGACATCGAGCTCCGCACTCTCCGGGACGGGGGTCAGACCGCGCTCGAGATCGCCGAGTACGCGGCCGGGTTCCTGGCCAAGGCCGAGAAGTCCCTCGACCTCGCCCTCTACGACTTCGACCTCGAGCAGGAGACGGCGAAGCTGGTCGCGGCGGCGCTGCTCGAGGCGCAGAGCCGCGGCGTCGAGGTCCGGCTCGCCTTCAACGTCGACCACGACAAGCCGATCCCCGAGCCTCCTCCGCCCGACGCCGACCCCAGCCTGCTCGACGACCTCGCAGTTCCGACGAAGCGGATTCTCGGCGTCCCCGACCTCATGCACCACAAATACGTCGTCCGCGACGGCGCCGACGTCTGGACGGGCTCGACGAACTGGACCGACGACTCGTGGAGCCGTGAGGAGAACGTCATCGCCGTCGTCCATTCGGATGAGCTCGCCGGGCGCTACACCGAGGACTTCGAGCAGCTCTGGGAGACGGAAAGCGTCGAGCAGTCAGGCTTCGTGGAGCCGAACCCGGTGCGCGTCGGCGATGCGAAGGTGCGCGCCTGGTTCTCGCCAGGGCACGGCGAGGCGCTCGCGACCCGGATCGCGCACCGGATCGCCAGGTCGAAGACGCGCATTCGGATCTGCTCGCCCGTGATGACCTCCGGCCCTGTCCTCGGCGCCCTCGCCGAGGCCGTCTCGGACGGCAAATGCGATGTGGCCGGCGTCGTCGACGCCACCCAGATGAAGGGCGTCTTCCACCAGTGGCAGCTGAACGGGAACTCGGAATGGAAGATGCCCGCGATCAGACGTATCTTCGCGAACGGGCGCTTCACCGGGAAGAACTCGATGCCGTACGGCCAGGGGGACGTGCACGACTTCATGCACGCCAAGGTCGTGGTCGCCGACGACTACCTCTTCACGGGGAGCTACAACCTCTCCCATTCGGGCGAGCAGAACGCCGAAAACGTGCTCGAAGTCGAGGATTCCGCCCTGGCCGCCAACTTGCGGCGTTCGTGGACGACATCCACGCGCTCTACCCGGCCGCACCAATTCCTTAAAAGACCTTTACACGTGGCTCAAAAGAGGGAAAAGAAATCCTTTCTTGTGGCCGATAAACGAGAGGCATGCGAAAGCTTCTCGTTGTCGCGGCCCTCGTAGCGCTCCTAGTTCCATTTGAAGCAAGCGCCTCCGTCCGCCTGGGCGTCGAGGGCTCGAAGTCGCGCTTCCGCGACCAGACGAACCAGGCCACGGACGTGAACCTCGACTTCATCTCGTGGGGCGTCCACAAGCAGACCTACCTGGACAACACCCTGGACGCCGCCAAGCCGATCCCGGCCATCTCGTTCGGGACAGTGAACAAGTACGGGAATGAGGCGATAACGCCGGCCAGGCTTGCGCACGGCAAGGGCGACCGGGTGCTGATCGACCTCGCCCAGGCGCTCGACCGCTTCGGCAGCTTCGCCTACGTGCGGCCCTACGCCGAGATGAACGGCTGGTGGAATCCGTACTGCGCGTACAACTCGACGGGGTCGTACCGCGGAAGGGCGCACTCGACGAAGAATTTCCGCAAGGCCTTCCGGCGCACGTACCTGATCGTGCACGGCGGCTCGGTCGCCGACATCAACGCCAAGCTCGTCGAGTCCGGCATGCCGAAGCTCAACCGCACGAACGACCTTCCGGTGAACGACGTCAAGGTGATCTGGAACCCACAGGGATTCGGCAGTCCCGATCTCAAGAGCAACAGCGCCGACGCGTATTACCCCGGCGACAACTACGTGGACGTTGTCGCGAACGACCTGTACGACTACGGCCGCGGGGTCGAATGGGAGGCCAATCTCGACCTCTACCGGGCGTACGACAAGCCGTACGCGATCGGCGAATGGGGCCTCGCGAGGGGAATCGACCACCCCGACTTCGTCCAGAAGATGGCCAGCTTCGTCGACAGCCACCCGCGGGTCGAGACGATGATCTACTACCGGAGCCAGAACTCCTCGGACTTCGACCTCGCCTACAAGCCGAAGTCCCGCGCGGCCTACAAGAAGTACATCCTTCCGCTCGGCTAACCGGCCACCTCGGCAGCGCCGACAACTGACTCGGCCAGCGCCGCTTGCGCGGCCGCGAGGCGGGCCAGCGGGACGCGGTAGGGCGAACACGAGACGTAGTCGAGGCCCAGCCGGTGGCAGAACGCGACCGACGCGGGGTCGCCACCGTGCTCTCCGCAGATGCCCATCTTGAGGTCAGGCTTCGCGGAGCGAGCGCGCTCGACGGCGAGCTGCATCAGCTCGCCACCCGCTCTGGTCGAGGGTCTCGAACGGGTTCTGGCGCAGAATGCCGTCGTCGAGGTAGTGCGTCAGGAACTTCCCCTCCGCATCGTCGCGGGAGAAGCCCAGCGTCGTCTGCGTGAGGTCGTTCGTCCCGAAGCTGAAGAAGTCGGCGTGCTCCGCGATCTCGTCGGCGCGGATGCACGCACGCGGAGCTCGATCATCGTTCCGCAGAGGTAGACGCCGTCGCCCTCCTCCTCCGCGGTTCGCACCGTGAGCTCGCGCAGACGCCGGAGCTCCTCGGCGAAGCCGACGAGCGGATGCATGATCTCGACGAGCGGCGCGGCGCCCGTTCGCCCCTCCACAGCGGCCGCGGCGCGGATGATCGCCCGCACCTGCATCTCGTAGATCTCGGGGAAGAGAAGGCCGAGGCGACAGCCGCGGGTCCCGAGCATCGGATTCGCCTCACGGAGAGCGCGGATGCGGCGCGCCATCTCGGGCGACTCCGCCTCCTCGAGCGACGGCAGGAACTCGTGCAGCGGCGGATCGAGGAGCCTGATCGTCACCGGGAGCCCGGCCATCGCCTCGAAGATGCCCTCGAAGTCCTCCTGCTGGAAAGGGAGAAGCCTGGCCAGCGCCTCGCGCCGCTCGTCCTCCCCCGAGGCCATGATCATCTCGCGGACGAGCGGCAGCCGGTCTTCGATCATGAACATGTGTTCGGTTCGGCAGAGCCCGATTCCCTCGGCGCCGAACTCGCGCGCCTTGGCGGCGTCGGCAGGCGTGTCGGCGTTGGCGCGCACCTTCAGCCGGCGGATCTCGTCGGACCAGCTGAGCAAGAGCTCGAAGTTCTGGTTGATCTGCGGTGGCACGAGGTCGACCGGGCCGAGGATGACCTCTCCACTACCGCCGTCGATCGTGATCACGTCTCCCTCTGCGAGGTCGTGAGCACCCAGCCGCGCCTTGCGCTCTCCGTGGTTGATCGAGAGCCCGTCGCAGGCCGTCACGCAAGGCTTCCCCATCCCGCGTGCGACGACCGCGGCGTGCGAGGTGAGGCCGCCTACGGCGGTCAGAATCCCCTTCGCCTCGACCATGCCGTGGAAGTCGTCGGGGCTCGTCTCCTGCCGCACGAGGATCACGGACTCTCCGGCCCGGCCTCGCTCCTCGGCCGTGTCCGCATCGAAGACGATCGCCCCCGTCGCCGCTCCCGGTGACGCATTGAGACCGCGGGCGACGACCTCGTATTCGGCCTTCGGATCGATCATCGGATGGAGGAGCTGGTCGAGCTGGGCTGGATCGAGCCGTCCGAGCGCCTCCTCCCTGCTGATGAGCCCCTCCTCGACGAGGTCGACGGCGACCTTCACCATCGACGTCGCATGGCGCTTTGCCGGCCGCGTCTGCAGGAGGAAGAGCTTGCCGCCCTCGATCGTGAACTCGATGTCCTGCGCGTCGCGGTAGTGCTGCTCGAGCCGCCGCATGGTGTCGAGAAGCTCCTCGAAGACGTCGGGGAAGCTCGCGCCCAGCTCTTCGAGCGGCTGCGGCGTGCGGACGCCGGCAACGACGTCCTCGCCCTGCGCGTTCGCAAGAAACTCACCGTAGAGTCCCTGCTCGCCGGTCGCCGGGTCCCGCGTGAAGGCGACGCCCGTGCCCGATTCTTCGCCCATGTTCCCGAACACCATCTGGACGACGTTCACCGCGGTGCCGAGGTCGTCCGAGATCCCGTGCGCCCTGCGATACGCCCGCGCCCTAGGAAGATCCCAGGAGTCGAAGACCGCGCGGATCGCAGCGGCGAGCTGGTCGCGCGCGTCCTGCGGAAAGTCCTCGCCCGCGTCCTGGCGGTAGATCTGCTTGAAGCGCCCGGCCAGCTCCTCGAGCTGATCGGCGCCGAGCTCGCCGTCGTGCGCCGCGCCGGCGCCCGCGCGGGCGTCTGCAAGCGCCTCCTCGAAGCGCTGCGCGTCGACTCCGGCGACGACGTCTCCATACATCTGGATCAGCCGCCGGTACGCGTCGTAGGCGAAGCGCGCGTTCCCGGTCGCGCGCGCGAGCCCCTCGACGGCCTCGTCGTTCAGCCCGAGATTGAGGATCGTGTCCATCATCCCGGGCATCGAGACCGCGGCTCCGGAGCGCACCGATACGAGAAGTGGGTCACTCGGGTCGCCGAACCGCTTGCCCGTCGTCTCCTCGAGCCGGGCCATGTGCTCCGCGACCTCCTCCTCCAGGCCGGCAGGAACCTGCCTCTCTGCCCGCATGTAGGCGACACAGGCGGCGGTCGTGACCGTGAAGCCCGCCGGGACGGGAATTCCGATCGCCGTCATCTCGGCGAGGCCGATCCCCTTGCCGCCGAGCAGCTCGCGGCCGAGGTCCGTTCCTTCCGAGAAGTCGAACACGTAGCGATCGTCCATTCCGTGGAGGATTATCGCGGCTCCTTTGGCCGTCTTGACGGGCCCAGAGCGGCGAGCGACACTGACACCATGCGCCGCACGCCCCTCCTGCTTGCCCTGCTCGCCCTTCTGGCCATGCTTTCCATGGCCGGAGGCGGGTTCTTCGACGGCCACCTCTAGCCGATCTCGAACGAGGGAACCGCCCGCCGATTACCCCATTCGGTCATGGCGTCTACCCCCGTTGTGCGCCATGGTCAACGTACGGGTTCGATTAGACGTGGGGCGCCGCAGTCTACGTCTCGGCCCGAGAAGAGGCGGCTCGGCACCACGGCCGCCTCTGTTATTTAAGGCCCTAGGCCTCGGGTCAAGGTTTCGCCGCTCGGCCAGCCACGAGATGAGCCGGATCCCCATCCAGACCGGCGTCAGGAGCACGTAGAACACGAAGAGGCCGAGCGCGAGCAGGACCATCCAGAACGGCCAGTAGTAGAAGGGGATCTTCGGCTTCGGGCTCATGCCCGCGCCTTCGCTTTCCCCTCGAGGCGGCGCTGCTCGACGAGCCTGATGATGCGCCGCGCGGTCTCCTCGATCGCGAGGTTGGAGACCTCGATGACGGGACAGCCGAGCCGCCGGTGGATCTGTTCGGCGCGCTCGAGCTCCTCGTAGATCTCCGAGAGATCGGCATAGCGCCGTTTGGCGCCGCGGAGCCGCGCGCGCGCTCGCCTCGGCTCTCCGCGAGGCTCTCGGCTCGATCGTCAAGTCCGACGATCTTGCGTGGATCGATCTCCTCGAGCTCGCGTGGTGGTTCTACTCCCGGGACGATCGGCACATTGGCGGTCTTGTACCCGAGGTAGCCGAGGTAGATCGAGAGCGGGGTCTTGGAGCTCCGCGACACGCCGACGAGGACGATGTCGGCGTCCTTGAGTCCGCTCGGGCCGACGCCGTCGTCGAACCGCACGGCGAACTCGATCGCCTCGATGCGCTTGAAGTAGCTCGAGTCGAGGACGGGCTGGCCTCCCGGAGTCATCGTCGCCGGCTGGCCCGAGACCCGCGCCACGGCGTCGATCGGGTGGCCGAGGAGATCGCAGTAGTGGAGCCGGTAGCGCCGGCAGAGCGTGCGCATCGCATCCCGGAACTCGTTCTCGACGAGCGTGTACATGAGGACCGCACGCCGCCCGCGTGCCCGTGCGGCCGCGAGCTGCACGTCGTCCACGCTCGTGATCCTCGGGTGGCGGACGATCTCGAACTCCTCGTCCGGGAACTGCCGCTCGACCGCCTCGGCGAACCTTGCCGCCGTCTCCCCCGTCGAGTCGGAGATGACGTGGATCTCGAGGGGCTCGCTCACCGCGGGATCTGTGCCAGGTCTCCGAGCGCGCCGACGGCGTCGCGCACGTCGAGCAGGAGGCGGAGCCGGTTCGCGCGTACTTGCGCGTCGTCGGCCATCACGAGCACCTCGTCGAAGAAGCGGTCGACCGGAACGCGAAGCTCGGCCGCGGCGGCGAGCGCGTCGTCGAACTCGCGTGCCTCGAGCGCAGCGGCGATCTTCGGTGACGCTCCGGCGACTGCATCGATGAGCGCGAGCTCGGCCTCGTCGGTCGCCAGCTTGGGGTCGAGCTCCGCGGCTGCGCCATCGGACTTTCCCGCCAATCGGTTCGCGCGGTCATAGGCGACGTAGGCCTGCTCGAACTCCTCGGTGTCGGCGGCAGCTGCAAGAGCCTCGGCGAGGCGGGCGATTGCACCGAGCTCCGTGACGCCGCTTGTCCGCGCGGCGCGGACGAACTCGACGGGCGCGTCGAGCATCCCCTCCAGCCGCTCCTCGACGAACTCGGCGACCTCGCTCGCGTCGTCTTTCAACTCTGCCCCCGGTCGACGAGCAGTTCGTGGCGCGCGCCGAGAGCGCGGCCACGTCGAGCTCGAGGTTGCCCTCCAGCGCGAGCCGGCAGAGCCCGATCGCAGCACGCCGAAGCCCATACGGGTCACGCGACCCGGTCGGCCGCTGGCCGAGCGTCGAACGCGACGGTGAGGCTGTCGACCTTGTCGGCGGCGGCGAGCACGCGGCCTGTCTCCGTCTCGGGCAGAGGGCCGCCGGCCGAGTCCGGCAGGTACTGCTCGTCGATTGCTGCACAGACCGCCTCGGGAAGCCGGCGAGGCGTGCGTACTCGGCGCCGATGTGGCCCTCGAGATCCGGAAACTCGCGGACGAGCTCGGCGGCCTGGTCCGCCTTGGCGAGGCGGGCAGCCTCCCGGGAGGCATCGCCGCCGCCCAGCGCGTCGACGAGAGCTTCCAGCCGCGCGACCTTGTCCCCGTAGGTTCCGGCTCCCGCGACGAACGTGATCCGCGCAGACTCCTCGGCCAGCCGCTCGATGCCCTTGGCGACGTCGCGCTCGAACGTGAACGAGGCGTCTTCGAGGCGTCCCTCGAGTACGCCCTCGTTTCCGGCGACCACGATCGCCGGGTCGCCGCCGTTGGCCACGAACGCGAACCGGTTGCCCTCGAGCGGGAAGTAGCGCTGGTGCGACTCCATCGCCGTCTCGACCACGCGGCGCGGAAGCGAGAGGAAGCGCTCGTCGAACGCGCCTTCGAGAACCGTCGGCCACTCGGCCAGGTGCACGACCTCTGCCAGCACTCTCCGGGTTCGGCTCGGCGAGGCCCAGCTCCGGAGGCCTTGCGCGATGGTGTTCAGCCGCGCGTCCGGATCGGGTTCGACGCCTGCGGCACGCAGCGCCTCGAGATAGCTCGCGCGCGCTCGGGACCTGCGACCTCGCCGTGCGTGAAGCGGTGGCCGTACGAGGACCCGCCGAACCCCTCCACCGTCCGGTCGTCGAGCTTCGCGCAGAGCCAGCGGACGGGGCGCGCAAAGCGGAGGCCGGAGTCGTCCCAGCGCATCGACTTCGAGAACGCGAGCCCGCGGACGATCTCGTTCAGCCGCTCGGGCAGCGCCTCGAGGAGCGGCCGGCCAGGGACGAGCACGCCCAGGAAGCCGTCGCGGACCTCGAGGTCGTCCACGGTCGACACCCTGCTTCTTCGCAAAGCCCTCGGCAGCCCTCTCCCGCAGGTTCTCGGGCGGCCCCTTGACCCACTCGTCCGGCTCCCGCTCGGGGAGGTCGTCCACGAGGAGCACGAGCCGGCGCGGGCCGACAGCACGCTGCCGCTCCCCAGCTTCGCCAGCTCGGAGCGAAGCTGCGCCTCCGCCTCGCGCAGGCCGAGGCGGGCAGCTCCTCGCACCCGATCTCAAACAGCAGGCTGGGCAATCTTCTCCACGTAGAGCTGGGCGACCTTGCGCGCGAGCGTGCGAACCCGGCCGATGTACGCGGCGCGCTCCGTCACCGAGATGGCGCCGCGCGCGTCCAGCAGGTTGAAGGTGTGGGAGCACTTGAGCACCTGGTCGTAGGCGGGCAGCGGGAGCTCGCGGTCGAGCAGCATGCGGCACTCGGTCTCGTGCTCGTCGAACCGGTTCGTGAGGATGTCGACGGGCGCGACCTCGAAGTTGTAGACCGACCACTCGCGCTCGCTCTCGCGGTAGACGTCGCCCCACCGTGACCCCAGGCGCCCACTCCAGCTCGAGCGCCGACCGCTTGCCCTGCAGGAACATCGCCAGCCGCTCCAGGCCGTAGGTGATCTCCGCGGGCACGAGCTCGATCTCGAGGCCGCCCACCTGCTGGAAGTACGTGAACTGGGTCACCTCCATGCCGTCGCACCAGACCTCCCAGCCGAGGCCCCAGGCGCCGAGCGTCGGCTGCTCCCAGTCGTCCTCGACGAGGCGCACGTCGTGCTTCTTCGTGTCGATGCCGAGCGCCTCGAGCGAGGCGAAGTACAGGTCGAGCACGTCCTCGGGCGCCGGCTTGAGGAGCACCTGGTACTGGAAGTAGTGCTGGAAGCGGAACGGGTTCTCGCCGTAGCGCCCGTCCGTCGGGCGGATCACCGGCTCGACATAGGCCGTCTTCCACGCGTCGGGCCCGAGCGAGCGGAGAAACGTCGCCGGATTCATCGTCCCCGCGGCCACCTCGGTGTGGTACGGCTGCATGACGACGCAGCCGTAGTCGGCCCAGTAGCGCTCGAGGGAGGCGATCATCTCCTGGTAGTTCGGCGTGCTCATGGCCTCACGCCCTCTGCGCGAGCGTCCTCAGGCGGAAGCCGCCGTGGTACTCGTACGAGGACTCGATCATGCTCAGGCATTCGCGCAGGCCCCGCGCGGTCATGGCGGGAGCAGCTGCCTCCGCCAACGGGCGCTCGAGGAAGCCGCGGACCGCTTCGAAGCCCTCCGCGGACACGGCGAGCGCGCCCGAGCCGCATTCTGCGCACACGCCTCCTCCGGCCTGTGCCGAGAAGCCGACGAGCGGCTTCTCCTCCCCGCACGCTGCACACCCGGCGAGATGCGGGAGGTAGCCCGAGAGCCAGAGCAGCTTCAGCTGAAACGAGAGAACGAGCGGGTCGAGCGCCGGCTGGGCGGGCAGCGCGGCCTCGACATCGTCGAGGAGGTCGAGGAAGCGCGTCAGCGCATTGAAGGCGGGCGCATTGGCGTCCTGCTCGACGAAGAGGCGGAGCATCGCTTCGAGGCCGATGTGGCCCACCGCCATGCGATAGCCGTCGACGCGCCCGCGCTCGTGGGAGCGCAGGAGGTCGGCGCCGCGCACCGTGTAGAGCTCCCCCCTCCCCTCGTGCAGCATCAGCTCGACGTGGCTGAAGGGTTCCAGCCTTGCCCCGAAGCGCGACTTCGTCTTGCGGACACCCTTCGCGATCGCGCCTACGCGGCCACGCTCGAGGGTGTAGAGGTGGAGGACGCAATCCGCCTCGGAAAAGCGAATCGAGCGCAGGACGACGGCCTCCGTCTTGAAGGTTCCGGGCACGCGCCCACTCTAGCCGCCGTCCCGGTGGAATCCCGTGGTTTCCGGGTACGTTGAAGGGGAGGATGACGCGAATCCGGATGTACTCGACGACCTGGTGCGGCTACTGCATCCGCGCGAAGGCGCTGCTCGACCGCCGCGGCCTCTAGTATGAGGAGATCGTCATGGACGACGACCCGGCCTTCCGGCAGAAGCTGCTCGACATGACGGGCCGCTGGACCGTCCCGCAGATCTTCATCGACGACGTGCCGATCGGCGGCTATACCGAGCTCTGGTGCCTCGACCGGGACGGCAGCCTCGACGAGCTCGCCGCCTAGGGGCTCAGCCGCTCCGCCAGGTACCTGATCCCGAGCGGGTAGCGGTACTCGATCGCCATGTGCGTGGCGTCGAAGAGCTCGAAGTAGACGTCGGTGACGCCGATCTCCTCGAGCGCACGACGGAATGCCTCCGCGCCGAGGTCGAGGAACCACTCGTCTTTCTTCCCCGCGTCGATGTAGATCGCCTTGAGCGACCGGAGTGCGTCCGCGTGCTTCGCGACCATCCGCACGGGATCCCAAGCGAGCCAGCGCTCCCAGACGTCGGGGACGAGCTCCGACGTCACGGGGTCGAACGGCAGCCGGACTGTTCCGTTCTCGTCGGTCGAATAGCAGGCCGCCATACACCACTGGTTGAGGAGCACGTGGTCGGAGTCCTTCGAGAAGGCCGGCCGCGAGCGGAAGTCCTCCCAGAAGCGCTCGTACGAGCCGTCGTACTCGTCGCGTAGAGCTCTCGCCGTCTGCGGCATCTCGGGCAGATAGCACGCCTCGAAGAGCGCGTCGCCGGCGTGCGTGGCGAGGCCGCCGAAGACATCGGGCCGGAGCATCGGCGTGACCATCGCCCCGTAGCCGCCCGAGGACTTCCCGGCGATCCCTCGGTGCTCGGGAGCCGGCAAGGTGCGGTAGCGCTCGTCCACCCAGGGGACGACCTCGTCGCAGAGGTAGGTGTGGTAGCGGCCCGTTCCCGGCGAGTCGAGGAACTGACTGCCCCCGAGCGACGTCCAGCAGTCGGCGTAGACGAGGATCGCGGGGGGCGACCCTCCATCGGCGAAGAGGTCGTCGGCGAGCTCGGGGAAGTTCTTGCGAAAAGGGGCACGGTTTCGCCACATGTCGAGCTGACCCGTCAGCCCCTGGATCACGTAGATGGATGGATACCGCCGCTCCGCGTCGTCGTCGTAGCCGGGCGGGACGTAGACGCGAAGCGGGCGCACGCTCGGGTCGCCGAGCGGATTCCCCTCGAGGGCCTTGCTCTCGATCTCCGCTTCGTCGAAACGGCCGCGCGGCTCGAACGACCAGGGCTTCACGGCCGCGATCCTAGCCGGGGTCGGGCTCCTGGCACTGCGGGCAGTACCACGTGCCTCTGCCGGCGGCGCGCGTCTTCTCGATCGGAGTGCCGCATCGCGGGCACGGCTCGCCGGCTCGGCCGTAGACCTTGAACTCGTCCTGCATCCGGCCACGACGCCCTTCGGGATCGCGATAGTCCCGCAACGTGGCGCCCTGACGTGCGATCCCCAGCTCGAGCGCCGCCCGGATCGCCTTGCGCAGCCGTGCGATCTCGTCTCCGCCGAGGGAGCCTGCGGGGCGCAGAGGGTGGATACGCGCACGCCAGAGGGCCTCGTCCGCATAGATGTTCCCGACGCCGGCAGCCGCACGCTGGTCGAGGAGGGCGCCCTTGATGGGCGCTCGGCGCCCCGCGAGCGATTCGGTCAACGCACGCGTCGTAAAGCCGCGCTCGAGCGGCTCGCTGCCGAGGCGCCTCGCGGCGAAGTACTCCTCCAGCTCGCCTGGCTCGAGCAGCGCCCACGTTCCGAACCGGCGCACGTCGCGATAGGCGACGTCCGATCCGTCGTCTAACCTGACAACGGCTCGTCGGTACGGGTCGGCGGCGAGGCCGCCCTGCGCCGGGTGCTCGACGTTCCCCGTCATACGGAGATGGACGAGGAGGTGCCGCCCGCTCTCGAACTCGAAAACCAAATACTTGCCTCGCCGGCCAACAGCGAGGATGCGCTCCCCTTCGAGGGCTTGGGCGATGGCCTCAGGCGGCTCGGGCCGCGTGAGCCGTGGGTCGACGATCTCGACGCGTTCGAGTGTCCGCCCCTCCAGGCGCGGAGCAAGCCGCGCCCGGATCGTCTCCACCTCGGGTAGCTCGGGCATCTCGCCGTCCCGTCAGGCGATGACGTCGAGCACGATCGGCACGTCCTGCGGCGGCTCCGGGCCGATGCGGTAGGCCGCAGCGACCTCGGCTGCGCCGGCCTCGGCGGATTCCTCGGTGCGCGCGTGTACCTCCGCCATCACATCGCCGGCTGTGGCTTCCTGTCCGCGCTTCGCCAGACAGAGGATTCCCACGGCGTGGTCGATCTCGTCCTCCTTGCGCAGCCTGCCGGCACCGAGGCCGAGGGCTGCCTCGCCGATCGCGGTCGTCGCGATGCGCTGGACATGGCCAGCCTCTTGCGCGAGCACGGGCTTGACCACGGGTGCCTGCGGAAGCGCGTCAAGCCCTGGATCGCCGCCCTGGGCGCGGATCCACCGCTCGTAGAGCGCGAGCGCGCTTCCGTCTGCGATCGCGGCCTCCGCCATGGCACGCCCCTCGCGGGCGTCCACGCCGAGATCGGAGAGTGCAAGGAGGTGCGCTGCCGCGCCGAGGACGAGCTCGACGAGATCCGGCGGGCCCTCGCCCTGCAGGGTTGCCACTGCCTCGCGAATCTCGAGGGCGTTCCCCACTGCCTGCCCGAGCGGCTGGTCCATGTCGGTCAGCTCGCAGACCACCTCCCGGCCGGCCCGGACGCCGAGCTCCCGCATGGCCTCCGCCAGCTCACGGGCCGAGTCCAGGTCCTTCATGAAGGCGCCGTCGCCGACCTTGACGTCGAGCACGATCGCGTCGGCTCCGCCTGCGATCTTCTTCGACATGATGCTCGACGCGATCAGCGGGATGATGTCCACGGTCGCGGTCACGTCACGGAGCGCGTAGAGGCGTCTTGTCCGCCGGGACGAGCTCACCGGTCTGGCCGATGATCGCCATTCCGATCTCCCGAACCTGGGCGAGAAACGTCTCGATGTCCAGCTCGACGTTGAAGCCGGGGATCGCCTCGAGCTTGTCGAGCGTGCCTCCGGTGTGCCCGAGGCCCCGGCCGCTCATCTTTGCGAATGGCACTCCGCAGGCTGCGACGACCGGGCCGAGCGCGATGGACGTCTTGTCCCCCACTCCGCCCGTCGAATGCTTGTCCACGACCTTGCGCCCGAGCGACGAGAGGTCGACGGTCTCGCCGCTTTGCACCATTGCGTCGGTGAGCGCATGCGTCTCGGCGTGGCTGAGCCCCTTGAAGTAGACGGCCATGCAGAACGCCGCCATCTGATAGTCGGGGATCTCGTCGCGCGCGTAGGCGAGAACGAGTCCGGAGATCTCCGCGTTCGTCAGCTCCCCGCCGTCGCGCTTCTTCTGGATCAGTTCCGCGGGACGGAGAGCGCCCGCTGCGCGTGGCGGCGCGTTCACTGGCCGACGATGGGCGTGCCCGGGATGCCGCGCGACGGCGCCTTCCCGCCCAGCCAGGCGTTCACCGTCGCGCCGACGTCCGCGAACTCGCCCTCGTGGATCGCGCCGCCGGCGTTTTTCCCCTCGACGTAGGCGAGCAACAGCGCGTGCTCGCGAGAGTGGTCGGTCGAGGGAGTCGTGGGATCGCAGCCGTGATCAGAGGTGAGGATGAACAGGTCCTGCGGCCGCAGTGCGTCGAGGAGATCCGGGATCCGCCGGTCGAAGTCCTGCAGGCAGCGGTGGAAGTTGACCGGGTCGTTGCGATGGCCCCAGAGCATGTCCGTCTCGACGAGGTTCACGAAGATGAGCCCCTCGTCCACCCCGCGCAGGAGCGCCTCGGTCTTCGTGATGCCGTCGATGTTGGACTTCGTCGTTTCCGAGTGGTCGATGTCCACGCCCGCGAAGATGTCGTGGATCTTGCCCACGCCGTAGACCTCCTTGCCCGCCTCGCGGACGAGCGTGAGGTAGTTGGGCTGGCGCGGCCTGAGCGACCAGTCGTGGCGGTTCGGCGTGCGTGTGTAGTCGCCGGGCTCCCCGATGAACGGGCGGGCGATCACGCGGCCGACCGCGTTTTTCCCCGTCAGGATCTCGCGGGCGATCCCGCAGGCGGCGTAGAGCTCGTCGAGCGGGATCGTCTCCTCGTGCGCGGCGATCTGGAAGACGGAGTCGGCGGAGGTGTAGACGATCCACTTGCCGGTCCGCTGGTGTTCCTCGCCGAGCTCTTCGATGATGTCCGTGCCCGAGGCAGCCTTGTTACCGAGCACGCCCCGTCCCGTCCGGTGGGCGAACTCCTCGATGACCTCGAACGGAAATCCGTGCGGAAAGGTCGGCATCGCCTCGGGCGTGACGATGCCCATGAGCTCCCAGTGGCCCGTGGTCGTGTCCTTGCCCTTCGAACGCTCGAAGAGCCTGCCTGCAACGGCTGGGGCATGCGGCTGCGGCGGGCAGCCGGCCAGCTCCTCGATGTTTCCGAGGCCGAGTTGCTCGAGGTTGGGGAGGTCGAGGCCGCCGACCGCTTCTGCGACGTTGGCGAGGGTGTTCGATCCCTCGTCGCCGTAGTCGGCCGCGTCCGGCAGCTCGCCCGCACCAACCGCGTCCAGCACGATCACGCAGGCGCGCGGCATCGGGCTATTCTACTTCGGACATGGAGTACCGTCCTCGGGCTTTTCGGCATGGCGCTTTGGATCGTCGCCGTCATCGCGCTCGCCGCGGGAATGACATACGCGGTCGTGAAGCTCACGCCCGAGCGGGAAGACAAGAAGCCGGAGACGGCCGAGACGACCGAGGCGTAGCTCGTTTCCGCCGAGGCACTAGACGGCCTCGAGCGGAAGGACCTCGTCGAGCGGCGAGTACTCGAGGCCGTGCGCCTCCGCGACCGCCTCGTAGGTGAGCTTCCCCTCGAAGACGTTCACGCCGCGCCCGAGCGGGCGGCTACGGGCGATGGCCTCGCGCACGCCGAGGTCGGCAATCTGCTCGACGTAGGGCAGCGTCACGTTCGTGAGCCCCGCGGTGGACGTGATCGGAACCGCGCCGGGCATATTCGAGACGCAGTAGTGGACGATGCCGTCGACGATGTACACGGGATCCGAGTGTGTGGTCGGATGCGAGGTCTCGAAACAGCCACCCTGGTCGATTGCGACGTCGACCAGCGCCGCGCCGGGCTTCAGCGCCGGCAGCATCTCTCGCGTGATGAGCTTCGGCGCCCGCGCGCCCGGGATGAGCACGGCGCCGATGACTAGGTCCGCGTTCTCGACTGCCTCGTCGATCGCAAGCTGGTTCGACATCGCGAGCGTGATCCGGCCGTCGAGCATCATCTCGAGGTCGCGCATCCGCTGGACCGACTTGTCCAGGACCCACACGTCGGCCTGCATGCCCACCGCGATGAGAGCGGCGTTGTAGCCGACGATCCCACCGCCGAGGACGACGACCTTGGCCGGCGGCACCCCCGGCAGGCCCCCGAGGAGGATCCCGCGGCCGCCCTGCGCCTTTTCGAGCGCCCAGGCGCCCATCTGCGTCGCCAGGCGGCCGGCCACCTCGCTCATCGGCGCAAGCAGCGGCAGCTGGCGGTCGTCGGTCTCGACGGTCTCGTAGGCGATGCAGATCGCGCCGCTGTCCAGAAGCGCGCGCGTAAGCGCTTCGTCGGCGGCGAGGTGGAGGTACGTGAAGAGAATGAGGCCCTCTCGCAACCGGTCGAACTCGGCCGCGAGCGGCTCCTTCACCTTGAGGACGAGGTCGCAGCTCCCCCAGACGTCGTCCACCGACGAGATGCGCGCGCCGACGGCCTCGTAGGCAGCATCGGGGAGCGCACTGCCTTCACCCGCGCCTTGCTCGACGACGACTTCGTGGCCCTTCTGCGCCAGCTCGCGCGCGCCCGCGGGTGTGAGAGCGACACGATGCTCGTCCGGCTTGATCTCCTTGGCGACGCCGATCCTCATGGGTTGCGAAGGCTATCTCACGCCACGTGGCCGGAGGCAACCCTCCCAGCGGCGTAGGCAGCGGCGAAGAACCACGGATCGTCCTCCGCTCCGCGGCCCATGTGGAAGAGCGGCAACCCTGCGCAAGCGTCCTGCCAGCCGCTGACGTCGACCTGGGTGACGAGGTCGAGGCCGTCCGGCTTCTCCAGCCCGTCGGGCCAGCCGATCTCGACCTCACCGGCGAGCGCGAGCACGGCCTGCGTGTGATGCGAAAGACCGCGATGGCGCTCGCGCGGGTCGCCTTCCGAATAGCGGACGGCGAGGACCGGCGTCCCGCCGAGAGTGCGGGCCGTGAGCACCGCCTCCGCCACGGAAAGTCCGCCGTGCCCCCACGGGCTCGCGGTTCCCACGATGCCGGGCCCGATCGAGCAGAGAACCGCATCGAACCCCTGCTCGGCAGCCCAGAACAAGGCCGCTGCGGTCGAGACACAAGCGACGTCGCCCTCGATGCAGGCGCCGACGGCGACAGTCGTCTCGACGAGCCCGCGCTCACGGAGCGCGCGAACCGTGTCCGAGAGGGAGACAGGTAGCGCACCGCCGGACACCTGGACGTACGCGACCCTCCGGCCCTCGCCGAGCCCGGCGGCGGCCGGGGCGACCTGGCTGTGAAGGGAGCAGCAGACCACCGGCAGCCCTCCCAACGACTCGAGCTGCGGCGCCGTCCTCTTCCGCGTGCCTGACGGCGTGCTGGAGCGGCGTGTACGGGAGCTTCATCACATGCGCGCCGGGCTCACCCCCGAGGTCGAGGCCGCGCGTGAGATTCGCATAGAGGACGTCGAAACCGCCGGACCCAAGCCCGAGCTCGACTGCCTGGACGTTCACGAGCACGTCGTCCCCGAGCGCCACCGGCCCGGTCATCCCCGGGTAGGCCACACAGGGCCGGCCGTCCACCTCCAGCCGGACGAGCCCCTCGTGGCGCTCCGTCACCGCTGTGACCGAGCCGCGGCGAAGGCTAAGCACCGCGGGCGGCCTCGACGAGCTCGAGCGTGACGTTGAGCATCGTCTCGAGGTCGGCGACGGCGATGTGCTCGGCCGGGGTGTGCACCTGCATCATCCCGTTGGCGAGGTTGACGCAGGGAACGCCGCGGGCGTTGAAGACGTTCGCGTCGGCACCGCCGCCGACGTCGATCGGCCGCGCCTCGAGGCCGGCGCGCTGACAGCCTGCGTCGCGAGCGCGAACACGGGGTCGTCCGGCTTGAAGCGGTAGCCGACGTACGTCTCGGAGATTCGGGTCTCGACCTCGCACTCCGTGACCGCAGCGGCGAACGTGAACGCGTCGAGCATCTCCTGGACGAGGTCGGCAAGCTTGCCCTCGTCACGGGAGCGCGCCTCGGCGGCGAGCTCGCAGCGGTCGGGCACGACGTTTCTCCCCGTACCGCCCTCGATGAGGCCCACGTTGGCGGTCGTCTCCTCGTCGATCCGGCCGAGCCTGAGGTCGGCGATCGCGCGCGCGGCAGCGGCGATGGCGGAGCGTCCCTCCTCCGGTGCGAGCCCCGCGTGCGCGGAGCGGCCCTTGAAGACGACGTCGATGGTCTTCCCGTACGGCGCCGAGCGGACGATCCCGCCCACGGGGCCGCTGCAGTCGTAGACGAAGCCGAGCTTCGACTCCAGGCGCGTGTGGTCGAAGTCCTTGGCTCCCTGGAGGCCGACCTCCTCCTTCACGGTGAAGAGAAGCTCGACGCCCGCGTGCGGCCGCCCTTCGGAGAGCAGTAGGCGGGCCGCCTCGAGGAGCACGGCCACGGTCGCCTTGTTGTCGGCGCCGAGGATCGTTTCGGCTCCGTTCCGGACGAAGCCGTCCTCGCCGACGACCGGCCGGATCTCCCCCACGGGCGGAACCGTGTCCATGTGCGCGCAGAGGAAGATCGAGCCGCCGCCGTTTCGCTCCGCCGGCTCGAGCCGCGCGAGGAGGTTGCCCGCGTCGTCGTCCTCCACCGCCAGCCCGAGGTCGGCGAGGTAGGAGCGGATGACCGCCGCCACGGCCTCTTCCTCCCCCGAGGGGCTCGGAATGGCGGCGAGCTCGACGAACAGGTCGAGGACGCCCGAGGCCCAGGTTGCACCCATGGGCGCGATTCTAGGAGTGCGAGGCGGCCTGGCCGACGCCGATGCGCGCACGAGAGCGCTCGACGGCGGCGCCGACGAAGTCGCGGAAGAGCGGCGCGGGCCGCGTCGGGCGCGACTTGAACTCGGGGTGGTACTGGCTCGCGACGAACCAGGGATGGTCCGGGAGCTCGATCATCTCGACGAGGCGGCCCTCCTGAAACGTGCCCGAGACGACCAGGCCTGCCTCGACGAACTTCGGCCGGAAGGCGTTGTTCACCTCGTAGCGGTGGCGGTGGCGCTCGTGGATGACGGTCTCGCCGTAGGCCGCGTGGGCGCGCGTCCCCTCCTCCACGTCGACGGCGTCGGCGCCGAGGCGCATCGTGCCGCCGAGATCCTCGATCTCCTTCTGCTCGGGCAGGAGGTCGATGACCGGGTAGGGCGTCTCCGGGTCCATCTCGGTCGAGTTGGCTCCGTCGAGCCCGACGACGTTGCGCGCGAACTCGGAGATTGCGACGTGCATGCCGAGGCAGATCCCGAGGTACGGAATGTCGCGCTCGCGCGCGATGCGGCAGGCGGTGATCTTCCCCTCCCACCCGCGCGAGCCGAACCCACCGGGAACGAGGACGCCGTCGGCGCGCTCGAGCTCCCGCGCGGCCTCTTCGACGCTCATGCCCTCCGCGTCCACCCACCTGACGTTGACGTTCGTCCCGTGGTAGATGCCCGCGTGCTTCAACGCCTCGTGAACGGAGAGGTACGCGTCCTGGAGCTTGACGTACTTGCCGACGAGGGCGATCTCCACTTCGCCGTCGCGTTCCGCGATGCGGCCGGCGAGGTCTCCCCACTCGCCGAGCTCCACGGGCTCGTCGGGCAGGCCGAGCTTCGCGCAGGCGAGCGTGTCCAGGCCCTCGTCGCGAAGCGCTTGCGGGACGAGGTAGACGTCGCTCACGTCCTCGTTGGCGATGACCGCTTCGGGATCGACGTCGGCGAAGAGGGCGATCTTGTCGCGGATGTCGCGCGAGAGCGGCTCGTGGGAGCGGCAGACGACGATGTCGGGGTGGATACCGATGCGCCGCAGCTCGTTGACCGAGTGCTGCGTCGGCTTCGTCTTCAGCTCGCCCGCGGTCTCGATGAACGGGACGAAGGTCACGTGCAGGTAGAGGACGTTCTCCGGGCCGACCTCGCGCCGGAACTGGCGGATCGCCTCGAGGAACGGAAGCGACTCGATGTCGCCCACGGTGCCGCCGATCTCGGAGATGACGACGTCCGTGTCGGATGCGGCCGCCACGCGGCGCACGCGGTCCTTGATCTCGTTCGTGATGTGCGGGATCACCTGCACCGTCGAGCCGAGGTACTCGCCCTTCCGCTCGCGGCGGATGACCGAGTTCCAGATCGAGCCCGACGTGTGGTTCGCGTTCCGGGAGAGGTTCTCGTCGATGAAGCGCTCGTAGTGGCCGATGTCGAGATCGGTCTCGGCCCCGTCCTCGGTGACGAAGACCTCGCCGTGCTGGAAGGGGCTCATCGTCCCGGGGTCGACGTTGATGTACGGGTCGAACTTCTGCACCTGCACGCGCAGCCCGCGAGCCTTCAACAGACGGCCCAGCGAGGCGGCGGTGATGCCCTTGCCGAGGGACGAGACGACGCCGCCCGTCACGAAGACGTACTTCGTCGGGCGGGCGCGCACTAGATCCTCCCCATCCGGTCGATCTGCGAAAGACCGGGAGTGCGCTCGATCAACTCGCCCAGCGAGCGGCGCTCACCGGCGATGTTGAGAGCCACGACCCCAGCCACAGCTACCCAACGACCCCGTCCGCGGATTCGGTCCACGGACTTGAAGCCTAGCAGGGCCCCAAGCGCATTCGATCCCGCGTCCCCCAGCATCACTCTCTCGCGGAGATCGTAGGGCAGGAGGAGGACGGCCAGGCCGAGCGGCGCGTCCAGGGCGAACGCGGCTGCGATGTAGGCCTTGAGCGCCCGGCCCGGCTTCGTGTCGAGCTGGTTCAGGAGGTTCGCGCTCCCCGCGACGAGGAGAGCTCCGGAGAGGCTTCGGGTGCGCAGGAGCGCAACGAGCGGGATGCCGGCGAGCTTGAGGATGCCCGTCGTCCCTCCCGCCGCAAGGTGCGCGCGGATACCGCGCTCCTCTCCACTCCAGAGGTCGTCCGCGAGACCGATCGCGGCGACGGCGCCGACGGCCGGGTCAGGTCGGACCCCTGCGAGCCACCCCACGAGCGGCAGGCGCTTGCCCCGATGGTTCAATGCGAGCGGGCCGGTCGCCAGGAGCGCGTCGAGCAGCTGGCGGCCGCGGTGCGCGAACCCGGCGGCGTCACGGCCGGTCGCGCGGTGGTCCAGGTCGACGTCGACCTCCTCCACGCTCAGCCCTGCTCGGAGCGCGTCGATCGTCATCCGCACCTCGCAGCCGAACCCGGGTGCGAGCGGAAAGCACGCGGCGCGGGCACGCTCGCTGAGGCGACGCTGGCCCGAGAGCGGCTCGCGGGCCGTGAAGCCCGTCCGGAGGTGAATGAGCTCCCGCGCAACCCGCTTGGCGATCCCGAACCCGCCGCCCACGCGGCGCGTGAACGCGGCCACGCGGAGGTCGGCGTCTCCCTCGGAGAGGGGTGCGAGCGATCCCCGCAGGTCGGCGTCGCACAGGAGCAGCGGGCCCGGTGCGGCCATCCGCTCGCCTGCGCTCAGCGCCTCGCCCTTCCCTCGCTCCTCGAGGCGGAGGACGACCGCGCCCGCCTCCTCCGCCGCCGCAGCGGTGCCGTCCGTGGAGGCTCCGTCGACCACGAGGATCTCTGCATCGCCGAGCTCGGCCCGCAGAGCCCTGACCGTCTCGCCGATCCGCTCAGCCTCATTGCGCGCCGCAATGAGGACCGTGAGCTCAGCCACTCGGGACCGGCACGAAGTCGACCGCCGGGGCGACCCCGTCGCTCGCCGAGTCCTTGACGCCGTAGTGGCCCGGAGCGCCTCCGGCGAGCAGAAGCGCAAGCGCGACGTGGCCGGCGAGCGTCTCCACGTCGTCGACGCTCGAGACGCCCTGTGTCCGGTAGAGATCGATCGCGGAGGGTCTTCGGTCGTCGTCTCGACCCCGATAACGGGGATACCGGACTCTTGGAGGCCCGCCGAGCAGCCCGTCGACGAGGGTCTCCGTGGGGTGAGCCTGCGCCTCCTGGTCGGCCGTCGGATCCTCCGGCGGGGCCCAGGAGCGGACGACGACGACCGCGTCGAGCGGAGGCGTGCTCGCCCCCGAGCGCTCCTCGACGAGCTTGCTCGAGAGAACGCCCCACGTCGGCGTGCCGTTGCCCTCGACGAACTCCTGCCCGAGAGCGTTGCCGAGGCTCGGCGAAGTCGTCGCCTGCCTCCGCGTACTGCGCGAGCGTCCTGATCGCCGTTCAGAGTGGCGTCGAGATCGCCGGCGTCCAGCGGCGTGTCGACGGCGGTGAGCCGCACCGGGCTGCCGGCGCCGGCGTCGGAGAGCACGCGCTGCACCGCACGAGCGGACCGTTCCGTCGACGGGGCCGAGGAAGAGGACGCCGACGTTCTTCCCGTCGAGGCGGTTCTCCATCAGCGCGGGATAGCTGACCTCGAGCAGCTGCTCGGCGGCGCGGCTGCGCTCGCTCGACGATGTCGCTCCTCGAGCTCGCCTGCTGGAGCTGCTCGCTCAGCTGGTCGATCCGGTCGTGGGCGAACCGGTTGTCGGCCGCCGAGAGCTTCCCGGAGATCGCGACGCCGAGCAGGATGCCCACTGCGAGCGCGATGAAGACGGCCGCAAGCGAGGCCAGGTGATAGCGAAGGTCGAACATCTCAAAGGCCGGAAGCAGTGTCGCAGAGGTCGTGCAGCCGGGCGACGGCCTTCGTCGGCAGCGAGCGCACTCCCTCGGCGTACATGCGCCAGAACGGACCCGACACCCAGGCGGTGGCCGTGGTTTGCCGGCCTTCGTCCTCGAGCCGGATGCCCATGTCGAGCTTCTGCTTCAGGTCGTGCCAGGCGAGCTCGCTCGCCGGGCTGACGCGCCGGATGACGATGAGGCCTGTGCCGTGCGGCTTTCGCATCAACCCGGGCCGAAGCGCGCGGACGACCGTCCAGCGCGCGTTCTCCTCCAGCCCGCGCCGGTCCGGCTCGACGCCCGGTGTAGCCGGGCCACCAGTCCGGCAGGTGGAAGGGCTCGGAGACGAGCGCCCATGCGTCCTCCCGCCGAACGGGAAGGACGAGGGATGCCTCCTTCCTCACAGCCCGAGGATCGACTGCACCCGCTGCGCGAGAAGCTCGATGAAGCGCTGGAGATCGGAGGAGACGGCTACGGCGGCGGCGAGCGCGCCGAGCCCTCCGAGGACGAACAGGAACATGGGGCCAAGGCCGGCGCGGCCGCGGAAGAGGCTCGAAACGCCGCGCGCGTCGATGAGCTTGTCCCCGACCTTGAGGCGCGTGAAGAAGGTCGACGACATCCCTTCCCGGTTCCGTTCGAGGAATTCGAGCAGGTTGAAGTGGGTGCCGACCGCGACGATCAGCTCCGCGCCCTTCTCGTGGGCGAGGAGGATGGCCACGTCCTCGCTGATCCCAGGCGAGGCGAAGCACCGCGGAGGGCAGCCCGAGCCGGTCGATGCGCTCGCGCCCGGGCGCCCGCCCGTCGGGGTAGGCGTGGACGATGCAGCTCCGCGCCGCTCTGCGAGGGCCGGTCGGAGACCGAGTCCATGTCGCCCACGATCACGTGCGGGCTTGTAGCCGGCCTGGATGAGCGCGTCCGCGCCGCCGTCCACGCCCGACGAGGACGGGCCGGAAGTCGCGGATGTACGGCTTGACGATCCGCAGGTCGCGCTTCATCCCGGGCCCGCGGGCGACGACGAGCGCGTGGCGGTCGCGGAAGCGTGTCTGCACCTGAGGAAGCCGCACGCCCTCGGAGAGAGCTTCGCCTCGTCGCGGAGGTAGCGGAGCGTGTTCTCGGCGAAGCTCTCGAGCGCCTCGGTGACGCGGCCGCGCTGCTCCGCGAGCTCCGCCTCGAGCTCGAACTCGGTGAGCGTGTGGCCGGCCGCGAGCCGGGAGCCGTTACGGAAGAGGCTCGAGCCGCGGACGACGAGGGACTCGCCGTCCCGCACCTCCTCGAAGAGGTCGGAATCGCCGTTCACGTCGATCAGCCGCACGCCGCCGCGCACGAGCTCGAGCGGGCCGGCGTTCGGGAAGCGCCGCTCATCGACGGGGAGACGTTGACGACGACGCGCACGTTCGTGGCCAGGAGCTCCTCCGCGGATACGCGGTCGAGGTCGCGGTGATCGATGATCGCGATGTCGTCCGGCCCGAGACGCCGCACGAGGCGCTTCGTCCTCTTGTCCAGGCGGGCGGTCCCCGTGAACTCCACGAAACTCATTGCCGTGACCGCCTCGATGAACTCCGCTCCGCCGAGCATTCTCTCCACCTCTTCCCTTCGTGCGGATTCTGTCAAGCGTTCGATGCGCGTGTGGGTGGGATCGCCGGGCACTTTTTCGACACGGAAGTGGGTTTCCGCGGCGCTCGCGATCTGCGGGAGGTGCGTGATCGTGAGCACCTGCGCGCGCTCGGCAAGGCGGCCGAGCGCCTCCGCGACGGCATGGGCCGTGCGACCGCCGATACCCGCGTCGATCTCGTCGAAGACGATCGTCGGCTCGCCGGCGCCCGCGTGGGCGACGGCGCGAAGCGCGAGGGCGACCCTGGAGAGCTCGCCGCCCGAGGCCGTCTCGGCGACCGGCGCGAGCGGCAGGCCCGGGTTCGGCCTGATGAGGAACGAGACGGCGTCGCCCCGCTCAGCCCGTGCTCGCGCTCCTTCACCTCGGCCTGGAACTCCCCGTCACCCATGCCGAGCCCCTGCAGCTCGGCCGCGACGGCCTCGCCGAACGCGTTCGCCGCGCCGCGGCGAGCCTCCGAAAGCTGACCCGCAAGGTCCCCGGCGCGGCGTTCGGCATCCGTGAGCGCCTCCTCCGCGGCGACGAGCGGATCCACTCCTGCCTCGTGCGCATCGAGCTCGGCTCGGGCGGCCTCGGCTCGGCTCAGGAGCTCCTCGTAGCTGGCGGCGCCGAAGCGACGGCGCGCGTCCGCGATACGCTCGAGCTCGCCCTCGACCTCCTCGAGCCGCCCCGGCTCCGCCTCGAGGGACGAGAGAAATCCTGCGCAGCGAGGACGTGACGTCCTTGAGCCGCTCTTCGAGGTCTCCGAGGTTGACGTACTCGGCCTGGAGCTCGGGAGCCAGGTTCGTCACGGGCATGAGCGCGTTCGCCGCCTTCGCGAGCTGGTCGACCGCACCAGTCTCGGTCTGTTCGGAGGAGAGCGCCTCCGACGCATCGGTCGCGGCCTCCGCCAGCTCGGTGACGTGGCGGAGCCGCTCGCGTTCCGAGCGGAGGGCGTCCTCCGTGCCCGGCGCGAAACCCTCGGTCCGCTCGACGAGCTGCCGCAGCTCCTCCAGCCGCTCGGCGCGTCCCGCTTCCGCGCTCGCGAGCTCGTCCCGGTGCCGGCGGGCGGCCGCGAGCTCCCGCCAGGCGCGCGCGTGGTCGGCGCGCAGGCGTAGGTGCTCCTCGCCGACGAACGCATCGAGGACGTCGAGCTGGAACGACGGCCGGGCGAGGCGCCGCTGCTCGAACTGGCCCGACATCGCGAGCAGCCGCTCGACGAGCGCCGCAAGGTCCTCGCGCGGGACCGCGCGGCCCCAGGCGTAGGCTCGGGTGCGCCCGTCGGCGAAGACTCGCCGCGCCGCGACGAGCCCGTCCTCGTCCTCCGGCCGCAGCTCGGCGAGGGTGGCGAGCTCCTCGTCGTCGAGGATGCCCTCGGGGAGGTCGAAGTCCGCCTCGACGTAGGCCTCGCTCGCACCCGGCCCGAGGTAGCCGGCGTCCCCGGGCGCGCCGAGGAGGAGCCCGATCGCCTGGGCGAGGATCGTCTTGCCGGCCCCGGTCTCCCCGGTGACCGCGTTCAGGCGCGGCCCGAAGCCCAGGTCGGCCTCGCGGATGAGGACGAAGTTCTCGATGCGCAGGCTGCGGAGCACGGGACTTACGGGAACACAGCGTGATAGCGGGTGAAGAAGCTGACCTCGGGGAGAACGGCGAGCGACGCCGTCTCCTCCCCGATCGACACGGTGATTCCGGCGCCCGGCGCGAGGTCGCCCACGGACTTGCCGTCCACGAGGACGGTCACGTGCTGAGCGGCGGAGCGATTCGTCACGTTGAGGTCGTGTCCGCGCGGCAGGACGAGCGGGCGAGCGTGCAGGGAGTGCGGCGCGACGAACGTGATCGCCATCGCCTCGAGCCCCCACATCATCACGGGCCCGCCGTTCGAGAGGTTGTAGGCCGTCGAGCCCGAGGGCGTGCAGCAGATGAGCCCGTCGCAGGGCTGGGAGCCGAGCTCTTCGCCGCCGACCTCCCAGCCGAGCTCGACCATCCGGCCCGGCTCCGCGCTCGTGACGACGACGTCGTTGACCGCGACCTGCGGCCCTTCGGCGAGGCTCGCGGCGAGCGTACAGAGCTCGACCATCCTGTAGTCGCCCGCGAAGACGCGGCGAAGCGCCTCCTCGAGCTGGTGGCCCTCGGCGCTCGTGAGGAAGCCCATGCGGCCGAAGTTCACGCCGAAGACGGGGGTCGCGGCTCCGAGGGTTGCCCTGAGCGCTCGAAGCATCGTCCCGTCGCCGCCGAGTGCGACGACCAGGTCGGGCGAGCCCTCGCCGAGGGAGGTGAGCTCGACTCCCGCCTCGGCCGCGAGCTCTCGGACGTGGCTCTCCGCGTCCCCGATCCGCTCCGGGCGGCCGTGGGTGAAGAGCGCAGCGCAGGTGACCTTGTCGGGCACGCTAGGCGGCGCGGAGGTAGAGGAAGAACTCACGGTTTCCCTTCGGGCCGGGCAACCCCGAGTCGGCGGTGCCCTCGACTCGGGCTCCCCAATCGGCTGCCCGCGCGGCGATCCTGTCGACGACGCGCCTGTGGACCTCGGGGTCGCGGACGACCCCGCCCTTGCCGACCTCCTCGCGACCGGCCTCGAACTGCGGCTTGACGAGGACGAGTGCCCGCCAACCTGCTGCTGCGCAGGCGAGCGCCGGCGGCAAGGCCTTCGAGAGCGAGATGAAGGAGACATCGCAGGTGACGAAGGACGGCCTGAAAGGCAGCTCTCGCAGTCCAGGTTGCGCACGTTCGACCGCTCCATGACCGTGACGCGCGGATCCTCGCGGAGCTTCGGATGGAGCTGGCCATAGCCGACGTCGAGCGCGCAGACGCGCGCCGCGCCCGCCTGGAGAAGGCAGTCGGTGAAGCCGCCGGTCGAGGCTCCGACGTCCAGGCAGTCCTCTCCCTCGACGTCGACGGCGAAGGCCGCGAGCGCGTTGGCGAGCTTCTCGCCGCCGCGAGAGACGAAGCGCGGGCCGGGCTCGACCTCGATCTCCGTCGTCTCGTCCACCTGCTCGCCGGCCTTTGCATGGCCGGGCACCTTTCCGGCGAGGACGAGTGCCTGCGCCTGCGAGCGCGTCTCGGCGAGCCCGCGCTCGACCATGAGGACATCGAGCCGCTTCTTGGTCACGTGGGCAGCGTAACGTCTGCCCTGCGCCGCAATCGTCAAGGTGGCGCCTATCCAGTAATGCTGCCCGCGTCTCGGTCGCGAGCACCAAGCGCTGCAAGGACGCAGGAAGCCCCGGTAACGGAATTACCGGGGCGACCGAGGATGCGGGCAGCGCACGCGTGACGCGGAGCAGGCCTGTATTGCTGGATGGGGCGCTCAGGTGCGGCGGTCGCGAATCGTGTCGACGAGCTCGGCCAGGACGGCCGTGTCCGCCGGCAGCTCGGCCAGGCGCTCGTTCACCCGCACCCGCGCCGCGTCTGCCAGCTCCCGCGCGCGCTCGAGCCCGTGCAGCGAGACGTACGTGACCTTGCCGGCGGCCTCGTCCTTCCCGGGCGTCTTGCCGAGCTCGGAGGCCGTTCCCGTGGCGTCCAGGATGTCGTCGACGATCTGGAAGAGCAGGCCGACCTCCTCTCCGAAGGCCGCCCACGGCTCCCGCTCCTCGGGCGGGAGGCCCGCGACCGCGACCGCGCACGTGACCGACGCGCGCAGCAGCCTGCCGGTCTTCAGCTCGTGCAGGTGGACGAGCCCGTCGGCGTCGAGGTCGCCGTCGGTCGTCACGTCCACGTACTGGCCCCCGATCATCCCGAGGGTCGCGGCGGCGAGCTCCCGGGCCGGCTCCGGGCTCTCGTAGCCGAGCACGAGGCGGAAGGCCTCGGTCAGGAGTGCGTCTCCTGTGAGGATGGCGACCCCCTCGCCGAAGCGCACGTGGGAGCTCGGTTGCCCGCGGCGCAGGTCGTCGTCGTCCAGCGCCGGCAGGTCGTCGTGGACGAGGCTGAAGGTGTGGACGAGCTCGAGCGCGCAGGCAGCGGGCAGCACCCCCGCGGGCTCGCGGCCGAGCGCCTCGCCGGTCGCCAGGCAGAGAACCGGCCGAACCCGCTTCCCGCCGCCGAGGAGCGAGTAGCGGAGCGCCTCCTCCAGCTCACCGAGCTCGTCGGCGAGCGGCAGGCGGGTCAGCTCGGCGTCGACGAGCTCACGGAGCTCGTCGGGTGACCTCACGCGGGGCCCTCCCGGCGGGCGAGGTCGATCTCGGCCTGGATCTCCTTGCTCAGGTCGGCCAGGCTCTGCAGCACGTCGACTGCCCGCTCGGGGTCCCCCTCCGTCGCCTCGAGCTGTGTACGGGCTCGCTCCAACCGTTCGATCAGCTCCTGCAGGCGTGCGACCGATTCGGGTTCCTGCGTGCTCACCGTTTCGCCTCCTTTACGACCTTGCCGAGGATTCCGTTCACGAGCTTGGCAGCGTCCTCCGACGAATAGCGTCGCGCAAGGCGAACCGCCTCGTCGATCGACACCTCGAGCGGCACTTCGTCTCGATCGAGCTCGTAGAGCGCGATGCGGAGGATGTTGCGCTCGAGAGCGCCCAGCCGCTCCGGCGGCCAGGCGCTCGACGCCTCCCCGATCGTCGCGTCGAGCTCCTGCGTCTCGGCCGCGACGCCCTCCGCCAGCTCCTGCGTGTACGGGTCGAGCTCGCCTTCATAGAGGGACGCGAGTGGCTGTCCGGTCACGTCCGACTGGTAGAGCACGAAGAGTGCAGCGCGCCGGGCGGCGCGGCGTCCGGTGGTCATGCCGCTCCTCCGCGGAGAGACGCGAGCGACGGGGCGGCGTCGGCGAGGAAGGATGTGGAGTAGTCGCCGCTCCCGAACTCCACGCTGGAGACGATGTCGAGCGCGAGCTCACGCGTGGTCGGGACGCCTTCGAGCTCGAGCTCCGAGAGCGCGCGCCGGCCACGGGCGATTGCGACTTCGCGGTCCTCGCCCCAGACGATCACCTTCGCGATCAGCGAGTCGTAGAAGGGCGGGATCGCATAGCCCTCCTCGACGTGCGTGTCCACGCGCACGCCCGGGCCGAGCGGCGGACGAAAGCGGGATACGCGGCCGGGCGCCGGCCGGAAGTCCTCGGCCGGGTCCTCGGCGTTGATCCGAAACTCGATCGCGTGGCCTCGCAGGTCCGCCCGGCCCTCGCGCGGAAGGCCTTCTCCCGCCGCGACCGCGAGCTGGGCGTGGGCGAGGTCGATCCCGGTGACCAGCTCGGTCACGGGATGCTCGACCTGGAGCCGCGTGTTCATCTCGATGAAGTAGAAGCGGCCGTCGGCGTCGAGGAGAAACTCGATGGTCCCCGCTCCCCGGTAGCGGAGCGCTTCGCATGCCCGCTGTGCGGCTACTTCCATCTCGGCACGGATCTCGGCCGTGACCGCCGGCGAGGGCGACTCCTCGACGAGCTTCTGATGCCGGCGCTGGATCGAGCAGTCGCGTTCGCCGAGCGTGAGAACCCCTCCCTCTCCGTCGCCGAGCACCTGGATCTCCACATGGCGCGCGCCGACGACCGCCTTCTCGACATAGAGCGAGCCGTCGCCGAAGGCCGACTGTGCCTCGGAGGACGCCGTGCGATAGGCCGCATCGAGCTCGTCGGCCGACTCGACGAGGCGCATGCCGCGGCCGCCACCACCCGCGGACGCCTTGAGCAGCACCGGGAAGCCCACGTCGGCGGCCACCTCGCGCGCCTGGTCGAGGTCGACGGCCCCGTCCGAGCCCGGCACGAGAGGAACGCCCGCCTCGGCCATGGCCCCTTTGGCCGCGATCTTGTCGCCCATCGTCTCGATCGTCTCGGCACGCGGCCCGATGAAGACCAGGTCGTTGTCCTCACACGCGAGCGCGAAGGCGGCGTTTTCGGCAAGGAAGCCCCAGCCCGGGTGGACGGCGTCGCACTCGGTCGTGGTCCCGGCGGCGACGAGGGACGGGATGCGAAGGTAGCTGTCGGCGGAAAGCGGCGGCCCGATGTGAACCGCGCGGTCGGCGAGGCGGACGTGGAGGCTTTCGCGGTCGGCCGTCGAGTAGACGGCGACGGACTCGACGCCGAGCTCGCGGCAGGCGCGGATGATGCGGACGGCGACCTCGCCGCGGTTGGCGATCAGGACGCGCGCGAACACGGTCTCTCTCGGCTCGAACCCGGCTCGTTCCGCGCGCCACGCGCGCGCCTTTCAGCAGTACGCTCGAAGCGGAGGGAGGCCCGCGGCGGCCCCGGGGGTTCCTCGGCTCGAAAAGACACTAGAGGGCGTCGAGCGGGCGGCCGTTCAGCGGCTCGAGCTCGAAGAGGAGCTGCCCGTACTCGACCGGCTGGGCGTTCTCGACGCACACGCTGCGCACGACCGCCTCGACGTCCGCCTTCACCTCGTTCATGAGCTTCATCGCCTCGAGGATGCAGAGCGTCTGGCCCGGCGCGACCGGTCGCCCTCTTCGACGAACGGCTCGGCGCCCGGCTCCGGCGCACGGTAGAACGTCCCCACCATCGGCGCCTCGATCCTGATCGTCCCGTCCGCGGGCGGGCCGACCGGCGCCTCCACGTCGCCTGTCGGCTGGGCGACCGCCCCCGAGACCCCGACCGCCGGCACCGTCGCCGCCTCGTCGCTGCGGCGCACGGTCACGCGCGTCTCGCCCTCCTCGATCGTGACCTCGCCGATCCCGGACTCCTGCACGATCCGAATCAGCTCGCGGATCCGCTCAGCTTCGCCCTGCTCGAGCCCGGCCCGCGCCAGGCTCTCGGCGTCCCCGCCGCGGCTCCGGATCGAGCGCAGAAGCGGCTCGGCCTCCTCGCCGAAGAGCGCGAGCAAGAGCAGCTCCTCGTCGCTCGACGCCAGCCCGTCGGCCGCGTCGCGGACGTCGTCCAGCTCGACAGGCGTCTCCTCGCGGCGCGCGCCCTCGCCGATCAGCTTCACCGCTCGCCGCACGGTCGGGTCGATCTCCGCCGGCGGGGAGCCGAAACGCCCTTCGATCAGATCGCGGAGCTCGTCCACGACGATCTGCCAGCGCTGTGCAGAGAGCACGTGAAGAACCGCCTGCGACCCGAGAATCTGGCCGATCGGCGATGCGAGCGGCGGCCACCCGCACTCGCGCCGCAGCTCGGTGAGCTCGTCAAGGACCTCGTCGAGGCGATCGGAGAACCCGTGGGCGCGGAGATTCGCGTCCAGCTCCGCCACGAGCCCCGCCGGCAGGCTGTGCTCGGCCGCCCGCACGGCCACGCGCGGCGAGAGCGGCGGCACCGGCACATCGCCGAGCGCGTCGTCCACGAGCTCCGAGCCACGCCAGAGAGTTTCGAGGTCGACTCCGGAGTCCACGCCGAGACCCGCAAGCGATTGCGTCAGCGACTCCGCCGAGACGCGGTGGAGCGAGAGCGCAATCGGATAGAGAGCGCACGCGATCACCCCTGCACCGGCGCGCGCCGCCTCGAGCGACGACGCCAGCGCCGCGCCGCCGGCTCCTTGACAGTGCAGGCCGACGGGCACCTGGCTCGCCTCGCCGACACGCTCGACGAGCTCGCGTGCCCTGGCAGGATCGAGGACCCCGACGGATCGTGGATGAGGACGCGAGACGCGCCGAGCTCCCCGAGGTGCTTGGCCCGCTCGAGCAGGATGTCCGTGTCGCCCCCCGGGCCCGGGCTGTGCACGAGCCCGACGGCAAGCTCTTTCCCCGCTGCGCGGATCGCCTCGGCCGCTTCCTAGATTCGCCAGGTCGTTCAGCGGGTCGTGGATCCGGAAGATGTCGATGCCGCTCTCGGCCGCGCTGGCCACGAAGCTGGAGACGAGATCGCGGGAGAGCGGACGGGAGCCGACGAGCAGCCGCCCTCGCAGCGCCATGCCGAGCGGCGTCGAGCAGCGCGAGCGAATGGCACGGATACGCTCCCACGGGCTCTCCACTCCCCGGCGCACCGCAGAGTCGAAGCAGCCTCCGCCCGACACCTCGAGGTACGCGAAGCCGGCCTTGTCGAGGATCTCCGCGAGCTCGAGAACGCGCGAGGACTGCATCCGCTGCGCGAGCGGCTCCTGCGAGAGGAGCCGGATGCTGGTGTCGACGAGAGCGGGCACGGCTACGCCCGTGAGATGTAGCGCGCCTCGCGGGTGTCGACCTTGATGCGGTCGCCGACGTTCACGAAGAGCGGCACCTGGACGACCGCACCCGTCTCGAGCGTGGCGGGCTTGGTCACGTTGGAGACTGTGTCGCCCTTCACCCCGGGCTCGGTCTGGACGACGGCGAGCTCGACGGCGGCGGGCAGGTCGACGGCGGACGGGCGGCCGTTGACGAGGAGGAGCATGACTTCGCTGGACGGCTGCATGTACGGAAGCTGGTTCTCGAGATCCGTGTGCGGAAGCGATATCGCTCGTAGTTGCCGGTGTCCATGAACACGACCTCGTCGCCCGCGTCGTAGAGGTACTGGACGCTCTTGGTCTCGGTGCGAACGCGTGGCATCTTCTCGCCGGCGCGAAAAGTGCGGTCCACGACAGAGCCCGAGTCGAGGTTCTTGAGCTTCGTGCGCACGAACGCGCCGCCCTTCCCGGGCTTGACATGCTGGAACTCGACGATGCGCCAGACCTGCCCGTCGAGCTCGACGTGCATGCCGTTCTTGAACTGGTTGGTCGAGACCGTTTCGGCCAAAGCGGAGCCAGTTTAGTCGAGGGTCACCAGTTCCTTTGTGAACCCGCTCAGCACCTCGGCGCCGTCTTCGGTCACGATGACGAGGTCCTCGATCCGCACTCCGCCGAGGCCGGCGAGGTAGACCCCCGGCTCGACGGTGACGACGTTGCCGGCGACGAGCTTCCCCGCCGCGGTCGCGAGCGCGGGGACTCGTGCACCTCGAGGCCGACCCCGTGGCCGAGCCCGTGGAGCACTCGTGGCCCGCCGCCTCGATCTCCATGCGGGCGATCGCGTCGAGCCCGCGGGAGTCGGCACCGGCGCGGACCTCGGCGAGCGCCGCTCCCTGGGCGCTCGCGCAGACCGATACGCCTCGCGCAGCGCTTCGGGGAGCTCGCCGGTCGCGAACGTGCGCGTGCAGTCGGAGCAGTAGCCGTCCACCTTCGCGCCGAGGTCGACGACCACGGTCTCGCCGGGCCGAGCTCGCGTTCGCCGGGATGGTGATGCGGCATTGCGGCGTTCGGGCCCGAGCCGACGATGGGCTCGAAGGAGATGTCGTCGGCGCCCTCTTCGTGGATGGCGCGCACGATCCACCAGGCAACGTCGGCCTCCGTCCTACCGACGACGCTCTCTCCGGCGAGCCGCGCGAGAACCGCGTCGACGACCTGGCCGCGCGTCGGATCGCTTCGAGCTCGGCGCGGCTCCTTGACCGCGCGCAACATCAACGGCACGGCCGCGATCGGGACGAGCTCGACTCCCGTCGAGAGCAGTCGGCGTGGCGCGCGACCGTGACGTGGTCGGACTCGAAGGCGACCGGCGCATCGGCGAGACGCCCGAGCTCCGTTGCGATCCCGGGTAGGAAGTCGCGCTCGACGATCCGGGCCTCGACCCCCTCGACCGCCCGCGCCGCCTCCGCATAGCGCCCGTCGGTCATCAGCACGCACGTCCTCGTGCTTCACGAGCACGAACGCGTTCGAGCTCTCGAACCCGGTGAGGTAACGGACGTTCACCGGGTTGGAGACGAGGAACGATGCGACGTCGAGCCGATTCATCTCGGCGCGCAGGCGCTCGACCCGGTCGTTCACGACTTGCTCTTTCCCTTGTGCGCGAGAAACACAAGGGCTTCCTGGTATCCGTCGGGGCCCTTGCCGATCACACGATGGTCGACGACGTCCTCGATGACGGAGACCCGCCGCCAATCCTCGCGCGCGTGGATGTCCGAAAGGTGTACCTCGACGACCGGGACGCTGAAGAGCTCGAGGGCATCCCTGATCGCGTAGCTGTAGTGCGTCCACGCCCCCGGGTTGACGATCACGCCGTCGGCCCAGCTCCGCGCCTCGTGACAGGTGTCGATGAACTCGCCCTCGTGGTTCGTCTGGACACACCGGACCGAGCAGCCGAGATCCTTCGCCCACTGGTAGATCCGGGTCTCGAGCTCCGAGTACGCCATCCCGCCGTAGAGCGCCGGATCCCGCTCCGCGAGCGCGTTCAGATTGGCCCCGTTCAGGACGACGACCTGCACCGGCCGAGTCTACTTCCGGATCAGCGCTTCGAGCGCCTCGCGCGCGGCGGCGTCCGGAAGGGTCGTCACGACCGGCTTCCCGGGCGCTTCGAGAAGGACGAACACGCCCTCGCCCTTCTTGTCGCGCTTGAGCGAGGCCCACGCCGCATCCGGGTCGGCGGCGACGGGCTCGGGCCTGAGGAGTTCCTCGACGACTTGCGTGCCGAGACCCGAGAGGCGCAGCGCGGCGAGGAGCCCGAGAGCGACGGCATCGCCGTGCCTGACGGTGTAGCCGGAGGCCGACTCGAGCGCGTGGGCGAACGTGTGCCCGAGGTTCAGGATCGTGCGCCGGCCCTCGCGCTCGAACGGGTCGGAAAGGACGACCCCCGCCTTGTAGGCGGCGCAGGCGCGAATCATCTCGCCCTCGGGAAGCTCCCAGACATCCGTGCCTGCGAGGAGGCCGGTCTTCACCACCTCCGCCATGCCCGCCCGCCGCTCCGCATCGGGCAGGGTGGCCAGGTAGGCCTGGTCGAGCACGACGGCCCGCGGGAAGTGGAAGGCGCCGGCGAGATTCTTGCCGCGCGCGTGTCGATTCCCGTCTTCCCGCCGACGGCCGCGTCCACCTGGCCCAGAAGCGTCGTCGGCACCGCGATCCAGTCGACGCCGCGGAGATACGTCGCGGCGAGGAAGCCGGCCACATCTGTGGTCGATCCACCGCCGAAGGCGAGGAACGTCCCGTCGCGGCCGAGCTCGACCTCGCCCCAGAGCCGCGCCACCACGGCCTGGTCCTTCGCGCGCTCGCCGGCCGGCACACGGTGTACGACGCCCTCCACAGGCGGGTCGTGGAGCGTGAGGACGTGCTCGTCCGCGATCACGGCCAACGGCCCTGGACTCAGCGGGCGTTCGGCTTCGCCCATTCGAATCCCGAGCGCCGCGAGGAGCGTGCCGTCCGCGTCGGTTGCGGCCGCGTCGGCCGTCTCCGCATACACGCCCTGTCGCTCGGCGAAGAGGCGCCGAAAGTCGTTCTCGTCGCGGGCGAGCGGACGATCCGACCCGCGTACCCGCTCCCAGGCGGCATCCGGGTCGACCTCCACCTGCACGGCGAAGGCGTGCGCTCGCAGGCGCTCCCGCGTCTTCTCGGAGAGCACCGCGCCGCCGCCGAGCGCGATGACCGATGACGGCCCGGCGAGGGCCTCGGCGACGACCTGCTCCTCGAGCCGGCGGAACTCGGGCTCTCCGCGCTCGAAGAGCTCCGGGATGGGCCCGTGCAGGCGCTCGATCTCGGCGTCCGTGTCCACGAAGGGGCGAGCCGTGCGCTCGGCGACCTCGCGCCCGATGGTCGACTTCCCCGCCCCCATGAAGCCGATGAGGGCGAGGTGCTTCCCTACCGCTCCTACCTGGGAGACCAGGGGATCCGCTCCACGTACGCCCGCCATGCGGCGACGAAATCCCCCATCGAGTCGCCGCCGAACTTCTCCCGCGCTGCCCGCGCGAGCTCGAATGCGACGCAGGCCTCGGCGACGACCGCGAGCGCCTCCACCGCGGCGACGTCCGAGCGCTCGACGAGCGCCTGGGCCGGCTCGCCCGTCTCGAGGTCCGCGGAGCGGAGCGGCCGCATCAACGTGGGCAGCGGCTTCATCGCCGCGCGCACGACGATCTCCTCGCCGTTGGACATGCCCGCCTCCAGATCCGCCGGCGTGATTCGTCTCGCGCCGGTAGCCGCCTTCGTCGCGCAGGATCTCGTCGTGGGCCTCGGAGCCCCGCAGGCCCGCCAGGGCGAAGCCCGTCGCCGATCTCGACCCCCTTGACGGCCTGAGTGCCCATGAGCGTCCAGGCGAGCCGGGCGTCCAGACGGTCTTCCTTCGTCGCGTAGGACCCAAGGCCGGGCGGAACGCCCTTTGCCCGCACTTCGACGACCCCGCCGACGGTGTCGCGGTCGGCCCGCGCTGCGTCGATGCGGCTTCGAGTTCGTCGCCGACGACGCGCCCCGAGACGACCTCGATGCCGATCTCGGCGACGAGCGCCTTCGCCACGGAGCCGCCCGCGACGATCGCCGCCGTGTGCCGCGCGCTCGCGCGCTCGAGCGCGTTCCGCGCATCGGAAAGCTCGTACTTCATGACGCCTGCGAGGTCGGCGTGGCCCGGGCGCGGAAGCGTCACGGGCTCCTTGCCCTTCCCGGCCGGTTCCCCTTCGGGCGGCCACGGGCTCATCCCCCACTCCCAGTTCGCGTGGTCGCGATTGCGGACGAGGAATGCGAGCGGCGTCCCGAGCGTGCGGCCGTGGCGGAGACCGGCGAGGACCTCGATGGTGTCCGTCTCGATCTGCTGCCTCGGGCTGCGCCCGTAACCCTGCTGGCGGCGGTGAAGGTCTGCCTCGATCGCAGCGCGGTCAAGCCCGAGGCCGGCGGGCAGGCCCGTGACGATGCCCACGAGCGCGGGGCCGTGAGACTCGCCGGCTGTCGTCAGCGTGAGCGCCACGCCGCAAGCCTATGGCTCAGGCTTCGAGGAGGCGATCCCGGTACGCGAGCGCAGAGGGCCCGCCACCGCGGGCCCCCTCAACGTTCAACGCGAGAGCGCGGCGCGCATGACCGGGACCGGCGCCTGGATGCCTGTCCAGCGCTCGAACGATGCCGCCCCCTGGCCGAGCAGGATCTCGAGGCCGTCCACGACCCGCTTGCACCCGGCTTTGCGCGCGGCCGCGACCAGGGCGGTATCCGATCCGTCCTGTCTGTAGGCGAGGTCGACGACCTGCTGCTCGGACGAGAGCTCGACCAGTGTCTCGTCGCGGATCGGCGTCGCGTTGACGATGAGGGTCGTGTCTCGACCCGCAGGGGGCCAGTCGGTCTCGGCCGAGATCTCGCTCTCGGGGAAGAGCGTGCGAAGGCGAACGGCGAGCGCGTGTGCCCGCTCGGCGTCCCGCGCCGCGACGGTGATGGACTCCGCCCCGGCATCGCCGAGGGACGTGGCCACCGCCTGGGCTCCTCCGCCTGCACCGAGGACGAGCACGCGGGCTCCCTCGGTCTCGACGAGCCCTACGACCGCCGGGCCGTCGGTGCTCGACCCGAGCACGCGGCCGTCGCGGACGACGAGCGTGTTCACGGATCCGGCCCGGGCAGCCACGTCGTCGAGCTCGTCGCAGTAGCCGACGACAGCGGTCTTGTGCGGGATGGTCACGTTCGCCCCGGCAAAGCCGAGCGCCTCCAGGCCGCCCACGGCCTCCTCGAGCCGCTCCCGCTTCACGGGCAGCGGCACGTAGGCCCAGTCGAGCGCGACCGCGGCGAAGGCCGCGTTCTGCATGAGCGGGGACAGCGAGTGCTCGACCGGGTCGCCGATCAGACCCACGAGCCGTGTGGCGCCGCCGACCGTCAACCGCAGTTGAGCCCGCCGCGGGGGTAGTTGTCGAACTCCTCCTGGCTCGGGGTGAAGAAATGGCTCTTACAGTCCGCCTTGCGAACGAAGAACAGGTAGTCGACCTTCGCCGGGTGCGCGGCTGCCTGCATCGAGGCGAGCCCCGGGTTCCCGATCGGGGTCGGCGGGATCCCCGGGCAGCAGCGGGTGTTGTACGGCGATGGGGTGTCCAGCTGGCTCTGCAGGATCGCCTGCGTGGGCGGGATGTTCAGGCCGTAGCGGATCGTGGCGTCGATACCGAGCGGCATGCCCAGATGGAGTCGGTTGTAGATCACCGCGGCGACCAGTGGCCGCTCCTTCGGCACCTGCACCTCCTTCTCGATCATCGAGGCGATAGTGAGGACGTCGTACGGCGTCAGGTTCTTCGACTCGGCGTACTTGAGGTCGATCTGGCTCCAGTTGCGGTCGAAGGCCTCGAGCTGGTCGTGACGAGCTCCTTCGACGTCGTGTCCTCGGTGAAGTCGTAGGTCGCGGGGAAGAGGAACCCCTCGAGATTCGGAACGTTCTTCGGGAAGCCGGCGGGCGGGTCCGTCGTCTTCGTGACCTGCAGGTACTCCTTCTCGGACAGCTTGGGCGTGATGTGGCGCTTCTCCTCGGCGATCTTGTTCACCGCGGTGATGCGATCTCCCATCTCGACGCGGGTGAAGCCTTCCGGGAAGACGATGCGCAGGACCGGCTTGGGCGGCGGGCCGGTCGTCGTGTCCTGGGTGGCCGGACCCGAGCTCGCGCCGCTGTCTCGGCCGAGGACGGCAAACGCGATCGCGGCGAGCACGCCGACCCCGAGGATCACCCCGCCGAGAGCGGCGAGCGCGCGCGTCGTGGAGGAGGCCTGCCGGTGCCGTCTTATCTCGGGAGGGCGCTCTTCCATTCCAGGTAGGTCGAAAGCAGATGAGCCGCGGCGACGGCATCGGAAGGGGCCTCGGACGGCTGAGCCTCGGCCAGCTTGGTCGTGAACCGCTCGTCGAAGCTCTCTATCGGCACCTCGGTCACCGCCCTGAGAGCAGACACGAACGCCTCGGTCTCCTCGGCCTGAGCTCCCCGCTCGCCGCGCAAGGTCACGGGCAGGCCGACGACGATCTGCTCTACCTCCTCGCGCTCTGCCAGCTCGGCGAGATGCTTCAGGCCGGCGGGTGCCGACGCGTTTTCCACGACTTCGAGGGGCCTCGCCAGGGTCCCGGTCGGATCCGATACGGCGACACCGGTCCGCGCCGAGCCGTAGTCGAGGGCGAGCACCTTCACAGGCGGGCGATTCTAGTTGGAGAGCGCGGCGATCAGCGCCTTCTCCGCCTGCGCCAGCGCGTCTGCGAGCTTTTCGGGGTCGCGGCCGCCCGCGCGAGCCATCGTCGGCCGGCCCCCGCCCCCGCCGCCCATGAGCGCCGCGGCCTCGCGGATGAGGGCGACGGCGTCCAATCCGCGCTCCTCGAGCGAGCGGTCGAGGTTGACGACGAGGTGCACGCGTCCGTCTTCGCGCCCTCCGAGCACGACGGCCGCCGGCGCGTGCTGCTGTTTCAGCCGGTCGGAGAGCTCGAGCATGTCGTCCGGAGTCGACTCGCCGAGCTCCATGACGATCACCTCCACCCCGCCGGCCTGGTTTCGCCTCTCCGCGACGACCTCGGGCCCCGCGCTCGTCTCCGGCTTCTGCTTGGCCTCCTTGCGCGCCTGCCCGAGCTCCGACCGAAGCGCCGCGGCCTCCTCCGCCTGCGCGCGTAGGTATGCGAAGGCCTCGCCGGAGGTCACCGCTTCGATGCGCCGCACGCCCGATCCGACGGAGCCTTCGGAGAGGATCGCGAACGGCCCGATCTCGGCGGTCGCGCGCACGTGGGTGCCCCCGCAGAGCTCGCGCGAAAAGCCGGGGACCTCGACCACGCGGACGACCTCGCCGTACTTCTCGCCGAAGAGCATCATCGCGCCGAGCTTCCGCGCCTCCTCGATCGGCGTCAGGAACGTGTGCACCGGCAGGTTCTCGAACACGCGCTCGTTGACGATCTCCTCCACGCGCTCGCGCTCCTCCGCGCTCATCGCCTGCGGATGGGTGAAGTCGAAGCGCAGCTTGTCGGGGCGCACGGCCGAACCGGCCTGGCGCACGTGGTCGCCGAGGACCTCCTGAAGCGCCTTGTGCAGGAGGTGTGTCGCCGTGTGGTTGGCCATCGTCGGGAAGCGCACCTTCCAGGGGACGCAGGCCTTGACCCGCTCGCCCGCGGAGAACCCCTCCCCACGGAAGACGAGCGCCTGGTCCTCGCCGAAGCGGAACGCGGCTGCGAGCTCGGCGCGCTTCCCGTCGGCCTCGATCCAGCCCTGGTCGCTCACCTGCCCGCCCCCGTCGGGATAGAAGGGCGATTCCCGGAGCTTCGCGAGGAAGGTGCCGTCGCCGAGATCCTCGAGGGCGCCGATCTGGGTGAGCACCTCGGTCTTCTCCCAGCCGACGAACTCCGTCTCGAAGCCGGCCTCGCGCGCGAAGTCCCCTGCGCGCTGCAGCTCGCTCTTCTCCCCTCCGGCTCGCGAGATCTCGCGGTGCTCCTCCATGAGCCGCTTGAACCCGTCCTCGTCGACCGCGTGCCCACGCTCGCGCGCGAGCTCCTCGGTCAGCTCGATCGGGAAGCCGTACGTCGCCGTGAGCGTGAATGCATCCTCGGCAGAGATGTCTCCCTTGGCCGCGACCTCGTCGAAGAGCTTCATCCCGCGCGCAAGCGTCTCCGAGAACCGCTCCTCTTCCGCACGAAGCGCATCGCGGATCGGCTCCCGGTTCGCCTCGAGCTCCGGATACCACTGGCCCATCTGCTCGACGACGACATCGGAGAGTCGCCACAGGTCTTCGAGCCCGATCTTTCGCGCCTGCTGGACAGCGCGGCGGATGATGCGCCGGAGGACGTAGCCGCGGCCTTCGTTCGAAGGCACGACGCCATCGGCGACGAGGCAGGTCATTCCGCGCCCGTGGTCGGCGAGCACGCGGTGCGCCTTCGTCGCCACCTCGTCCGCGTCCCAGGCGACGCCGCTCTCCTCCTCGATCCAGGCCATGATCGCCTGGTAGCCGTCGGTCTCGTAGACCGACCGGGAGGGCACTTGCTGCACGATCGCAGCCAACCGCTCGAGACCCATGCCCGTGTCGACGTTCTGTTGCGGGAGCGGCGTCAACGTCCCGTCGGGCTTGAGCTCGTACTCCATGAAGACGAGGTTCCAGAACTCGAGGAAGCGGTCGCAGCGCGGGCACGCGGGCGCGCAGCCGGGATCGCCGCAGCCGTACTCCTCGCCCCAGTCGAAGTAGATCTCCGAGTCGGGCCCGCACGGCCCCGGCCCGCCGACCGACCAGAAGTTCTCGCTGCTCGGAAGGGCGACGATCCGCTCGCGCGGGATGCCGACCTCGAGCCAGTGCCCCGACCGCGACCTCGTCCTCGCCGAGACCGAGCTGGGATCGCCGGCGTGCACGGTCGCCCAGACGCGCTCCCACTCGAGCTTCAGGTGGTCCTGGATGAACTCCGTCGCGAGCTCGATCGCGCCCTGCTTGAAGTACTGGCCGAACGAGAAGTTGCCGAGCATCTCGAAGAACGTCAGGTGGTGGCCGTCGAGCCCGACCTCGTCGATGTCGGGCGTGCGGAAGCACTTCTGCGCCGTGGTCGTGAGCGGCGCAGGCGGCTCCTCGCGGCCGAGGAAGTACGGCATCTGCGGCTGCATCCCCGCGGAGGTGAGCAGCGTCGAGGTGTCCTCCGGCCGCGGGACGAGCGGCCACGAGGGCAGCCGTTTGTGGTCCTTGGACTCGAAGAAGGAGAGGAAGCCCTCCCGAAGCTCAGCGGAGGTGCGCATGCGCTCGATTCTACGCGCGGTTAGCGGCGGCTCTCGGAGGCGCGCCGAGGCTCTTCCTCGGTCACGATCTCGTCGCGCATCTTCTCGAGCGAGCGCCGGATGAGGCGGGAGACGTGCATCTGCGAGATTCCGACCTGCTGGGCGATCTGCGACTGCGTCAGGCCCTCGAAGAAACGCAGGTGGAGGATCCGCCGCTCGCGCTCGTCGAGCTTGGCGAGTCCGGGCGCGAGAACGGCGCGGTCCTCGCTCACCTCGTACTCGTGCTCGATCGTGCCCAGGGACTCGAGCGGGTCGAGGTCGGAGTCGTCGTCTCCCCCGCTCGGCGCAGAGAGCGAGAGCGTCGCGTATGCCTGGCCGCTCTCCAGCGCCTCGAGCACGTCTTCCTCCTCGACGCCGGCCGCCTTCGCCAGCTCGGGGATCGTCGGCGAGCGCTCGAGCTGCACGGTCAGCTCCTCGAGGAGGTGCGACAGCCGCACGTTCAGCTCCTGCAGGCCACGCGGAACGCGAATCGCCCAGCCCTTGTCGCGGAAGTGCCGCTTGATCTCGCCGATGATGTTCGGCGTCGCGTAGGTCGTCAGCTCGACGCCGCGGTCGGTGTCGAAGCGGTCGATCGCCTTGATGAGGCCGATGCAGCCGACCTGGACCAGATCCTCGAGCTGCTCGCCGCGGTAGGAGTAGCGGCGGGCCAGGGAACGGACGAGCGGGAGGTACTGCTCGATCAACTGCTCCCGCGCCTGGGTGTCGCCGTCTTCGTGATACCGGCGCAGCAGCTCCTTGTCTCTCTTTTCCTCAGGCATTCGTCCCCGCCGGTTTGATTCCGCGGACGCGCTTCGAAAGGCGCAGCCAGTCGCCGTCCTCGCGGGCCTCCACCCCGGCGTCCTCGACGAGGGTACCGAGAAGGCGCCCGAGCCCGAGGTCGCCCTCGGACGAGTTTTGAAGGTCGGCGCGGACGGCGTCGCCGTTGACCGGGCCGATCGCCATTGCGATCGCCTCGTCGGTGACCGCGAGCTCGACGCGGATCTCGTGCGCCGTCGAATACGCGTCGTCTTCGAGGACGGTGACGAGGGCGAGCTGCAGGTCTTCGAGAGCCTCGTAGGAGAGGTTGTGCCGCGCGGCGAGGCCGCCCACGACGAGGCGCGCGACCCCATGGAAGGGGCGCTCGTTCGGGATGCGGAGCTCGATCGCCTGCGTCACGGTCCCTCAGCGCCGTGCTCGAGCTCGTCGGCGATCTCCTGTTCGCGCCGTGCAGCGGCCTTGCGGGCGGCGTCCTTCGCCTGCCGCGGGTCGTGCGAGACCCGGAAGGCGGCGATGCCGTGGGCGACGCCCTCGAAAAGGCCCGAAAGCTTCTGCACCGGCCGTGTGATGGCGAGCGAGACCGCCCGCACGGCCGTGTCGACGTGATCTGCCGCGTCGACGGCACTGTCGGTGACGAGATCTACCTTGTCCAGCTGAGCATTCACGCGGTCGACGGTTCCTCCGGCCTTGTTGATCACAGGGAGGACTTCTTTTTCCAGCCCTTGGATGAACGAAGTAAGGCGCCGAACGGTTCCGCTCAGGTTGAGAAGGACGAGCCCGAGCCCGAGACCCACGACGATGAGGAACACGCTGAGAGCGATCCAGACGATGTCGAGGGTGCTCAGGTCGGCGAGAGGCAAGGAGACGATCCTAGATTCAACGCGACGCCGAAATGAGGCCCGCGCCGACGATTGCGTCCTCCTCGTAGAGCACAGCCGCCTGTCCGACTGCGACCCCGTAGGCGGGCTCGTCGAGGGTGAGCCGAAAGCCGCGCGCAAGCGGCGAGACCGTCGCAGCGGTGGCAGGAGACCGGTAACGGAGCTTCGCCTCCACCCGCTCGGCCCGGACGAAGAGCCTTCCGGTGCCGGAGCTCACCTCCGCGCCGGGCGAGCGACTCGCGCGAGCCGACGAAGACGGCGTTCGTGCGCGGATCGGTTCTGAGGGCGTAGACGGGCTCTCCGGTGGCAATGCCGAGGCCGCGCCGCTGGCCGGGCGTGAACCGCCAGAAGCCGTCGTGGCGCCCGAGCTCCCTCCCCTCGGCGTCGAGCACGGGCCCTTCGCGACTTTCGAGCCCGTGGCGGGACAGGAAGTCGCGGTAGTCGTCGCCGGCGAGGAAGCAGGCCTCCTGGCTCTCGCGCCGCGTCGCGGCGGCAAGCCCGGCCGCGCGCGCCTCGGCACGCGTCTCGTCCTTCCCCTGCTCGCCGAGCGGGAACCAGAGCCGGGGCAGGACGCGCGGATCCACGCGGGCGAGCATGTACGACTGGTCCTTCTCGGGATCCGCCCCTCGGGCGAGGAGTAGGCGGCCGCGGTGCTCGGCGATGCGGGCGTAGTGGCCGGTGGCGAGCCGGGAGGCGCCGATTCGCTTCGCGAAGGCGAGCAGCGCGCCGAAGCGGAAGCCGCCGTTGCAGCGCACGCATGGGTTCGGCGTCTCGCCACGCGCGTAACCGCGGACGAAGGGGTCGACGACAGCCCTGCGGAAGGGCTCGCGAAGGTCGAGCGTGACGTGCGGGAAGCCGAGCGCCTGGCACGCCTCGCGCGCCGCGACCACCGAGGCCGGCGAGCAGCACACGCGCTCGGAGTCCTTCCCGACCGGATCGGTCCAGAGGCGGAGCGTGACCCCGACCGGCTCGTGGCCGGCATCGCGCACTCGCAGAAGCGCGACGGCGCTATCGACGCCGCCGCTCATCGCGACGGCGACGCGCCCTTCGTCTGGAGCCGCTGCGACCACCGGGCCGAGCGCGTCGTGAAGCGCGTCAGCAGCGAGACGCTCGCCGGGAACGCGTGCAGCGTCGAGGAGCGTGCGCCCCTCGATCTCGCGGAGAAGCCCCGCCAACCCCTGCCCCTCTCCGGCTGCGTGCTCGATCCGCTGTCCCGACACGGTCAGTCGCACCCAGGCCAGATCTCCGTCCCGAGCGGCGTTTCCGACGAGCTCGCGCGTCGAAGCCATGTCGGAATGGTGCCCTAACCGCCAGGCGGTGCCCATGGCTACTGTGCATCAAGGTGAGAAATCCTCTTGATCGCCTGACCGCCCGCGTCCCGGAGCCGTGGAGGAGCGTCCTCGATTGGACGCTTTCGATCGTCGTCGCGGTGGTGGTCGTACTCGCGGTGAAAGTGGAGGTCGCCAACCCCTACCGGGTCCCGTCCGCCTCGATGGAGCCGACCCTCCACTGCGCGCGGCCCGCGGACGGCTGCCTCGCCGCTCATTCGGACCGCGTCGTCGCCAACCGCTTCATCTACCGCTTCCGCGACCCCAGGCGCGGCGAGATCGTCGTCTTCGACGCACCCGCGAGAACGATTCAGGCGTGCGCCGAGAGCGGCACGTTCGTCAAGCGCATCATCGGGATGCCGGGAGAGGCCGTCTCGGAGCGAAACGGCGTCGTGTACATCGACGGCCGGCGGCTCGACGAGCCCTACGTCGCCCATCGCGACGACGGGACGCAGCAGTGGCCTCGAATCCCGCAGGGCCACTACTTCATGATAGGCGACAACCGCAGCCGATCCTGCGACTCGCGCGACTGGGGCACGGTGCCGCGCGAGAATCTCATCGGCCCGGTGTTCCTCACCTACTGGCCGCTCGGCCGGCTCGGCAATCCGTAGCGCCTAGCCCGCGAACCGCCAGCGGATCGTCGTCGGCTTCTCGATCCCGAGCTCGTCTGCGAGCGCGGTGCTGAGGTCGAACTGGCTCTCAGGCCCGACATTGCCCCGCTCGATGACCTCCGTGCGAACCTCGCGACCGCCATAGGAGACGACGAGGTCGACCCCGCACGGAAGCACGGGGTGGGCGATGCCCAGGGTCCCCTGCGTCAGCAGCGTGCCGCACGCCGTCGTTTCGCCGAGGCGCGAGCGGCCGAAGATGCCGACGGTCGCGCTTTCCCACTCGGCCTGGGAGACGGGCGGTGGTGGGGTCGCGGCCGAGGTCTCCTGGCCGCCCGGGCGATCGAGGACGACGACGAGGAGCACCGCGAGGAGCGCCGCCCCCGCCAGCGCGGCCTGGCGCTGGAGGGCGGCCGAGCTCATCGACTCGGCTGGCGCTCGAGCAGCCCGCCGAACGACTCACGCACAAGGGAGTCGAACTCGCTCGGAAGTACGCCGTCCGCATTCGCGAACTGGCGGAGGTGCACGAACAGAAACGCCCATTCGTCGCGCCGCTCCGGGTGCCCGGTGCCTCGGCTCGCGCAAGGCGCTCGAGATCCCAGATGTTCCACTGGCGCGGCACGTAGCTCCGCTGCGGCAGCTGTACGACCTGCGTCTCGACAGCCGGAGGAGCCGGTGTGGGCATCGGCGCTTCCGGAGGCGGCGTGGGAACCGCGCGCAGACGCCGGCGCCGTCCCCAGCGCGACTGCTGAGCGGCCATTGCGGCCGCCGCCACTTCAGGCTCCGGCTCCGGCTCCGGTGCGGGCTCGGGAGCGGGCGGCGCCTCGGCGACGATCGGCGGCGGCGCCGGCTCGGGCTCTGGTTCGGGCGCTGGCGCCTGGCTCGGGTTCGGGCTGCGGCTCAGGCTCGGGCTCTGGCTCTGGTTGGGGTTCCGGTTCCGGGAGGGGCTCAGGCTCCACGGCCTCCGGCTCGGGCTCGGGCTCCGAGGGCGGGGCCGGCTGGACGATCGTCTGCTCGACCGGCGGCGCCTCGGGCACGGGCTCGGGCTCCGGCTCTACGGGAAGCACGGGAGGGGGCACCGATGCGGACGCGCCGCCCTCGACGACGACAACGGGGCCGCGGGCGGAGCGCCACGCCAGGTACTCGATCGTCGCGGCGATCAGCCAGGCGAGCGCCACGAGCGGCAAGGCGATTACGAGCCGAAGGTCGGCAAGCCAGACCGCCACCGCGACGAGCGCGATGAAGATCATGAGCGCGACGAGGCGCAGAGTCGAGACGATTGGCGGCACGCTTCGGTGCCGAAAAGCCTACGTGCTCAGCGGCGTGTCGTCCGGCCGCTCGTCGTCCGCGGCCTCGGCCGCGGCGGAGGGGCTTCCCGGAGACTCGGGCGCCTCGGTGTCCTCCTCAGGCGCCTCCTCGGGCTCGGACTCGCTCGGCTCCGGGATCTCGACCGCTGCGCTTGCGGTGACCCCGCTAGGCTTCGGCACCGAGGACTGCGCGGCGCGGACGATTGCGTCGACGGCCTCCTGGATCGCCGCCTCGCCGTGACCGGCTGCGGAGAGGAGCTGCTCGGCGCCCATGCGCGCGCGCTGAACGATGACGTCCGCCTGTGCGCGGGCCCATTCGAGGGTCTGCTCGACCTCGGCCCGGGCGGAGTTCGTCAGCTCGGTCGCCTGGTGGCGCGACTGCTCGAGGAGCCGGTTGCCCCGCGTCTCGGCGTCGTGGAGCTCCGAGCTCGAGTCGCGGTTGGCCTTCGTGAGGATCTCGCGCGCCTCGTTGCGGGCCGCATTCATGATCTCGCCCCGCTGGCGCTCGGTCTCCTGCCGGATGCGGGCGATCTCGGCCTCGCGCTGCTGCAGCTCCATCTGCGACTCGCGGATCTCCTGCTCGGCCTTGCCGACCTGCTTGGCGGCGGCCTCCTGCGCGTCGCGCTCGATCGTGTCCGCGAACTCGGCCGCCGAGCGAATGAGGTGGAGCGCGTCCATGCGGACGGCATGGCCCGACGGCTCGGTGATCGCGCTGCGCGGCGCGGCCTGCAGAACTCGCAGCTGCGCCTGGAGCGCGGTCACATGCCTGCGGAACGCGTCGAAGGCCTCACCGACCTTCTCCCGTTCGAAGCCCTCGCCCGAGCGCGGCAAATCCTCCAGCCGCGGCAGCGGCGTGAGGGCGTGCCCTCCAGCGCGACTTGGATCTTGACTCGACATCTGCTTACGCCTCCACTCCCCCGTTGCACCACGGGTTTCGCCAGAAAGTATGACTAGCTCATCGGCCGGTCGGACCGCTTTCTTGACCGACTCCGGGCCGAAGCTGAATTCCGAGCTCCCGCAGCTGTTCCTCCTCCACTTCGGACGGCGCGCCGCTCATCGGGTCGACGCCCGCCTGGTTCTTCGGGAATGCGATCACGTCGCGGAGATTCGCCTCCTTCGCGAGCACCATCATCATCCGGTCGATCCCGAACGCGATCCCGCCGTGTGGCGGCGCCCCCATGGCCAGCGCGTCGAGGAGGAAGCCGAACTTCGTCCGCTGCTCCTCGGGCGAGAGCTTGAGTAACGAGAAGACGCGCGCCTGGATGTCGGCCTCGTGGATCCTGAACGAGCCGCCGCCGAGCTCTTGCCCGTTGCCGATGAGGTCGTAGGCGTGAGCGAGAGCGCGCGCGGGGTCGGTGTCGAAGGTCTCCTCGAAACCGGGCGCCGGCCGCGTGAACGGATGGTGGACGGCCCCCCAGCGATCGTCCTCCTCCGACCACTCGAACATCGGGAAGTCGGTGACCCAGACCCATTTCCAGGCCTCCTCGTCGATCAGCCCGAGCTCGCGGCCGAGGTGGAGCCGCAGCGCACCGAGCACGCGCGAGACCATGGCCGGCTCGTCGGCGGCGAAGAGAACGGTGTACCCGGGATCGCAGCGGAAGTGCGCGAGCTCCTCCTCGGAGAGGAACTTGGCGATCGGCGAGCGGACCTCGCCCTCCTCGTCCCACACGAGGTATGCGAGCCCCTTGGCGCCCCACTCCTTGGCGACCTCCTCGAGGCGGTCGAGCTCGGCGCGCGAGAAGGCCTGCGGGACGCGGATGAAGCGCACGGACGGCGCGCCTGCGAAAACACCGAACTCCGAGTCGCGCGTGATCTCGGTCGCGTCCTCGAGCTCGAGACCGAAGCGAAGATCGGGCTTGTCCGACCCGAAGCGTGCGTCGGCCTCCGCCCACGTGAGCCGCGGGAACGGCGCCTCGAGCTCGACGCCGAGGCAGTCTCGCCACGCGGTCTGGATCATCTGCTCCATGAGCGCGAAGAGGAACTCCTGATCCGGGAAGGCCATCTCGACGTCGAGCTGCGTGATCTCCTGCACGCGGTCGGCGCGCAGGTCCTCGTCCCGGAAGCAGCGCGCGATCTGGAAGTAGCGGTCGAAGCCGCCGATCACGAGGAGCTGCTTGAGGATCTGGGGCGACTGCGGGAGGGCAAAGAACCGGCCGGGCTGAAGACGGCTCGGGACGATGAAGTCGCGCGCCCCCTCCGGCGTCGGCTTGAAGAGGATCGGCGTCTCGATCTCGAGGAAGCCGCCGCTCTCCATCGTCCGCCTGATCGCAGAGACCATCGTGCTGCGGAGTCCGATGTTGCGCTGCATCTTCGGGCGGCGCAGGTCGAGCCAGCGGTTGCGGAGGCGCAGCGTCTCGTCGACGTTCTCCTCCTCGAGCTGGAAGGGCAGCGGTGTCGAGCGTGGAGACGATCTCCAGGGTGTCGACCTGGAGCTCGACCTCACCGGTGGGGATGTTCGGGTTGACCGCCTCGGGCGCGCGGCGAACGACCTCTCCCTCCGCGCGGAGGACGAACTCATTGCGGATCGCATGCCCGGTCTTCGCGGCATCGGGCGCGCGCTCGGGGTTCAGCACGAGCTGGCAGATGCCGGTCCGGTCGCGGAGGTCGACGAAGACGAGACCGCCGTGGTCGCGCCGCGAATCGGCCCAGCCGGCGAGGGTCAGCCGCTGGCCGACGTGGTCGGGCCGCACCTCGCCGCACATGAGGTCGCGCCAGGTCACGCGGTCACCTCGGAGAGGTCGGTGTCCGCGTCGACGACGACAACGCGCTCCGCGCCGAGGCGGCTCGCCTGCGTTCGCTGGCCCTTGACGGAGCGGCCCGCGAAGTCGGCGTCCGCGCGCATGCCTGCCGCGCGCAGCTCGGCGACCTTGGCGAGGACCGCAGTCCTGTCCGCGCCCTCCTCGCAGATGAAGAAGACATCGATGCCCTCCTCGGCCGGCGGCTCGACTCCGGCGTCCTCGAGAGCAAGAAGAAGCCGCTCGATCCCCGCGCCGAAGCCCACGCCGGGCGTGTGCGCCCCGCCGAGCTCCTCCGCCAGGCCGTCGTAGCGGCCGCCGCCGCTCAGGGTGCTCTGCGAGCCGCCCTCGGGCCCGACGAACTCCCAGGTCGTCCGCGTGTAGTAGTCGAGCCCGCGGACAAGCGTGGGCACCACCTCGTAGCGCACCCCGTAGGCATCGAGATAGCGCCGCACCTCGGCGAAGTGCTCGCGGCACGCTTCGCAGAGCGAGTCGCCGATCGTCGGCGCCTGGCGCAGGACCTCCTGCACTGCCGCCGGCTTCCCGGCGATGTTGTCGAGCGCGCGGAGAGGGTTCCGCGCCGCCTGCTCGCGGGTGGCCTCGTCGAGCTCCCCGGCGTGCTCCTCGAGCCAGGGCCGCAGCCGGTCGAGATAGGCGGGCCGACACTCCGCGTCGCCGATGGAGTTCAGCTCGAGCCGGTACTCGGTCACCCCGAGGCGGCCGAGCAGCGCGTCGTAGAGCTGGATCACCTCCGCATCGAGCGCGGGGTCCTCGGAGCCGATCGCCTCCACATCCAGCTGCCAGTGCTCCCGGAAACGCCCCTTTTGCGGACGCCCGTAGCGGTAGATCGTCTCGTGTGTGTAGAGCTTCTGCGGCTGCGGCTCGCGGTGAAGGCCGTGCTCGAGGTAGGCGCGCACGATCGGCGCGGTGGCCTCGGCACGAAGCGTGAGCGACCGGTCGCCTCGATCCTCGAACGTGTACATCTCCTTCGTGACGACGTCAGACCCCTGCCCGGACGTGCGTGCGAAGAGGTCGGTCTCCTCGAAGACAGGCGTGTCGATCCGGCGATAGCCGTACAGGTGGCACAGGCGCTCGAACTCCCCGAGCACGTGCCGCCAGCGCGGTTGCTCGGAGGGAAGGATGTCGTGGGTGCCGCGCGGAGCTTCGAACTTCACGCCCGGAGCTCTGCGAGAAAGGGGTTGCGCGCCAGCTCGTCGCCCAGCGTCGTCGGCGGGCCGTGTCCCGAGTAGACGACCGTTTCCGGAGGGAAGCGCTCGACCAGCCGGCGGATCGATTCGAGCAGCGTGTCCCAGTCCCCGTCCGGGCGGTCGGTCCGCCCCACCGAGCCGGCGAACAGGACGTCTCCCGAGAAGAGCGCGCCGTCCGCGTAGAAGGCGAGGTGGCCCAGGAGATGGCCGGGGACTTTCAGCGTCTCGAACTCGATGCCTGCGAGCTCGAGCCGCTCGTCCCCCTGGAGGAGGACGTCCGGCGTGAACGCCTCGAACGTCACGCCCGCCTCGGGATAGAGCTCGTTGATCCGCTGCGCGCGCTCGCTGTCCACCTCCGCCATGTACACGGGCGACTTCGTGGTCCTCTGGAGCTCGGCGACGCCGCCGATGTGGTCGATGTCGGCGTGCGTGATGAGGATCGCGGCACAGCGAGCGTCATCGAGCCCCTCCTCGATCCGCGCCGTCTCCCCTGGCCAGCCGGGGTCCACGACCACGGCCTCGTCGGTGCCGGGGCGGCGGACGACGTAGCAATTCATCCCGAACGGGCTCAATTCGAGCTGGGTGACGTCGAGGGCCATCGGGCGCTGAGTCTAACGCGGCGTCGCGGTTAGACTGGCGCGCGATGGAGAGCTGGCGGCTCCCCGAGATCGCGACTCCCACAGGCACCCGCTCGCCGGTCGTCCTGAAGAGCGAGGACGAGGCGCGGGCTGTCCTGATCGGCCTCGATCCGGGGCAGGAGCTCGGCGACCATCAGGTCAAGGAGCACGCCTGGCTCCTCGTCGTCGAGGGCACCGTGCGGGTCGCGAGCGCCGACGGCGAGATCGAGGCTCCCGCGGGCACGCTCGCCCACTTCGAGCCGAACGAGCGCCACTCGGTCGGGAGCGACGGCGGAGCGAAGGTTCTCCTGCTCCTCGCGCCCTGGCCGGGCCCCGGGCACTTCCGCGGCAGCGCTAGCCCTCGCGCTCGAACAAGAAAAGGCCGAAGCCGAGAATCTCGCGACCGCCGAGCTCCCTGTAGCGCGCGCGGCCGTTCGCAATCCATTCGCGGAGCTCGGCGATTCCCTCTTCGCCCTCGTGCTTCTCCGCGTAGCGCTCCCCGTTCAGGGCCCAGGCGTCCTCGTAGTCATCCCAGTCGTCGGCGCTGCTCGTGACCGCGCGCTTGAGGTCGAGCCCGGCTTCCACGGCGGCCTCGATCGTCCCCTCGTAGTCCTTCAGCTCCTCGCGCGCAGCGCCGAGCGCGACGAGGTATTCCGCGGTCGGCTCCTCGCGCCAGTAGCCCTCGCCGAAGAGCAGTTTGCCCCCGCTCGCGACATAGCCCGAGAGAACGGCGAGCGTCCCTCCCACTCCGCCTCTGAAGGAGACACCGCCCGTGCTGACGACGAGGTCGAAGGCGCCCGGCTCCGGCGCGTATTCGCGCACGTCCTCCTCGAGCAGCACGACCTTCGACTCGGGGACGCGTGCCTCGGCCTGCCGGCGCGCCTCCGCGAGGACGGCCGGGGAGTTGTCGAGCCCGGTGGCGCGCACATCGGGATAGCGCTCGACGATCCGAAGGAGGATCTCCGCCTTCCCGCACCCGAGATCGAGCACGTGGGCGCCCGGCTCGAGCTCGAGCGCCTCGATCATCTCTTCGACGTCCTCCTCCGCGAGGGGGTTCATGAACGCGAGGCCCTCGTGGGCGATCGCGGTGAAGTCGTCGCTGTCCAACTAGCCGGAGCCCGCGCCGCGCTGCCGCTTCGAGTAGACCCGGTACATGATCGAGTCGACCAGGTAGCTGAACGGGATGAAGAACGCGATCAGCGTCACCGCCGTGAAGGCCTTCGCCGAGGTCGTGGAATTGCCGCCCGTCCAGAAGACGATGACCAGGATCAGCGGCGCGAAGATCGCCGTCCGCTTGAAGACGCGGCCCATCGATGGCTTCGGGATCTCGCGCCCACCACGGCGGGCGGCCGGCCGTGCGGTGCTCTTCCCGTCGGCCTTTGGCGCAGCGACCGGCCTTTCGACCGGGATCTCCTCGCCGTCCTCGGTCTCGATCACGTACTCGTACTCGTGGCGCTGGAGCTTCTCGCGGCGACGGCGCTGCTTGCGGCTGGGCATGGCCCGATTATGCCGTGGGCGTGCCGCCGCGGATGACCTCGGCGACCTGGTTTCCCCCGAGGTGGTAGGCCAGGTAGCGCCAGTCGGAGGCCTCGAGCAGGACGATGTCGGCGTCATAGCCCGGCGCGAGTCGCCCGACCCGGTCAGCTCGGCCGAGGACGTGGGCGGCGTTCACCGTGCACGCGGCGAGGGCCTCTCCCGGGGCCATGTGCATCTGCGTGCACGCGAGGGCCACGACGAGAGGCAGGCTCTCGCAGAAGGCGCTGCCGGGGTTGAAGTCGGTCGCCAGCGCGACGATGGCGCCCTCGTCCACCAACGCCCGGCCCGGCGGCATCGGGCGGTCGAGAAAGAGCGCGGCGACCGGGAGTAGAACGGCGGCGACGTCGCTCTGGGCCAGGGCTCGTACTCCGTCCGGGCCCGTCGCCTCGAGGTGGTCGACGCTCACCGCGTCCAGCTCTATGGCGAGGGGGACGCCGCCGGCCTCGGTGAACTGGTCCGCGTGCAGGCGGAGCCGAAGGCCGGCCTCCCGGCATGCCTCGAGGTAGCGCCTGGCCTGAGCGGCGTCGAACGCACCCCGCTCCAGGAAGACGTCGGCGGCCTCGGCGATCTTCGCCGCCTCCGGGAGAACCTCGGCGAGCGCGAAGTCGAGATAGGCGTCGGCATCCGCGAACTCGGGCGGGACAGCGTGCGCGCCGAGCCAGGTCGGCGAGCCGCCCGCCTCGTGGATGACTCGCAGCATCGCGAGCTCCGTGTCGCGGTCGAGGCCGTAGCCGGACTTCGCCTCGAAGGTCGTCGTCCCCGATGCGAGCATCCACGAGCGGTGCAGCGCGAGCGCGTCCGCGAGGCCCTGCTCACCCGCCGCACGCGTCGCCCGGACCGTGGACAGGATCCCGCCTCCGGCCGCATGCAGCTCTTCGTAGGTGGCGCCGCCCGAACGAAGCTCGAACTCCTCCACCCTCGATCCCGCGAACACCGCGTGCGTGTGGCAGTCGACGAGCCCGGGGATGGCCGCGCAGCCGCTCCCGTCCAGCTCTTCGACGTCGTCGTCGAGCGGGTCGAGGTCGCGCATGCGGCCGACCGCGGAGATCCGCCCGTCGTCGCAGAGGATGAACGCGTCCTCGACGAGGTCGACGGACCGCATCGCCTCCCTCCCGCGGACAGGCGTGTGCGTCCCTGCCGGGGAGACGGCCTGCGCGAGGTCGCGGATCAGCAGCTTGGCCACGCGACGGCTAGGCGCCGGGGACTTCGAGGCCGTGCTCGCGCGCGGCCTCCTTCGCCTCGTCGTAGCCGGCGTCGAGATGGCGGAGCACGCCGATGCCCGGGTCCGTCGTCAGGACCCGCTCGAGCCGCTCGGCTGCGTCGTCCGTGCCGTCGGCAACCACGACCATGCCCGCGTGGATGGCGTTACCGATCCCGACGCCCCCGCCGTGATGGACGCTGACCCACGTCGCCCCGGCGGCCGTGTTCAGGAGCGCGTTCAGGATCGGCCAGTCGGCGATCGCGTCGGAGCCGTCCGCCATGGCCTCGGTCTCCCGGTAAGGGGACGCAACCGAGCCCGAGTCCAGGTGGTCGCGGCCGATGACCACGGGTGCGCTCACCTGGCCGCTCCGGACGAGCTCGTTGATCGCCAGGCCGGCCTTGGCGCGATCGCCGTAGCCGAGCCAGCAGATCCTCGCCGGAAGACCCTGGAACGCGACGCGCTCCGGAGCGAGATCGAGCCACCGCTGAAGGAGGCGGTCGTCCGGGAAGAGACCCCGCAGCGCCCCGTCGATCGCTGCGATGTCCTCCGGATCGCCCGACAGCACGGCCCAGCGGAAGGGCCCGATGCCGCGGCAGAAGAGCGGCCGGATATAGGCCGGGACAAAGCCCGGGTATGAGAAAGCCTCCGTTACGCCGGCCTGCTGCGCCTCCCCTCTGAGGTTGTTGCCATAGTCGAAAACATAGCTCCCGATCCGGACGTACTCGAGCATGCCCTCGACGTGGCGCGCGATCGACTCGGAGGCGCGGCGCAGATACTCCTCCGGGTCGTCGGCGCGAAGCCGGTCGGCCTCCTCCACCGAGAGCCCGGCCGGGACGTAGCCGTTCAGAGGGTCGTGGGCGGCGGTCTGGTCGGTGACGAAATCGAAGTGCTCGCCGCGCGCAGCGAGCTCCGGGACGATCTCGGCGGCGTTGCCGAGCAGCCCGACCGAGAGGGCCCGGCCGTCCGCGGCGGCGCCACGAACTCGCGCCAGCGCGTCGTCCAGCGACTCGGCCGCCTCGTCGAGATAGCGGCGTCTCGATCCGGCGCTGGATCCGCGCGGGGTCGACCTCGATGCAGAGGATCGCCGCGCCCGTCATCGTCGCGGCGAGAGGCTGGGCGCCTCCCATTCCGCCGAGCCCGGCGGTGAGGACGGTCTTCCCGCTGAGGTCCGGAGAGCCGAAGTGCTTCTCGCCGGCCGCGGCGAAGGTCTGGTACGTGCCCTGCAGGATCCCCTGGGTGCCGATGTAGATCCAGCTCCCCGCGGTCATCTGCCCGAACATCGTCAGGCCGAGAGCCTCGAGCCGGCGGAACTCGTCCCAGGTCGCCCAGCGCGGGACGAGCAGCGAGTTCGCGATCAGGACGCGCGGCGCCCCCGGATGCGTGCGGAACACGCCGACGGGCTTTCCGCTCTGCACGAGCAGCGTCTCGTCCTCGCCGAGGGCGAGGAGCGACCGGACGAGCGCCTTCAGCGCGTCGTGGTTGCGCGCTGCCTTGCCCGAGCCGCCGTAGACGATCAGCTCCTCGGGCTTCTCCGCCACCTCGCGGTCGAGGTTGTTGAGGAGCATCCGCAGCGGCGCTTCCGTCTGCCACGAGCGGGCGTTCAGCGCCTGTCCGCGCGGCGCGCGGATCGAGCTCAGATCGCCGCAGAGCTCCTCGACGACCGCATCGACCTCGCGCACGCTCACGCGAGCTCCCCCACTTCGGCCTCCACGGCGGCGACCAGCTCCCCGGCGCGGATCGCCTCCGCGACGCGCTCGATGTCCGGCGCGAGCGTCCGGTCCTCCATCACCGTCGGCGAGAGCGAGCGGACGAAGTCGTGCGCCGCCCGCGCGCCGGCCCCCGGCTCGAGCGGAGCGAGGAACTCGACCCCCTGGGCCGCGGCGAGGAGCTCGATCGCGAGCGCGCGCTCCACGTTTCCCAGCACGACCCAGCACTTGAGCCCCGCGGCGTTCCCCATCGAGACGTGATCCTCCTGGCCTGCACTCGTCGGAATGGAGTCCACGGAGGCAGGGTGACAGAGCACCTTGTTCTCGCTGACGAGGGCGGCGGCCACGTACTGCGGAATCATGAACCCCGAGTTGAGCCCGCCGTCGTGGGTGAGGAAGGCGGGCAGCCCGTCGGAGAGCGACGGGTTGACGAGCCGCTCCACGCGGCGCTCCGAGATGGAGGCCAGCTCGGCCAGCGCCAGGGCCATGGAGTCGAGTGCGAGCGCGACGGGCTGGCCGTGGAAGTTCCCGTTCGAGACGAGCTCTCCCCGGTCGACGAGGACGAGGGGGTTGTCCGTCGCAGCGTTCACCTCGACGGACACCGTGTGCTCGACGTAGGCGAGGAGGTCGCGGCTCGCGCCGTGCACCTGCGGCGCGCAGCGAAGCGAGTAGGCGTCCTGCACCTTGTCGCACCAGCGGTGCGCCTCGATGATCGCCGAGCCCTCGAGCAGGCGAAGGAGGTTGGCCGCGGCGGCCGCCTGGCCGGCGGAGCGGGCGCAGCGCCTGGATCTCCGGCATGAAGCTGACGCGCGAGCCCTGCAGCGCCTCGACGGAGAGCGCGCACGCGATGTCCGCGGTCTTGGCGATCCGGCGGGCGCGGACGAGCCCCAGCGAGCCGACGGCGCCCATGAACTGCGTCCCGTTGACGAGCGAGAGCCCCTCCTTCGCCTGCAGGCGGACCGGCTCGAGGCCGGCGCGCGCGAGCGCGTCCGCCCCGGAGAGAAGCTCGCCCTCGTAGCGTGCCGACCCCTCGCCCACGAGGGGAAGCGCGAGATGGGCGAGCGGCGCGAGATCCCCCGAGGCGCCGACCGAACCGCGGCTCGGCACGACGGGCAGCACTCCCTTGTTCAGGCAGTCGAGCAGGAGCTCGACGGTCTCGACCCGCGCGCCCGAGAAGCCCTTCGCGAGCGCGTTCGCGCGAAGGACCATCGCGGCGCGCACGACCTCGTCCGGATACGGCTCCCCCACGCCGCACGCGTGGCTGCGCAGGAGGCGGAGCTGGAGCTCCTCGGATGAGCTCCGGCGGGATCGCCTTCGAGACGAAGCGGCCGAAGCCGGTGTTGATGCCGTAGGTGTGCTCGCCCGAGGATTCCGAGGCGGCGCGGTCGACGAGCTCACGGGCCGCGGCCATCTTCGAGCGCCCGTCGTCGGAGAGCGCAGCAGGGGTTCGCTCGACCGCGACCGACCAGACGTCGTCGATCGTGAGATCGTCCCCGTTCAGGAGCACTGCGGTGGCGACGGCCATCGCGGCCAAGTCTAGAACGCGCCGGGACCCGAGTTCCGGCGCAGGAAGGGAGGACGGATGCGAGTTCACGTGATCAGCGACATCGAAGGGGTCTCAGGAGTCGTCAAGTCCCAGCAGGGCGACGGCGGCGAGTCGCTCTTCGAGGAGGCGCGGCGCCTGTACACCGAGGAGATCAACGCCGCGATCCGCGGAGCCTGCGCGGCGGGCGCGACCGAGGTCGTCGTGATGGACTGCCACGGCGCGGGCAAGGGCTGGGACTTCAACTCCCTGCTGCCCGAGGCCCTCGACCCTCGCTGCGAATGGGTCGTCCAGAACGAATGGACGGAGTACACGGGCTTCCTCGAGGAGGGATGCGACGCGGCGCTCTTCGTCGGGATGCACGCGCGGGCGGGCGTCGCCGACGGCGTCCTCAACCACACGATCTCGGGCTCCGACATCTTCGAGCTGCGGTTCAACGGCACCCCGGTCGGCGAGACCGGGATCAACGCCGCGCTCTGCGGCACGTTCGGGTGCCCGGTGGTGCTCGTGACCGGGGACGACGCCGTCTGCCGCGAGAGCCGCGAGCTCCTCGGCGAGGGGCTCACCACCGTCGCCGTGAAGCAGGGGCTCGGGCGCAACAGTGCGCGGAACATCGCGCCCCAGCGCGCCCGCGAGATGATCGAGGACGGCGCCAAGCGGGCACTTGCAGACCTGAGTGCAGTGGCGCCGTACGACCCTGGACATCCCTGCGAGATCGAGGTCGACCTGATGGGGTCGCACCTCGTCGAGCGCCTACCGCTTCCGCCACGGCATCGAGATCGTCGACGGGCGCCGCCTCGTCTCGAAGGCCGATGACTGGTGGACGGCCTGGAGGCAGTTCTGGCCGATGTACTGACCGCCGAGCCCGAGGAATCTCTCCCACACGCGCATCGGGAGCCGTCCAAGGGCGCCCTCCACCTCCTTCGCCGGAGGGACTTCCGCCTGACGTACGCGGCGATCGCGACCAGCGAGCTCGGCTACGCGTTCCAGTACATCGCGCTCATGTGGTTCGCCCTCGAGGTCGCGGGCCCGGCAGGCGTGCTCGTCGTCCGGCTCGCCGACAGCGTCCCGGCGCTTCTTTTCGGCTTGCACGGCGGCCTCCTCGCCGACCGGCTCGAGAGGCGGCGGACGATGATCGCGGCCGACCTCTTCCGCGGAGCGGTCCTGATCCCGGTTGCGATCGCGGGGCTCGCCGGCAATCTCCCGCTCTGGGGACTCGTGCTGGCGGCTTTCCTTCTCACCGCCGCGACGAGCTATTTCGATCCGGCGTACGGCGCGCTCCTCCCCGCACTCGTGGGCCGCGCGCACGTCCAGGAGGCGAATGCGCTCGTCCGGGCCAGTGCCGACGCCATCAACGTCGGCGGCTGGGCACTGGCTGCGGCCCTTCTCCTCTTCATGCCGTTGAGCGTGCTCTTCGCCATCAACGCCGCCACCTTCTTCGTCTCGGCAGCGCTCATCTCGCGGATCCATCCCCGACCGGCCCCGAGTGCGGCGGAAGGAACCGCATGGACCCAGGTCAAGGAGGGCATGAACGCCCTTGCCCTGCTGCCGGTCCTCGCCGTGGCAGTGGCCGCGCTGGGGATTGCGGTCACGATCGAGTCCGGCACGTGGATGGTCGGCGTGCCCGAGCTCGTCCGGAGCGAGCTCGCACACGGGCCGGGCGGCTTTTCGCTCGTGATGGTCGGCTACGCGGCCGGGTCGATCGCCGGCGGCATCTACCTTGCGCGCCACCCCGTCAGACGCAAGGCCTATGCAAGCCTCCTCGCCTGGACGCTCTATCTGCCGGCCTATCTCCTCATGGGCCTCGCGGGCACGCTCACGGTCGCGATCCTCGGCGCCCTCTGCGCCGGAATCGGACAGGGCTCGTCCATCGTCCTACTCAACTCGGCCGCGCAGGAACAGGTTCCCGGACCGTGTTCTCGGCCGAGTCATGGGCCTCATCGGCCTCGTCCATCGCGGGGCGCACGCGACCGGGCTGATCTTCGTGTCCCCCCTGTTCGCGTTCTTCTCGCCCAGGCCGATCTTCGTCGCGGCGGCCCTTGCCGGCCCGCTCGTCGGCATCGGCGGAGCGGCCTCCGCGCTCGTGCTCAGTCGTCGAGGAGCCGGAGCTCCAGCACGTGCCGTGAGTCGAAGCCCTCGATCCTGAGCATGCTGCCCGCGGCCTCAACGGCCGCGCCGGCCGGCATCAGGCCCACGAGCTCGCTGCCGGCGACCTCCGCTCCGCTGGCTTCCGCCTGCGCGACGATCGTGGCCACGATCGTGTGCAGGGCGGCCGCCTCCCAGTCGGTCACGTTCATGCTCACCTGCACGAGCCCGGCCTTGGGGAGGTCGAGCCCGAGCGCGCGCACTCCGGGAAAGCCGCCGTCGCGCTCGCGGACGAGGGCGGCGATCTCGCGCGCCGTCTCCACGGTCGCGCCGCGCAGGTTGACGTTGAAGGCGATCAGCGGCCGCCGGACTCCGATGAGGACTCCGCCCGCGGTTGGATGCAGGGTCGCCGGCCCGCGGTCGGGTGCGAGCTCGCCCGAGTCGATCCGGCGTTGCAGCTCCTCCGGGCCTCCGCGCCGGAAGAACGCGGGCTCGCGGCGGTCCTCCGTCAGGCGTCCGTAGAAGAAGACCGGAAGGCCGAGGTCGCCTCCCACCCGCTCGGCGAGGGAGAGGGCCGCCTCGCGCGCGGCCGGCTCGTCCTCGGGGCGCAACGGCACGAGCGGGACGACGTCCGCGGCGCCGATCCGCGGGTGTGCTCCCTCGTGCCGGCGCAGGTCGATCCGCTCGGCAGCCGTCGAGATCCCGGCGGCGAGCGTCTCGACGAGCTCGTCTCCCGACCCGACGATCGTGAAGACGGACCGGTGGTGGTCCCAGTCGGTGTGGACGTCGAGCAGCCGCCCCGGCTGCGAGAGCGCACGCTCGAGCGCGGCGATCGCCTCGGGGTCTCGCCCTTCCGAGAAATTCGGGACGGATTCGAGCGGCAAAGCCACCACTGCAGGATAAAAGGGGCCGGGAAGGCCGTCGATACACTCGGCGTTGGGTCACCTGTGGACGTAGAGAAGCACCCGAACCTGCACACGTTCGCCCGTTTGCTCGGGTTCCTGCGCCCCTACCGCTGGTCCCTCGTCATCTCGATCGTCCTTGCCGCGCTCTCGCAGGCGGCCGCGATCGCGCTCGTCCGCATCAGCCAGAGCGTGATCGACCTCGCGATCCGGCCGCGCGACGAGCAGCTGCTCTGGAGCTTATCGCGCTGATCGCAGTGATCGGCCTGGCGAAAGCGCTGCTCATGGTCGGCCGGCGCTTCATCTCCGGCCGGCAGGCGCTCGGCGTCGAGTTCGACATGCGCAACACGATGTACGCGCACCTCCTGCGGCTCTCGTTCGGCTTCTACGACCGAAACCAAACGGGCCAGCTGATGTCGAGGGCCACGGTCGACCTGCAGGCGGTGCGCTTCTTCCTCGGCTACGGGCTCATCTTCTTCTTCCAGCACGTGCTGACGATCGTCGGCGTCACCGCGATCATGCTCTGGACGGACTGGCGGCTCGCGCTCGTCGCGCTGGCCATCACCCCGTTCGTCGTCGCGCTCGCGTACCGCTACTCGAAGGTCTCCCACCCGGTGCTCCGCGACGTCCAGCAGAAGATGGCCGACGTCGCCACGGTCGCCGAGGAGAACATCGTCGGCGTCCACGTCGTCAAGTCGTTCGCCCAGGAGGAGCAGGAGCAGGCGAAGTTCCAGCGACGCTCCAACGCGGTCTTCGAGCAGGCGTGCTCGCGAACCGGCAGCGCTCCCTGTACGTGCCGCTCCTGAGCTTCGTCCCGCTCCTCGCCCAGGCCGGGATCCTCCTCGTCGGCGGCTGGATGGTGACGCATGGGAGCCTGACCGTCGGCCAGTTCTTCGCGTTCAACCTCTACGTCACGATGCTGATCCTGCCGCTGCGGATGCTCGGCATGTGGATCGGGCAGTCGCAGCGCGCGACCGCGTCCGGCGAGCGGATCTTCCAGGTGCTCGACGAGCCCGTGGAGGTCGCGGACAAGCCGCACGCCGCGACGCTCCCGGCCGGCCCCGGGCGGATCGACTTCGAGGACGTCTCCTTCGGCTACGACCCGGAGCGGCCACGTCCTCCACGGCATCGACCTCGCCATCGAGCCGGACCAGAACGTGGCGCTCATCGGCCACACCGGCTCCGGCAAGACGACGCTGACCGCCCTCGTGCCGCGGTTCTACGACGCGACCGGGGGCCGCGTCCTCATCGACGGCGTCGATGTTCGCGACGTGTCGCTCGCGTCGCTGCGCTCGCAGATCGCGGTCATCTCGCAGGATCCGTTCCTCTTCTCGACGACGGTGCGCGAGAACATCGCGTTCGGCGCGGCCCGACGCGACCGACGAGGAGATCGAGTGCGGCGGCGCGGCTCGCGCAGGCGCACGAGTTCATCGTCGAGCTGCCCGACGGCTACGACACGGTGATCGGCGAGCGCGGCATCACGCTCTCCGGCGGCCAGCGCCAGCGCATCGCGATCGCGCGGGCGATCGCCGTGACCCGCGCATCCTGATCCTCGACGACGCCACGGCCGCGGTCGACGCGACGACGGAGGCGCGGATCCGGCTCGGCCTCCGCGAGGCGATGAAGGGACGGACGACGCTGATCATCGCCCACCGCCTGTCCACGATCTCGCTCGCGGACGAGGTGGTCGTCCTCGACCACGGGCGGGTGGTGGCACGCGGGACGCAGGCCGAGCTCGCGAGTCGAGCCCTGTCTACCGGGAGATCTACGAGCACGGCCTGATCGACCGCGAGCTGGCGGCGCGGCTGGAGGCCACGGCGTGAGGGTCTGGCAGCCCGGCTCCCACCTCACGATGGAGCGTGGAGCCGAAGTCGACGACTGGTCGTGGCGGCGCACCGCGCACCGCATCTCGACCCTCGCGCGGCTGGCGACCCGCTACAAGCTGCGGACGACGCTTGCGATCGTCACGCTCCTCGGGGCGACGCTCACCTCGCTCGCGCCGCCCTACCTCGCGAAGCTCGCCCTCGACGACGGAATCCGCGCCGACGACTACCGGCGGCTCGTCGAGGTTGTCATCGTCTTCATCGCGGCCGGCGTGCTCAGCTGGATCATGAGCAGCGCGCAGACCTATTTCACGGGCTGGACCGGGGAGCGCATCCTCGCCGACCTGCGCGACAAGCTCTTCCGCCACCTGCAGCGGCTCTCGCTCGGCTTCTACGAGCGGAACCGCGCCGGCGTGCTCATCAGCCGCCTCACGAACGACGTCGAGGCGCTCGACCAGCTCGTCACCGACGGCGTCACGAGCCTCTTCCAGAACACGCTGATCCTCGTCGGCTCGGCCGCGATCCTCTTCGCCCTCGACTGGAAGCTCGCGCTCGCCACGCTCGCGGTTTTCCCGTTCATGGCGATCGCGACGGCGCTCTTCCGCATCGTCTCCGCGCGTGCCTACCGGGCGGTCCGGGAACGGCTCGGCCTCGTAACGGCAACCCTCGCCGAGGACATCGCCGGCATGAGGATCGTGCAGGCGTTCAACCGCCAGTCCGCGAACGAGCGCCACTTCCGTGAGGTCAACGACCACTACCGCGAGGCGAACCACGTCACGGTCGTGACCAACGGCCTCTACTTCCCGTTCGTCGACTTCCTGTCCACCGCGGCGACCGCGATCGTGCTCGGCTACGGCGGCTATCTCTACTTCGGGAACAACCTCACGATCGGCACGCTCCTCGCCTTCATGCTCTACCTCTCCAACTTCTTCGACCCTGTGCAGCAGCTTTCCCAGCTCTACAACACGTTTCTCGCCGCGGTCGCCGCGCTGGACAAGATCACCGAGGTGCTGGATGAGGAGCCGGAGGTCCTGGACGCTCCGGATGCCCACGATCTCCCCACGATCCAGGGGCGCGTCCACTTCGAGGACGTCCGTTTCGGCTACGGCAAAGGCGTCGAGGTCATCCACGGCATCGAGCTCGACGTGCCGGCCGGAACCACGGTCGCGCTCGTGGGGCACACCGGCGCGGGGAAGTCCACGATCGCGAAGCTCCTGGCGCGCTTCTACGACCCGCGCGAGGGCCGCATCACCATCGATGGCCATGATCTCCGCACGGTTACGCAGGAAAGCCTGCGCAGCCAGCTCGGCATCGTCCCGCAGGAGGGCTTCCTCTTCGCGGGCACGGTTCGGGAGAACATCGCGTTCGGGCGGCCGGATGCCACCCAGGACGAGGTCGAGGCGGCGGCGCGCGCAGTCGGGGCGCACGACTTCATCTCGTCGCTCGAGCTGGGCTACGAGACCGAGGTCGCCGAGCGCGGCACGCGGCTCTCGCTCGGCCAGCGCCAGCTCGTCGCCTTTGCGCGCGCTCTCCTCGCCGACCCGCGCATCCTCGTCCTCGACGAGGCGACCTCGAGCGTGGACATCGGAACCGAGCGGCGCATCGAGCTCGCGCTGCGCACGCTCCTGGCCGGAAGGACCGCCTTCATCATCGCGCACCGGCTCTCAACGATCCGGAGCGCTGACCGGATCGTCGTCCTCGAGCACGGGCGGGTCGTCGAGCAGGGGACGCACGATGAGCTCCTCCGGCGAGAAGGCCTCTATCTGTCGCTCTACGGCGACTGGGCGTCAGCCGCAGCCTGATCTACGCTACGCGCCACGATGCAGGCGGGCACGGTCATCGGCAAGGCGTGGGACATGTACAAGGCGCACTGGAGCCATCTCCTCCCCATCGCCTTCGTCGTCTACGTCCTCATCTCACTGCTGCATCCTCCTGCTCGGCGCGCTCGGCTGGCTCGGCGCCGTGGCCGGCTTCTTCGTCAGCATCGCCGGAGTCTTCTGGCTGCAGGGCGCACTCGTCCTCGCCGTGGACGACGTCCGCGACGGCCGCGCCGACCTCTCGATCAGCGAGACGCTCGACCGGGTGACGCCGCACCTCACGACGCTCGCGCTGGCCGGCCTCCTCGCGGGAATCGCGATCACCTTCGGCTTCATCCTCCTCATTGTCCCGGGTCTCTATCTCCTGACGATCTGGCTCCTGATCGTCCCCGCGATCATGCTGGAGAACGCCGGCGTCTCGGCGTCGTTCGCGCGGAGCCAGGAGCTCGTGCGCGGATACGGCTGGTCGGTGTTCGGCGTGATCATCCTGACTGTGCTGCTCTTCATCGCGGTCGGCATCGTCTTCGGGATCCTCGAAGGCGTGCTCGACAACCGCTGGCTCAGCTTCGCACTGACATCGTCCTCCAGACGGTCACCGCGCCGTTCCTCGCGCTGGCCTGGACGGTCACGTACTACGAGCTCAGGGATCTGAAGGGAGCGGACTCCACCGCAGCCGTCTAAGCTCGGGGTCGTGTCCGAGCTCGACAAGGAGACCCAGGAGCGGATCCGAGGATCCGGTCTCCGAGCAGGCGGAGGAAGAGACCCATCTGACGCCCGCCGAGGCGGTGGCGCAGATGCGGATCAAGGTGCCGCTGCGCGCGAACCGCAAGCTCGGCACGCTCGTCGACCGCATCAACGAGGACGCGCAGGTGAAGGCGTGGTGGCACGTCTCGAACGTGAACGCGGTCAAGCGCCTCGAGATCAACGACCACTCGTGGGTGCACATCCAGATCGTCACGAACATCGCGCTGAAACTGCTCCGCCAGCTGACGAAGCACCACGTCGAGCCCGCGATGGTGCGCGACTACGGGATGAGCCGCGACGACGCCGAGATCGTCGTCGTGCTCGGCGCGCTTCTCCATTGCATCGGCATGGCGGTTCACCGCGAGGGCCACGAGGACTGGAGCCTCTTCCTCGCCGAGCCGAAGATGCGCGAGCTGCTCGAAGGGCTCTACGACGAGCCCGAGCGCACCGTCGTCATCGTCGAGGTGCTCGGCGCGATCACGAGCCACCGCGAGGACGGCAAGCCGCTCACTCTCGAAGCCGGGATCGTCCGGGTCGCGGACGCCCTCGACATGGCGAAGGGCCGCTCGCGGATTCCGTTCGAGCACGGCCGAGTGTCCATTCACTCGCTGTCCGCGGCGGCGATCGACAGCGTCCACATCGGCGATGGCGAGAGCGCGCCCATCTCGATCGAGATCGAGATGAACAACTCCTCCGGCGTCTACCAGGTGGACGAGCTCCTCAAGGCGAAGCTCCGCGGCTCGGGCCTCGAGCCCTACGTCGAGGTGGTCGCGCGGATCGATACCGAGGCCGAGAAGAGCCTTATTCCGCTGTACCGCCTCGAGCTCTGAGCGGGGACGGCCGCTACAATGGCCTCGCCCTTGCGGGGTCGTCTAATGGTAGGACGCCTGACTCTGGATCAGGTAGTCAAGGTTCGAGTCCTTGCCCCGCAGCCTCTAAAAAGCCCCGCTCAGGCGGGGTTTTTGGCGCCCGGCTGACGAAACCTGGTCGGCCTCTGGACCACTATAGCGTCCGATCGTGCCCAATTACCTGGCGATTACGACGCGTACTTCGAGGCCCGCAGGCGGGTTGCGC
>CAVYAJ010000052.1:0-56499 GCA_963766155.1 uncultured Actinomycetes bacterium | reverse complement strand
TCCCCGAGCTCGGAGACCGGTACGACGCCGGGCAGCAGCGGGCAGAACGTGTCGAAGCCCTTCGCGCGTAGCCACTGGCCGTCGCTTGCCTGCAAGTCGCGCGCGGTGACGTCGTTGGCCACGGTGTAACCCGCGACGAGGTCGAGCGCGTCTGCCTCGGAGACCCGCCGCCCCTCGGCGCCGATCACGACGGCGAGCTCGGCCTCGGCGTCCACGTGTGCGCTCTCGGGCGGGAGGACGATCGCCTCGTCCGGGCCGATGAGCGCGCTCGCGAACTTGCCGAAGAGGAGAGGCTCCTTTGGAAGCTCGGCTCCCTGCTCGAGCGCATGGTCGTGGTAGTTGAGCCCGATGCAGATGATCTTCGGAGGAGCGGCCATCAGCTTTCCGTTCCGTCGAGCTCGGCCCGCCATCCGGCGAGCACGGCGTGAACCTTCGCGGCGCCGATGATCGGCTCGTCGGGAACCTGCAGCCGCCGCGGATGGAGGATGAACGGCCGCGTCTGCGGGCCGCCGATCCCGCCGTGGAAGGAGATGAGCTCCTCGAAGGCACAGCCTTCGTCCATGCCCGGGTCGTAGAAGCTCCCGACCATGACGTCGGCGACGTGTTCGAAGGAGTCGGTGCGCTCGAGGTGCTGCGCTGCGGTGGGGGAGAAGTTCGCCAGGGGATCCTCGCCCTCGATGCGACCGTCGGCGAGATAGCGGGTACCGCGCCCTCCGAGCACGACGGGCCCGTCGCGCTCCGAGCGGACGAGGAGCCAGCCCACGTGCGGGTGCTCGCGGAGCGCGGTCAGGAGCTTCGGATGAAGCCGTTCGATCTCCTCGAGCGTGAGGCGCCTCTGCTCCTCCATCAGGTAGATGAGGCCCAGGTTCCCCGAGCCGAGGACGACGACCTGCTCGTCGCTCACGTCCTTCTTCGACCGTTTCTTCTCCGGCGCGCGCCCTGTGGCCTCGCCCATGGCGTGGCCGACCATCGCGTCCTGCTCGTCGCCGCCCCCGACGCGCGTCACCTTTCCCTCGGAGAGCGAGCGTTCGACGAGCTCGTCGAGCCCGTAGCCGTTGCGCTGCTTGAAGGTCGCGCCCTGCGTCTGCCCGTGGTCGGAGAGGACGACGATCTCGTAGGGCCGCGACGCGTACCGCCGCGCGCGATCGATGCGCCCGAACTGCTCGTCGAGCTTGCGCAACGCCTCCAGCGTGTCGGTGCGCTCGAGCCCGGAGTGATGTGCGACCTCGTCGTAGCTCGAGAAGGTCGCGTAGATCGCGGGGCGGCCCTTCATCATGTCCGTGAGGACGCCGTAGACGATCAGGTCGCGGACGACAACGCACATCGCCGCACGCATGAACGGGTAGATGCCGCCGCGGTGGCCGCGCGGCCGGACGTCGCGCCGGCGCTGGCGGGCGGAGGAGGTCGTCTCGAGGATGACCTCCCAGAAGAAGAGCGCGAGCGACCGGGTCACGTTGAACCCGTTGGCGAAGAAGGCGCGATAACCGGGGTTCGCCTTCTTCTCCGCCTCCATCCGGCTGACGGTGAGGATGACGTGGTCAGCCTCGCCGGAGAGCAGATTCCCGCGGCTCGCGCCGCCGTTGGTGAGAAGCCCGATCCCTGTCGCCCGCCGCCGCTCGATCTCGCGCGCAATCGGGCGGGGCCGAGCACGTCATCAGGAGGCCGGTCTCCTTCTCGACCCAGCGGAAGGCCGGGATGTCCTCGTTGGAGCCGAGCAGGATCCCCGCCTGGCTCGCTCCCGTTTGCGACGAGAGGTCGGGCTCCCACTCGGTCAGCGCGTAGCCGTGCTCGGCCATCCAGCTCGCCATGTGCGGCGCGTTCCCGTCCCGCATCGCGCGGCGGAGGATGGGCAGCGCGAGACCGTCGATCTCGAGATAGACGATTCCCGGCCGGTCCGACTCGACCCGCTCGCCCGACCGCTTCGCCAGCCGCTGGATGACCCTGATCGTGTAGGTGTCCTCGTCGTTCGAGCCGGTGATGACCTCGAGCACGACGATCACCGCCGAGGCGACGAGCGCCACGAGGAGCGCGATCCAGAAGGAGTCCAGGTGGATCGCGTTGTCCGTGATCTCGTCCGCGGCGAGCAGCATCAACGCGTCGGCCAGGAGAACGAGTAGGAAACCGGCGACGAGCGTGAACGGGAGTTTCAGCGCCGCGAGGATCGGGGGCAGAACCGCGTTCAGCGCGGCGACGATCGCGGAAACGACCAACGCTCCCCAGAAGCCTTCGATGGAGGCGCCCGGCACCAGCCACGCCGCAGCCATGAGCGCGAGCGCCGCGAGGATCCAGGCGGTTACCACCCGTGCGAGCCGGAAACGCGGTCGCTCGGGCTGCCACGTCACCGGCTCGCGATACGTCGCGGTGGACACCTAGTCCGTTTCGTCCTCGTCGTGCCGCCGGCGCAAGAAGCCCGTTCCCTTCTCCCGCGCCTCGGCGCGCTTGGCTTCCTTCTTTGCGGCCCGCTGCTCCTTCTGCTCGGCTGCCTTCTCCTTTGCGCCCTCGTAGGACTGGAGGACAAGCGACTTACCGCCCGTCCACCCGAAGATGCAGACAACGAGGATGAGGGCAAAGAGACAGTTCCACGCGGTCGTGATCAGCTGCTGCGCCGTCGAGTAGTCGACGGCTACCGACTGCGGCACGTCGCAGCAACTGGAGAGCGCGAGCGCGTTGGTCGCCTGGGTGATGCCGACCGCGCCAGGAGTGATGGAGACGACGTTCGCGAGCGAGCCCGAACCCGTCACCCACATGATCGATTCGAAGGTCACCGGGATCGCGAAGGCGGCGAGGAAGATCCCGATCACCGCCAGCTTGCAGAGCCATGAGAAGAGCGAGGGCAGGAACGCGCGCGTGAAGTAGCGCTTCGGCTGCGAGAGGATCACGCCGCCCTGCTTCGCCTGGTCCAGAGCTTCTTCACCTGGCGCCAGAAGATTCTGCCGACGATGAGGATGAGGAGCACCGCGCCGAGCACGATGCCGATGACCAGCGCGGGGTGGTCCTTCTCGTTGCCGAGGTTCTCCGTGAACGACCCCGGAACGGAGAGGAAGAGGTAGAGGTAGACGAACGTCCCGGCGATGGTGAAGAAGATCTTCTGAACGAGGTAGGCGGCAATCGCGCCGGCGAACGTGCACGCGGGGATGAGCGCGACGAACATGAGCAGCGTCACGAGCGTCCCGATGTTGGCCGGGAGGAAGTTGTTCATCGCGACGCCGACGGCGTAGGCCGTGATGATCGGCGCGAGCGAGACCTCGTCTCCGTAGGCCGCTTTGAGGATGCCGTAGTACGAGACGCCGGCGAGGACCGTCTGCCCGGCCTGGAAGGCGAGCCCCGCCACGATGTACCCGACGGGGACGGCCCTGATCTGGTCCCAGAGGTCCCGGAGCCAACCGATCACGTCCACTCCGAGCAGGTTCAGGACGACGATGCCAACCGCGAGTCCGACGAGCCAGAGAACGACCTTCACGAGCCGCGAGCGGCGCGAGGGGTCGTTGAACGGAAGTGCGGCTGAAGGTTCGGCGGAAGCCGTCATGCGCGGATGATCCCACGACAGAGGGGTGGGAAGAAACCGCCCTTCTCCGGTTCGGTCACGCCTCCTGCCAAAACCGCGACCAATGACCTATGCAATCGGGCCTTGCGGCCGATGAATTCGGCTCGGCCGAGGAGGATCATGATTCGCTGCATCCGCTTCTAGCGGAGCCGTCCGGGTGGCGCGACTGCTGGGGGTGGTCGCGCTACCCCCTCACTGCTGGTAACGGCAGGGCTTACGGCTATGAAGTCGTTGTAAGCCCTGCGCACGAGTCGCCCGACTCGAACGCGTTCTGGAGCTCGCCGCCAGCGTCGATCGCCTGGAGCTGCTGGAACGCCGTGGAGACGTGGTCGCCCATCTCCACGAGCGAGGTGCCGATCGTCGAGGCAGCCGTGACCAGCGCCGGCGGCGCCGGATGCGTTGTCCATCGCGTCGTTGATCTTCTGCAGGCTCGTCTCGAGATTCGTTGCGAGCTCGTCGATCGTGTCCTTCGCCTGCCTGACCGCTCTCCGTGTCGGGCCTCCCGAGGCCGCTCAGGTCGTCGGCCAGCGTCTGGTAGCGCTCGGATGTCGTCCCCGGCGGTCTCTGATGCCCTCTTCCGTCGGGTTGTCCCTGATCCCCTGGCCCGCGTCCGTGATCGAGTTGTTCCAGGCGACGAACGCCTCGCAGACGCTGTTCGCCCAGTCGTCTGCCGCGGTCGCAGAGCTCTCCGTTCCCGTTCCGCTGGGCGGCTGCTGCTGCCGCCGCCACACCCGGCCGCGACGATCGCGGCGGAGAGATCAGGACGGCGAGGAGTGAGCGCATGCCAGGCATGCTAGCTGCCTGACCGCGCCATGTGGATGCGGACGACGTTCCCGTTCTCGAACGTCCGCACCTGCACGAGGTCGCAGAGCTGGTTCGCCAGCCAGAGTCCCCGCCCGCCCGGCTCGTCGAGCACGGGTTGGCGCCTGCCGGCGAGCGGCGCGTCGATTTGGCCCCCGTCCTCGACCTGGAAGAGGAGGAAGCCGCCGTCGTCCCAGGTGCGAATGACCCCGAGCCTCCGCCGTGGCGGATGCTGTTCGTCGCGATCTCGTTCACGGCGAGGACGAGCGCGTCCGTCGTCTCGCGGTCGAGCCCGGCTTGCTCGGCTCGGCTCGGTGACGAGGTCCCGGACCGCGCCGAGCGAGTCGGCGTCGAACGGTGAGCCGAGCGGCAGACGCAGGCGGGTCCTCGAGCGGGTCCGCGAAGGGCGCCGAGATCGCTTCGAGCCCGCGGTAGCTCCCGCTTTCCCGGAAAGACTCCACGTCGGACATGAACGGATGCGTCCGCTCGGCCTCCTCGACCACGTCCGGATCGAGAGCCGACACGTCGTACGGGCAGAGAAGCCGGAACGCCGGGGTGTCCGCGAACGCGAGGTTGAGGAGCGACTCGTGGCGGTGGCACTCCGCGAGCTCCGAGTCGCTGCGCCCGGCCCAGATCGGCTCGCCGATCCCCCGGATCGGCTTGCCCGCCCGCGCCGTGCTCGTCGACGAACTCGTGCCAGGCCGCGATGATGCGCGCCGGGTTCGCTCCCACCTCGGCCATGTCGGCGAAGAGCACGCGGTCGGCGTCCTCGCCGAGCGCTTCGCGAAGCCGCGCGATCTTCTCGGCGTTCAGGACGACGAAGACGGGCTCGCCGGCCTCGACGCCGTCACGGATGAACTGGAGCATCCCACGCAGAAACTCGTCCGGGCCCCGGTAGAGGAAGGCCTCGTGGACGAAGGCTGGATCCTGGTGGCCGACCGCAACAGTCATTCAGCTCAGTCCTATGCTTCCAGGGTTCCCCGCCTCAGCGAGCTAAAACTGTGTCCAGACGTGCGCGCGAGCAGGAAGCCGTGGTTCTCCTCGTTGCGGCACTGGAGGCCGTTCTTCTGGGAGACGCACGTGAAGCCGTCGCGGCTCCAGGAAGTCCCGTACTGGAGGACGGGTGCCGACTGGACGTAGGCCGTGTCGCCCGCGCAGCGCGGCTGCGACGGGCCGAGCCGCTCCATCTCCATGCCCGTCCAGTCGAGCTCGCACTTCTGCTTGGGCTCGGGCTTGAGGCCGCTGAGGATGTCGCAGACGAGCACGCCTTCGCTCGTCGCGCAGCCGATGTTCTTCGAAGGCATCTGGAAGGTCGGCGTCTTGAGAGCGGGTGCAGACGTCGAGACCGTCGGTTCGGGCTCGAGTGTGACCGTTATCACCGTGTTCGTCTCCGTCTGAGGTGATCCCGTGACGGTCACGGTCTCGGTGGTCCCGCCGCCGCACGCAGCCGCGGCGAGCACCAGCCCAAGGAGAAGAACGAGACGACCCACGCGCTGCAGCCTAGTACTTCACGTTCCGCAGCTCACGGTGTCGCCGGCGCCACTCCTTTCTCGTCTCCGAGCGCAGGCGCGCGTCCTTCCGGACCTCGAGCGCCCGCAGTTCCCGCTGGAGCTTGATGTAGCTGTCGAAGCGCTCGGCGTCGAGTGAGCCCTCCTCGATCGCGGCTTGCACCGCGCAACCTGGCTCGTGGAGATGCGTGCAGTCGGCGAACCGGCAGGCACCAGCGAGCTCGACGATGTCCGTGAACGTGGATTCGAGCACGCTCTCGTCCGCCCAGAGCGCGAGCTCCCGCATCCCCGGCGTGTCGAGGAGAAGCGCGCCGCCGGGAAGCGGGACGAGCTCCCGGTTCGTCGTCGTGTGCCGGCCCCGGCCGCCCTTGCTCGTATCGGCCGTCGGGAGCAGCTCCCTGCCTACCAGGCGGTTGATCAGCGTCGACTTGCCGACTCCGGACGAGCCCAAAAGCGCCACCGTCCGTCCCCGCCCGAGATAGGGCTCGAGCTCGTCGAGCCCCGCGCCGCTCGCTGCGCTGACCGCGTGCATCGGAACGCCGAACGCGATCGCCTTGACCTCCTCGAGGTCATCTTCCGCGTCCATCGTCGTGTCGCTCTTGTTCACGACGATGACGGGATTCGCGCCGCTGTCCCACGCAGCGGTCAGATACCGCTCGAGACGGCGCGGGTTCAGGTCCTGCCCGAACGCGGTGACGAGGAAGATCGGTGTCGACGTTCGCCGCCACGACCTGGGCGACGGTTCGCCGCCACGCCTCCTTACGCGTGAACGCCGTCCGGCGCGGGAGGATCGCCTCGACGATCCCCTTCTTCTCGCCCTCGAGCTCGCGGACCGCGACCCAGTCTCCCGCCACGGGCAGGTCGAGCCCTTCGAGCTTTCCGGCGGGGAGGCCGCCTATGCGCCCGTGCTCGGTGAGAAGCTCGCACGGGCCGTGATGCCGCGCGGCGACGCGCGCGGGGGTGAGACCTTGCTCTTCGTAGGGCTGGAACGCATCCGCGAAGAACGCGTCCCAGCCGAGATCTTCGAGTTGCAACCTGACTCCTTCGGCTTGAGGAACGAAAAAGCGCCCGGATGGGCGCGAACGGGAGCCTCAGGAGTCGTTGCGGAAGCTAGCGCGCGCGACCGGAGGCTCGGCGGATGCAGGAATCGGACATTTTGCGAACCTCCTCTCGTCGGGGACGACCTACTCAGCCTACAGGATCGCCCGTACGCCTCAAGGCCCAGTCATGCCAGTCGGAGCAGAGCTCGGGCGCGTCGAGCAGAGCGTGCTCGCGCGTCCTCGCTCCTGGTGGTAGATCCGCGCGACGTCGCCGACGGTGAGCCCGTGCTCGGGCTTCCCGCCCACGCGGATCTCGTCGCCTGCACCGATGTCGCCCTCCTCGAGATGCGGAGGTAGGCGCCCGGCCGGCCCGCCGCCGCGAAGTGGACGGGGAACGAGGCGTCCTCCATGCGCGCGCCGAGCTTCCAGCACGGGATGCGCGGCTGCGCCACCTCGAGAACGCGCGCTGCCGACCTGCCAGCGCTCGCCGACGACGGCGCCGGTTACGTCCACTCCGGACACCGTCAGGTTCTCGCCGAAGTTCGCCGTGCTCGAGCTCGCGCCCGATCTCCCGCTCCCACCAGTCGATGTCCTCGCGCGCATAGGCGTACACCGCCTTGTCCGGCCCGCCGTGCACCTCGCGGTCGGCCTGGTCGTCTCCGGCGACGTTGACTCCGCGCACGGGCATGCGCCCGTCGATCGGGGACTTCCAGATGGACGTCGCCTCCCGCCGGCCGAGCCACTCGATCTCCCGCGGCGAGCCGACGTTGACCGAGAGCAGCTTTCCGCTCACGGGAAGGGCGAGAGGTCGTTGACGAAGCCGGGCTGAGACTCGACGCGCGCGATCCAGGCAGCGATCGCCGGCCGCCCCGACATGTCGAGCACCTCGTGAGCCACGTGCGTATAGGCGTAGTTCGCGATGTCCGCGACCGTGTAGCGCCCCGCGGCCAGGAATTCGTGCTCGGAGAGCCAGGCCTTCGAGCACGTCCAGCTCGTCCTCGGCGCGCGAGATCCGGTCGGCCCACGCCTCGGGCTTCTCCTTGTCCCGGCCCGCCACTTCCAGAAGCGCGACGTCGCGATGCCCGGCTCGATCCCGTTCTGCTCGAAGAAGAGCCACTGGTGGACGTGGGCGCGCTCGACCGGGTCGTCGGGGAGGTACTGCGTGCCCTCGGCGAGATAGAGGAGGACCGCGGCTGACTGCGCGACGAAGTCGCCGCTCTCGAGCTCGAGCGTCGGCACCTCGCCCGAGGGTTCCGGGCCAGATGCTCGGCCTCGATCGCCTCGCCTTCGAAGATGTCGAGGACGACGCTCTCGTACGGGATCTCGAGGTGCCTGAGCAGGATTCGGGCCTTCATGCAATTCCCGGAGGCCGGATGCTCGTACAGTCTCAGCACGCTTTGAGCCTCACAGTTCTCATCGACGCGCGCAACGTGCTGCGGCTCGCGCTGGCCGAACATCCCAGAGGACGAACTCGTGCGGCTGATCGGCGAGTGGGCTGCCGAGGAAGGCGTCGAGCCCGAGATCGTCTTCGACGGCCGCGCGCCCGAGGGCGGGATCGGAACCGGAGGGGAGAGCGCCGACGACTGGATCGCGCGGCGCGCCGGCGAGCTCGCGGACACGTACTGGCTCGTCACCTCCGACCGGGAGCTGCGCGAGCGCGCGGGTGGGGGAGCCGAACGGGTGATCGGCGGAGGCGCGTTTGCGTCGCTTCTCCTCGGGGATCGCTAGGGAGTGGCCGCCGCTCCCGTCCCGGAAACGCGTAATCTGCCGAAACTTCGCGAAGCTGCCGCGGGGTGCAAGGCCTGCGATCTGTGGAAAACCGGGACGCAAACGGTCTTCGGCGAGGGCTTGAAGAGCGCGGCGATCGTCTTCGTCGGCGAGCAGCCCGGCGACAAGGAGGACCTCGCGGGCAAGCCCTTCGTCGGCCCGGCAGGCCGCGTCTTCGACGAGGGCCTGGCGGCCGCCGGAATCGACCGCCGGCTCGCCTACGTCACGAACGCGGTCAAGCACTTCAAGTGGGAGGCGCGCGGCAAGCGGCGGATCCACCAGAAGCCGAACGCGGCCGAGCTCGCGGCCTGCAGGCCCTGGCTGGATGCCGAGCTCGAGGCCGTACGGCCGAATGTCCTCGTCCTCATGGGCGCGACCGCGGCGCAGGCGCTTCTCGGCCGCCAGTTCAGGGTGACGAAAGACCGCGGCCGGCCGGTCGACTCCGACCTCGCGCCGCACGTCCTCGCGACCGTGCACCCGTCCTCGATCCTGCGCCAGCGCACGGATGAGGAGCGCGCCGCGGCCATGGCCGACTTCGTCGCGGACCTGAAAGTCGTCGCGAAGCTCCTCGCCCAGGTCCTGATGGCCCGGTTTCTCCACAGGGTTATCCGCAGAGGACCCTAGTCACGGTTTTCGCAGATATCAGTAGGTTTTCATGTACCCCATCTGCCCGTCTCACTCCCTCGAACGAGGGTAAGGAATTGGGATGAGGGTGCCGATTGGCTCACGATGGACGCTGCCGAGCGCAAAGACATCCTGTCTCGATACCTGGACCACTCCCGCCGCTTCGACGAGGCGGCCGCGCGCAGGTCTACGGAGGAGCATGACGGCGAGGTCATCCCGTTCACGCCCCCGCTTTGGGAGCTCGAGCAGGAGCCGACCATGCGCGAGATCGAGGTTCTGCAGCTGATCTCAGACGGTCTCGTGAACCGCGAGATCGGCGTCGCCTCTACCTCTCCGAGGAGACGGTCAAGTCGCATGTGCGCCACCTTTTGGCCAAGTTGCAGGCACGCAGCCGCGCCCATGCGGTGGCCATCGGTTTCAGGCGTGGCCTGATCGCCTAAGCGACCAGGTTTTCCACGCATTCCACAGCCTGTTGCATATCCCTCTCCCGAGGGATGCTGGCGGACTGTGGAAAAACTCAGACTAAGCGGGCTTTACCAGCTTCTGGCGCCGCCAGCCACCAGTGCGACCAAGGAAAGAGCTAGAGAGAAGGCCCCCAATTCGAGCCGAGATCGTCAGCATTCCAACCTCCAAGCAGGGGATAACGGCTACGCGAGCTTATACCCCTTTTGGGGGATCTGCAAGAGGATGACCCAAGTTTCCGCAACTTATCCGGCCATCGCGGCCCCATCACGGCGAGTAGAGGCCTACGCGGTTTGTCTCGCTGCGGCGGCATTGGTCACGTGGGTCGTCCTGATTGACAGGCTCGGTCCGCCCGCGGCCGCTTGGTGGATCGTTGCTCTGCTGGCAGGCGTCGCCTTCCTGGCGGAGCGCCAGTGTGTCGCTATCGGCGCGAACACTGAAATGTCAATTTCAGTGCTTCCAATTCTTTTCGCAGCAGTCGTGTTCGGGCCAGTCGCGGCGATGATCGTCAGTGCATGCTCACTGGTGGGGGAGTGCGGACGGCCGTATACGAGGTGGATAGTTTGGACCTCATCTCGGGCTCTGATCGGCGCGTTCGCCGGCTTGTGTGCCTTGGGGCTGGCGGATCGCGCCGAGTCCTTCGGTGCCGTGTTGCTTGCCGTTGCGGTTGCCGCTGCAGTCCAAGCGGTCGGCGACATCCTGCTCAACGGGCTAACCGTGGCTATCCGGCGAAGTGGATCGGTCTTTGAAACGGCTCGGGCGATCGCGAGACTGACCGCGAGCACATTGCCGTTGTACACGCCGGTGCTGGCGGTGTGGTTTATGCATATCGAGAGCTCTCGCCCTGGACCGTTCTGCTGTTCTTTGTTCCCGCGGTTGCCGCTCAGCGACTCTTGGTTCTTTATCAGGAGCAGCGTCAACTTGTCACGGAGCTGGCGACCGCCAACTCCAGGCTCGAGGCATCGGGTCTCTCGTTTGCCAGTGCTCTGGTAGCTGCTCTGGATGCGCGAGACAAGTACACGGCGGGACACTCGGCTGCGGTTGCCGTCTACGCCCGCGACATCGCGAATCGAATGGGGCTTTCAGAGGCGGATCAGCAGCTGGCACATCTCTCGGGCCTGCTGCACGACATAGGGAAGGTTGGCCTCCCCGCCGGAATTCTCGAAAAGACAGGCCCGCTGACTCTCGAAGAACGCCGGGTAATGGAAGAACACTCGGTGATCGGAGACCGGATCTTGTCCAACGTGGCTCAGTACGGCGAGCTGGCGAAGATAGTGCGCCATCATCACGAGCGCGTCGACGGCAACGGCTATCCAGATTGCCTCGAGGATGCACGGATACCGCTTATCTCAAAGATCATCGCGGTGGCCGACGCTTACAACGCCATGACGTCGGGTCGTCCATATCGGGACGCGATGCCGACTAGGGTTGCGCGCCTTCGCCTGGCTCAGGCGGTTGATTCGCAGTTCGACACCTCGGTCGTCGCCGCATTCGAAGCCATCCTGGCGTCTTCGCCCGAGAGCTACTTGTCCGGCGACCGTGCCGACTTTGCTGTCGAGGCGCAACGGCAGCCAAGCCTCTCTTCAGAAGTCGCGATTCACGCCGCCTAGAGAGCGCTGTCACTCCCGTTCGTGGCAGCTTTGAGCACGGCTTGAAGCCTCGTCGCGACATTCAGCTTTCTGAGAATGTGACGCACGTGAACCTTCACGGTGCTCTCTGCGATCACTAAACCGTCGGCGATCGCCGCGTTCGACAGCCGCGGGACATGAGCTGAAGAACCTCAAGTTCCCGAGGCGTGAGGACGTCATGGAGGCCGCCGGTTAGCACGTGCTCCATCTCTTCAGCGATGAGGCCGGCGGGCCGCGCGATCGCCTCATCGTTTGAGCGAAGGAGAGCGTCGCGTATCACAACCCTTGCTGATGCGTCCGCAGCAGCGACCGAGGCCACACGAGCGTCTGCACGAGCCGCCTGAACCAACGAATCAAGCACCTCAGTGTCTGCACACTCGAGTGTGAGGCGGACAACGGATTCCCGAAACGCTTGCTCGTCGCCGTCCTTCATCCGATGACCTATGGCGGAAGCAAGTTGGGAACTGAACCTTGTATCCGCACCATCCGATAACTCGCTCGCTCGCGCGGCGGAGCATAGAGCCGTATCCGGCTCGCCCCGGCCGATGGCGGTGAGTGCCTTCAGGCCCAAGTACTCAGATTTCACGGCACTCGAAGCGTCTCTCCAGATGTGCTCCGGAAAGCGAGTCTCGCTGAAACGGTGGCGCTTGTTCGCCAGCTTCATCCTCATGTGGAGTATCTGATGCTCTAGTTCGAGTAGGGATCCTTGTGCGAGACAAGGATCTCGGCCAGCGTTTTCAGTGATTTCGAGCCGCTTCGAATCTTCGAAGGGCGACCTCTCCATTGGCCCCTGCACAACGCAGTAGCCCGACGCGCAAACTCAAGGTGAAGATCGCTCGCGATCCTGAGTCCCCTCGACCGCGAGGGCAAATGCTTCGTCGTACCGACTGCGGATGTACTTGAACCTCAGCGACCCGGGTAAGAAGCTCGTCGCCACCATGAAGCTGTTCAGCGCGATCAACGAGTGCGACCAATGGGTTAACCATCGCGAGGAGACCTCTGACGTTTGCAGCGGCCGCTCGCAATCCCCATTCGCCCAGTCGCAACCGTAGCTCTGGTCGCTGGATCCGCTGAGGCCCAGGGCCTCCAGCTCAGCAAGGTACGCGGCTCGCTTCGGTACTTTCCAATTCGATCGCAGCGAGTGGGCCCCCCAAAGCGCGTCGCTTTCTTCTCGGGGCTCTGCCGCGCCGATCTCTCAGCCTGGAGGTGAAAATCGAGCGCCGTCTTTCTGAGAAAAGATGCGCGGCGAAATCCGGCCAGTACAAGCGCGAGACCCGTGTTTGTCGGCCGGGGCAAACGGCTCGTCCCAAGTCTCGAGCTAGTGGAAGGGCCTCAGACAGACGCGCCTTCTCGAATCAGCAATTCGACCCGCATCAGGATTGCGGCGGGGTCGATCAATCCCCCAGGGCGCCGCACTCGTCGAACCAACGTGCAAGAAGTCCGTTGCCTGCGGCTAGGAGTTCGGGAGTGGATGCATCGAGGATCTCGGCTGCGGCCTCGAGTTGCTCGGTTTCGATCGCGAGGTCGAAGCCTGCTCCCATCGTCTGCGAGCGTGCGGTCTGGAGTGCTCTGGCAGCGACTCGCTCGAATAGTGCGGATCGCCTTCCTCGCAGCGATTGCCGGAGGAATGATCGAGGAGTGGATGCAGGCGAAAGTCCGAATCCATCCTCTCTACCAAGGCCCTCTTCGACTAGATGGAGTAAGACAGCCCCGGTTGTCTCCTCGCCCAAGAGCTCCTGCTCGCCTCTATGTCGATGGGTCGACCTCCCGGACCGACGCAATAAGGAGGAACCTCTTCACCTCGCTGGCTCTTCGCCCCGCACGACTTCTTCCGCGAAGTAGCGGTAAAGAGCCTCGGAAACTCGCTCGGTCGGGAGTTCATGCGTGGCGGAGAGAGCCGCCAGGCCGATCAGAGCGGGCCAGCCCTCGGCCTGCTGGACGAGCGCCTGTACCTCCTCGGTGGATCGCCCGTCCAGGACGAGGGCGGCCTCGTCTGTGGTCATGGCGAGCTGGCCGCGGTCGATCTCGGTGATCTCGCCGTAGAGGATCCGGCGCGCCGACGCCCATTTCGGTCGCCGCCGCGCTGTCACAAGGACGTGCAAGGCGGGCGTCAGCATGAGGAGCCAGTCCATGAACTCCTCGACGGGCGCCGAGTCGACGACGAGGTGGTAGTCGTCGATGATCAGGAGGGCGTCCCTCGGCCAGGGCTCTAGGTCTTCGGAGAGGATCTCGGCGAGAGGCCTCGCTGCTCGCTCCGGAGTGTCCGCCACACGGAGCCGTTGCTTGAGGCGGTCACCGACTCCGGGGACGAGCGGAGCCATGACATCGGCGAGCCCGGCTGAGAACGCCGCCACGTCGGCCGACCCGGACGTCGCTCGGTACCAGACGACGCCGTCGCGGCCCTGGACCCATTCGGTCGCCAGCGTCGTCTTGCCGTAACCGGCGGGCGCGGTCACGAGGATCGTCTGCGCCGTGCTCGCGTCGAGCATGCGGGTGAGGCGAGGCCGCCGAGCGTGGCGGCGAAAGAGGGGCGGATACGTCTCCCGGAGCGCTTCCATTGCGGCCGCGGCTCCACGCCTGCGGCTCACGAGGTTAGCGCGGTTGGCAGCCTGGTTCCAAGCCGGGACAGACCGACGCCCACGGCGGGCCGCGGGCGTCGGGCCGTTATCCCCCGAGTGGTCAGTCGGGCGTGCGGGAGTCGTCGCGCAGGCCTGCTGCCGGTTCGAGGCCTTCGAGAGGGTTCTCGCCGGTCGCGTTGCGGAATGCGAGCGGGATCTGCCGCCGTCGGCCGACCCGCAGCTTGGAGCGCAGAATGTCCGAGTGCGCCTTCGCCGTCCGAGGCGACACGCCGAGCCGCTCTGCGATCTCGACGTTCGAGCAACCCTCAGCTATCAGCTGGATGACCTGTCGTTGACGCGGTGTGAACTGGATGTCTTCGCCGAGAGTGATCATCGGCGGGCATGTTGTCGCCGTTTGCCGGGTACCGCTATTCGCCGTGGGGGCGATCTTTCGGGCCTACGCCTTTGGGTGTATGAACGAAGCGTCGTGCCCGCGAGCGTTCACCGGCGCCGAGATCCGCCTCTGACAGAGCGCCGGCGCTCAGGAGCAGCTCGAGCTCGTCGCGCAAGTGCGTCCGCATCATCTCGGGCCCGTCCGTGGCGATCGTGAAGGCGACGCCGCGGTCGGCGAACGTCCTGATCGTGTCGCGGAGGGCGTCTTCGTCGGCCAGCGCGCGCGTGAGCAGGTTCGAGGTGGGGCAGATCTCGAGGACGGTGCCGGCCTCGACAAGCGCGCGCATGATCTCCTCGTCCTGAGCGGCGAGGATGCCGTGGCCGACGCGGTCCGGGCGGAGCGACTCGACGACTTCGCCGACCTCCTCGATTCCGTGGGCGCCGCCCTCCTCGCCGACGTGGATCGTCACTCCGAGGCCAGCAGAGCGCGCATGCTCGACGAGCGGTGCGAGGTCGCGGTAGGGATAGCGGCCGCCGTTCGGCCGCGGGCCCGCGATGTCGATGCCCACGACCCCGCGCGGCTTGTAGCGAATCGCCTTGTCGACGATGACCTCGTTCTGCTCGTGCGTGAACGTCCTGTCCATCATCAGGATGAGGCCGGCGCGCACGCGCGGGAACTCGAGCGCAGCGCGGTCGAGCCCGCGCACCGCGGCCATGATGATGTGGTCGAGGTCGCGCTCGCCGCCGCGGTTTCGCTTCATCGGGTTGAAGCGGAGCTCGAGCGTCGTGATGTTCTGGGAGATGTAGGCGCCGCCGATCGCGCCGTGTACCGAGCGCTCGACCGCGAGCGGGCTCGACTGGATCAGCTCCGTCCACTTGTAGATCTGGTCGAGCTCGGGGAGGCCCTCGACGCCGCGCGGATCGACGGTGACGAGGTCGACGAAGTCCCAGTAGTCCTTCACCGGGAGCGCGATCCCCTGCTCGTGGGCGAGCGACCACATGACTGCGGGATCGACCGAGCCGCCCAGGTGCGTATGCAGCTCGGCGAGGCCGCCGCGGGCGATCTCGGCGACGACGGCCTTGGTTTCAGACTCGACTTGCAACGGCCTCCGCGAGCTTCGTCCCGGCCACGCGGTCGGGGATGGTCTCGAGCCGCTCGACGGGCTCGGCGCTGAAGACGAAACGGACGTAGCGCGCCGCCACCTCGTCGCCCCAGCCGGTCATGGCCGTGGCGGCGATCTGCGCGTCCTCGAGGAGGATCCGCGAGGCCTCCGCGGGCTCGAAGCCCAGGGAGGTGACGTCGAGGAGGAGCGACCAGCCGCCGGCCGGGCTGACGAGCGGCCAGTCGGAAAGGCCGGACAGCATCGTGTCGCGGCGGCGCTCGAGGTCGGCGACGCACTCGGCCACGTGGCCCTGGTCTCCGCGCAGGACGGCGGTGGCCGCGAAGCGGGAGATCGCCACGGGCATCGTCGTGTTGTAGACGTGCGCCCAGCCCGCGTCGGTGACGGTGTCGGCGGGGCCGGCGACCCAGCCCACGCGCCAGCCGATCATCCGGTGCTCCTTCGAGAGCGACCCGACGACCACGGTCCGCTCCGCCATCCCGTCCATCCGCAGCGGGTGGACGAGCGGCCGGCCGTCGAAGAGCAGGCGCTCCATCGCTGAGTCGTAGACGAGGAAGAGGTCGTGCTCGCGGCAGAGGTCGCAGACCGCGAGCCAGTCGTCCTCGTCGAGGTAGCCGCCCGAGGGCATGGACGGGCTCATGAGAAGGAAGCCGGTGGTCTTCGGGCCGACCAGGTCGTCGAGCCGGTCGCGGTCGAAGCGCCAACCGTCCTCCTCGGCGAGGAACGGGACGAAGCGGGGTGTGCCGCCCGCGAGGCGAATGCGGTTGACGATCCCTGCGTACGTCGGGTCGGTGACGATCACCTCGTCGCCCGGATCCACGGTGCAGAGGAGGGCGTTGAGGAGGCCTTCCATCCCGCCCGCGGTGATGACGATCTCGCGCTCGGGGTCGTAGCGGTGGCCAGTGCGCTCGGCGGTGAAGTCAGAAATCGCGGCGCGCAGGTCGAGGTCGCCGGTGAACGGAAGCCAGCTGTTCGACTTCGGGTCGTCGAGCTTCGCGCGCGTGACCTCGAGCGCCTCGGGCGGGAGCGGGAGGTCGGTGTCGAGGTTCTCCATGCGGAGGACCGGGCCGCCGTGGCTTCCCCCTGTTTCCTCCGCGGAAGCGGCGACGCGGTCGATTCCGAAGCCGACGATCCCTTCGAGCCGTTCCGCCCTTTTGATCATGGATGCGAGTCTATTCCCGGTATGGTCTTGCCATGAAGGTGGGCATCGTCGTGCCCTACTCCTGGTCGTTCTGGGGGGGAGTCCAAGAGCACGCTGACCACCAGGCGCGGGCACTCCAGAGCCTCGGGATCGAGGCGAAAATCGTCATGGGCCACGATCCGCCCGGGCGGCTGACCAAACTCCTCCATCCCAAGGAGGGGCGGCATGTGCGGCCTCCCGACTACGTCGTCCCGGTCGGGCGGTCGGTGATCGTGCCCGCCAACGCGTCGCTTCCGAACCTCATCCTCTCGCCGCCCGCGATGCTGCGAATGCGGCGGATCTTCGCGGAGGAGCGCTTCGACGTGATCCATGTGCACGAGCCGTACGCGCCGATCCTGTCCGCCTTCGCGCTCGTCGTGGCGGACTGCCCGACGGTCGCCACCTTCCATGCCGCCGGCGAGAAGCTCGGCTGGTATCCGATGGGCAGGCGAATGTGGGGAATTGCGGTCGAGCGAGCCGACTACCGGATCGCGGTCTCCGAGGCGGCGCGGCGGGCGGCCGAGCCGTACGCCGGCGGGCCGATCGAGGTGATCCCGAACGGCATCTTCCTGCCCGAGCGCTTCGACCCGGCGGGTCGAAACGGCAACGTCGTCTTCATCGGGCGCAACGAGAAGCGAAAGGGGCTCGAGGTGCTGCTGCGCGCGTGGCCGGAGGTCGCGGCCAAGACGAGCGCGCGGCTTCGCGTCGTGGGCGCCGATCCGCTCTCGGTGCGCTGGCTCGCTCGCCGGCAGGCGCTCTCGCTGGAGCAGGTGGATCTCCTCGGAGGCCTCTCCGAGGAAGAGCTCACCGCCGAGCTCGAGGCGGCCAGCCTCCTGTGCGCACCGGCGCTCGGCGGCGAGAGCTTCGGCATGGTGCTGACGCGCGCCTTCGCCACGGCGACGCCGGCTGTGGCCTCCGACATCGACGGATACGCGGCTGTCGCGGACGAGTCGAGCGCCGTGCTCGTGCCGCCGGGAGATCCCGCCGCGGTTGCCCGCGCCCTGGTCGAGCTTCTCGCGGACGAACCGCGCCGCGCCGCGCTCGGCGCGGGAGCCCGGAAGGTGGCCGAGGGCTATTCCTGGGATCGGATCGCGCGCCGCCTCGTCGAGATCTACGAACAGCTAGCCGTCGGCGCGACGGTGCAGAAAGCGGCGGCCTGACATGTACCTGCCGGAGAGCCGGCCCGTGCGGTTCGGAATTCTCGCGGTCATCTTCGCGATCGTGGCGGTGCTCGTCGCGTGGCAGTGGCCGGACACGAACCTCCTCTCCGACGCCTTCGAGGCCGTCTCGTGGACGTGGGTTGCCATCGCGGTCGGCCTCAACCTCATGTCGGTCATGGTTCGCTCGTCGGCCTGGCGCGTCGTGATCCTGCAGGCGATCCCGAAGCCGTGGCCGTCGTGGCGCGTCGTCTTCTCCGCGTTCTGCGTCGGACTTCTCGGCAACGTCGCGCTCCCGGGTCGAGTCGGAGAGCTCGCGCGGGTCGCCGTGATCACCCGGCACCTGCGGCGTCGCCCGGGAACCTGGGCGACGATCGTGGGGACGGTCTTCGCGCACAGGCTCTTCGACGTCGTTGCCGCCACCGGCCTCGTCGTCTACGTCCTCTACACCTCGCGTATCCCGGACTGGGCGAAGCCGGCGCTGGCCGTGGTGATCGGCGTCGGGCTCGGCCTTCTGATCGCCGCGTTCCTGCTGGCGCGGCGGCATCCTCAGCCGGTGCAGGAGACCCCCGAGGACTCAGGAGCCGTGCGCCGCCTGATCGCGATGGCGCGTGCGGGCCTCACCGTGCTCCGCCGGCCGGTGCCTGCGATCTGGGCGCTCTGCTTCCAGCTCCTCGGCTGGACCGCTCAGCTCTTCGCTGTCTGGGCCGCGATGCTTGCCTTCCAGATCCATGGGGGAGTGCATGCGGCGGCGCTCGTCCTCTTGCTCATGAACGTCGTCACGCTCTTCCCCTTCTGGCCCGGCAACGTGGGCCTCCTCCAGGCGGCCATCGGCTTCGCGCTCCTCTCCTACGGCGTCTCCTACGCGCACGGCTTCGCCTTCGGCGTCGGCCTGCAGGCGATCGAGGCATCGGTCGGCGTCGGCCTCGGCCTCTTCTATCTCGCGCGCGAGGGCTTCTCCTTCGCGATGCTGCGCCGCATGCCCGAGGTGACCGACGTCGAGGTCGAGGAAGACGGGCGCGTCGAGCGGATCGCCTAGAAGGTCAGCGGCGTCCGGTAAAAGGCGATTGCTGCCACGGTGAGCAGGAGGATTCCCGCGCCGAGAAGGGCGAGCGCGCCGTACGCGACAGCCACGCCTCCGGTGACGGGTTTGCCGGCCCGGCGGCGGTCGTGGGCGGCGAGCACCGCGGTGGTGGTTCCGGCAACGAGGCCGCACGGGATCGAGAACAGCACCACCGAGTCGAGGTGGTAGTGCGGGACGAGGAGCGCCAGCGTGATCGGGACTGAGATGCCGAGGATCGTCGCCGCCAGGAGCGCAATGTCGTTCGAGCCCACGATCCAACGGTAGGCGAGATTCCGGACCGCGCCAGAGCCGTTGTCTGCCCCGGCCCGCTCAAGGGTGTTCTCAGCGCGGCGGCGGCCACGCGGGCGCTGGCCGCAGGGCTGATGCGGTCTGGCGTCGAGGTGGATCAGGCCCCGATGGCCGACGGCGGCGAGGGAACGGCCGAGGCTCTCTGCGCCTCTGTCGGCGGAGAGTGGCGGACGGCTTCGGTCTCCGATCCGTTCGGGCGGCCGGTGGAAGCCCGCTTTGCGCTTCTTCCCGACGGGCGGGCCATCGTCGAGGCCGCGACTGCAATCGGCCTCGCCCGGCTCCGTGGAGACGCGCTCGACCCGATGCGTGCGTCGAGCCGAGGGCTCGGCGAGCTCATCGTCGCAGCGCAGGATGCGGGTGCGAGCGGCCTCGTCGTCGGGCTCGGAGACAGCGCAACGGTGGACGGCGGCGCCGGTCTCAGAGAGGTGGTCGAAGCCCTGCCGGCCGGCACGCTGGTCGCGTGCGACGTCGCGAATCCACTGCTCGGGCCGCGCGGCGCCGCGCGCGCCTTCGGGCCTCAGAAGGGCGCGTCTCCGGCCCAGGTGGAGGAGCTCGAGCGGCGCCTCGCCTCCGATCCCGCCCTCGAGCGGTACGCCGACCTTCCGGGCGCGGGCGCGGCAGGAGGGCTCGGCGCGGCGCTGGCGTCCCTGGGGGCCACGCTCGTTCCCGGCTCCCAGCTCGTCGCGGAGGCGATCGGGCTTCGGGAGCGGCTACGAGGCGCCGCGTTGGTCGTCACCGGGGAGGGAACCGTGGACGCCGCGTCTCGTGAAGGGAAGCTGGCCGGGCTCGTGGCGTCGCTCGCCGCGGAGGCCGGAGTTCGGTGCGTCGTCTTCGGCGGCCGCGTCGAGGCCGGCCTGCCCGGGGCCGAGACCGTCGCGCTCAGCGGCGATCCGGATCGTGCGGAGGCAGACCTGGAGGAGCTGGGGGAACGGCTCGGGCGGGAGGTCTAGCCGCCGGGCGGCCGAGGCTCTTCGATGGCTTGCTCGTCGCGGGCCGCGTGCGCTTCCTCCTCGAGCTCGTCCGCGACTTGCTCGTCAGGCTCTGAAGGCTCGAGGGTGTCGTCGGTCGTGCGCCCCTGCCGGCGGCGCCAGAGGTTGTCGAACCAGCCCATGAGTCCCCCTTCTCTAGTCCTGCGCTTGCGCGGCGCGCAGACGCTGGGCGAGCGTCTTCAGGAGCGCCCATGCCACCTGCGGGTGGTCCTCGACGAACGGCTTGAACTCCCAGGACGTCATGCCGTACGCGACCACATCCGTCGCGGCCGTGATCGTCGCAGAGCGGGTGCCCTCGTCGATGAGGGCGATCTCGCCGAAGTAGTCGCCGGGCCCGAGCGTCGCCTTCGCTTCGCCGCCGACGCTGACCGTGGCGTTCCCGTCGGTGATGACGAAGAAGCCCGCGCCGCCGCTCCCCTCGCTCGTCATCGGGCTGCCCTCCGAGAAGCGGCGTTCTTTCATCTGGTTCGCGAGGCCGGCGAGGTCCTCGTCGTCCAGGTCGGCGAAGAGCGGCACATTGCGGAGCACGTCGACGGGCGCTGACATCGCGCGGGATGATAGCGGCGAGCAGGGCAAGTGCGAAGCGCGCCGAAGTTCGCGCCGATGCGCACACAGGCTGCTCTCTACGACGAGATCGACCTCGAGCTCTCCTGGTCCGAGGCGGAGCTCCCCGAGCGCGAGCGGACGAAGCACGTCCATCGGCTCCATCCGTACCTGGGCAAGTTCGTGCCCCAGCTCGCCGAAGTCTTCCTCCGCCGCTATGCCTCGCCCGGCCAGCTCGTCTGGGACCCCTTCGCCGGATCGGGGACGACCCTCGTGGAAGCGAACGCCTTCGGCGCGCGCGCGGCGGGCTGTGACGTGTCCGCGTTCAACTGCCTGCTGATGCGGGCGAAGACCGGTGTCTACGATCCTGCCGTGCTGCTCGAAGACGTTGTCCGGCTCTCCGATGGCCCGCCCGCCGCGAAGGCCCGCGGCGCCGGCCGGTATCTGCGCCGCTGGTACGCGCCGCGCTCGCTCGCCGAGCTCCTGTCCTTCCGGGAGCGCATCGAGGGCACCGCATATCCGGAGCTCTGGCAGGTCGTCCTCTCGCGCTCGGCCCGCTCGGCGCGGCTCGCCCGCCACGACGATCTCGACTTTCCGGCCGAGCCCGTGAGCGGCGAGTACTTTTGCCACAAGCACCGGCGCGTGTGCCGGCCGGTGGGGGAGGCCGACAAGTTCCTGCGCCGCTACGTTCGCGACGCGGTGCAGCGGGTGCAGGAGTTCGCCGACGTGCGCTCGTCGGGGTCTGTGGACGTCCTGCACGGCGACGCGCGCTTCGTGGATCCTCCGGGGCCGGTCGACCTGGTGCTGACCTCGCCGCCCTACCCCGGACTCATCGACTACCACGAGCAGCACGCGTACGCCTACGAGCTCCTCGGTCTCGAACGGCGCGACAGCGAGGAGATCGGGCGCGGCGTGAAGGGCTACTGCGAGGACATCGCCGCTGTGCTGGCTCGTTCTCGGCGCGCCGTTCGGGGAGGAGGGAAGGTTGTCGTGGTCGTCAACGACCGCCGTGGCCTCTATGACGGCATCCTGTCCGCCGCCGGCCTGCGGCTCGAAGAGCGGCTCCTCCGCCACGTGAACCGCCGGACCGGGCGGCGCAAGGGCGAGTACTACGAAGAAGTCTTGATCGCGACGCCCTGAAGCCCGCTGCGGACGAGCGGGTGGCTCCCCGGGATGCGGACCGGGTTGATGTCGCCGACGTCGAAGCCGGCTGCGGCGACCTCGTCCCTGGTCTTCCTGTTGAGATGGCAGTTTCCCGCGACCTTGCGGTGGAGCGGCGTGAAGCGGTCCTGCCAGCGCGCGAGGCGTCCCTCGCCGCGGACGTGCTCGAGGAGGACGAGTCGTCCGCCCGGCCGGAGCACGCGCCGGACCTCGGCGAGCGCGGCCTGCGGCTTCTCGACCGAGCAGAGGACGAACGTGACGACGGCGGTGTCGAAGCTCTCGTCCTCGAATGGCAGGGACTCGGCCCTTCCCGTGACGACCTCCACCGGGACCGACGCTTCGGGCGCACGCTTGCGGAGGCGTCCGGCCATGCTCGGGTCGGGCTCGACCGCGACGACACGGCTTGCGCGCTCGTAGTGCGGGAGGTTGCGACCCGTGCCCGCGCCGACCTCGAGCACGGCTCCTTCGAGGCCGCCGACGAGCTCGTGCCTTCGCTCGCCGAGCTCCCCTTTCTCGACCCGCCGGCCGGCGAAGTCGTAGAGCCAGCCGATCACGGCCGGGCTTCCTCGACGCGTTTGCCGAGTTCTTCGATCTTTCCCTGTGCCGCGTCCAGCTTGCCGACGCAGGTGCGGTAGAGCAGCTCCCCGCGTTCCCAGAGCGCGACCGCCTCCTCCAGGCTCGCCTGGCCGCTCTCGAGCTTCGCGACGATCTGCTCCAGCTCCAGCCGCGCGTCCTCGAAGGAGACCTCGTCCGTCAAGCTTTCGTCTCCTCCACTCGTGCGCCGAACCCACCCTCGGCGAGCTCGACGTCGACGCGGTTTCCCGATTCGAGCTCGGTGCTCGAGCGTACGATCCCATTGTCTGTCCGGACAATGGCGTATCCTCGAGCCAATGTTTTCCGTGGCGACAACGCCTGCAGTCTCCCGGCGAGGCCCTCGAGGCCCGCCCGCTTGCGCTCGACAAGCAGAGCCGGCGCTCGGTCCAATCGCTCCCGGTCCCGGGTCAGCGAGCTGCGGGCGCGCTCCAGAGCCGCACCGGCGCCGCGGGCGAGCGCGGCGCGCGCGGTATCGAGCCGCTCTCGGAGCTCGCGCTCGTCCGGGACGACGAGCCGTGCCGCTGCGGTGGGCGTCGACGCACGCACGTCGGCGGCGTGGTCGCAGAGCGGCGTGTCCTGCTCGTGCCCGACGGCGGACACTACGGGGACATCGCATTCGGCCACAGCGCGGATCACGCGCTCGTCGCTGAACGGGAGAAGGTCCTCGAAGCTCCCGCCTCCTCGGGTGAGCACGATCACGTCCACGTCGGGTTCCCGTGCGAGCGCCTGCAACGTCGCCGCGATTGCGGCCGGCGCTGCCTGCCCCTGAACATACGTCTGCGCGACGAGAAGGTTCGCCGCCGGAAAGCGCGCCTGGACCGCAGTGACGAAGTCACGCTTGGCGGCTGCCTCGTTGCCGGTCAGCACGCCGATTCGCCGCGGGAGCATCGGTAGCGGCCGCTTGCGCTCGGGCGCGAAGAGGCCCTCCGCGCCCAGCTTCCGCTTCAGGCGCTCGAGGCCGGCGAGGACGGCGCCGAGACCGAGGGGCTCGATCGAGAGCGCGCGCAGCTGAAACACGCCGCGGGCCTCGTAGAGCTCCGGGCGGCCGTAGACGTGCACCGTCATCCCGTCCGCGAGATCGAGCCGAAGGCCGTCGAAGCGGCCCCGCGGCATGCTGACGGACAGGCAGGCACCGTCCGTGGAGTCCTTGAGCGTGAAAAAAACGCTCTGCCAACCCTGCTGGCGACGGAACTCCGTCACCTCGCCCTCGACCCAGATCGAGGGGAGCCGGGCAACCCAGGAGGCGACGCCGCGGTTGAACGCGGAAACGGTGTAGACCTTGCGGTCGCCGTAGAGGAGCGGCTCGACCTTCACCTGCCCGAATCTAGCTCAGTCGGGCGGGCGTGGAAGAAATCGGCGCGCTTTAGAGCAAGATCTGGGCGGCGACGTCCGGGATGCAGCCGCGCGGCCCGACGAGCTCAACCGCCTCGTGGAGATCCGCGTCGCTCTGTGCGATCCGCTCGGCGATGGGAAGCGGATAGCCAGCCTCCATGAGAACGTGGAGCCGCCAGCTTTCCACCTTGCCGCGTTCGTCCTGTTCCCGCTCGAGAGTGGTCAACGTCTCTTCCATTCCGCGTAGGTTCGGTTTCTTTTGGACGAACCCTCCCCGGAAAAGTCAGTTTCAATCGCGGTCGAGGCTGCGCATGGAGGCGTCCACTTCGGCCTCGAGCGCAGCCTGGCGCTCCTCGGCGGCCGCGAGGGTCTCCTCGAGCCTGGCGGCGAGGTGGCGGACGCGTTCGGCGGCGACGTCGTGCTGCGCCTCGGCCGAGCGGGCGACGTCGTTGATCCGGCGCTGAAGCCGGTCGGCGGTCATCCGCGCCATGTCGGCGATTCGGTCGGCGACGTCCTTCTCCGCCTGGCGCGCAAACTGCTCGATCGCCTTCTCGAGCTCGCGCGACAGTCGGTCGGCGGCCTTCTCGCGGGACTCCTTGATCTGCGCGTCGAACTGCTTCTCGGCGTACTCGGTCAGGCGGGTCGCGGCGCGCTCGAAAGCGCGGTCCAGCGCGGCCAGGTGCCGGCGCTCCGATTCCTCGAGACCCGCGGCGATCCGCCCTCTCGACTCCGCCTCGTCGCGCTCGAGCTGCTCACGGAGAGCGCGCTCGCGCGAGCGGATCCGCTCGCTCATTTCGTGCAGAGCCCGCCGCCGCTCGGCCGCGTGGATCTCGATCTCGGAACGTCCTTCCTCGAGGAAGGAGGTGCCGAATCGCTGTAGCTCCTCGCGGAGCTTCGCCAGGGCCAGGCGCTGTTCCTCGCTCGCGGCGTCCACCCGCTCCGCGTCGGCGGCCAGACGCGCCTCGTACGCGGTGACCGCCTCGCGCTGCTGCTGGCCGAGCTCGACGAGCTTCCGCTCGAGCTCCCGCTGGCCGCGGTCCAGGTCAGCGGCCCACGCCATCAGCCGTTGCTCCAGCCGCTCCTGCACCGATGCGACGGTCTGGGTGAGCTCGACGCGGGCGCGTTCGGCCTGGCGCTCGACCGTGTCCCGCCGCTCCTCGGCCAGACGCCGCTCCTGCTCGCTGAGCTGATGGCTCGTGTTCGCCCGCTCTCTCGCCAGGATGCGTTCGAGCTCCAGAATCCGCTGCTGTGATTCCTCCGCGGCAAAGGCGTGGATCTCGTCGCGGGCTGCATCCGCGAGCCGTTCGGTCTGCTGCATGCGCCGCAGACCGCGGTTCAGCGCGAGCAACCCGGCTTCGGCGACCCCGGCGGCCGCGAGCCCTCCGGCGGCGAGCAGGAGAGCGTCAACGTCCGTGTAGGAGTTCACCAGGTCGATGCCGAGCGCGACGGCCGCGACTGCAGCACCGGTCGCGAGCACCACCGTGACGACGAGCAGAAGCCGGTCGCTCGCCTTCCCCAGGACCACTGCGAGAAGGGAGAGCGCGACGACGACGATGCCTGCGGCGAAGACGATTTCGAGGGCGAGAGCCATCGCCCCATCCTAGGCCCTAGAACGAAAACAGACGACCGCGCCCGCCCCGGGCACCTGAGCCGGTGTGGGAGAAATGCTGGAGCGCGATCCGCGCGATTTCTCCCGCGAGGACGTCGGACGAGGCGCCGACTCCTGCGGAGCTGTACGTCATCACGACGACGACGAGCCCTCCGTCGTGCCAGTAGACGAGCCCGCTGTCGTGCCGGGCGACGGAGATCCAGCCGGCCTTGTGCAGGACCGAGACCCCGGGCTCACTACCCACGTAGCGGTCGAGCTTTCCCGGGTCGAGGACGTGAGCCAGTGTCCAGAGGAGAAAGCGCGCATCGCTCGCGGTGAAATGGCCGGACAGGCCGAGCAGCGGTCCCTTGCCCCCCGCGCCCCGATGGAGAAACTTGTGGATCCGCGCGAGATCCCACGCCGACGTGTACTTCCCGGTGCTGTAGTACGACGGCTGCTCGACGACGTTGAGCGGAATCGGCGCCCGATCGGCCGTCCCGAGGATGTAGCCGCCGTTGATGTAGGAGTCGTAGAGGCCGAGCGCGCGGAGAGTCGTCGTGACCCTCGCGCTCCCTGTGTAGATCGAGCCGCCGCCGAGCCAGACTTCGAGATCGTTCGCCGCTCCGTTGTCGGAGTAGACGAGCATGCGGCGGAACAGCGAGCCGATGCGCGAGTCGGCAGGCGGCTTGCCGCCGAGCACGCGGAGAACCTCGATCGCGATCCCGAGCTTGAGCGTCGAGGCGCCCATGAACCGGGCCCGCGCGTTCCACGCCGCGCCCTTCCCTGTCCGCAGATCCTGGACGTAGACCCCCGACGTCCCGGGGAAGGCGTCGACGAGGGCGCGAATCTTCCGCTGCAGCCCGCGGTCGAGGGAGCCCTTGATCGCGTGCGGCCGTGCGCGGCGAGAGAGTCCGTAGACCGGGCCGACCGACGATGAGGCTCGGTCGCCCATCGCGTTCACTGCTGTGATGCGGATGGTGACGTCGTGGCTCGGCAGCGAGATCGTCCTCCAGAAGCGGCGTCCGTCGAGATTCGCGTGGCCCTTGTAGACGCCGTCGACGCGAATGCTCACGAGCCGCGTGCCGGCCGTCACGCGGCCTCTGATCTCGCCGAAGGAGATCTCCCGCGGGGCCGGCGCGTAGATCGCGGGCGGCGTCGGCGGCGGCTCGGCGGGCGGCATGAAGGCGAGCGTCACCACACTCGCATCATCACCGAAGCGCAGGCGAGGGCGACGACTGCGACCGAGAGAATGCGGAGCGCCCGCTCGGCCGGCCCCATGATCAGCTCCGGGGTGAGCGTCTCCGTCGTACCGTCAGCGCGCTCGATCGTCCCCTGCACGCGACTGACGCGGCGGCGCATGTCCCGGACCTGCGTCGAGAGGACGCGCTGCGCCAGGCTGAGCGCGAATGCGAAGACCGCGCCGGCGATGGCGGCGGCCCCGATCGATTCCGCGGTGGCGAAGTAGGCGGTGAGCAGTGGGAACGACCCCCAGGCGAGCGCGAACCATGCGTCGTCGTGGAAGCGTCCGCCGAAGGACTCGAGGTTGTAGGCGAAGACGATGAAGGCGCCCGCCGCCACGAAGGCGGCGATCCACGGATCGAAGGCGACCGCGCCGACGACCCCGATCGCGACCGCGCCGCCGATCGAGGCGACCGCGAGGAAGATCAGCACGCCGGCGCGGTATCTCCGTGCGGAGCGGCCGTCCGTTGAGCTCGTCGAGCGCGTGCGCGCCGATGCCGACGGCGAGGAAGAACGCGGCCAGGGTGGGGAGCAGCCTGGACCACGAGAACTCGGCGCTGAGCGCCGCGCCGATCGCGACGTAGCTCAGGTGCCAGGCCGTGTACGGCGGATGGAGGAGGGTTATGTAGTCGCGCCAGCCGCCCGAGCGCAGGGCATAGAAGGCCGGCCGCGAGGTCTCAAGCGCCACGCGTTCCCCAGAGCACGAGCCCGCCGCCAAGGCTGAGGCGCCGCACCCTCGACGCCGTCGATGCCGGCATCTCTCCAGGTGCCGACGATCTCCTCCACGGATGGTCGCTCCAGAAGCCGCGGATGCTCGGCCCGAGGAAGCTGCCGACTTCGCCCCAGCCAGGCGAGACCGCGCGGCCGAGGGCGGGCAGGCCGATCGGACGTACAGCTCCCAGGCGGCGGGCCACACGGCAGCGCGGAACGCCGAAGTCGAGCGTCGCGATTCGTCCCGCCGGGTCGCACCACCCGGGCGAGCTCCTGCAGCGTCGCGGCGGGGTCGTCGACGTAGCGGAGGAGGTACGTGAACGTCAACGCGTCGAAGGCCGCGTCCTCGAAGGGCAGCTGCTCCGCCCTGCCCTCGACGAGCCGGATTCGCTCGTGGAGCCCCGCAGCGTCGGCGCGCGCTCGGCCCGCGGCCAGCATCTCGGCGCTCTGGTCGACCCCGACGACGCGGCAGCCGTAGCGGCGGACGAGCTCGATCGACACCGCCGCCGTGCCGCACGCGACGTCGAGCGACGGTCGCCGCCGGCGCTCGGCCTCGATCCGCGCGACGAGGAAGGCGCGCCAGCGCGGGTCCTGGCCGAAGAGAGGCAGTCGCGCGTAGCGGTCGTACGTCGCGCCGAGCGGCGCGAAGAGCGCTTGGGCCGCCCGGTTGCGCTCGCTCGTCCTCTCGGTCACGGGGCTATTGTTGCGGCTGTGGGGCTCGAGGAGGAGATTGCCGCCGCGCGGAGGCCGCGTCGGCTCACGCGGCGAACGGAGAGGAGCACGAGGGCATCGTCCCGGCGGAGCCCGGGGTGGGCGCGCGTGTCTACCTCTGCGCCTACCGGAGCGGCGAGAGCAGACCTGGCTCGCACTCGACTCCCAGTACCGGCCCGTGATCGACCGCGCCCTCGTCCGAGAGGCGGTCTCGATCGCGGCCATGTGCGAGCTCGCGGAGGAGAGCGCCGGCGGGGGGATCCGGCGAGCTGCGCGCCCGCCTCGATGCGCGAGCTGCGCCGACCGACACCCCGAGGGCATCGAGGAGGCGGAGGTCGCGGCGGCCGAGCTCCAGGAGACGATTTGCGCCGCCCCCCGGCTCGCGAGCGTCGGCTATCTCGACGCCATCGGGCTCGCGGCGGCGAGGCTGGAGCAGACGCTGGGAGAGGTTGGCGGCTCACCATTCGCCGAGGCCATGAAGAGCGGCATGCCTGCGGCGGACGAGCTCGCCGCGGAGGTCATTCGCTCCTACAAAGGCCCGCTCGGCTAGCCTCCGCTCGACTAGCCGAGTTCGTAGCGGTACACGTTCGTCTCGCGGGGGCGGAAGCCGACCTTCTCGTAGAGCGCATTGGCCGCCCCCCGCGAGGGCCGGGACGTGAGGTCGACGGTGCGAGCCCCCGACTCGGACGCGAGGCGAACCGCCTCGCGGACGAGCTCCTCGCCGGCACCCTGGCCCCGCGCTGCCTCATCCACGACGACGTCTTCGATCCAGGCGCGCACGCCTGTCAGCGAACGGAAGACGACGAGCGTCAGTGAGCCGATGATCTGGCCGTCGGGACCGCGGGCCAGGAGGATCGTCGCTGCCGGCGAAGAGACGATCTCCTCGAGCTTCGCGCGTGTCGGCGGCTGCGCCGACGCCGAGAGCTGCGGGACGAGCCTGGCGAAGGCAGCGACGAGCTCGTCGGAGACGGTGGTCGCCTGGGTGACGGCCACGTCTGGTTTAGAGAGCTCCGCCTGCCGCCGAAGGCGCGGTCGGATCCACCCCGGCATCGCCGATCTGATGCGCGCGATAAGTGCTCCTCGGCGAGCAGGAGGTTGTCGGCGGCGCGCTCGACGACGGCGAGGAGAGCGGACATGCTTCGCGACCTCCTCGCGCTGCTCCTTCAGGAACCAATCCATAAACTGCGCGCCGACGAGGTCGTTCTCCTCACGTGCAAGCGCGGCGAGCCGGACGATCTGCTCGGTGACGGTGCGCTCCTGCTTGAGGGCGAGGGCGACCGGAGCGACCGCGTCCGAGAACTCGTTTTGCGGCTCGGTGACCGCCGGGATCCTGACTTGCTCGCCCGAGTCGAGGAGGTACTGGACGAGCATCATCGCGTGGTTTCGCTCCTCGAGCGCCTGCCGGTAGAAGTGCGCCGCGAGCTGCTGCAAGGTCTCGGAATCGAAGTGGACGGCGATCGCCACGTACTGGTTCGAGGCGGCGAGCTCGTGGGCGATCTGCTCGTTCAGAGTCTCGATGAAGCGGCTCTCCGGACATGGGAACGTACATTACGGGTGATCAACGAAAGGAGCCCCAATGGAGGGCGGTTTCGGATTCCCGTTCGGGGGCGACCCGGACGATCTCATGCGCGGGTTGCGCGAATTCGCGGAGAAGCCAGACCGAGGCCATGCAGGAGACGCAGCGCGAGCAGTTCGCGACGCTGACCCTGAACACCGCCGTCGAGCTGACCGGCGCCGCGCTCAAGCGCTTCCAGCTGTCCGGTTCGCCGGACGAGCAGGCCATCGCCCTGCGCGATGCGATGCGCGTCCTCTTCCCCGAGGCGGTTGCTCTCGTCTCGGCGGCGCGGCAGGGCTTCATGCGCGAGCCCGGGTAGTGCTCCCCGACCCTGGGGCGCTGGCGGTCTTCGTCGTCGCCGCGCTCGTGCTCCTCGTGATCCCGGGGCCGGCCGTGCTTTACATCGTCTCGCAGAGCATCAGCCGCGGGCGGCTCGCGGGAATCGTGTCGATGTTCGGGATCCAGGTCGGCGGACTGGTGCATGTGGCCGCGGCGGCGGCCGGTCTCTCCGCGCTGCTCGTTCGCTCAGCTGTGGCCTTCAACGTCGTCAAGTACGCGGGCGCGGCGTACCTCGTCTTCCTCGGCCTGCGCCGGATCCTCGGGAAGGACGAGGCGGACGACGTTCCGGGCGCGCGGCCCGAGAAGAGCCTCAGGCGACTGTTCGCGCAGGGCGTCGTCGTCAACGTCTTGAACCCGAAGACCGCGCTCTTCTTCTTTTCGTTCCTGCCGCAGTTCGTGGACGTCGACGCGGGATCTGTCGCGCTGCAGATCGCGACGCTCGGCCTGGTCTTCATCCTGCTCGCCACGGTGAGCGACGGGTTGTACGCGCTCGCCGCGGGCTCGGCGGCTGGGTGGCTGCGCGGCCGGTCGGGCTTCGTTCGGGCGGAGCGGTATGCGACGGGCGGCGTTCTGGTCGGGCTGGGACGTCTTGACGGCTTTTTCGGGCGCGAAGAGCAACCAGTGACGGGGCCACCCCATGCCTCCACCCGCTTTCGAGCGTAACGCTCTGCCGACACACGCGTGGCGCGCGGGATGTGCCGAACTAGAATCGCCGCCCCGTGACCATCATCGACCGCGCGATCGTCAGAGCGCTCCCCGCGGTGCCGCGGCAAGTCGTGAAGCGCCTCTCGAGCCGCTACATCGCCGGGACGACCCTGACCGAGGCATGCGACGTCGTCCGCGAGCTGAACTCCCAGGGCAAGGAGGCGACGCTCGACGTCCTCGGTGAGGAGGTGACCCTCCGCGAGGAGGCGATCGGCCTGCGCGACGCCTACCGGCGCGCACTCGACACGATCGAGGAAGAAGGTCTCCGCTCGAACGTCAGCGTCAAGCTGACGGCCCTCGGGCTCAAGCTCGACCGGGGTCTCTGCCGGGCGGACCTCACTGCGGTCGTCGAGGAGGCGGCGCGGTTCGGCAACTTCGTCCGCATCGACATGGAGGACTCGTCGACCACGTCCGAGACGCTCGCTCTCTACCGCGAGATCAGAGAGGGAGGGCATGACAACCTCGGCGTCGTCCTCCAGGCGGCGTTGAAGCGCACCCTCTCCGACATCGGAGGGCTCGCCGACCTCCGCCCGAACGTGCGCGTCTGCAAGGGCATCTACGTCGAGCCGGCCGAGATCGCCTATCAGGAGGACGAGATCGTTCGGCTCAACTTTTTGGACGCGCTTGAGGGGCTTTTCGACGTCGGCTCCTATGTCGGGATCGCGACGCACGACGACTGGCTGATCGGCGAGGCGCTCGCGCTGGTCGAGCGCCGCGGCCTCGGAAGAGACGACTACGAGTTCCAGATGCTCCTCGGAGTCCGGCCCGAGCTCGGCGACGAGCTCGTCCGCGAGGGGCACCGGCTGCGTATCTACGTCCCGTTCGGTCGGCGCTGGTACGAGTACTCGATCCGGAGGCTGCAGGAGAACCCGAAGATCGCCGGCTACGTCGCGCTCGACACGCTGAGGAGACTCCGCCCGTGATCTGGGCGGAGGCACAGGGCTGCCGCGTCGTCGACTCCGACGGACGCAGCTACATCGACCTCTCCGGAGGATTCGGCGTCGCCGCGCTCGGCCATCGAAGTCCCGAGATCGAGGCCGCGGTCCGGGCGCAGGCGGATCGCTGCATGCACGCGCTCGGCGACCTTGCCGAGGCGGACGTGACCGTCGAGTTGCGCGCGCGGCTCGGCGGCGAAGGCCGCGAGGTCATGCTCGGCGTCACCGGAGAGGATGCGGTCGAGATCGCTCTTCGGACGGCGCTCCTCGTGACCGGCCGCCCGGGGATCGTCGCCTTCACGGGCGCCTACCATGGGACCGGCCTGCTCGCCCTTGCGGCCACGGGGTTCGAGCAGTTCCGGAGCCCGTTCGCACCGTGGCTGCCCGGGCCGGTGCACCGCCGCCCGTACGGAGAGGATCCCGGCATGCTCCCTGCCGACGCGGCGTGCGTCATCGTCGAGCCCGTGCAGGGCCGCGCGGGAGCGCAGGTTCCGCCCGACGGCTTCCTGGAGCGACTGCGCGAGCGCTGCGACGAGGCCGGCGCGCTTCTCATCGCGGACGAGATCTACACGGGGCTCGGAAGAACGGGCGTCCTCTGGCGGAGCGGCGACCTCGCCGACCTCGTCACCTGCGGGAAGGCGCTTGGCGGCGGCCTTCCGATCTCCGCTTGCCTCATGAGCGCCGAGCACCGCGGCGCCTGGGATCTCGGCGCGGAGGAGGTCTACACGCACACGCACATGGGGAACCCGCTCGCCGCGGCGGCGGCGCTCGTCGTGCTGGACCGCGTCCCTGCGCTGCTGGATCGGGTCTAGGTCGGCCGGTGAGCGCTTCGAGGCTGCGGGCTGGCACGGGGCGGGCCTGCTGCGCGCGAAGGAAGGCGACGCCTTCGCCGCCTGGGACCGCGGGGTGATCGTCATCCCCGCGGGCGAGGACGGCCGCTACATGAGCGCGACTCCGCCACTGACGATCACGGACGAGGAGATCGACGAGGCGATGGAGCGGATCGGATGAAGTACTCCTGGCGCTTCGTCGTAGTGGCCGGGTTCTTCGTCACGGCGCTGGTCGTCTCCAACATCATCGCGGTCAAGCTCGTGGAGATGTCTGGCCGCATCTTCCCCGCGGGCCTCGTCATCTTCCCGCTCTCTTATCTCCTCGGGGACGTGCTCACCGAGGTGTACGGGATTCGCTCGGCGCGGCGGGTCATCTGGCTCGGCTTCGCCTGCAACCTCCTTGCCCTCGGCGCGATCCAGGCGGCGATCCACCTGCCCGCGCTCGACCCCGAGTTCCAAGTGCAGTTCGAGGCGGTGCTCGGGACAACGTGGCGCATCTTCGTCGCGTCGCTCGCGGCCTACATCGTCGGCGAGCTCGCGAACGCGTATGTCCTCGCCTACATGAAGGGCGCGACGCGTGGGCGTTGGCTCTGGACGCGGACGATCGGCTCGACGATCGTGGGCGAAGGTCTCGACTCGCTGATCTTCGTCACGATCGCGTTCGCGGGCACGGGCGCGGGCCTCGCCAACCCGATCGTCACGACCTGGCTCATCAAGGTCGGCTGGGAGACGCTGGCGACGCCGATCACCTATTGGGTCGTCGGATACCTGAAGCGGACCGAGGGCGTCGACGTCTACGACTTCGGCCGGCCGCTCGACGCTCGAGCCTGAGGCTCGGGCTCGGCGAACAGACGCCCGAGCGTCTCGAGCGCATCGGCGAGCTGGCGGCGCTCGACCTCCGACAGATCGTCGGAGAGTCGCTCGAGCGCGCGGAGGAAGCGGTCGTAGCGCACCTTGTGCTCACGCCGGCCGCGGGCGGTGAGGACAACACGCACGGCGCGCGCATCCTCCGGGTCGGGCTCGCGGCGGACGAGGTCGGCTGCGACGAGAGCGTCGACGGTCCGGCTCGCCGTCGCCATCGTGACGCCGAGGTGCTTCGCGAGCGACCCGATTCGCTGCGGGCCGTCGAAGATGACGAGTCGAAGTGCCTGGGCCTGCGAGGTCGTCAGCTCGTTCGTCGAGACGTCGCCGGACTCCTTGCGTCGCTGAAGCTCGGTGCGCAGGTTGATGAGGCCGTCGGCCATGCGCTCGAGATTGCGCTGGTTCACGCCGCCTCCCGAAGCAGTTCGTGACTTGTCGCCGTCTCCTCCATCGTCTTGCGGAGCTCGATGTGCGGGACGAAGAGCACGGCGGCGAGTGCGACTGCGGCCAGCCCGATGGCGAGGACGAAGACGGGGTGGAGCGCGCCGGCCAGGTCGGCGGGAGAGACCTGCTCCGTCCCGATCCCTCCCAGTCGCGCGGTCACGATCGCTCCCATGACGCTCACTCCGGCCATCGCGCCGACGGTGCGGAAAAATTGAACGGATGCCGTGGCGACGCCGATCCGGCGGCGGCCGACAGAGTTTTGCACGGCCACGGTGAGAGTCTGCATCATCAGCCCGATGCCGAGGCCGACGATGACGACGTCGCGGGTGATGGTGAGCTCGGAGGTGCCGACGCCGATCTGGGTGAGCAGGAGGAAGCCGAGGGCGAGGAGCGGCGGGCCGGCCATCAGCACGGCTCGGTAATGGCCTGTCCGGGAGACGATCTGCCCGGCGACGATGCTCGTCGTGATGATCCCGAGCATGAGCGGGGTGAGCACGACGCCCGAGGACGACGCGCTCTCGCCGAGTACGCGCTGGACGAAGAGCGGCACGTAGATGATCGCGCCGAACATCGCCGCTCCGACCGAGAACGAGGCGACGGTGGCGGCCGCGAACGTCCTCTCCTCGAAGAGGTCGAGCGGGAGGATGGGCTCCTCCGTTCGCCGCTCCCAGAGGACGAAGGCGGTTGAGAGCACGATGGCGGTGAGGAAGAGGCCGATGATGATCGGAGAGCTCCATGGGTACTGCGTCCCGCCCCAGACTGCGCCAAGGAGACCCGCAGCGGCGCCGGTCGCGAGCAAGAGTGCGCCGACGTAGTCGATCGTGTGCTTCTCGGGAGCCGGCCGGCGGACGAACCCGAACCAGACGACGACGAGCGCGACCGCGGCGAGCGGAAGGTTGACGAAGAAGCACCAACGCCAGGACGCGTTGTCGGTCAGCCAACCGCCGACCGCAGGCCCGAGCACGGAGGACGCGGCGAAGACCACGCCCGTGACGCCCTGCCACTTTCCACGCGAACGCGGCGGGATGATGTCGCCGATCGCCGCGACGGCGAGCGGGATAAGGCCTCCTGCTCCGAGCCCCTGGATGGCGCGGCCGGCGATGAGCATCCCCATCGCAGACAGACAGGCCGCAGATGATCGACCCCGTGGAGAAGAGGGCGATCCCGATGAGGAAGAGCGGGCGCCGCCCGTAGATGTCGGACAGCTTCCCGTACAGCGGCACGGTCACGGTCGCTCCGAGCATGTACGCCGAGAAGACCCACGAGTAGTGCTCGAAGCCGCCGAGGTCCTGCGTGATGTCGCGGGAGGGCGGTGGAGACGATCGTCTGGTCGAGCGCCGCCAGAAGCATGCCGAGCATGAGCCCGAAGAAGACGATCAGGGTTCGGCGCTTGCCGAGCGGATAGACGGAGCGGTCATTCATTTCGTTACGTAACGTAACTATATCGGACGAGCGCAGGGCGACTTCACCCGGAAGGGTGGTTTTGCTATGCCAGGTTCGAGTAGCCGCCGTCGACGACGAGCGTCTGCCCGCGGACCATCGCAGCCGCGGGCGAGGCGAGGAAGCAGACGGCGTCGGCCACGTCTTCGGGCTCGACGAGGCGGCCGGCCGGAGTCCTCTCCCGGTAGAAGCGGAGCATCTCCTCCCGGTTCGGGAAGTAGTCGAGCGCGCCGGTCTCGACGAGACCCGCCGAGACCGCGTTCACGCGGATGTCCTGCGGTGCGAGCTCGACGGCGAGGTAGCGGACGAGCGCCTCGAGGGTGGCCTTCGAAACGCCGACGAGCATGTAGTTGTCGAGCACGCGGTCGGCGCCGAGGCTGGAGATGGCGACGATCGAGCTGCCCGCGGGCATGGTCGGAGCGGCCTCACGGGCGATAGTGAACAGGGCGCGGGCGTTTGCATTGAGCGTCCAGTCCCAATGCTTCTCGTCGAGTTCCTGAAAGGGGCGGATGACACCGGTGGCCGCGTTCGACACGATCACGTCCAGCGGGCCGGCCTCCTCTAGGAGCGCCTTCGTCTTGTCAGGGTCTCCGAGATTTCCGCGCAAGAGGACGGCCTCGGCGCCGAGCTTGCGGATCTCGTTCGCGGTCTCCTCGGCGGCCTTGTCGTTGCGGAGGTAGCTGACGGCGATCCGCCGCGCCCCCTGCCCGGCGAACCGGAGCGAGATCGCCTTTCCGATCCCGCGCGAGCCGCCCGTCACCAGAACGGACTTGCCCTCGAAGGTCATGCCTTCGGCGGGAGCGGATCGGCGGCCGGTGCGTGGCTCGGGAGCTCGTCCCAGCCAAGCCTCGTCGGCGGCTCCAGCGGCCCTTCCTCCGCCTTCGAGCTCGCGAAGGCCAGCCGCTCCAGGAGCGCGATCTGCTCGTCGCCGTAGCGACGGACAGGATGGCCCTCGGGGAGGTCGCGGATCAGAGCACGAACGCGCGCTCGGATCTGCATCGCGAAGTGCGGCGTCGCGGCCCCGACCAGGGCTTCGATGTCCTCTTTCGTGGGCTCCGCCACGCGCGCGACTCTATCCGTTCGCGCACCGCCTACGAGTAGACGTAGAGCTCGTTGGCATCGACGGCGTCGTAGGCGCCGTGTGCGCTTTTTCCTCCATAGTCGTGGTAGGTCCCGTGCGCGGCCCCGAGGTCGTTCGGAAAGCCTGCAACCGGGCTCGGCCGCGCCAGCTTGATGCAGCCGTTCGAGTAGTAGTCGGACTCGCGCTCCCAGCAGAACGGATCGTCGTAGGTCGAGGTGCACGCCTGGCCGTTGGACGCGGTCTCCTCGCTGTGGATGAAGAGCTCGGTACGACGCGTCGACCCGTCCCTGCAGGTCTTGTCCTGGACCCACCACACGCGCCCCTTGACCTTGGAGCCGTCGTAGTGGTCCCGATGGCCCTTCTGCGCGTACCAGCCGCGCCGGGAGCCAGCCGCGGCCGATCTCGCACTCGTCCATGGTCGTTCCGGACCCGCCGCGCCAGCTCCGGCTGTACTCGGCGGGCCTCGGCGGGTACGTCCATTTCCAGGTCAGCGTCGAGTTGAGATTCGTGTCGCGGTCGAAGGTCCACCAACCGTTGGCTGCCGGGGCCGGACCCACGGCCCAGCCGAGGACGAGCGCCGCGAGCAGGGCGATGCGCATCTCACGCTTCTCCTTTCTGCGGGCGGCTCGGGTTGTAGACGGGTCGACGCCAGGCGGGAAAGCCTTCGACGCCTCGGGCGGTGGGCAGTGGAACGGTGCGGGCGCAGCGACCGGAGACGCGATCGCAGTCGACGAACGCACCTCCCGAGGACGAGCTCGTCCAGCCCGTCACGCGGCTCGGCCCGACGAAGCGCGGCTCGGCCACGCTCTGGCCGGCGGCGGCGCGCATCGTTCGGGCGAGCTCGATGCGGCCGCCGGCGATGCGGAACACGACGAGGCCGGAGGCGGACGGCGCGGCGACGAAGTCGCCCTGCCAGTCGCCCGCGTAGCCGACGACACCCACTGCGGGGTCGACCGTGCTCAGGTCGAGAGCGGCGAGCTTCGCGCCGTTCGAGACCGCGATGAGGTCGACCCGCGGCGGGCCGGTCTCCGGCCCGTGTTCGACGAGCGCGCTCGTGCCGTCCGGGCTGATGGCGACGAGGCCTCCGTCGGAGGCGAGCACTCCGCGGCTTCCCGGGCCCGTCGAGCGCGATGACGTCGAGTGACTCGCCGGCGCCGACCCGGTAGACGAGCAGCGAGGGGCCGGCCCAGCCCGCAACGACGTAACGGTCGGTCTTCTCCGTCCAGCGCCGCGGCGGGGCGTTCACCGAGTCACGCACGAAGACGTCGCCCACGTAGCGGACGCCTGCGCGGTAGTCGCGGCCCGCGCCCCTGAAGTACGCGATCGTGCCGTCTTCGCGCCAGGCGAGGGAGAAGGCGCCGACGACGTAGGCCGAATCCGTCCCGGTCTGAAGGTCGTGCAGGCGAATCGAGGGCCGGGCGAGCGGGTCGCCGGCCGAGATGCCCTGGTCTTCCCAGGAGAGCGCAGGGTCGTCCTCGCGAAGCTCGCGCCACGCGTTGTAGGCGACGAAGCGCCCGTCGGGCGACGGCACCGCGACCGGCGTGAGCCAGCCTGCGAGTGGAGTGACGGGCGCTGCGGCGAGCGTCACGGGGTCGTCTCCTGGTAGGCCCAGCAACGTGCGCCCGACCGTGTAGACCGCGGGTGGCCGTGGGCCCGGCGGCTGCGCTCCGCGCTCAGTCTGCGCGGAGCCGCACGCGCTCGCGGCCAGGGCGAGGAACAGGCAAAGCGGAATGGTCATGCGCGCCGTCACCGAAGGCTCCTTCTGTCGCTGTGAGGGTCGGCGGGCGCGACCTCCAGACACGATGACTGTCGCGGCTGCGATTTTCAATTCGCTCTTTTGGCCGTGTCCGGAAGCGGCGTTCTAGGGTGCCGCCGTGCGCCACCGCGTCCCGCCCGACGTGCTCCTGCTCGTCACGGTGCTCTTCTGGAGCTTCAACTTCACGGTGGTCAAGTACGCGCTCACGCACGGGTGGGAGCCGCTCGCGTACTCGTCGGTGCGCTTCGCCCTCGGCGCGCTTCTCTTCTCCGGTTACACGTACGCGCGCGAGGGCAGCCTGGCCGTCCGGCGGCGCGACGTCGCCTTCATGACTGGCGCGGCGCTCTCCGGGATCTGGCTGAATCAGCTCTCGTTCGTCTTCGCGGTGAAGCTGACGACCGCCGCGACGGTCGCCCTCATGTTCGGGACGCTGCCGATCTTCGTCGCGCTCATCTCCTGGGCATTTCGTCTCGAGCACCTGCGCCTCCGTCACTGGGCGGCGACGGTGATCTCTTTCTCCGGCGTCGCGCTCGTCGCGGCGGGAGCATCGAGCGGGCTCTCGGGCGATCTCGGCGGAATCCTGCTCGGCCTCGCCGCCTCGGCGACCTGGGCCCTCTACTCGACCGCGATGGTGCCGCTCATGCGGCGCTACTCGCCCTACCGGATCAGCGCCTTCATGGGGCTCGTCGGCTCGGTGCCGCTGATCCTCACGGCCATCATCCAGATCGGCGAGCAGGACTGGGACGCGCTCGGCGGGCTCGCCTGGGCGTGCTTCTTCTACAGCCTCTTCTTCAGCCTCGTCTTCACGAACATCATGTGGTTCACGGCCATCGACAAGGTCGGCGCGGCGCGAGCCTCGCTCTACGCGAACCTGCAGCCTTTCCTCGGCGCGTTCTTCGCGCTCGTCGTTCTCTCGGAGGAGATGGGCACCCTGCAGATCGTCGGCGGGCTCGTGATCGGCGCCGGGATCCTGCTCGCGCGCAGCACGCGGCCGCCGGCGCCCAGCCAGGACTAACCAGGACTAAACTGAGGTCCCGTGCAGGACTTCATGCCGCTGCTCGGTTGGGACCACCTCGAGCTCTGGGTCGGGAACGCGAAGCAGTCGGCGTATTTCTACGAGCGCGTGCTCGGCTTCACGCGAACGGCCTACGCAGGGCCCGAGACCGGGCTTCGCGACCGCGCCTCCTACGTGCTCGAGCAGGGCGAAGTCCGCCTCGTCCTGACGACGGCGCTCCGCGAGGACCACGAGATCACTCGCCATTACGCGCGTCACGGCGACGGCGTCCGCGACATCGCGCTGACCGTTCCCGACGCGACCGAGGCCTACCGCCAGGCGGTGCAGCGCGGGGCGCGCGGCGTGAGGGAGCCGACGAAGCTCGAGGACGACGACGGCGCCGTTCAGCTCGCCGCGATCGCGACGTACGGCGACACGATTCACACGTTCGTCGAGCGCTCCGGGTACGAGGGCGCCTTTCTTCCGGGATTCGTCTCGGTCTCGTCGAACGGCCAGGCGGGCGGGGACGCCGGCCTGACGAACATCGACCACGTCGTCGGCAACGTCGAGTTGGGCCGCATGGACGACTGGGTCGAGTTCTACGAGCGCGTCTTCGGCATGACGAACATCCTCCACTTCGGCGACGACCAGATCCAGACGGAGTACTCGGCGCTCATGTCCAAGGTCATGTCGGACGGCGAGGGGAAGATCAAATTCCCGATCAACGAGCCGGCCGAGGGCAAGCGCAAGAGCCAGATCGACGAGTACATCGAGTTCTACAACGGCGCCGGCGCACAGCACATCGCGCTCGCGTCGAGCGACATCGTCGCCACTGTGGAGAACCTCAAGGACCGGGGCCTCCTCTTTCTCGACACTCCGGATACCTACTACGAGGACGCGCCGGATCGCGTGGGTGAGATCGACGAGGACTACGCCGAGCTTCGCGAGCACAAGATCCTCGTCGACCGTGACGACGACGGCTATCTGTTGCAGATCTTCACGAAGACGGCACAGGACCGGCCCACCTTGTTCTTCGAGGTGATCGAGCGCCACGGCGCGCGCGGGTTCGGCGACGGGAACTTCAAGGCGCTCTTCGAGGCGATCGAGCGCGAGCAGGCCCTGCGCGGCAACCTTTGAGGCTCTGCACGTTCGAGGCGGCCGGTCGCCTTGCGCCGGGGAAATCGAGGGCGACCGGATGGTCGAGCTCGGCGCCCCCTCGCTCGCCGAGTGGCTGGCCTCGGGAGGGAAGGAGGTCGGCGAGCACCGGCTCGACGCGGTCCGCTTGCGGGCGCCGATCCCGCAGCCGCCGTCGGTCCGCGACTTCTACGCCTTCGAGCAGCACGTCCGGACCGCCCGTGCGTCGCGCGGGCTCGAGGTGCCGCCGGAGTGGTACGGCCGCCCGGTCTTCTACTTCTCGAACCCGGCGGCGATCTACGGGCCCGAAGACGAGATCCCTTTCCTGCCGAGAGCTCGGAGTGGGACTACGAGCTCGAGGTCGCGGCGGTGATCGGGGCCGAAGGCCGCATCGCCGGCTTCACGGTCCTGAACGACTGGTCGGCCCGCGATCTCCAGCGCGCGGAGATGACCGTCGGGCTCGGCCCGGCGAAGGGGAAGGACTTCGCGACCTCGCTCGGCCCGGTATCGTCACGCCGGACGAGCTGGGCGACCTTCGGCTCGAGATGACCGCCCGCGTCAACGGCGAAGAGCGCTCCCGCGGAAACCTCGGGGACATCCACTGGCCCTTCGAGGAGCTCGCGGCGCACGCAGCCGAGAGCACGCGGCTCCTCCCGGGCGACGTGCTCGGCTCGGGCACCGTCGGAACTGGCTGCATCCTCGAGCACGGCGATGGGCGCTGGCTCCGCCCCGGCGGACGAGGTCGAGCTCGAGGTCGAGGGGATCGGCGTCCTCGTAAACCGCGTCGCTACGGCTTGAACGCGTAGTTCACGAGCCCGCTCACGAGCGCTCACGGCGCCGTAGGCGACCCCGAGCCAGACGGGCCCCGTGACGGCGAGGCCGAACGCGACCAGCGCGAGCAGGACGAGCTCGATGGCGAGCGCAGCCTCCTTCGAAACCTGGATCCGCGCTTTCGGTGAGACGAAGAGCGCCCAGACGACGATGACCGCGGCCGGCGCCAGGACGGCGAGGTACCACCGGCCCGGCCCGGACGTGGCCTCCCAGCCCCAGTAGGCCGCAGCCGCCAGGGCGCCGAGCTCGACGACGAAGAACCGAATGGCGAGGTTGACGCCGTTGACTGCCTAGCCTCCTGACGAGTGAAGGGCGGCGGGTATTCTTGCCCACATGCCGACCTACCAGCGACTCGGCCGCGTGCCGCGCAAGCGCCACATCCAGTTCCGTGAGAACGGCACGCTCCTGACCGAGGAGGTCATGGGCCTCGAGGGCTTCTCCGGGAACGAGTCGATCCTGTACCACCTCCATTCGCCTTGCCGCGTGAAGGAGATCGGCTCCTTCGAGCGGATCGAGCGCAAGGAGTGGGATCCCGGCGCGCACCAGCATCGGCACTTCCGGACGATGGGCGTCGAGCCCGACGGCGACGCGGTCAGCGGCCGCAAGCTCCTCATGTGGAACGACGACGTCGAGATCGCACTCTGCCGACCGAACGCCGCGATGGAGCACCACTACCGAAACGGCGAGGGCGACGAGGTCGTCTTCGTCCACGAGGGCAAGGGCACTCTCGAGACGATCTTCGGCGACCTGCCCTACCGCGACGGCGACTACGTCGTCATCCCGCGAGGCACGACGCTATCGATTCGTCCCCGAGGGCGAGCAGCGCTACCTCGTCTTCACCTCGCCGGGCCTGATCGAGATCCCGCGCCGTTACCGCAACGAGTACGGCCAGCTCCTCGAGCACGCGCCCTACTACCACCGCGACATCCATCCGCCGCTGGAGCTGAAGACCCACTCGGACCGCGGCGAGCACGTCGTCAAGTTCCGGGTCAAGGACGGCTACCAGACCTACGTCCTCGACTACCACCCGTTCGACGTCGTGGGCTGGGACGGCTACGTCTATCCGTGGACGTTCAACATCAACGACTTCGAGCCGATCACGGGCCGGATCCACATGCCGCCCCCGGCGCACCAGACCTTCCAGGGGCGCAACTTCGTGATCTGCTCCTTCTGCCCGCGCAAGCTCGACTTCGACCCGCTCGCCATCCCGATCCCGTACCACCACTCGAACCTGAACTCGGAGGAGATGATCTATTACGTCTCCGGCAACTTCGGCTCGCGCAAGGGGATCGAGATCGGGTCGGTGACGCTGCACCCGTCCGCGATCCCGCACGGGCCGCAGCCGGGCCTCGCGGAGAAGTCGATCGGGATGACCGAGACCCACGAGCTCGCCGTCATGTGCGACACGTTCCATCCGCTCAAGCTCACGGCGCTCGCCAAGGAGACCGAGGATCCGTCCTACGCGTACTCCTGGTACGAGGAGCCGGACGCGGCCAAGGAAGCGAAGAACGCCGACGAAGACCCGGCCGGAGTGACCTCGCACTTTTGAGCGGCCGCACGATCGCTGTCGACTTCGACGGCACAGTCACCGAGATGGACCTGCTGGACACGATTGCCCGCGACTTCGGCGACCCCGAGGTGTACGCGGAGGTCGACCGCGGGCTGGATGAAGGAAACCTGCCGCTCCGCGATGTGATCACGCGCGAGTTCGAGCCGGTCACGGCGCCGCTCGACGAGGTCGTGCAGTGGGAGCTCGACAACGTGCGCGTGCGCGACGGCTTCCGCGAGTTCGTCGACCTCGCGCGTGAGCAGGGCTGGCGGGTCGTCATCGTCTCGAGCGGGTTCCACGAGCTGATCGAGCCGATCCTCGAGCGCGAAGGCGTCGAGGTCGAGCTGCATGCGAACCGCGTCGACCCGAGCACCGATGGGTGGCGCGTGCAGTGGCGCTACGACGAGAGCTGCGACTCCTGCGGGGAGTCCTGCAAGCGCTCGATCGTGCAGGAGCTCGCCGGAGACGACGAGCTCGTCTACATCGGCGACGGCTACTCCGACCGGTGCGCGGCCGAGGCATCCGACCTCGTCTTCGCGACGCGCGGGCTGGCCGAGTATCTCGACGACCAAGGGATCTCATACGAGCGCTTCGACGACTTCCACGACGTCGTCCGCGGTCTCGCTTCCTGAGCCGTTCGACTTCGGGCTCTCGACCGAGCGGTTCCGGGCGTTCGGCGCCGATCTCGCCAACCTCTGGCACGAGGGCGGCGTCCACCGCGTCTTCCAGGGCACGGAGGTGCGGATCGAGGAAGCTCCGGGGGGAGTCCGGATCACGCCCGGCCGGGCGGAGCTCGCCGGCGAAGTGCGCCACTACCTCGGCGGCCCGTTCGACCTCGACCCCTTCTACGCCTTCGCGGAGACCGACCCTGTGCTCGGCCGCATCGTCCCCGAGCTCCGCGGCTTTCGGCCGCCGCTCTCCCCGGATCCCTACGAGACCCTCGTCTCGGCGATCACCGCCCAGCAGATCTCGCTGCGGGCCGCCTTCGCCGTTCGCAACCGCTTCATCCAGGCCTTCGGGGTGAAGGCCGAGTTCGCGTACGCGTTCCCGACCAGGGAGCGGGTTGCGCTCGCCGAGCCCGAAGAGGTCGTCGCTCTCGGCTTCTCCAGGCGGAAGGCCGACTACGCGATCGGGATCGCACGCAGTGACCTCGACCTCCTCGGGCTCGCCGCCCTTCCCGACGACGAGGTGAAGGCCGCGCTGACCGCGTTGCCCGGGATCGGCGAGTGGACGGCCGACTGGTTCCTGGGCCGCCACCTGGCGCGGCCCGACGCCTGGCCCGCGGGCGACCTCGGCCTGCGCAAGGCGGTCCTTCATTTCTACGGCGAGGAGGACACGCGCGCGGCCGGCGACCGCTTCCCCGGCTTCCGCAACCTGGCGGCGCACTACCTCCTCACGGGCCATAGGGTTCTTGCGGGATGAGATACGACGAGCCGCCGAGCGAAGAGACCCTCCGCGAGCTGATCGACGAGGCGCGCGGCCGCGGCGAGGAGACGATCACGGTCGAGGCCACGCGCGAGGCCGGCGACGCCTGGGTGCGCGCGGGTTTCACCGAGCAGGCGCGGGTTCTCGAAGCGTCGGTCGCCTCGCTCGAGCAGCGGCTTGCGAGCGACAAGGCACCCTCCTACGGCTCGGTGCACGTGCAGACCGACGACCTGGACGGCGTCGTCCGCGCGGTGCGGCAGTTCGTCCCGCGGATGCCGGGCGGCTCGAAGGGGAGCGTGGTCGCGCCGCCGAGAAACGGCTGGATCGGCGTCTACGACGAGCTGACCGACCGGAACCCGGAGATGCTTCGCCGGCTCGCACGGGAGATCTCCGACCGCATGGGCGCGGTCGTCCTCCTGCTCGGGGTCGAGGAGGGGCAGGTCGTTCGCTTCGTCCTCCTCGAGCGCGGCCGCACGATGGACGAGTACCTCTCGGTGCCGGAGTACTACGGCGAGGTGCCTCCCGGGGACGTGATCTCGCTCGCCGCGAATCCCACCGTGGTCGCCCGACTCACCGGAGCGATCCTGCCGCGGTGCGGCGCGTCATCGTCACCGGGAAGAGCCCGGACGAGCTTCCGCCCGCCGATGAGCTGGCCGGGCGGTGGGCTCGCTGCTGGGGGTCGAGGGCGCAGACCACGGGTACGAGCGCGCAGGGGAGATCCCCGACGCGGTCGACGTCCCACGCGAGTGAGCGTCCTCCTTCTCCTGCACGCCTTCCCGCTCGACGCGCGCATGTGGGAAGGACAGGTGCCCGTGCTCGAGCAGGCCGGCTACGAGGTGATCGCCCCGAACCTGCCGGGCGCAGAACCGGACGCGAGCATCGCGAGCTGGGCGGGGCGGATCCTCGAGCTCCTCCCAGGCGACTTCATCCCCGTGGGCATCTCGATGGGCGGCTACCTCGCCTTCGAGCTCTGGCGCCAGGCGCCGAAGCGGATTCCGGCGCTCGTCCTCGCCGACACGCGGGCGAACGCCGACGACGAAGCAGGCCGGGCGGCGCGGGAGGAGACCATTCGCCTCCTCCGTGAGGAGGGCTTCGACGCCTTCTGGGAGGGCCTCGCGCCGAAGCTCTTCTCGGCGGGCGCCTCGGCGGAGGTCGTCGAAGGCGCGAGGGCGATCGCCTCCGAGCAGCCCACCGAGAGCCTGGTCGCCACCGTCGAGGCGCTGCGAGACCGGCTCGACTCGACGTCCACGCTCGCGGACATCGACGTGCCCGCACTCGTCCTCGTCGGCGAGGAGGACGCCCTCACGCCTCCGCTAGCCGCCAAGGAGATCGTCGCCGGCCTGACCGAGGGACGCTACGCGGAGATCCCCGGCGCGGGCCATCTGTCCCCGCTCGAGCGGCCGGCCGAGTTCAACGAGGAGATCCTGCTCTTTCTCCACGAGGTGCTGGCGTGACCGGAGACGAGCTCGCTCGCCTTCTCGACGAGGGCTCGGTGACGCTCCTGGACGTGCGCACGCCGGAGGAATTCTCGGGCGAGGCCGGCTATCCGTGCGACCCGCGCCAGGGACACATCGAGGGCGCGGTCAACATCCCGCTCGAGGTGCTGATGGCAGACATGGAGGCCGCGCTCGCCGATCTGGACACCTCGCGCCCGATCGTCGCCTACTGCCATTCGGGTCAGCGCTCGGAGATGGCCGCGGCGCTCCTACGGGCGGCTGGCCACGACGTCACGAACTACGTCGGCTCCTGGCACGAGTGGTCTCAGCGGGAAGCCTGATCGAAGAACGCGTTCGCGAGCGCGCGGCCGAGCTCGTTCCAGCGGCCGACGGGCTCGAGCGCGATCGGCGGCGCCGAGCCGTCCGCTCCGGCTCTCCAGGCCTCGAGCATCTCGTGCGTCACCTCGGGGTGGAACTGGACTCCCCAGGCCGCCTCGCCGACGCGGAAGGCCTGCGCGCAGGCCGGGCGTCTCCGCCAGGAGGACGCCGCCGGGCGGGACGTCGAACGCGTAGCTGTGCCATTCGAAGGCTTCGAAGCGCTCGGGTAGAGCGCCGACCACGGGGTCGGATGCGCCTTCGGGCGTGAGCTCGATCTCGAACCAGCCGATCTCCGGGCGCGAGGCGGGGCCCACGTGCGCGCCGGCGACCCGGGCGAGGAGCTGGCCGCCGAGGCAGACGCCCATGAGCGGCTGGCCGCGGTCGAGCGCCGCCCGCATGAGGTCGTGCTGGCTCGTGAGCCAGGGGTGCCTGTCCTCCTGGTCGACGTGCATCGAGCCGCCGAAGACGACGAGCGCGTCGAAGCTCTCGGGCACCTCGGGCGGCGGCCCCTGCGAGACGTTCCACTCGAGCAGCTCATCGCCTCGCTCGCGGACGACATCCGCGAAGAGCCCGGCCGGGCCGTCGTGCTCGTGGGTCAGGCAGAGGACGCGCACGGCGCGAGTCTAGGGAAGACGGTCGGCCGCAGAGCCGTCCTGTTCGCATCAGCAGGCGGAAGGAGAGGACGATGCAGCACGGACGAAACAGGAAGCTCAAGGCTCTGGCGGCCGCACTTGCCGTTGCCGCCCTCGCGGCTCCGGCGACGCAGGCGTCGATCGACACCGATGCGAGGCACCAGGCGCTCGTCGACAAGGTGCAGCAGACGCAGGTGGACGCCCGTCATCAGGCTCTGCTCAGGCACGGCGAGCAGGGGCCGACCGTCTATGTGACGAGGGCGACACGGCAGGTGGACTCGAGCGGCGGAACGGACTGGAGCAACGCCGGCATCGGCGCGGGCGCCGCGTTCGGGCTCGTCCTCATCGCCGCGGGCGGCGCGTTCGTCGGCCGCAAGAAGCTCGTCGGCGCCTGATCTCAGGGCATCGCTGCCCGGCGCAGCGCTTGCTGGAGCTCCTGGGCCGAAGGCCCCGGGGCTCCCGCGCCGATCGGACGGCTGTCGATCTCGACCACGGGCATCACCTCGCGGATCGAGGAGGAGGTGAAGGCCTCGTCGGCGGCGAGGAGGTGCTCGAGGGGGAAGACGCCTTCCCGCACCTCGCGGCCTGCCCCGGCGGCTTGCTCCATGAGTGCCGCGCGGGTCACGCCGGCGAGGATCCCGAGCTCGAGCGCGGGGGTGTAGAGGACGTCGTCGTAGCGCCACCAGACGTTCGTCACAGGCCCTTCGAGGACGACATCGCCCGAGCCGAGGAAGACCGCGTCGTCGGCGCCGCGGCGCTTGGCCTCCGCCTCGGCCGCCATGTTCACCGCGTAGCTCGTCGACTTCACGCCGCCGAGCAGCCAGGGCGAGCTCGCGCGAAGCTCGGCGTCCAGGCCGAGCTGGATCGAGACGAGCTTGATCCCGCGCTCGCGCAGCTCGTCCAACCCCTCGGGAAGCGTGCTCACCATCGCGACCTGGGTCGGGCTGCCCGCTCCGTCGCGGCCCGGCGTGACGAAGAGGCGGAGCATCGCGTCCGGCGCGGCTGCGGCCTCGAGCGCGAGCGCCGCCAGTCGGCTCAGCTCCTCCGTGTCGATCCGGCCGATCTCCACCCGTGCCGCAGAGCCCGCCAGGCGCGCCAGGTGCTCGTCGAGCTTGAACGGGCCGGCCGCCGTAGACGCGCGTCGTCTCGAAGGCGGCGCGGCTGCGCAGGAACGCCTCGTCGTCGACGTAGAGGATCGGCTCGTCGGGGTCGACGAGGCCGCGCCCGCCTACCGCGAGGGCGATGAGGGTCATGTGGCCGCGGGCTCCTCGACGGGAGCGCCGACGGCGCGAGGAGGGGCCGCGCCTTCACCCACGACTCCTCGATCTCCTCCTGCGGATCGGAGTCCCAGACGATTCCGCCGCCGACCCAGAGGTGGATGCGCCCGTCCGCGACCGCGAAGGTGCGGATGGTGAGCGCGAGCTCGAGGTCGCCGTTCGGCCAGACCCGGCCGAGGGCGCCCATCGACGCGCCGCGGCCGACGGGCTCGAACGCGGCGATGTGGTCGAGGGCGGAGATCTTCGGTGCGCCGGTGACCGAGCCTCCGGGGAAGGTCGCCTCGAGAAGCTCTGCGAGACCGACCTCTGGCCTGAGGCGACCCTCGACCGTCGTGACGAGGTGCGCGACGCCTGCGAGCTCGTGCTCGGTCATCAGGTCGGGCCAGCGGATCGAGCCCGGCTCGCAGACCCGCGAGAGATCGTTGCGCTCGAGGTCGACGATCATCACGTGCTCGGCCGCGTCCTTCTCCGACTCCTGCAGATCCTCGGACGCGCCGAGCGGCCGCGTCCCCTTGATCGGCTTCGTCCAGATCCGGTCGCCGCGACGGGCGAGGAAGAGCTCGGGCGAGGCGGACACGATCGTCCAGCCGTCCCCGGAGAGAGGCCAGGGCTGGAGCGGGCTGAGCGAGGCGAGCGCCGGGGCGAGACTCTCGGGGTCGCCTTCGAAGGGCGCCGACAGGTGCTGGACGAGGTTGACCTGGTACACGTCGCCTCGCTCGATCGCCCCCTTCACCGCTTCGATAGCGGCGGCGTAGGCGTCCTCGTCCCACGTCCGGCTCCACTCGCCGATGTGGAAGGCGCCTGCGGTCGGGCAGGGCTCGCGCTCGGGCCGAATCCGGCATGCGGCGAGCGGGAGCCGGCAGGGCTCGGGAGGATCGGGGTGCCGCCCGCGCCGAAGCGCGCTCGAAAGCCCGTAGCCGAGATAGAGGTCGGCGACGGCGTCTTCGGCCCCGCCGCCGAAGAACCCGGCGGCGCGGAGGTAGTCCTCGATCGCAGCGAACGCGCCGTTCGGGGAATGCAGTTCCAGCACGTGCGGAACGCTACCCGGTACCGCTCCTAGAATCCTGGCGTGGACACGAGGCCCATCGGCATCTTCGACTCCGGCGCCGGCGGCCTGACCGTGCTCCACGAGTGCCTCGTCACGCTGCCGCACGAGGACTTCCTCTACCTCGGGGACGGCGCGCGCTGCCCGTACGGCCCCCGGCCGCGCGACGAGATCCGCCGCTTCGCCCACGAGATCGCCGTCGTATCTCGAGGACGCGGGCGTCAAGCTGATCGTCGCGGCCTGCAACTCCGCGACCGCCGCTGCGCTGCCGCGCTTGCAGGAGAAGCTCCAGGCTGCCCGTGATCGGCGTCCTCGCCCCCGAGGCCCACGCGGCGGTGCAGGCGACGCAGGAACCGCCGGATCGGCGTCCTCGCCACCGAGGCCACCGTCGCGAGCGGCCGCTACGAGGAGGCCGTGCATGCGCTCGACGCGGGCGCGCAGGTCATCTCCACGGCATGCCCTCGGCTCGTGCCGCTGATCGAGTCCGCTGCGCCGAATCGAGGAGATCGACGTGGCCGTGCGCGAGTACGCCCAGCCGCTGAAGGCCGCAGAGGTGGACACCGTCATCCTCGGCTGCACGCACTACCCGCTGATCAAGCCGGTCTTCGAGCGCGTCTTCGGTCGCAGGACGACGCTGATCTTCTCCGCAGTCGAGACCGCGCGCGAGGTGGCCGAGACGCTGGAGCGGAAAGGAATCGAGAACGACCCGGCCCGCGACGGGCGCTCGCGCTTCCTGACGACGGGCCCCCTGGACGAGTTCCGCGCGCTCGGCGAGCGCTTCCTCCAGCTTCCGCTCGCCGACGTGGAGCAGGTCGCGGTGCGCGACCTCGAGCTGGCGGCGGCCTGATGCGCGAAGGCCGGCGACCAGACGAGCTCCGTCCGATCGACGTCGTCCCGGACTTCGTCGAGCAGGCGGACGGCTCGGTGCTGATCTCCTTCGGGAAGACGCGTGTGCTCTGCACCGCGACGATCGAGGAGGGCGTGCCGCGCTGGCTCGTCGGGAGCGGACGCGGCTGGATGACCGCCGAGTACGGGATGCTTCCCGCCTCGACCGGAGAGCGCACCACGCGAGAGGCCCGCGCCGGCCGACAAGGCGGCCGCACTGTGGAGATCCAACGGCTCGTCGGCCGCTCGCTCCGCGCCGCCTACGACCTCGAGAAGCTCGGCGAGCGCACGATCTGGCTCGACTGCGACGTCATCCAGGCGGACGGTGGGACGAGGACGGCCGCGATCAGCGGCGCTTGGATCGCGCTCGCTCGGGCCGCGAAGCGCAAGGGCCTTCCGGCTCCGGTGGAGCGCGTCGGCGCGATCTCCGTGGGGATCGTCGGAGGCGAGCCGCTCCTCGACCTGGACTACGGCGAAGACTCGACCGCGGACGTGGACATGAACGTCGTCATGCGCGGCGACGGCCGGCTGATCGAGGTGCAGTCTACGGCCGAGCGGAACGCCTTCACGCGCGAAGAGCTCGACCGCCTCATCGACCTCGCCGCCGCAGGGATCGAGCAGATCTTCGGCATCCAGTCGAAGGCGGCCGCGTGATCCCTGACATCACTATCGGCGAGATCGCGCTCAGGCTCGTCGTTGCCGCCGCGCTCAGCGGGCTGGTCGGTCTCGAGCGCGAATGGCGCGAGCGGGCCGCGGGCCTTCGGACGCACATGCTCGTCGGCGTCGGCTCCGCGCTCTTCACTCTCATCTCCGCGTACGGCTTCAACGACTTCCTCGTCGGCGGCTCGAACGTCGTCCGCGCCGACCCGTCGAGGATCGCCGCTCAGATCGTCACGGGCATCGGCTTCCTCGGCGCGGGCGCGATCATGCGCCAGGGTCTCAACATCCGGGGGCTGACGACCGCCGCCGGGCTCTGGGTCGTGGCCGCGATCGGGATGGCTGTCGGCGCCGGCTACTACTCGCGGGCGCGCTCCTCAGACCGGGTCGTCCTCTTCGGTCTCGGGCCCCTCCGCTGGGCGGAGGGCTACGTCGTCGCTCGGCGCCGGGCGGCCGGCCGGCCTCGAAGTCGACCTGCGTCCCGACCAGCCGCTCGCTCCGGTGCTCGCGATCCTCGAGACGCGGCGCGCGAAGGTGGAGCGGATCCAGCTCGAGGAGGCGGGCGATGAGGGCCGGGAGCTCCGCCTCGAGGTCGTCCTCCCGGCCTCGGTCTCCGGCCGCGAGGTGTCGAGCACCTGTCCAAGCTGGACGAGGTTCTGGCCGTTCGTTGGGACGAATAGCGCGGTCTTCGCGTCGCGGAACGAGGGCAAGCTCCGCGAGCTCCGCGCGCTCCTGCCCGACTGGCAGATCGAGCCGCTCGGCGACGTCGAGATGCCAGAGGAGACCGGCGCGACCTTCTACGAGAACGCAGCGGCGAAGGCTCGCTTCGCCCAGAGCGTCGAGCCCGGCCGCTGGACGATCGGCGAGGACTCGGGCCTCGAGGTCGACTGGCTCGGCGGAGTACCCGGGATCCGCTCGGCCCGCTACGCGGGCGAAGACGGCGAACGACGAGCAGAACGTCGCGAAGCTCCTGGAGGCGCTCGCCGGGGCCGAGCGCGAAGACCGCGGCGCCCGCTACGTGTCCGAGCTCGTCGTCCTCACGCCGGATGGCCAGGAGCTCCGCGGCACGGGCACGCTCGAAGGCGAGATCGCGACCGAGCAGAAGGGCTCCGAAGGATTCGGCTACGACCCCGTGTTCGTTCCCGACGGGCGAGAGCCGCACCGTCGCGGAGCTGGGGAACGAGTGGAAGCGGGCGCACAGCCATCGAGCCGCCGCGACGCGCGCTCTGGCCGCAGGGGTAGGCGAGGCGCCCGGGGAGATGTAGATTCCGCGCGTGCTCTTCCCGCACGACACGAAGGTCGACGCGCTCGCGAAGGCACCGCTCTTCGCCGCGCTCTCCAGGCAGGAGCTCGGCGAGCTCGCCAAGGCGACCGAGGATCTCGAGGTCGAGGAGGGCAAGACCCTCACGCGCGAGGGGGATCTCGGGCGCGAGTTCTTCGTCATCGTCGAGGGCGACGTCTCGGTCACGCAGGACGGGAACGAGATCAGACGGCTCGGCGCCGGGCGACTTCTTCGGCGAGATCGCCCTGATCTACGACAACGCGCGCCGCACCGCCACGGTGACCGCCGCCTCTCCGCTCCGCTTCTTCGTGCTCACGCGCCAGTCCTTCCGCAGCCTCCTCGAGCACCAGCCGGAGATCGAGGAGAAGGTCATGGCCGCGCTCGAAGAGCGGCTCGCGGCCGACTAGGCCGTCCCCGCGGTCTCGAGCTCCTCGGTCGCCGCGCGCCCGTAGCGGAACCACCAGTTGACCTCGGCTCCGAGCACGAGCACGTTCGCCATCAGGTAGAGCCAGAAGAGCAGGAGGACAAGGCCGCCGAAGGCCTGCAGCGTGACGAGGTCGCCGCTCGTCAGGCGGACAAACGCGGGGAGGGCCTGGAAGCTCGACCTGGAGGAGCACCGTGGCGAAGACCGCCCCCGGGAAGGTCTCGCTCCACGTGAGCGCCGCGTTCGTGAGCAGGTTGTAGAGCGTCCAGACGAGCCCGAAGATGAGCGCGGTCGAGACGGCGAGCGCGTAGACGTAGGAGAGGACGCCGCCGGCGACTCCTGTGTTGTGGATGAGGTCGACGCCGACGGAGCCGACCACGAGCGCGACGAAGAGCACGGCGAGGGACGAGGCGACGAGCGCGAGCACCAGGAGCTTCTGGCGCACGAAGGAGCGGTTCGGGAGCCCGTAGACGATGTTGAACGCGGACTCGAGGACGCTGAAGAAGCCGAGCGCGCCCCAGAGGAGCGCGATGCCGCCGATGATCCCGATCGACGTGGCCTGGTCCTGAATCGAGCGGACGACGGTCAGGAGGCGGTCGACCGAGCTTGCGGGGAAAGCGCGCCTCAGCTCCTCGACGAGGTAGCTCGACTCCGTCTGCTGTCCGGCGAGCGCGGTCAGCGAGAGCGCGAGGAAGAGAAGGGGGACGAACGAGAGCAGCGCGAAGTAGGCGATCATCGCCGCGAGATGCGTTCCACGGTCTGCGAGGAACTTGGAGACGATGTGATGCACGCCCGCCGGAGTGTAGGCCGGGCTCGCGATGGTCAGGCACCGGGCCTGTGGTAGCTTCCCCCCGCATGGACGCGGCGCAGGCTCTCGCCGATCTCACCGAGATCTCCGCGCAGATCGAAGCGGCGGTTCTCGCCGACCACGACGGGTCGGTCGTCGCCTCGACGCTCGGCGACGAGGCCGCCGCGAAATCGTTCGCGGAAGCCGCCGCCGAGCTCCTCGCGGCCGCCGACGAAGTCCGCACCGAGCCGGGCTCCGATCCCCTCGTCCAGGTCGAGGGCGCGGCGCTCGACGGCTCCGTCTTCGTCGCCAAGGACGACCGGCATCTCGTCGCCGCGGTGACGAAGCCGAGGCCGACCGTCGGCCTTGTCTTCTACGACCTGAAGACCTGCCTGCGGATGCTCGAGCGCGAGGAGGAGGCGAAGGCCGCCAAGGCGACCAAGACCGCCGACGCGCCGCCGCACGACCACGAAGAAGAAGACCGAGGAGGCCGAGAGTGCAAGCTCGTAGCGCCGTCGGGCTCCTCGCAGCGGGCGCCGCGCTTGCCGGCGCGATCGTCTTCGTCCGGACGAAGTCGCAGGTCGAGCGCGAGCACGTCGACGTCTACTTCGCCGACGGCTCGATGGTCTCGCTCGAGGCCGGCTCCGCCGACGGGGACAGGCTTCTTCCACTCGCCCGTCGCGCGCTTCGCGTCGGCGCGGGGATGACGGACGCAGAGCTCGCAGGCCTCCTTCGCGAGCACGCGCTTCTCGAGGGGGACTTCGTTCTGCGCTCGGGGCGCCGCTCGAGCTACTACCTGGACAAGTATCGCTTCGAGACGAGACCCGATCTCCTGAAGGAGCTCGGCGAGCGAATCGCCGCCCGCGTGCGCGAGTCAGCCCCGGACGCGCGGCGTCTCGCCGGGCCCGAGCTCGGCGCCGTCGCGCTCGCGGCGTCGGCCTCGCTCGCCGGAAGCCTCCCGTTCCTCATCGTCCGCAAGGAGGCGAAGGGGTACGGGACCGAACGGCGGATCGAGGGTGAGTTCGAGGCGGGCGAAGAGGTCTGTCTCGTCGAGGACGTGGTCACGAGCGGGGGCGCCGCGGAGCAGGCCGTCGAGGCCCTCCGGGAGGCCGGGCTCGTGTGCCGGACAGCGGTCTGCGTGGTCGATCGGGAGGAGGGCGGAGCCGACGCGCTCGCGCGGAAAGCGGTCCGCCTCGTGCCGATTTTTACGGCCTCGGACATCCTGCCGGGCTGAAAAGACCCGCAAACCCGCATGGTTGCGTGCTATCAGGCGTTGCTGTTAGGGTCCTCGCGGTTCTTAAGCAATGAACGTTGACGGAAGGAGAGGGCAGTGACAAAGGCCGAGTTCACCGACAGGGTGGCAGCGAAGAGCGGGCTCTCGAAGCGGGATGCAACGAAGGCGGTCGACGCATTCCTCGATTCGATCACCGAGGCTCTCAAAGGTGGCGAGCAGGTGGCGTTCACCGGCTTCGGCAAGTTCTCGCCCCAGCACCGCAAGGAGCGGCAGGGCGTGAACCCCCGCACCGGCCAGAAGGTGACGATCCCCGCGGCTCGTGTTCCGAAGTTCTCCGCCGGTAGCCAGCTGAAGCAAGCGCTCAAGCAGTAACACCCCTCCTTCCGGTGAAGCTCCGACGGGGGCCCACGTGGGCCCCCGTCTTCTGTTCCGGCCGATGGTTGTGCGAACATACGTTCGCATGGAGGCGCAGCTCACCTTCGACGCCGCCGACCGGCTGGTCGACCTGGTCGAGGAGCGGCGCGCGCCCGTGGCAGCCGAGGAGGCGGCCCGCGCCCTGTTCGCGCTCGCCTTCGCGCCCGCGGGCCTCGCACACAGCCTCCTCGACGACGTCGTCAGCGGCGACTCGCGACTCGCGTGGCGGGGGTCGGCGGTCGCGCTCGCCGACGACCCGACCGAGCAGTTGCCGCTCGAAGCGGCTCGGTACGTCGTCGTCGACCTGGAGACGACCGGCCTGCGGCCCGGCCGCGCTGCGATCTGTGAGATCGGAGCGGTCCGGCTCGAAGGCCTGACGCACGCAGGCACGTTCCAGACGCTGGTCGACCCCGGGGTTCCGCTTCCCCCGGTCGTCACCTCGCTGACGGGGATCGAAGACCGGGACCTCGCGGGCGCCCCGTCGCCCGTGCTGGCCGTGCAGCGCTTCCTCGACTTCGCGTCGGGAGCGGTCCTCGTCGCGCACAACGCGCGCTTCGACATCGGCTTCCTCGACCGCGAGGTCGAGCTCGTCGAGGGCCGGCGGCTTGCCGCTCCGGTCATCGACACCGTCGGGCTGGCGCGACGCCTGCTGGCCGGGCGCGTGGCACGGGCGAGCCTGAGCTCCCTGTCGAATTTCTTCGGGACCTCGACCCGGCCGTGCCACCGGGCCCTTCCCGACGCCGAGGCGACCGCGGAGATCCTCCTGCGGCTGATCGGCCTCGCCCAGGAACGAGGTGCCCGGACCGTCGCCGACCTCGGCCGGCTGGCGGCACCGCGCACGCGGCGTGTCTACGACAAGCGTGCGCTCGCGTTCGGCGCGCCGTCGTCCCCCGGTGTCTATCTCTTCGTGGGGAAGGGAGAGCAGATCCTCTACGTGGGCCGCGCGCGCAACCTGCGGGAGCGGCTGCGCTCGTATTTCCGGAGCGAAAGGCAGCGTCCCGCGGTGGAGGCCGCTCTCGCCGCGGTCGAGCGCATCGAGTGGCGCGTCCTCGGCTCCGAGCTCGAGGCGGCGCTCGAGGAGCTGCGCCTGATCCGCGAAGAGCGGCCGCCCGCAAACGCGCGCTCGTCGCGTCCGGACCGCTACCTCTACTTCGGACGCCGGGGAGACCGGATCGTGGTCAGCTCGACGCCGTCCCCGCTCGGGCCGATCCGGAGCCGCCGCCGGGCCGAGCTCGCGGCGCGGGCGCTGCAGGGCGCGAGCGAGGGCGAGCTCGCGATGCTCTCCTCGGGAGGGCCGTTGCCCAGGCTCCGCGCGAAGCTGCGCGACCTTTCGGAGTGCCTCCGCTACGAGGACGCCGCGCGCCTCCGGTGACCGCATCTCGGCGCTCGAGCAGGTCGTGGACGACCTCGCCGAGCTCGAACGGCTGCGCGCTGCCCGGCTGCGTCTCGTCGCGCCCGCCGTCGAGCCGGGTTTTCGGCGCGGCTTCTTCGTCTCTGGCGGGCGGGTGGCGGCCGTCCGCACGCTGCCGCGCGGGCCGGCCGCGCGCCTCGAGCTGGAGGCGGGGCTGGCGGAGGCTCGCGCCGGGGAGGAATCGGTCGCGCCCGAAGATGCCGACGAGCTCCTCTTGATCGGCTCCTTTCTGCGCCGTCCCCCGCCCGAGCTGGAGGTGGTGCGCTTGGCAGACCTGGAACGTGGGTATGTGCCCGGCGATGAGCGAGCAGCCGCCGGTGCCGGAGACGCCCGATGAGGACCTGCCCCAGGATCCCGGGGATCCCCGACGGGCCGCCCGCGGCCGACGAGGACGAGGACTCGCTCGAGCGGCCGAGCTCGCCCGACGATCCACCGGGAATCCATGCGCCGGGGTCGCCGCACGAAGCCGCCTCCGCAGCACTAGCCGGATCGGGGAGGGCGTCGGCGGACAACGCTTGTAAGCTCAGTCCATGGCGCAGAACCTCGAAGCCGGGTCCCAGACAGCGGCTTCGACATTCGCCGACCGCCTCGCCGACGCCGTCGACGCAAAGCGAAGCCAGCTGCTCGTGGGCCTCGATCCGCGGCCCGAGCTCCTGCCGGTCGAGCTTCGGGGCGAGACGTACCTGAGCCGTGGAGCAATACGGGACCCGAACCAAGGCGTCGGCAAGGGCAGGG
>CAVYAJ010000051.1:0-114787 GCA_963766155.1 uncultured Actinomycetes bacterium | reverse complement strand
CGCGCCGCTCCAGCTCCCGGAGATCGTGCTCGAGACCGGCAAGGGCCTCATCCCGGTGCGGCTCGAGCGCGAGGAGGCCCGGATCAGCTTCGGCTGGATGAGCCAGCCGATTCCGACGGTCGAGCCGTTCCCGGCCGCCGACGAGCTCCTGGCTGCGGTCGGCGTCGAGAGCTCCGAGCTTCCGGTCGAGGTCTACGACAACGGCGCGCGCCACGTCTACGTCGCGCTCCCGAGCGTCGAGGCCGTCGAGGCGCTCGAGCCAGACCTCCAGGCCCTGAAGCGCCTGCAGGGGATCGTCGGCACGAACTGCTTCGCGGGCGAGGGCGACCGCTGGAAGACGCGGATGTTCGCTCCTGCGGACGGCGTTCCCGAGGACCCGGCGACCGGCTCGGCCGCCGGCCCGCTGGCCTGCCACCTCGCCCGGCACGGGCGAATCTCGTTCGGCGAGGAGATCGTCGTCTCCCAGGGGGCGGAGATCCGACGCCCGAGCACGCTGCACGCCCGTGTGACGGGCTCGGCCGAGAAGATCGAGGCGGTGGACGTGGGCGGCTCGGCCGTCATCGTCGCCCGCGGCGAGTTCAAGCTCGGCTAGCCCCAGGCGATGTCGCGGATCTCCGGGAGCTCGACCGCGACCGCGCGCCAGAAGACTCCGCCGTTTCGCGAGACGTAGACGCGGTTCCGGGCCGCGTAGAGGACGTCGTCGGGGCTCTCGCCGAGCGCGACGGCCCGCCCCGCGGACAGCCCGGCGCCGCGCTCGCTCCACGTGCTGCCGCTGTCGTGGGAGAACATGAGCGGCGGACGGCGGTCCAGGAGGAGGACGATGGTCGAGCCCACGGCGTCGATGTCCAGCGCCTGGCCGGCGGCCCAGGACGGCGTGAGGTCGAGCGGCCGTGTTCGTTCCACCGCGGCTCCTTCGTCCCGCTCGAGGAGCTCGTCCTCCTCGGCGCCGTCACCGATCTCGACGGCGTAGACGCCGTCGTCGCAGCCGATCTCCGCCCTCATGCTGCGAGGAGCGCGCGCACGACTTCGCCCGCCAGCCGGGCCGCCGAGCGCGGGCTGTGGCGCTGGCGCCGGTAGGTGAGGTAGGCGGCCATGAACTTGTCGCCGGACCCGGTCGGGTCGCGCGCCTCGACCGGTCTCGCCGGCACGTGCTCCGCCAGCCCGTCGGAGAAGACGACCGCGCCTCGGCTTCCCAGGGTGACCACGATCTCCGGCACGCCGAGTGATGCAAGCGACCGGTCGGCGAGCTCGAGCCCGAGCGCGTCGGCTTCGTGCTCGGAGAGCTTGAGGATGTCCACGTGGCGCAGCACCTCGGGGTCGTAGTCGGCGTCGACCCGGACCTCGCCCTTCTCGGCCGGGCGGACGAGACCCTGCCCCTCGTAGGAGAGGACGCGGCCCCGGTGGAGGAGCGCGAGCGTCTCGGCAGGGAAGTCGGCGCGCGTCAAAGCCCCCGCGTGCAACCAGTCGGCCGGCCTGAGCGCGGCATCGAGCCAGCTGTGCACGTCCTCGGGCGTCCACGGCTCGCCGAGCTCCTCGATCTCCATCGTCCGGTGGTCGCCGTCGTTCTCGATCCGGAAGGTGATCGTGCGCTCCGCCGGGCGCGAGTAGACCGGAATGCCGAGCGCGTGCAGGCCCCGGCCGCTGTCCTCGGACGCGATCTTCGTCGCGATCAGCGACGGCTGGCCGAGCAGGCGCAGAGCCTTGGCCGCGTAGAACGGCGCGCCGCCCAGGCGAGGGAGGCCGCCGTCAACGCGATCCAGCGAGACGAGCCCGACGACGCCGAGTTGGCGCATGCGCGTACCGTAAGCCCGCGACGAGGGCGAAGGCGAGGGCGAACGACGGGAGTGAGGCGCCGCCCGTGAAGTCGCCCGCCCCGGGAACGCGCCCGACAGCGTCCACCCACCAGGCGGGGCCGGTCGGCTGGATCCACTGGTAGAGCGCCACACCGGCGAGCCACGCGACGATCCCGCTCGGGCGAACTGCCACGGGCTCGCGTGGCCCGTAGAGGAAGTCGGCGGCGAGGACGCCGAACAGCGGGACGAAGAACGATCCCAGCAGGAAGAGAAAGCTCTGGTAGCGGCCGAGGTCGACGACGAGCGCGCCGCCGATCGCGAGGCCGCCGATCCCGAGCACGAGAAGGCGCTGAGGCGCCTCGGGCACGAGGTTCTGCACCGACACCGCTGCCGAGTAGACGTTGGCGAAGGGCTCGTCCGTCTCGTCGACGGTGAGTGCGACGCAGGGCGAGCGCGCTCGCGATCCCGCCGCCGGCGACGGACGTGAGGAGGGCGGTCGTGTCGCTCGTCCCGCGAGAGAGGAAGAGAAGCGCACCGAGTCCGTACAGCCAGACGAGCGGGACGAAGTAGCCGGCCGCAGTTCCCCAGAAGGCGTGGCGGGGCCGACGAGCGAAGCGGGTGTAGTCGGCGGCAAGCGGGAGCCACGACGCCGCCATGGCCACGGTGAGGTCGACGCCCTGCCAGAACGTGATGCCACCCGTCGCGTCGGCGTTCCAGAGGTCGCCGGCTGCAGCGCCGTCGAGCGCCCACCACGTGAGGTAGCCGACGGATGCGGCCACCGCCCAGACCGCGAACCGCCGGACGTACTTGCGGACGAAGACGATCGGGCCGGCGAGCGCGAGGGCAAGCGTGATCGCGCCGAAGACGAGGACCCAGACCCAGCGCTCTCGGAAGCCGAAGACGCGGTCGGCGAGGGCGTTGGCCGCGGCTGCGATGACTATCAGCTCGAAGGTCGCCCAGCCGAGGTTCTGCACGACGTTGAGAACCGTCGGCGCGTACGAGCCGCGCTGCCCGAGCGGCTCCCGCATGAGCACCATCCCCGGGAGGCGGCGCTCGGCTCCGATGTAGCCCGCGAAGCCCAGGAGAGCGCAGCCGAGGGCGGCGCCGACCACGACTGCGAGCAGTCCCCGCTGCAGGCCCAGGCCGGCGAGGTACGTGCCGGCGACCAGGACGAGCAGGCTGATGCCGAGGTTTCCCCAGAGCAGGGTGAGGTCGCCGAGGGAGAGCGTGCGCAGCCGGTCGGGAACCGGTGTGACGCCCCATGTTCGCTCGTTCTCCATGCGCTCCCTTCGCTGGCATTACCCAGATCAGGTTCTCGGGTCAGGGCGTTTCGCCCACTCTCAGCCGCGGTGCGGCTCCCCGGTCGGTACGCGGGCGAGTCTACCCGGCCACGATCGTCTCGATGCCGTCCGCGGCCCGCGCGAGCGACTCGTCGTCGAAGAGGTACGCCACGGCGTTCTCGACCTCGTGCGCCGGCCCGTCGAGGGAGTCGGAGCCGCCCGCTCCGTTCAGCGCGTAGCGGATCGGGATCTCGTGCGTGACGACGAGCACGGTGTCGTGCGGCAGCTTCAGCGAGGCGGCGGAAGGCCTGCGCGTACCGAAGCGCGGCGTCGTCCAGGCTTTCCCCGCCCGGAAAGGGAACCTCCGCGCGCGTGCGAGTGCTTCCAGGCGCGGTAGGCCTCGAGCGTCTCGCCCTCGAGGTCGCCGACGTCGATGTCGTCGAGCAGCGGCTCCTCCACGAGGGGGACGTGGCGCCCGGCGAGCGCGATCTCTGCGGTCTCCCTCGTCCGCGAGAAGCGCGTGTGGAGACAGAGGTCGAAGCCGATGTTGCGATCTCGACGCCGAGCTTGTGCGCCTGTGACCGCCCTTCCTCGGTGAGCGGCACGTCCACCGACGGGTCGCCGTTGATCCGCCGCTCGAGGTTGAGCACCGACTCACCGTGCCGGGCGAAGACGAAGAGCCTCACGCCCGGAGGCTAAATGACGAACGCTTCCTCTCGGGGTTCGCCATGGTCGAACCGAGAGGCCGAGAACGCGGAGAGGTCGAGCGTCGGCTTGGCGCCGATCACACGCTCGGCGAGGTGCTCGCCGATCGCCGGGCTCTGCTGGAAGCCGTGGCCGGAGAAGCCGGTCGCGTAGAGGAAGCGCGACGGCTCGGTCGCCTCCCCGACGATCGCGTTGTGATCCGGGCTCATCTCGTAGTAGCCCCACCACGATGACTGGATCGGAAGCTCTTCGAGCAACGGCAGCCGGCGCGTTCCCTGCGTGGCGACCCCTTCGATCGTCGGTTCGCGGCCGCCGAAGACCAGGCCCGGGCCCTCGCGGTGGAAGTAGAAGCCGGTCGAGAAGTCGACGGTGAGCGGGACGACGTCGGGCAGCCCAGGGGCCTCGGGCGTGTAGTGCATCCACCGCACCTCGCCCTCGACGGGGAGGTTCATGCCGACGAGGGCTGCCACGTCCTTCGACCAGACGCCCGCGGTGCAGACGACGGTGTCGGTCTTGATCCGTCCCTCGGTCGTGTCGACGCCGAGAATCTTGTTGCCGAGGACGGGGATACGCGTCACGTCGACGCCCTGTTTGATTCGCACGCCCTTCTCCGCCGCTGCCGCTGCGTAGCCCCGGACGACTGCCTCCGGCGTGGCGAAGCCGTCGCGGGGGCAGTAGGTCGCGCCGCGCAGGCCCGCGGTGCTCAACTGCGGGACGAGCTCGAGCACCTCGTCCAGGGTCAGCTCGGTCGAGAGCACGCCGAGCGAGCCCTGGAGGCGAACGGCCTCGCGGAAGCGGCTCACGTCGTCGTCCGAGTCCAGCAGGAAGAGGTAGCCCGTCTCGCGGAAGTCGATGTCCGTCCCGACCTTCTCCTCGAAGTTGCGGAACTCGAGCAGCGAGATGAGCGCGATACGGATGTTGATCTCGTCGGCGAACTGCGCCCGGATGCCGCCCGCGGACTTGCTCGTCGACCCGCTCCCGAGGGTCTCCCGCTCGCAGAGCACGACGTCCGTGACCCCGAGCTGTGCGAGGTGATACGCCGTGCTGGTGCCCATGGCGCCGCCGCCGACGATCACGACCTGAGCCGAGTCTCCTGGCACGGACAGATTCTTCCTCGTTGACGGGACGGTGTGGGCAGGCAAGAGTCACTCCATGGAGGGACGCGTCGCCATCGTCACCGGCGCCGGACGCGGCATCGGCCGCGCAACGGCGCTCGCGCTGGCCTCCCGAGGCGCCCGCGTGCTCGGCGTCTCCCGCACGGAAGAAGAGCTCGCGTCCCTTGCCGAGGAGGCTCCGATCGACGTCCTCGCGGAGTCGGTCGCGACGGAGGAGGGTTGCGAACGCATCGTCGCCGAGGCGCGTAGCCGGCTCGGCCCCGTCGAGATCCTCGTTCTCAACGCGGGGATCGGCTCGGGCCACGAGCGCGAGATCTGGGCGCAGGAGACCAATGTCTGGCGGGAGTCGATGGCGGTGAACCTCGACGGCCCGTTCTTCCTCTCCCGCGCGGTCTCTGCGGACATGAAGGAAGGAGGCTGGGGACGCATCGTTATGGTCAGCTCGACGTCAGGGGAGAAGGGATCGCCGCGGACCTCCGCCTACACGGCTTCGAAGCACGGGCTCATGGGCCTCATGCGCTCGGCTGCACAGGACCTCGGCCCTCACGGCGCGACCTCCAACGCCGTGCTGCCGGGCTGGGTGCGGACCGAGATGGCCGAGCGCTCCGCGCGGATCGAGGCCGAACGGAGAGGGTCGACCGTCGAGGAGGTGTGGGCGGAGCGAGCCGCCGAGTATCCCGGCAACCGCGTCGTGACACCCGAAGAGGTGGCAGAGGTGATCGCCTTTCTCGCGAGCGACGCGGCGAGCGGGGTGAACGGCGAAGGCGTCACCGTCGCGCTCGGCGGGCTGTGGTGAAATCCCACGGCTTAGGATGAGCCCGTGAGCAAGGTCGCCTCAGAGCCGTTCGGATTGTCCGACGAGCAGCGCGAGATCCAGGCGCTTTGCCGTGAGTTCGCGCGGCGGGAGATCCGCCCGATCTCCCAGGCCGTCGACGAGGCGGACACCGAGATGCCGTGGGAGGTCTGGTACAAGGCCGCCGAGGTCGGGATCACCTCGTTCATGCTCCCGGAGGAGTACGGAGGTGGCGGCATGACCGACTGCCTCACCGGCTGCATCGTCCAGGAGGAGCTCTGCTGGGGTTGCTCCGGGATCGGCAACCTCGTCACCTCGGGCGGCTTCTTCGCCGAGCCGGTGCTCGCGCTCGGCAGCGACGAGCAGAAGCGCCGCTGGATCGAGCCGCTGACTGGCGAAAAGCCCGTGCTGACAGCGCTCGCCACGACCGAGCCGGGTGCCGGCTCGGACGCCGCCTCGATCCAGACCTCCGCGACGAAGTCGGGCGACGGCTATGTCCTCCGCGGGCAGAAGAGCTGGATCTCGAACGGCGGCATCGCCGACTTTTACGTCGTCTTCGCGACCGTCGCCCCGGGCACGCGCTCGAAGGGAGTGACGGCGTTCGTCGTCGAGAAGGACGACCGGGAGTCAGCTTCGGCGCGCCGATGAAGAAGATGGGCCAGCGCGCGATCCTCAACGCGGAGATGTTCCTCGAGGACGCCGAGTTGCCTGCCGATCGGCGGCTCGGCGACGAGGGACGGGGCTTCTACGGGCTCATGCACACGTTCGACCGCTCGCGCGTGACGCTGGGCGCGGCGGCCACGGGCCTCGCGCGCGCCGCGCTCGAATACGCGGTCGAGTACTCGAAGTCCCGCGAGCAGTTCGGGAAACCGATCGCCGAGCACCAGGCCGTCGCGTTCCGGCTCGCCGACATGGCGACGCGCGTGGACGCCTCGCGGCTCCTCGTCTGGCGAGCGGCACGCAGGTCGACGCGGGCGAGCCGGCCTCGCTCGAGGCGGCGATGGCGAAGCTCTACGCCTCCGAGACGGCGATGTGGTGCACCTGGGCCGCGGTGCAGACGCTGGGCGGCTGGGGCTACTCGCGCGAGTACCCGGTCGAGAAGTGGATGCGCGACGCCAAGCTCGAGGAGATCGAGGAAGGCACGTCCGACATCCAGCGCCTCATCATCTCGCGACGCCTCCTCGAGTCTTGAGCCGGGACCTCCGGGCGCTCTTCGATCCCCGCTCCGTCGCGATTCTCGGAGCTTCCAACGACCCCTGGGGTCGTTGGAAGCCCCGAGGATCGCGACGGAACGGGGATCGAAGAGCGCGCGGAGGTCCCGGCTCAAGACTCGAGGAGGCGTCGCGAGATGATGAGGCGCTGGATGTCGGACGTGCCTTCCTCGATCTCCTCGAGCTTGGCGTCCCGCATCCACTTCTCGACCGGGTACTCGCGGGAGTAGCCCCAGCCGCCCAGCGTCTGCACCGCGGCCCAGGTGCACCACATCGCCGTCTCGGAGGCGAAGAGCTTCGCCATCGCCGCCTCGAGCGAGGCCGGCTCGCCAGCGTCGACCTTGCGTGCAGCTCGCCAGACGAGGAGCCGTGATGCGTCCACGCGCGTCGCCATGTCGGCGAGCCGGAACGCGACTGCCTGGTGCTCGGCGATTGGTTTCCCGAACTGCTCGCGAGACTTCGAGTACTCGACCGCATATTCGAGCGCGGCGCGCGCGAGGCCCGTCGCAGCCGCGCCGAGCGTCACGCGCGAGCGGTCGAACGTGTGCATGAGCCCGTAGAAGCCCCGTCCCTCGTCGCCGAGCCGCCGATCCGCGGGCAATTCGGCGTCCTCGAGAAACATCTCCGCGTTGAGGATCGCGCGCTGGCCCATCTTCTTCATCGGCGCGCCGAAGCTGACCCCCTGGTCGCCCTTCTCGACGACGAACGCCGTCACTCCCTTCGAGCGCGTGCCCGGGGCGACGGTCGCGAAGACGACGTAGAAGTCGGCGATGCCGCCGTTCGAGATCCAGCTCTTCTGCCCGCGGAGGACATAGCCGTCGCCCGACTTCGTCGCGGAGGTCTTGATCGAGGCGGCGTCCGAGCCGGCGCCCGGCTCGGTCGTGGCGAGCGCCGTCAGCACGGGCTTTTCGCCCGTCAGCGGCTCGATCCAGCGGCGCTTCTGCTCGTCGGTGCCGAGCGCGAGCACCGGCTCGGCGAAGAAGCCGCCCGACGTGACGAGGTTCCCGATCCCGGAGCAGCCCCAGCAGAGCTCCTCCTGGACGATGCAGCCTGTGAGGCAGTCGGTCATGCCGCCGCCTCCGTACTCCTCCGGGAGCATGAACGACGTGATCCCGACCTCGGCGGCCTTGTACCAGACCTCCCACGGCATCTCGGTGTCCGCCTCGTCGACGGCCTGGGAGATCGGGCGGATCTCCCGCTGCGCGAACTCACGGCAGAGCGCCTGGATCTCGCGCTGCTCGTCGGACAGTCCGAACGGCTCGGAGGCGACCTTGCTCACGGGCTCATCCTAAGCCGTGGGGATTTCACCACAGGCCGCCGAGCGCGACGGTGATGCCTTCGCCGTTCACCCCGCTCGCCGCGTCGCTCGCGAGAAAGACGATCACCTCCGCCACCTCTTCGGGTGTCACGACACGGTTCCCGGGATACTCGGCGGCCCGCTCCGTCCACACCTCCTCGACCGTCAACCCTCTCCGCTCGGCCTCGATCCGCGCGGAGCGCTCGGCCATCTCGGTCCGCACCCAGCCCGGCAGCACGGCGTTGGAGGTCGCGCCGTGAGGGCCGAGGTCCTGGGCGACCGAGCGCATCAGGCCCATGAGCCCGTGCTTCGAAGCCGTGTAGGCGGAGGTCCGCGGCGACCCCTTCTCCCCTGAGGTCGAGCTGACCATGACGATGCGCCCCCAGCCCCCTTCCTTCATGTCCGCAGAGACAGCGCGGGAGAGGAAGAACGGGCCGTCGAGGTTCACCGCCATCGACTCCCGCCAGACATTGGTCTCCTGCGCCCAGATCTCGCGCTCGTGGCCCGAGCCGATCCCCGCATTCAGAACGAGGATCTCGACCGGGCCGAGCCGGTTGCGCGCCTCGGCGACGATGCGTTCGCAGCCCTTCTCCGTCGCGACCGACTCCGCGAGGACCTCGATCGGAGCCTCCTCTGCAAGGGTTGCGAGCTCGTCTTCCGTGCGGGAGACGCCGAGCACGCGGGCGCCTCGGGAGGCCAACGCGAGCGCCGTGGCGCGGCCGATGCCGCGTCCGGCGCCGGTGACGATGGCGACGCGTTCCTCCATGGCGTGACTCTTGCCTGCCCGCACCGTCCCGTCAACGAGGAAGAATCTGTCCGTGCCAGGAGACTCGGCTCAGGTCGTGATCGTCGGAGGCGGCGCCATGGGCACCAGCACGGCGTACCACCTCGCGCAGCTCGGGGTCACGGACGTCGTGCTCTGCGAGCGGGAGACCCTCGGGAGCGGGTCGACGAGCAAGTCCGCGGGCGGCATCCGGGCCCAGTTCGCCGACGAGATAAACATCCGCATCGCGCTCATCTCGCTGCTCGAGTTCCGCAACTTCGAGCAGAAGATCGGAACGGGCATCGACTTCCGCGAGACGGGCTACCTCTTCCTGCTGGACTCGGACGACGACGTGGGCCGCTTCCGCGAGGCGGTCCGCCTGCAGGGTTCGCTCGGCGTGCTCTCGACCGAGCTGACCCTGGACGAGGTGCTGGAGCTCGTCCCGCAGCTGAGCACCGAGGGCCTGCGCGGCGCGACCTACTGCCCCCGCGACGGCTTCGCCACGCCGGAGGCAGTCGTCCGGGGCTACGCGGCGGCGGCTGCCGAGAAGGGCGTGCGAATCAAGCAGGGCGTCGACGTGACGCGTATCCCCGTCCTCGGTTCGAAGATTCTCGGCGTCGACACGACCGAGGGTCGCATCAAGACCGACACAGTCGTCTGCACCGCGGGTGTCTGGTCGAAGGACGTGGCGGCTCTCGTCGGCATGAACCTCCCCGTCGAGGGCGAGGTGCGCTGGATGCACTACACGCCCGAGGCCCCCGGGCTGCCCGACGTCGTCCCGCTCACCGTCGACTTCTCGACCGGCTTCTACTTCCACCGCGAAGGCCCGGGCCTGGTCTTCGGCGGCCGCGAACCGACGATCGAAGGGGTTGCCACGCAGGGAACGCGCCGGCTGCCGTTGCTCGAAGAGCTTCCGATCCAGTCATCGTGGTGGGGCTACTACGAGATGAGCCCGGATCACAACGCGATCGTCGGGGAGGCGACCGAGCCGTCGCGCTTCCTCTACGCGACCGGCTTCTCCGGCCACGGCTTCCAGCAGAGCCCGGCGATCGGCGAGCACCTCGCCGAGCGTGTGATCGGCGCCAAGCCGACGCTCGACCTCTCCGCCTTCTCGGCCGCTCGGTTCGACCATGGCGAGCCTCGCGAGGAAGCGTTTGTCATTTAGCCTCCGGGCGTGCGGCTCTTCGTCTTCGCCCGGCACGGTGAGTCGGTGCTCAACCTCGAGCGGCGGATCAACGGCGACCCGTCGGTGGACGTGCCGCTCACCGAGGACGGGCGGTCACAGGCGCACAAGCTCGGCGTCGAGATCGCGAACATCGGCTTCGACCTCTGTCTCCATACGCGCTTCTCGCGGACCAGGGAGACCGCAGAGATCGCGCTCGCCGGGCGCCACGTCCCCCTCATGGAGGAGCCGCTGCTCGACGACATCGACGTCGGGGACCTCGAGGGCGAGACGCTCGAGGCCTACCGCGCCTGGAAGCACTCGCACGCGCGGGAGGTCCCCTTTCCGGGCGGGGAAAGCCTGGACGACGCCGCGCTTCGGTACGCGCAGGCCTTCCGCCGCCTCGCTGAAGCTGCCGCACGACACGGTGCTCGTCGTCACGCACGAGATCCCGATCCGCTACGCGCTGAACGGAGCGAGCGGCTCCGACTCCCTCGACGGGCCGGCGCACGAGGTCGAGAACGCCGTGGCGTATCTCTTCGACGACGAGTCGCTCGCGCGGGCGGCGGACGGCATCGAGACGATCGTGGCCGGGTAGACTCGCCCGCGTACCGACCGGGGAGCCGCACCGCGGCTGAGAGTGGGCGAAACGCCCTGACCCGAGAACCTGATCTGGGTAATGCCAGCGAAGGGAGCGCATGGGGAACGAGCGAACGTGGGGCGTCACACCGGTTCCCGACCGGCTGCGCACGCTCTCCCTCGGCGACCTCACCCTGCTCTGGGGAAACCTCGGCATCAGCCTGCTCGTCCTGGTCGCCGGCACGTACCTCGCCGGCCTGGGCCTCCAGCGGGGACTGCTCGCGATCGTCGTCGGCGCCGCCCTCGGCTGCGCCCTCCTCGGCTTCGCGGGCTACATCGGAGCCGAGCGCCGCCTCCCGGGGATGGTGCTCATGCGGGAGCCGCTCGGGCAGCGCGGCTCGTACGCGCCGACGGTGCTCAACGTCGTGCAGAACCTCGGCTGGGCGACCTTCGAGCTGATCGTCATCGCAGCCGCGGCGAACGCCCTCGCCGACCGCGTCTTCGGCTTCCGCGAGCGCTGGGTCTGGGTCCTCGTCTTCGGCGCGATCACGCTTGCCCTCGCGCTCGCCGGCCCGATCGCCTTCGTCCGCAAGTACGTCCGGCGGTTCGCGGTCTGGGCGGTGGCCGCGTCCGTCGGCTACCTCACGTGGTGGGCGCTGGACGGCGCTGCAGCCGGCGACCTCTGGAACGCCGACGCGACGGGTGGCATCACGTTCTGGCAGGGCGTCGACCTCACCGTGGCCATGGCGGCGTCGTGGCTCCCGCTTGCCGCCGACTACACCCGCTTCGCTCGCCGGCCCCGCCACGCCTTCTGGGGAACCGCGGTCGGCTACTTCGTCCCGCTCGTCTGGCTGTACGGACTCGGCGCGCTTCTCTTCCTCTCTCGCGGGACGAGCGACACGACCGCCCTCCTCACCTCGGTCGCAGCGGCGAGGATCGCGAGCGCGCTCGCGCTCGTCGCCCTCACCGTCGACGAGACGGACGAGCCCTTCGCCAACGTCTACTCGGCAGCGGTCTCGATACAGAACCTCGTGCCCGAGGCCCCTCAGCGCCTTCTCGTCCTCGGGATCGGCGGCCTCGCGATCGGCGGCGCGCTCGTCGTCGACCTCGGCCGCTACCAGAGCTTTCCTCTTCCTGCTGGGATCGTTCTTCGTCCCGCTGTTCGGCGTCCTCGCCGCCGACTTCCTCTACGGCCACGCGAGTCCGTGGCAGTTCGCCGCGAGCGGGATCGTCGCCTGGCTCGCCGGTGTGGCGCTCTACCAGTGGATCCAGCCGACCGGCCCCGCCTGGTGGGTGGACGCTGTCGGGCGCGTTCCCGGGGCGGGCGACTTCACGGGCGGCGCCTCACTCCCCTCGTTCGCCCTCGCCTTCGCCCTCGTCGCGGGCTTACGGTACGCGCATGCGCCAACTCGGCGTCGTCGGGCTCGTCTCGCTGGATCGCGTTGACGGCGGCCTCCCTCGCCTGGGCGGCGCGCCGTTCTACGCGGCCAAGGCCCTGCGCCTGCTCGGCCAGCCGTCGCTGATCGCGACGAAGATCGCACCCGAAGACAGCGGCCGGGGCCTGCACGCGCTCGGCATTCCGGTCTACTCACGCCCGGCGGAGCACACGATCACCTTCCGGATCGAGAACGACGGCGACCACCGGACGATGGAGATCGAGGAGCTCGGCGAGCCGTGGACGCCCGAGGACGTGCACAGCTGGCTCGATGCCGCGCTCAGGCCAGCCGACTGGCTGCACGCGGGGGCCCTGACGCGCGCCGACTTCCCGGCCGAGACGCTGGCGCTCCTCCACCGCGGCCGCGTCCTCTCCTACGAGGGGCAGGGCCTCGTCCGCCCGGCCGAGAAGGGCGAGGTGCGGGTCGACGCCGACTACGACCCCGAGGTGCTGCGCCACGTGGACATCCTCAAGCTCTCCGAGCACGAAGCAGACGCGCTCGGGCTCGAGCTCGCCGACCGGTCGCTTGCGTCGCTCGGCGTGCCGGAGATCGTCGTCACGCTCGGGAAGCCGCGGCGCGGTCGTCTTCTCCGACGGGCTGGCGGAGCACGTGCCGGCGAGACCGGTCGAGGCGCGCGACCCGACCGGGTCCGGCGACAAGTTCATGGCCGCCTACCTCACCTACCGGCGCCAGCGTCACAGCCCGCGCTCGGCGGCCCGGCTGGCGGGCGAGGTCGTGCGCGCGCTGCTCGCAGCATGAGGGCGGAGATCGGCTGCGACGACGGCGTCTACGCGGTCGAGATCGGTGATGACGCTGCCGGCGACGAGCTCCTCGAGCGCGACGAAGGAGCCGCGGTGGAACGGACACGGCCGCTCGACCTCACGCCGCCCTGGGCCGCCGGCCAGGCGCTGGACATCGACGCCGTGGGCTCGACCATCGTCCTCCTCCTGGACCGCAGTCCGCCGCTCATGGTCTCCCACGACAGCGGCAGCACGTGGAGCGAGCGCGGCGCCGGGCTGTCCGCGGGCGCGGCCGTCGCGCTCGGCGAGAGCCCGGACGACGTCCTCTACGCGGCCCGGAACCGCGTCTACGTGTCGCGGGACGGCGGCGTCTTCTGGCGCGCGGTCGCGGTCGAGCTGCCCGAGATCCGCGACATCGCCTGGGCCTAGCCGAGCTTGAACTCGCCGCGGGCGACGATGACCGCCGAGCCGCCGACGTCCACGCCCTCGATCTTCTCCGCCGAGCCCGTCACCCGGGCGTGCAGCGTGCTCGGGCGCCGGATCTCGGCCCCCTGGGAGATGACGATCTCCTCGCCGAAGGAGATTCGCCCGTGCCGGGCGAGGTGGCAGGCGAGCGGGCCGGCGGCCGAGCCGGTCGCCGGATCCTCGGGAACGCCGTCCGCCGGAGCGAACATCCGCGTCTTCCAGCGGTCGCCCTCGCCCGCGAAGCAGTTCGTCCCGACGATCCCCTGCAGGCGCTTCAAGGCCTGGAGGTCCGGCTCGAGCGCCTCGACGGCCTCGACGCTCGGGAGCGCGACGTAGACGTGGCGCGCGCCGTTGTCGTAGACCTCGACGGGGAGCTCGGAGCTCTCGACGCCGACGGCAGCCAGAAGCTCGTCGGCGGCCGCGAACGGCTCGACCGTCGGAATCGGCTGGCTCATCCAGCCGAAGCTGATCCGGTCCTCCTCGCGCTCGAGCCGCACCGGAATGAGGCCCTTGCCGGTCTCGAGCACGATCTCCGGAAGCTGGAGCGGCGCGGCGAGCACGAAGGCCGTCCCGAGGCACGGGATGGCCGGCGAACGGCAGCTCGTCCATGGGCGTGAAGATGCGGATCCGCGCGTGGCCTCCCGCCTCGGCCGGGTAGACGTAGACCGGTTTCGGAGAGGTTCAGCTCGCGGGCGAGCGGCTGCAGGGTCTCTTCGGGAAGCTCGCGAGCGTCGGTGAAGACCGCGAGGGCGTTGCCCTCAAGGGGCGTGTCCGTGAAGACGTCCGCGAGTACGTAGCGAAAGATCGGCATGCTCAATCCACGAGCTCGAACACGTGCTCGAGCCCGTCCTCGGGATCGATGTGCTGGCCTGTGCGCACGAAGCCCAGCTTACGGATGATCGCGAGTGACGGCTCGTTGTCGGGAGAGACGGACGCGACGAAATGATCGATGCCCTGTGTCCGCGCCCACCCGATCAATCCTTCCACCGCCTCCGTCGCGTAGCCCTGCCTCCGGTGCTCGGGCTGGACCCCGTAGCCGATCTCGAGCGCGCGGTCGCTGCCTGCCGAGTTGACGCCCGGCTGCCCATGGAAGCCGATGTTCCCGATCATCATGCGGCCTCCCTCCTTCAGGACGATGGCACGAGCCAACCAGGCCTGGACCTCGGGCTCTTGTCGCAACTGACGGACCCTGCGAGCCAGGAAGTGCTCTACAGCCTTGTCGACCGGCTCCTCCGGAAGCTCCGCCCCCAGCAGCTCCTGCGCTTCCGCAAGACGGCCGGCGAGCACGGCCTCCATGAACTCGGGCGTCATCGACACGAGTTCCAGCCGCGCGGTGTGAATGGGCGGCACGTCCATCGGTCGAATGGGCGGAGTATCCTCGATCCGCGATGAGCGACCCGGTCTCGAGCGAGGAATGGCGCCAGATCCTGATGGGCGAGGTGCGTGGGCTCCGCACGTTCCAGTCGCTCTGGAAGAAGATCCCGTCGGAGCCCCGCTGCAAGCTCTGTTACGCGCCGTTCGGAAAGCCGGGCAACCTCCTCATCCGCGTATTCGGCGGCAAACCTTCGCCGCTCAACCGCAGGCTCTGCACGTGGTGCATCAAGTCGGCGCACAAGCATGCCGGCGGCGCCGAGGTCGAGATCTCGGCGATGTTCGCCGACGTCCGCGGGTCGACCGGGCTCGCCGAGCAGCTGCCGCCCGGCGAGTTCGGGCAGCTCTTGACCCGCTTCTGGGGCGCCGCCGCACGGGTGTCGACCGCTGGGACGGGATCGTGGACAAGTTCGTCGGCGACGAGGCGGTCGCCCTCTTCATCCCAGGCTTCGCCGGCGAGGATCATGCTGCCCGCGCCGTGAAAGCCGCGCGCGAGCTTCTGATGGAGACCGGGCACGGCAACGGCGAGCCGTGGATCCCGGTCGGGATCGGCATCCACACGGGCATTTCCTACGTCGGCTATATCGGCGAGGGCGACGCGCTCGACTTCACCGCCCTCGGCGACACGGTCAACACCGCCTCGCGGCTGACCTCGATGGCGAAGGCGGGCGAGATCGTCATCAGCGACGCGGCGGCGACGGCCGCCGAGCTCGACACTTCAGGGCTCGAGCAGCGCACGCTAGACCTACGAGGACGCGAGCAGTCGGTCGAGGCCTGGGTTCAGCCGGCGATCTCGTCGGTCGAGACGACCGCCGCGTAACCGTCCGCAAGCGCGGCAAGGAAGGCCGCGTGCACGGAGGCGGCGGGAATCGAAACCCCGCCGAAGTCGAGCTCGCAAGTGGCGCACGCGTCGGCGGCGACCGTCGTGTCGAAGCCGAGGTCGACGGCGGCGCGGACGGTCGCATCCACGCACATGCTGGTCATCATCCCGCAGACGACGAGCTCGTCCACGCCAGCCTTGCGGAGCTCGTCCTCGAGCAGCGGTGTCGCGGAAGCTGTTCGGATGCTCCTTCGAAATGACGGTCTCGTCGTCGAGCGGGGCGACGCTCTCGTGGATCTCGACGCCGTCGGTCCCGGGCCGCATGAAGGTCGCCTCCTCCTCGTCCCAGATGTGGCGGACGTGGAAGACGGGGTCGCCGGCCGCCCGGAAGTCCGCCAGAAGCCGCGCTGCCGACGCCGCCGCGGCCTCGGGCCCCTCGAGCGGGTGGGCGCCGCCCGGGAAGTAGTCCTTCTGGATGTCGACGATGACGAGGCCGCGCGCCACGGCGAAAGTAAACCAGGGCAAACCAACCGCGCGCGGAATCGTCCTATCCCGCAGTGAGGCGGGCGCTTCCGATCCTGTTGGGGCTGACCTTCCTCGCCGCGGCCTGCGGCGGGACGAGCGGCGGCGAGCGGGGAGCCGTCTCGACCTCCCCCGCGACCGTCGACGCAGACCTCCTGAGCCAGTTCGACTACGACGCCGCGGCGCCGCTCGACGTGCAGGAGGTGAAGTCGGAGGTGAAGGACGGCGCGGTCGTGCACGACATCACCTACGCGGGCCCCGAAGGACGGATCGACGCCTTCCTCATCACCCCGCAGGGCGACGGGCCCTACCCCGCGGTCGAGTTCATGCCGGGCGCACCCGGCGCCAAGTACACCTTCTACACCGAGGCCATCGAGCTGGCGAAGGCCGGAGTGGTCTCGCTTCTCCCCAACCCGCCCTACGCCCGGCCGCCCATCGAGGACGTCGTCGTCTTCGAGCCCTCGGACAAGGACGGGATCGTGCAGGAGGTGAAGGAGATGCGGCGCGGCATCGACCTGCTCGTCTCGCGGCCGGACGTCGACCCGAGCCGGCTCGGCTACGTGGGCTTCAGCTGGGGCGGCTCACTGGGCGGAGTCCTCTCCGCGGTCGAACGGCGCGTGCACTCCTTCGTCCTCATGTCGCTCGTGCCGCGCCTTTCGAGCGACATGCGGCAGCTCGCCGAGGACCAGGGCATCGACGGCGACCTCGCCGCCTACGAGGAGGCCATGCAGTCGATCGACGCGGTCAACTACCTCCCGCACGCGGCGCCGAGCGCGGTCTTCCTGCAGGCCGGGGAGCTGGACACGCGGCCGAGCCCGGAGGACACCCAGGAGGCATTCGCGGCGACGAGCGACCCGAAGAAGCTCGAGACGTACGACACGGAGCACGAGCTGAACGAGCAGGCCAAGGCCGACGCGCGCGCCTGGCTCCTCGACCAGCTCGGCGCGAGCGGCTAGCCGCCGGTCGTCGAGAAGTGCTGGTAGTCCCTGGTCCCGCCCGACCAGGAGCCACCCCAACCCCAGCCGACGGACGCGAACGCGCGCACGACCTTGTCGCCGGCGTGAACGATCGCCCTGTGGCAGCAGCGGTCGGCGTACTTCGCGCCCTTCTCGGGCGAGACGTGGCTTCCCGAGACGTAGGGGTTCTCGACCGGGTTCAGGTCGATCGCCTTGCCGTAGGCGTGCATCGACCAGTCGCTCGTGCCTGCGACGAAGCGGCAGTTGAAGGCGGAGGTGTTGTCGGCCTTCATCGAGCGGTCGTCGTCCGCGCCGTAGGCGTCGACGAGGCGCATGCGCCGGATCGGATAGTCGGCGCGCCACAGCTTGTGCATCACCCGGACGATCTTGTGCGCCTGCGTCCGGTGGATGATCAGCCGCGCCTGCTGCTTCGAGCCGTCGAACTTGTGGATCGAGACGCGGACGAGCCGGAGCTTCCGGAGCGGCACCGGGCAGCCCGGCCGCCAGGACGAGCCGACGACGCGCTCGCGAACGTCCGGCGGAATTCGGCTCACCGAGGACTGAAAGGCGGCCGACGCGTTTCCCGCCACGGCGGCGAGCGCGAGAACGCAGGCTCCGGCGGCAAGGGCCTTCATGGCCGCAGTGTAGGCGCGGCCCGCCGTGAGGTGGTCAGTATTCTGGCCGCGTGAGCGCGATCGAGGTCTCCGGCCTGAAGAAGTCGTACGGCGCGCGCGAGGTCCTGCATGGGGTCGGCTTCCGCGTCGAGGCCGGCGAGGTGTTCGCCCTCCTCGGGCCGAACGGCGCCGGCAAGACGACCACCGTCGAGATCCTCGAGGGCTACCGGGACCGGGACGAGGGCACGGTGCAGGTGCTCGGGACCGATCCGGCCCGCAGCGGCAGCGACTTTCGGGCGCGCATCGGCATCGTCCTCCAGTCTTCGGCCGTCTACCCCCTCCTCTCCGTCCGAGAGATCCTCGAGCTCTTCGCCGGCTACTACGAGCGGGCGCGAGACGTGGGCGAGGTGATCGAGCTCGTCGGGCTCGGCGAGAAGCGCGAAGCGCGCGTACGCACGCTCTCGGGCGGACAGCTGCGCCGCCTCGACCTTGCTCTGGCGCTCGTCGGCGATCCGGAGCTCATCTTCCTCGACGAGCCGACGACCGGCTTCGACCCGGCCGCGCGCCGCCAGGCCTGGGAGACCATCCGCGACTTGCGGGCGCTCGGCAAGAGCATCCTCCTGACCACGCACTACATGGAGGAGGCGCAGACCCTCGCCGACCGCCTCGCCATCCTCCGCGACGGGCGCATCGTCGCCACCGGCTCGCCCCGGGAGCTGCTCTCGGGCGCGACCGGCGTCGAGATCCGCTACCGCCGCGACGGCGAGGAGCTCGTCGTCGCAACCGACGAGCCGACGCGCGTCCTCCACGAGCTGACCGGCCAGGCGCTCGCCGAGGGCTTCGAGCTCGAGGGCATCGAGGTGCGCCGCCGCTCGCTCGAGGACCTGTATCTGGAGCTGACGCGGGAGGAGGCCGAGGTCGGATGAGACTCTTCTTCCACGAGCTCGCCGCACAGCAGAGGATCTTCTGGCGGAGCCGCGAGGCCGCGTTCTTCACGTTCCTCCTCCCGATCATCTTCCTCGTGCTGCTGGGGTCGATCTACGGCGACCGCGACACCATCGGCGGCGTCAACGCGGGCACGTACCTCCTGGCGGGGCTCCTCGGCTACGGGATCGTCTCGACGGCGTTCGCGGGGCTCGCGATCCAGCTCGTCGTGCGCCGGGAGTCGGGCGTCCTGAAGCGGGTGCGCGGCACACCGCTCCCGCCGCGGATCTACATGAGCGCGGTCATCGGCTCGACGCTCCTCGTCATCGGGCTCGAGGCCATCGTCCAGCTCCTGATCGGGCGCTTCCTGATCGACGCCGACCTCCCGCAGTCGCCGGGGCACGTTCGTCTTCACGCTGCTTCTGGGCACGGTGGCGTTCGCCGCGCTCGGCCTCGCCCTGACCGGGCTGGTGAAGAGCGCCGAGGGCTCCTCGGCGATCGTGAACGCGATCTACCTGCCGATGGTCTTCATCTCGGGAGTGTTCTGGTCGACGGAGTCCATGCCCGCCTTCCTGCGGGCAATCGCCGACGTCCTTCCGCTCACATATCTCCTCGAGCTGATGCGGCACGTGTTCCTCGAGGAGGACGCCCTTCGGGAGTCGCTCGGGGCCATCGGCGTCGTCGCTCTCTGGGGCGCGGTCGGCGTCGTGCTCGCACTTCGGATGTTCAGATGGGAGCCACGAGAGGGTATGACCGGTACGTGACCGATTCCACGCTCGTCTTCAGAGGCCAAGGTCGCGCCGGCAGGCGGCTCGTCGTCAACTTCGGCGTCTACTCCGGGCGCGAGGCAACCGAGGCGGAGATCTACCGGCTCGCCCAGTTGCTTCTCGACGAGCTTGGATCCGTCGAGATCGTCGCGGAGCGGCGCTACGAGGTCGACACGGACGTCGAGGCGACGGTGCACCAGGTCTATGTCGAGGTGCCGCAGACTGCCGTAGGACGGGAGGATCGGCTCATCTCCCTCGTCGAGGACTGGGCCGAGGACGCGATCGGCGAGCGCCGCAGCATCGTCCCCTGACCGTTTAGCGCCCCGGCAAAGAGGTAGACCGAGGCGATGGTTGAGATCGGTGTCGCACTCGCGAGCGAGGACTGGGGCCCGCGCAGTCGTCGAACTCGCCCGGAGCGCCGAGGAGGCGGGTTTCGAGTACGCCTTCATCTCCGACCACTACCACCCGTGGGTGGACCGCGCAGGGCTCGAGCCCGTTCGTCTGGAGCGTGATCGGCGGCATCGCCGAGGCGACAGAGGACCTGAGCCTCAGGACCGGGGTTACCTGCCGCCGATCCGCATCCATCCGGCGATCGTCGCCCAGGCCGCAGCAACGGCCGCGTGTCTCATGCCGGGCCGTTTCACGCTCGGCGTCGGCACCGGCGAGAACCTGAACGAGCACATCCTCGGCGATCCGTGGCCCCGCCAGACGTGCGCGCTCGAGATGTTCGTCGAGGCGATCGAGGTCATGCGCCTTCTCTGGGAGGGCGGCGATGCAGCCATCGCGGCGAGCACTACACCGTCGACCGCGCCCGGGTCTACAGCCTTCCTGAAGAGCCCATGCGCCTCGCTATCGCCGCAGGTGGGGCGAACGCGGCCGAGATCGCCGGAGCACGGAGACGCGCTGAACAGCGCGCCCGAGCCCGAGGTGGTCGAGATCTTCGAAGCCAAGGGCGGAGGCGGGAAGCCGCGCTACGGGATGATGCATTGCTGCTGGGGCGAGAACGAGGACGATGCGCTCCGAGACCGCGCCCGGCTCTGGGCGAACATCGCGCTCAAGGGCGAGTTGGGGCGGGAGCTGCCGCGGCCCTCCGATTTCGAGGCGCCGTCAGATGGTCTCCGGAAGACATGGCCGAAGTCGTCCCCTGCGGGCCGGACCCGGAGCGCCACCGAGAGCACATCGCGCTTCGAGGAGGCGGGCTACGACCACGTCTTCGTCCACCAGATCGGCCCGACCAGGAGGGCTTCCTCCGCTTCTACGCGAGCGAGATTCTCGCGCGGGTCTAGACCCGGTTGCCGGCCCGCTACGCTGAGTCGCCGAGCCCCCGTAGCTCAGTGGATAGAGCAGCGGGTTCCTGAACTCCGCCCCGCGCGAGAACTGGATCTAGGGTTCAAGAAACACACAGCGGGCCCCCGTAGCTCAGCGGATAGAGCGCCGGTTTCCTAAACCGGGCGCCCAGGTTCGACTCCTGGCGGGGGCATCTCGCACCGAAGGCACGACGGCGGACTTTGTAGTGCCTTTGGGCGCCGGGCGTCGCTTGACAGCTTCCCGCAGGGAGCCGAGGATTCTCCGTCACCGAATTTGAGCGAGGGGCTCCGATGGAGGTTGGTCACGACCGGGCTCGATCGTCTACGTCGGCGCCTCGGGTGGGCGAGTCCGTCGCGGGCACATTCCGGCGGCTTCTCGCCTGGCTGATCGACCTCCTCGCCGTGACCGCGCTCGTCTTCGTGGTGGTCAGCCTCATCGAGGCTGCGATCGGGCCAACGGTCGAGATTCGACCAGATGCCGCCACGCTGCCCGCGACCGTCTCGGTGGATCGAGCCAGGCTCGTTTTGGACGCCGTCGTGGCGACCGGGCTCAGCGCGGCCTACTTCGTTGCTCCGTGGACTCTGGCAGGCGCCTCGCTCGGTCAGCTCGCTCTTCGGGTCCGCGTGCGACGCGCCGGGAGCGACAGGACGCTCCCGGTCGGGCGTGCGACCGCACGCTGGCTCCTCCTCTTCCCTCCCGTCGCGACCGTGTCGACCTTCACGACCGGCGTGCCTCTCCTGGGGTGGTTCCTCTGGGGCGGAGTGGCCCTGTGGTGGGGCATCCTCTTTCTCACCACGGTGGCCAGCGTCACCAGGCAAGGGCTCCACGATCGACTTGCCGGCAGTGTCGTGTCCAAGAGACGAGTGGTCGAGGGCTGACGGAAGATGTTCGCCGACGCCCGCTCTGTGCCGAGGGACACCCGTCTCGAGACGGATGTCTGCATCATCGGTGCGGGTCCAGCGGGCATCACGCTCGCGCGCGAGTTCATCGGCTCCCCGTTCCGGGTCAGCGTGCTCGAGAGCGGCGGACTGGAGTACGACCAGGAGACGCAGGAGCTTTACGAGGGCGGGGTCGATTGGGCTGCCCTATCCGGACCTGAGCGGCCCTCGCCTGCGCTTCTTCGGTGGAACATCCAATCATTGGGGCGGCATTTGTAGACCGTTCGACGAGGCCGACTTCGAGGCACGCGAGGGTATTCCGTTCACGGGCTGGCCGATCAGCAAGGCGGACGTCGACCCGTTCTATGTCCGAGCTGTGCCCATCGTCCGCCTCCATTCCGGCGACTGGGCGCTCGACGACTGGAGCCCCGACCACACCCCGGTCCCGCTCCAGCTCGATCCCGATCGGATTGAGACCAGGGTGACGCAGGTCGTCGACGAGCGGCTTCGGAGCTTCGGAAGGAACTACGAGGGCGAGCTTCGGCGCGCGTCCAACGTCACGGTCTACCTCCACGCCAACGCCATGGGCATCCAGACCGACGAGAGCGCACAGACCGCGACGACCGTTCCTGTACTGACGCCCGAGGGCCACGCCTTCCAGGTCGCCGCCAAGGTCTTCGTGCTCGGTGCGGGTGCGATCGAGAACGTGCGGTTGCTTCTCGTCTCAAACGATCGGCGTCCGGCCGGGTTGGGGAACCAACACGATCTCGTCGGCAGGTTCTTCCTCGAGCACCCTCGCTTCCTCGCCGCCACGATCGCGCCGTTCGGCGCAGCCCCGAATCTCACGTTCTATGACAGCCATCGCATCGGCGACGCCACGATTCGAGGCTATCTGGCCTCGTCCAAAAGCTTCCAGCTGGCCGAGGGCCTGCTCGACCTACAGCTTCGTGTGGAGCTCGACGACGGCGAGCCCCCGGAGGATGCGGGCGACTTCGCTCGTCACGTCGTCACGTTGGGGAAGGATCTCGAGAGCTGGCAGAGGCTTGCGATGCCGGGCACGCCGATCCCGGTGCCTTACCTCGATGTGATCCGGAAGGTTCTGGACTCGCCCGAAGACACGTACAGCTATATCCGCGGTCGGGTCAACAACATCGGCATCACGACCCGGATCGAGCCGGCGCCGAACCCGGACAGCCGCGTTCTTCTGGTCGGAGAACGCGACGAGCTCGGCATGCGGCGCGTGGCGCTGGACTGGCGCCTGAGCGAGATCGACCGGCGAAACGTGCGCCAGACGCTGGAGCTGTTCGGAGCCGAGATCGCACGGGCGAACATCGGGCGCCTGAGGATCGTCTACGACCAGGACGAGGGCGAATCCGGATGGCCCGACGACATGGGCGGTGGCGAGCACCTGATGGGGACGACCCGGATGAGCAACGATCCCAAGCAGGGCGTCGTCGACCGCGACTGCCGCGTGCACGGAATGGCCAACCTCTTCGTCGCGGGAAGCTCTCTCTTTCCCACTGCCGGCGGCGCGACGCCGACCCTGATGCTCGTGGCGCTCACACTGCGGCTTGCCGATCACCTCAAGCTCAAGGTGCTGACCTGAGCATGCAACGGACAATGAGGCGCCGCACGTTCTTGTCGGCCGCCACTGGAATGGGCCTTTCGTGGCTCTGGCGGTCGTACGGTTTCTGGCCGGCGTTTCGGCCGCCGGCCACCGCGATCGAGCGGCTGGCGGGGGCACTCGATCACCAGGAGAGCGCAGCGGTCATCGGGCGTGCCTACGTGCAAGCATTCCCACGTGAAACCTCGCCGCGCGTCCTGGCGGCGCTCCTCGTCGAGAGGATCCCGGGCGGGCTCGGGGCGGTGAGCGCTGGGAGCGAAACACAGGTGCGCGAGCTGCTGCGACGCACCATCGCCGAGGACTTCTCGGATCTCGAGATCGTCGTGCTTCACGGGTGGGTATTTGCACGCACCGAAGCGCGGCTGTGCGCGCTCACGGCGTTGCGAGACCGGGCGGCTTGAGCGGTTGGGAGCACCGTCCCGTCGACGGCCGCGGATGGCTGCGAATCCGACAGGCGGATCATGCGAAAGGCGTTGACGACAGCGAGGAGCACGGCTAGGAGCGTGACCTCAAGGCGACGTGCCGCGCGTCAGTATTGATGCTGATGATCTCGTCCTGCACCTCTTAGCGGCCGGGCAACTGACAAGACTGGGTGGTCGCCGGTCGCCCGCTTGACGACGATGCAGGCGAAAGCCGTTACAGGGCCAGATCGTCCTGCGCCTTATTCCGCAGAAATCGACGGCGTGCAGTCAGAGCCTGGGTTGCAATCTTCCGGTTCGGGTTGCAGCGGTTTCCTAAACCGCGTGCACAGGTTCAATTCCTGTCGGGGGCACTCCCCATTTGAAGCCCATTAGCAGGACTTTCAAAATCGGCGTTCGTGTGGACAACTTCCGCAGGAGAACGCCAAACGAGGACGGCTAAGGGAAGGCCGCCCTCTTGCGCGCCGAGGGCGGCCTTGAGAGAGGGACGCCGGGCAAAGTTGGAGGGGTGCCTAGCGTCTTCTGCGGTCGCGGGAGCGTAAGGCGAAGAAGTTAGGGAAGTTCTAAATTTCTGGCTAATACCCCATCAAGTACCGCACACACTTCCGGCACGTCGGAAGCCGCCGGACTGTGCCTCACGCTGTGCCGCAGAACCCTTAAGCCCGCACCAGCACTAAAGAACCGCCCGGCCCTTTCGCAAGTGTTCCGGCTTGCTTCACGAACCTTGGAGCTAAGGCTCGGCGCGTTGCTTCAAGGCAGCGTTCATCTGGCCGAATCCGCGCCGTGTCTTCTCAAGAACACCGCCGACGAACGGAACGAGAATGCCCCTGAACGCCTCGCGCTGAACGAAGAGCGTCCCACCGTCTCGGGGCTGAAGTTGGAAATGATGCTCCCCGTCGAAGATGCCGGGAACCACCAAACGTCCGAGCCAGGCGAGTTCCTGATTCGGCTCCGCCTTCAGGACGGACGGCTTCATCGTTATCGCTCGCCCCTCGGGCGGCTCTAGTCTCACATCGAGACGCGAGCCTACGGCGGGTTGACCGCTGATCTGCCGGATGAACGGATTCCACTCAGGGTACGAACCGAAGTCCATGAGGACTTCCCAGACTCGCTCAGGAGGCGCACCGATCTCGATCTCGCTATGCAGTTCCTTCATCTCGGGCAAGCCTAACGGCGTGCACAGGTTCAATTCCTGTCGCGGGCATTGGACTTTGCAGCGCTACGCGAGCGGGGCGGCGCCGTACTCCCCGTCCGTGACCTGGTCGCCCCATGTCGCCGGAGCGCCGTCCTCGCCCACGTCGAGCATCGCGAGGTGCGTCATGAAGCGGTTCGCGGTCGCGCCGTGCCAGTGGTCTTCGCCCGGCTCGAAGAAGACGCGGTCGCCTGGTCGAATGAGCTCGATCGGGCCGCCGCGGCACTGAGCGAGCCCGATGCCTTCGAGCACGTAGATCGTTTGTCCGTTGGGGTGGGTGTGCCACGCCGTGCGCGCGCCCGGCGTGAAGTGAACGCTGCTCGCGCTCACGCGCGAGGCGCCTGAGGGCGCAGCGACCGCGTCGATGTAGACCGAGCCCGTGAACCACTCGGACGGTCCATGCGTGGTCTCGATCGAGCTCCTGGTGATCTGCATGGCTTCTCCCGATGATCGTTGTCGAAGGCGTCGGTAAACGTAACTCAGCCTGGCGTTTCCGCCTTTTCGGCGACGAGCGTGATCTTGCGAACCCGCCCTTCTCGGAGCCAGTCGGTCCAGAGCCGGTGGGCGGCCAGAAGCTCCTCCAGTGCCCTGTGCCCGATCTGCCCGGAGATGGCCGGAGCATCGGCGGCGAACCCCTCGATCAACGCACTCGCCACGGCCAGGTGGGATTGGCTGTGGTCCTCCTGCCACCGGACACGCAGTCCGACGCCCTCCAGGTACGCGAGCATCTCGGGCAGCGGGGTGAGCCAGACGGTGTCGGCGTCAGGCATGCGCTCCCGCTCTGCCTCCGTGAGGGGGAGACCCTCCTCCAGCGTGAAGGCGAACCGCCCGCCGGGGCGGAGCGACCGTGATATCTCCTCGAGCAGCGTCTCCTTGTCGGGAAAGGCGAGCATGGTCTCGAACAGGAGGACGGCGTCGAACTGACCGGGAGGAATCGGAGGAATTCGCGCGACCTCGAAGCGGCAGGGAAGGTCGCCGGCCCTCTCGCGGGCGATTTCGACGGCGCTTCGGCTCGAGTCCACGCCCAGATAGGCGCAGCCGAGCTCCTGCGTGATGAACCGACCGCGGCCCGGCAATTCCGCAGCACAGGTCCAGGACGGAGACTCCGTCTGCGACGCCGGCCTGCTCGGCCAGGTCCCGAATCTCTCGTGGCGCGCATGAAGCTCTCCTGCTCGACGAACTCGCCGGGCGCGTAGGCGGACGCGCGGGCCCGCTGCAGGGCCCGGACGAACGGAGCACGATCGTCCTGGTTCATGGCCCCGCCGAACGAACGTGAACCGGGGCACCGTGTCCTTCGTACCTATCCCACGTAGCGACGAATACGGAGGCACTGCAAGCGGTTCGGACTTTCCTGGCGACCGGCATCGTCGCCCAGGTAGCGATGGTCGCCGCCCTCGCGGCGACGATCGGCCTCAGCGCAGCCGGCTGGGCGGTCGGAATCGCATGCGCCGCCATCATGAATGTGGCACTGGCCCGCGGCGTTCGCCGGTACCGCACCGATCGCCTGGGGCCGGCGAATTGGGTGACCCTTGCTCGGGCGACGCTCGCCGTCGGAGTTGCGGCGCTGGTCGCCGATTCCTTCCGGGAACCCGCAGCAGGTCACGGCGCTGGTGACGCTCTCGGCCTTCGCGCTCGTGCTGGACGCGGTCGACGGATGGGTCGCGCGGCGCAGCAAGACCGCGTCGAAGCTGGGCGCGCAGTTCGACGGTGAGATCGATGCCTTCCTGATCCTCGTCCTCAGCGTGTACGTCGCCCGCTCGACCGGCGCTCTGGGTCCTCGCGATCGGCTTGGCGCGCTATGCGTTCTTCGCGGCCGGGTGGATCTGGCCGTGGATGCGGGCGCCGCTGCCGCCCCGCTACTGGCGCAAGGTCGTCGCTGCGACTCAGGGGATCGTCTTGACGGTTGCGGCCGCAGATGCCGTGCCTCCCGCTCTGGCCCAGGCTGCCATGCTGGCCGCGCTTGCCCTGCTCTGCGAGTCGTTCGGCCGCGACACGTGGTGGCTCTGGAGTCACCGACACGCGAGCCGGGCGATTCGGCGGCGACTGCGCCGAGACGCCGCTGGCCGAAGACGCGTGCGGGCGAGCATCGCCGCGGCGCTCACGATCGTCGCTCTGCTGTTCGTGTGGGTCGCCCTCGTCGCTCCTGACCATCCGGCTCGTCTCACGCCCAGTACGTTCCTGAGACTCCCGCTCGAAGGCGATCGCCGTTCTCGCGCTGGCCCTCGCCCTGCCCGCCAAGGGTCGTCGCGTACTCGCCTGGATCGTCGGACCGATTCTCGGGCTGCTGGTGATCGTGAAGGTCCTCGACATGGGCGTCTACGCGACCTTCGACAGGCCTTTCGATCCCGTTGCCGACTGGCGGTACACCGGGATCGGCATCGAGACGCTGCGCGACTCGGTCGGATCGAGGGACGCCGACCTCGTCGTGGCCGGCGCGGCCATGCTCATCGTCGGCGTACTCGTCCTCACGACCCTGGCGGTGCTTCGCCTGACCCGGGTCGCGGCCGGCCACCGCCGCTGGTCTCTCCGTGCCATCACGGCGCTCAGCGCCGTCTGGGTCCTTTGCTGGGCGTTCGGGGCGCAGCTCGTCTCCGGCGTGCCGTTTGCCTCGGCGAGCGCCGCCACCCTCGCGGTGGACGAGGTACGCGCGGTGCGCGCCGGCATCAGAGATCGCGCGGTCTTCGCGGACGAGCTCCAACGTGACCGATTCCGTGACACCCCTGGCGACCAGCTGCTCACCGGCCTGCGCGGCAAGGACGTCATCGTCGCGTTCGTCGAAAGCTATGGAGTAGTCGGGCTCCAGGATTCCGTTGTCTCGCCGCACGTCGATGCGGCTCTCGCCGACGGGGCGGAGCGACTGGGGGCCGCCGGCTTCCACGCACGGAGCGCATTCCTCACGTCGCCCACGTTCGGCGGCGCCAGCTGGCTGGCGCACTCCACTCTCCATTCGGGGGTCTGGGTCAACAGACAATGGCGCTACGACCAGCTCGTCGCGAGCGAACCGGTTCACGCTCAGCCAGGCGTTCAAGCGGGCGGGTTGGCGGACCGTCGACGACGTGCCGGCCAACAACCGGGACTGGCCGCAGCGGACTCTTCTACGGCTACGACAAGGTCTACGACCAGCGCAACCTCGGATATCTCGGCCCGACGTTCGCCTACGCCCCCATGCCCGACCAGTACGTCCTCCTGGCTCTGCAACGCCTCGAGCTTGCCAAGCGCGACCGCCGCCCCGTCTTCGCGGAAGTCGACATGGTGTCGAGCCATGCGCCGTGGACGCGCATCCCCGAGCTGATCGACTGGGACGACGTCGGCAACGGCTCGGTCTTCAACAGCATGCCGGTCGACCAGGTCTCGACGGCCACGCTCTGGAGCGACCACGACCGCGTTCGCGGGGCGTACGGAAAGTCCGTCGAGTACTCCTTGAACGCACTCTTCTCCTTCGTGCAGCGCTACGGCAACGACGACCTCGTGCTCGTCGTCCTCGGTGATCACCAGCCCTCGACGATCGTCACCGGTCTGCACCCGGAGCTGAGTCACGACGTGCCGGTCTCGGTCATCGCGCACGACCCGGCGGTGCTGGACAAGATCGCCGGGTGGGGCTGGGAGGATGGCCTGCGGCCGGGCCCGCAAGCGCCCGTCTGGCCGATGAGCGACTTCCGCGACCGCTTCCTCACCGCATTCGGCACGCAACCAGCGGCGAGATAGCCCGAGCGTGCGGCTCTCACCCGGCTGACGGACAGCCCGATGTCGAACGTGTGCGCGCCCCTCCGGGCCTTCGCCGCCAGGTAGCGGCCGTTCGCAGCGGACAGGTGCACGCCTGTCGGCACCTGCGCGGCGACGCTCACCCCGCACCGGCGGAGCTGCCGGGCCTTGTCCGGGTTGTTGCTGAGCAGGGCGACCTCGCGACACCCCGAGCGCGTGCAGCATCTGAGCCGCGGCGACGTAGCTGCGCTCGTCCTCGCGGTGGCCCAGCGCGAGGTTCGCTTCGTAGGTGTCCAGTCCCATGTCCTGCAGCGCGTACGCCTCGAGCTTGGCGTACAGGCCGATGCCGCGTCCCTCCTGTCGGAGGTAGAGCAGAAAACCGCCCGACGTCGGCGATCCGCTCGACGGCTTCGCGCAGCTGCGGCCCGCAGTCGCAGCGCTGGCTGCCGAATACGTCGCCGGTGAGGCACTCGCTGTGCGGCCGGACCAGCGGGATCCGCTCGTAACCGCCCGGCGGACGATCGGCGGCCAGGTCGCCCAGCCCGAAGGTCAGATGCTCCCGGCCGTCTACGAGACCGTCGAAGCTGAAGACCCGTGCCTCCGTGACATAGCCGTCGGCCAATCGCAGCGGCACGGAGACCTGCGTGCGGATCGTCGCGGTGGGCACTCGCATCAGCATCCGTCCCGCTCCTCAGTCGTCCTCGAACCGGGACGAGAGGGCGTAGCGCAGCAGCACCACGTCGCCGATCTGGCGGACTTCGGCGAGCGTCGCGCGCCGGGCCGGATTCCAGGGGAAGCAGCCGTCGCGCACGAACCTCGGAGCGTGCGAGTCGCCGACGAACACCGGGGCGACGACGAGCTGCAGCTCGTCGACGAGATCGTCGGTCAGGAACTGCGTGTGCACGGTCCCGCCGCCCTCGACCATCAGCCGCTCCACCCCGCGTGCCGCAAGGTCGTTGCTCAGACCGCACATCTCCACGGTGTCGCCGGCGTCGACGACGGTCGCGACCGGCCCCAGCCGCTCGCGGGCGTCGCCCACCCGCGGCCTCGCGCAGTAGACGAGCTTCTCCGCCTCGCCGGCGGTGAAGAAGTCGGCGCGCGCGTCGAGCTCCGCCCGCGGGTCACCGTCACCTTCATCGGCGACGGCGCGAGCCCACGGGCAGTGCGGTCGTCGCGGCGCGCCTGGCGAGCGCACGAGCGAGCCGCGGGTTGTCGTTCCGCACCGTCGCCGCGCCGACCAGGATCGCGTCGCAGGAGGCGCGAACGGCGTCGACCCGGTCGAAGTCGGCCTCGTTCGACAGCAGCAGCCGCGACGCCGCGCTCGCGATGTAGCCGTCGATCGAGACGCTGCAGGAAAGCAGGGTGTACGGGCGGTCAGCGCATCCGCGGCTCCCTCCGGTCTCGCGACGACCGACCGGCCCGGCGGGCGCACGGCCCGGCGCGGAGCCACCGCTGCGACGAGCACGAGCGCACCGGGCAGGCTGGCGACGAGCACCATGACGCCGTAGACGACGGCGGTGGCGACGCCCAGATCCGCGCCCAGGCCGGCCGCGGCGAACGCCCACGCCGTCGCGCCCTCGCGCGGCCCCCAGCCGGCGACGCTCGGGAGCACCATGGCCAGCATGGCGAGCAGCGCCAGCGGCAGCAGCTCGGAGAGCGGCGCGTCGGCGCCCGCGGTCCGCGCGGCGACCACGAACGTGATCGCGTGGCCCACGACGACCAGCGCGGACGCGAGCACGATCGCCGGCCACGCCCTTCGGGCCAGCAGCCCGCCGCGGACGTCGCCGGCGACCGCGCGCCGCACCCGCGCCCACCGCGAGCGCCCATCAGCCGGTCGCGCCCGGCCGACGAGCGCGACGGCGATCGCCACGGCTACGAGCACCGCGACCACCAGCGGCATCGACGAGCGCACCGGCGACGGCAGCGCCAGCAGGACGACGACCGTCAGCACGGCCTGCACGAACTGCCCGGCGGTGCGCTCCCAGGCGACGGCCCGCAGAGCCGCGGCCGACGTCGCGCACGTCGCGGCCGTGGCTGACGCCGCGGTGAACGTCGCCGACGACGCCGCCGGGGAGCGTGAGGTTGAGGAACACCGACCGGTAGTACGCCGCGACGGCAGTCGGGCAGCGACAGACGAACGCCGAGGCCGCGGGCCACGATCGTCCACCGCCACGCACAGCAGACGGTGGTGAGCAGCGCCGATCCCCGCTCGCCGCCACAAGCGCGCGCGCCGTCGACCGCGCGCGACGCCGTCGAGAAACGGGCCGATGCCCAGGTACCAGACGACGACAGCGAGCGTCCCGACGGCGACCACGGGCCGCGCCCATCTCCACGAGGAGGTACCGCTCGTCACGGCAGCACCAGCAGGTCGGCGTGGCCCACGCTCACAGCGAGCTCACCCGCTCGCGCCTCTGCCAGGCGCCGACGTGCATACGAGCCGGTCTCGGAAGCGAGGTCGGCAGACCTGCTCGCACGCGGCGCCGACCCAACCGGTGAGCCACTCCGCAGCCAGGTCGGCCTCGGCGGCGCCGAGCCGCCACGGGGTCGGCCGGACGAGCACCTCGGCGCCCACGCCGACGAAACCCCTCGACGGCGGCGGCGGCGGCATCCGGGCCGAGCAGGCGGCCGCGCTCGGTCATCCGGCGCTGGTGGGCGTCGAACGCGGCCGCCACGCGCGAGTCCAGCGGATCCGCCGGGACGAGGTCGACGCGACCGACGACGGAGAGGCTCAGGAGGACCGGGCATCCCGCGTTCGTGCAGACGTCGACCAGCCCGTCCAGCTCGTCCCGCGTCAGCAGGTCGAGGAGCGCCGAGGCGGTGACAAGGCTCGCGTCCGCGAGATCGCCCGGCCGCAGCTGGGTGACGTCGGATGCCCGCGTCTCGACGGAGACGGGAGCGCCGTCGGCGGCCGGGCCGGGAAGGTCGGCCGCCGCGACGTCCAACAGGCCCTCGTCCCGGTCGTGAAGAATCCAGTGCTGCGGCCCTGGCAGGAGCGGAGCGAGCCAGCGGCCCATCGACCCTGTGCCGCAGCCGAGGTCGTGGATCACCAGGCAGTCCGTCGACGGAAGATGCCGCCGGAGGTGCTGGACGAGCTCAGGGTCGCGCGCCGCAGCGTCGGCAGGCTCGCGGAGGTCGAGCCACGCGCCGCTGACTCGAGTGCGCTCGGCGATCATCGCGCCGCCTCCGCCAGTACGCCGGCCAGAACGGCGGTCGTGGTCGACCACCCGGAGAGCGACGCGCGCCGCTCGCGCGCGGCGCGGCGCCAAGAGAGCCGCACCTCGGCGTCGCCGAGCCAGGTTCGCAGGGCTGCGGCGAGCGCAGCAGGGTCGTCGGGGGGAACGAGCAGCCCGGGCCGGACCCCACCCGATCCGTGACCGAGGGTCTCCGAGACTCCGCCGACATCGGCTGCGACGACCGGCAGGCCGCGAGCCAGCGCCTCGGTGACCACCATGCCGTAGGTCTCGCCCCGCGAAGGCAGCACCAGCAGGTCGGCAGCTTCGTAGCTTCGATCGAGATCCGCTCCCGTGCGCGGCCCCGCGAAGCGCACGCGGTCCTCGAGCCCATCGTCCGAGAGCCGGCGCCTGAGGCCCTCGGCGAACGCAGGCTCGCGGTCCGTGCTGCCCACGCACACGCAGTCCCAGGAAAGGTCCGTCATCGTCGCGAGCGCAGCGAGCAGCACGTCGTGCCCCTTGCCGGGGATCACCGCCGCAACGCAGAGCAGCGCCCCTGCAGTCTTCGTCCCCGAGGAGAGAGGAGCGGCGTCGACCCCGGGCTCGGCGACATGCACGCGATCACCGGGCAACGAGTACAGCTCCAGCAGCGTTCGCCTGCTCCATGCGCTCGTCGTGACCACGGACGTTGCGACCGAGAGGACTGCGCCCTCGCGCTTGCGGGTGTCGTTGTCTGCCGCGTCCCGGCCCAGCGGCATGTGCACGAGCGGGACGAGGCGCAGCCGGTTCGCCTGGGGCACCAGTACCTCCGGAGCCGTCGAGGCGACGAGCCCGTCGAGCAGCGTGACGGCGCCGTCGGGGATCTCCTGGACGACGCCGGCGAGCGTCGCGTACGCCGCTGCGTCGGGTCGAGGCCAGGAGCCCGGCACGGCGTGGACGTGCACCGGCCAGCCGACCTCGGCGAGCGCGCGGCAGATCCGGCGGTCGTAAGCGTTGCCTCCGCTCGGCCTAGCCGGATCGTCGATGCCGTCCGGTACGACGACGTGCACTCCGGTCACAGCGCTCGCTCGTATCCGGCCGATGCCACATGCGACTCGTGCAGCGTCACCGCCAGCGCGTCCAGCTCCCGGCCGGCGTCTCCGAGGGCGCCCCCTCGGGCCCTCTCCGCGAGTCGGTCCGCGATCACCTGCGCGAGCGCCTCCGTCGAGGTGTTCATGCCTGCGAACGCCGGCTCCTCGTCGAGGTTCTTGTGATTGAAGTCGGCCAGGACGGCGCGGAGCTCCTCGGTCGCTCGGCCGATGTCCACCACGATGCCGTCAGCGTCGAGATCGCGGCGCCGGAAGGTCGCATCGACCACGTACGTCGCGCCGTGCAGCTGCTGCGCGGGCCCGAACACCTCGCCGCGGAGACTGTGGGCGACCATCATGTGGTCGCGGACGGTCACGCTGAACACCGTCTACCCCTCGCCGTAGGTGATGGTGTGACAGAGCGCCGGGAGGCTCCCGACGGCGAGCCGGGCCATGACGTCCGGTAGCTCGCCGAACTGGGACTCCCCCGTCACGAGAACGTCAAAGGCAGGGTCGCGCAACAGGTCGAGCGCGAGTGCCAGGCGGTCCGCCGTCGTGCGGCTTCCGCTTCGAGCCGGAGAGATCGTGCCGACCTGGCTGGCTCGGAGGCCGAGCCGTCGCGAGTGGAACGCGCCCCCGAGCGACAGCCGAACCTCGGTGTCGCCGTACCAGCTGAGGTCGATGACCGTGCCCTCGGGGCCGAGCAGGTCGAGCGAGCGCTGGAGCCCCGCGGACGTCGCGCTGGTGTGCACGACCAGGTCGCGATCGCCTACGGCCTCGGCAGGCGTCGCGAAGTCGACGCCGAGCGCGCCCGCCACATCGGCTCGCCCGGCAACGACGTCTACAAGCGTGACCTGCACCGCCGGAAACCGGCTCAGCAGACGGGCGACGCAGCAGCCGACCATCCCGGCGCCGACGACCGCGACCCGGTCGCCCACAAGTGGCGCGGCGTCCCACAGCGCGTTGACGGCGGTCTCGACGACACCGGCGAGCACGGCTCGCGCGGGTGGCACGTCCTCGGGCACGACGGTCACGGCGCCGGCCGGAACCACATAGGCGGTCTGGTGCGGATAGAGACAGAAGACCGTCCGGCCGTGCAGGTCGGGCGGGCCCTGCTCGACCACGCCGACGTTGAGGTAGCCGTACTTGACGGGCCCCGGGAAGTCTCCCTCCTGGAAAGGGGCCCGCATCGCGGTGTACTGGCTCGGCGGCACGCCGCCGCGGAACACCAACGTCTCGGTGCCACGGCTGACGCCGGAGCGCAAGGTGCGCACCATCACGTCGTCCCGCCCAGGCTCGGGAAGCGCTACCGGCCGGATCTCGCCGCAGCCGGGCGCGCGCAGCCAGAACGCGTGTGCGTCGCCCGCCGGGAGAACGGAATCCATCGAACGGACCTACGGAAGACGGGGAGGGCCGGATTGAGGTACGGACCGCGCAGGTGAACTCCCCGGCCGCAGAGGAGTATGGTCTCCAGAGAAGAGATGACCTCTCAATCGGATCGCAGGACGCTCTCCAGGGAGCTTCTTCGCGACGTCAACGAGCGCGTCGCCTCCCTGGCCAGCCGCGACGAGGAGATCCTGTCCTTCCTGTGTGAGTGCGCGGACGACTTCTGCGTCGACCAGGTCGTCCTGCAGCTCGCGCGCTACGAGGAGATCCGGGACAGCGGCGGCTACGTCCTGGCCCCGGGGCACCGCCCCCGCCTGACCTCCGTCGACTAGCGCGGAGGGCCCGCGATGCGGGCCCTCCGTTCGAGAAGATGACTCGGCTCGGCTTACTTCATCGCCACTGCCGGAGTCGCTGCGGGAGCCTTCACCTCGGCCGTGACGCGCCGGAGCGCGCCGCCCAGGGCGAGGATCAGGAATCCGATCCCTGCGAGCAGGAGCGAGATTCCGACGACGACGCCGAAGAGTGCGATGTTCTCGGCGAGGAAGGACACGTTCAGCGCGGTCGAAAGCGCCGTCTCGGTCACCCAGACGTTCCGGGCGCCGTTCGAGATCGGCTGACCGTTGTCGTCCTTGGCTGCTGCCGCCTCGTCGTTCGTCCCAGCGGGATCGTCGGGGCTTGCGGCGGCCTGGAACCTGCCCATCTCGGCGTACGTGAGACCGCCGGTGCTCTCGAGAGCATGAATGCGCATGTACTGGGCGAAGCACTTCGCCTCGTCGCCGGTGTCGATCGCCTGGTCGGCGACGCTGCAGGTCGGGAGCTTGATGCTCGCCGGCAGGCCGGCTTCCTTGGCCTCCGTGGCGATCGCGTCAGGAGTCATGTCGGGGGAACCGACGATCGCCTCCTGCTTCAGGCTCGAGCGAACCTCGTTACGGCCGTTGATTGCGAGCACGAGCGACACGATGCCGATCGCGATCATGACCACGCCCGCGGCGATTCCGCCGTATTCGAGAATCTTCCTCTTGGTCATTTCTTTCTCCTTCCCGTCCTCCGCGCCACTCGCGGACGCTGATCGGTGATGTCCCAAGCGTCGCGCAGACCCGATTCACCGCCATCCGGGGTCGCACCGACCTCGCTGCGGGCGCTCCCTAAGAGCTCTTACGGGTTTCCCGCAGCACGTTCCGCGCCGCTCGGGCCGCGACGAGGTCCTCGCGAGCGTGGACGACCAGCACGCGCACCGCGGAATCGTCCGTTGCGATATCACGATCCAGGACCTCTCCGCCGTTCGCTCTCCGATCGAGGTCGACGCCGAGAAAAGCGAGCCGGCGGCAAACGTGCTCGCGGACGCGGGCCGAGCCTTCGCCGATCCCGGCCGTGAAGACGAGAGCGTCGATCCCGCCCGCAGCTGCCGCCATCGCCGCGACCGCCCCCGCGACCCGATGCTCGAAAACCGCGTACGCCAACCCCGCAGCCGCATCGCCGGCCTCCGCTGCGTTCTCGAGCTCGCGAGTCCCCCGAGCTCCACCGCCGAGCCCCTCGATGCCGGAGTCGAAGTTGAGAGCGTGGTCGAGCGCGTCGACCCCGACGCCGCTCTCCCGCAGCAAGTACAGCATCGCGCCGGGATCGATCGACCCGAGCGCGTGTTCATCGGGACACCCTCGAGCGGGCTGAACCCCATCGTCGTGTCCACCGACCGGCCGTCTGCGACCGCGGTGACGGAGCAGCCCCCGCCGAGGTGACAGACGACGATCCGAAGCCCGGTGCGACCGAGGAGCGCCGAGGCGCGCTCGACACTCCACTCGACGGAGAGACCGTGAAAGCCGTAGCGGCGCACTCCGAACTCCTCGCGCCACTGAGCCGGGATCGCGTAGACGGACGCCTCCTCCGGAATCGTCTCGTGGAAGCCCGTGTCGAAGACAGCGACGTGAGGGAGGTCCGGGAAAGCTTCTTCAGCCTCGGCGATCGCCCGAAGCGCAGGCGCGTTGTGGAGTGGGGCGAGCGGCTCGAGGTCGAGAATCTCACGGCGAATCTCCTCGTCGATCAGCACCGGCTTCCGAAGCCGCGGCCCGCCGTGGACGACGCGGTGGGCTACGGCGTCGAGCTCATCCTTGCCGGCCTGCTCGAGCGAGGGGACGTCATGGGCCTCCCCGTTCTCGGCTGACGACGCGCAACTTCAGGCTCGTCGAGCCGGCGTTGACGACGAGGACCCGAGCCCACCGGTCAGTAAGGCCAGGTCCAGTCGCTGATCTCGGGCTGATCCTCGCCGTGCTCGCGCGTCCACGCGCGGGCGCGCATCCGGGCATCGGCCATCTCCTGCCGGATGCGGCCACCGCCGGGGAGATCGGGCAGCCGTTCGATCGCGTCCATCACGAGATGGAAGCGGTCGAGGTCGTTCAGCATGACCATGTCGAAGGGCGTCGTCGTCGTCCCCTCTTCCTTGTAGCCCCGCACGTGGATGTTGCGGTGGTTCGTGCGCCGGTACGTCAGCCGGTGAATCAGCCAGGGATACCCGTGGTAGGCGAAGACGACGGGCTTGTCCATGGTGAAGAGCGCGTCGAAGTCCGAGTCCGAGAGGCCATGGGGATGCTCGGTGTCGGGCTGCAGCCGCATCAGATCGATCACGTTGACGACGCGAATGCGAAGGTCGGGACAGGTGCTGCCGTAGAAGGTCGACTGCTGCGAGCGTCTCGAGGGTGGGCACGTCGCCGCAACACGCCATGACGATGTCCGGGTCGGCGCCGTCGTCGTTCGATGCCCACTCCCAGATCCCGATGCCTCGCGCGTGCATGCACGACCGCGTCGTCCATGGCGAGGTAGTTCAGCGCGGGCTGCTTGCCGGCGACGACGACGTTCACGTAGTCGCGGCTCCGCAGGCAATGGTCCATGACGGAGAGGAGCGTGTTCGCGTCCGGCGGCAGGTAGACGCGGATGATCTCGGCCTTCTTGTTCACGACGTGGTCGATGAAGCCGGGATCCTGGTGGGAGAAGCCGTTGTGATCCTGGCGCCAGACGTGCGACGTGAGGAGATAGTTGAGGGACGCGATGGGGCGCCGCCACGGAATCCCGCGGTCACCTTCAGCCACTTCGCGTGCTGGTTGAACATCGAGTCGACGATGTGGATGAACGCCTCGTAGCAGTTGAAGAGACCGTGGCGGCCGGTCAGGAGATAGCCCTCGAGCCATCCCTGGCAGAGATGCTCGGACAGGACTTCGACGACCCGTCCGTCGGGCCCGAGGTGATCGTCGGTCGGCTCGATCTCTGCGTCCCAGGCACGTTCCGTCGCCTCGAAGACGTCTGCGAGCCGGTTCGACGCGGTCTCGTCAGGCCCGAAGAGGCGGAAGTTGTCGGGGTTTTCCTTCACGACGTCGCGCAAGAAGCCGCCCAGGACGCGCGTCGCCTCGCTCGTCGTCGTTCCCGGCTTCGCCACCTCGACCGCGTAGTCGCGGAAGTCGGGCAGCCTGAGGTCGCGAAGCAGCGCGCCGCCGTTCGCGTGGGGTTGGCGCTCATCCGCCGCTCACCGTTCGGGGGCAGAGCGGCGAGCTCCGGCACCAGCGAGCCCTCGTGCGTCGAAGAGCTCCTCCGGCGCGTAGCTCTTGAGCCACTGCCTCGAGCTGGCGGAGATGGTCGGCGTTCGTTCTCACCTCGGCCAGAGGAACCTGGTGCGAGCGCCACGTCCCCTCGACCGGGAGGCCGTCGACCTCACTCGGGCCCGTCCAGCCCTTCGGCGTCCGCAGGACGATCATGGGCCAGCGCCGGCGTGCGCCATCTTCCTGCTCGCGCGCCGCGCGCTGAATCGCCCGGATCCCGTCGAGGGCCTCGTCCAGGGCGGACGCGAACCGCTGGTGCACCGGCTGGGAGGCTCGCCGTCGAACCCGCCGGTGACGAGGAGCGGCTCGTACCCGTATCCGCGGAAGAGCGCGACGAGCTCCTCCTCGGGGATGCGGGCGAGCACGGTGGGATTGGCGATCTTGTACCCGTTCAGGTGGAGGACCGGAAGCACGGCGCCGTCGGTGCGCGGGTTGAGGAACTTGTTGGAGTGCCAGCTCGTGGCCAGAGGACCGGTCTCCGCCTCGCCGTCGCCGACGACGCAGACCGCAACGAGGTCCGGGTTGTCCAGGACCGCGCCGAACGCATGAGCGAGCGAATAGCCGAGCTCGCCGCCCTCGTGGATCGACCCAGGCGTCTCGGGTGCCACGTGGCTGGGAATGCCTCCCGGGAACGAGAACTGGCGGAAAAGCGCTTCGAGGCCGGCCTCGTCCCGAGACACGTGCGAGTAGACCTCCGAATACGTGCCCTCGAGGTACGCGTTCGCGACCATGCCCGGGCCACCGTGCCCTGGTCCGGCGATGTAGATCGCGTCGAGGTCGCGCGCCCGGATCGCTCGATTCATATGCGCGTAGATGAAGTTGAGCCCAGGCGTCGTCCCCCAATGGCCGAGGAGCCGCGGCTTGATGTGCTCAGGCGCGAGAGGTTCGCGAAGGAGCGCGTTCGCGAGCAGATAGATCTGCCCGACGGAGAGGTAATTCGCCGCACGCCAGTACGCGTCGAGAAGCTCGAGCTCGTCGTCGGCGAGCGGACCAGCGGTTCCGCTGGTCTTCTTATCGGCGATATCCACCATTCCCGCCCGGCTCAGCTTGCCAGGTCCAGAGCGCCAGGGCGGAGAGGGCCGCGATCGCCGTCAGAACGACGTCACTCGCGAGACACCAGGTGCAGAAGGCGCCGATCTCGATCGCCTGGACAGCGAGCAGATAGGTGCTGAACGCGAAGCCGGCGAGCGCAGTCGCAAAGACCGTGGGCCGAGCGTAGTCCCGAGGCATGAACAGCCCTCCGAATATGAACAGATAGGCGCCGAGGCCCAGCAGAGCGACCGGGACACCTCCGAAAAGGGCATAGGACGACCTGCGGATGGTCTCGCACCCGTCGGTCGGGCAGACGATCGACCTGTCGGCGAGGTGCGCGTATGTGAGGTACGCCGTGATCCCCACCCCGATCAAGGCGAGGGCGGCAGTTGCTTTGACGAGCCTCCGGTCGGTCATTCTGCGAGGATCGCCTCGATCGCTGCACGGAATTGGCCCGGCTCGAGCGACGTCACCTCCAGCAGCCGCAGGCCACGCCCGGTTCGGCCGATGCCGAACGCGGGAGTCCCACGCACATTCGCTGCCTGAGCCTGGGCCTGGGCCTTCGCGATTTCCGTGTCGACCGCTGCCGAGTGCCGGTCCGCCGCGAGCCGGCGGGCCTGAAGACCCGGAATGGTCGCGGTCATCCGAGCAAGGAAGTCCTCCGTCACCCAGCCCGAGTTCTCCTCGCCCTGGTTCGCGTACAGAAGCTCGACGGCCTCCCAGAGCTTGTCCTGGCGCCCGGCGGCGACCGCTGTTCGCAGCGCGGTCTCCGAGTCGGGCCCGATGAAGGCAAGGCCTCGGAACTCGATGCGAAGCTTGCCTGCGCGCACGTAGTCCTCGAGGAGCGTGGGAAGCGTGCCTACGGCCCACTGGGCGCAATACGGACACTGAAGATCCGCATATTCGACGAGCGTCACCGGGGCATCCTCCCGCCCCACCGCGGTGCCGTCTTGCGGGATGCCCTCCAGCATCTTCGGGACGCCCGCGGCACCGGATAGCGCGAGGGTCTCCGTCGGCACCGTCGACGGCTCCGAGGTCGCGCCGGACCGCGAACTCAAAATGCTCGTGGCGATGAGAGCCGCACCGATTGCGATTCCCATCCCCATCGCGAAGAAGGCGCGGCGACGTCGGCCTGACCGGGACATGCGTTCATCCTCGCGGCGGCGGCCCTCGCTCGAATCCGGCGAAGTCCACGGACCTGATCGGGGAAATCCCTGATTCCGGGTCGGCCGTGTCGCGGTGGGCCCCCGCTGTGAGAGGCTTTCCGCATGCCGTCCGAGACGAGCGTCGTCCGAGACGTGATCCTCCCAGAGGGGACGACGCTGCGGCTTCGCGCCGCGACGAGGGACGATGCCGCCGCGCTCGTGGCGTTCGTCGAACGGCTGACTCCCGAGAGCCGCTACTTCCGTTTCCACGGACTGCCGCCTGTCGGCCCGAGGCTCGTGGAGCCCTTCCTCGACCCGGACTGGGATGAGCGTGGCGCGCTTGTCGGAACGCTAGCGAGCGAGGCGGGCGAACGGATCGTCGCGCTCGGAACCTGGTCGCGCCTCCGCGACCGCAGCCGCGCCGAGGCCGCGTTTGCGGTCGACGACGAGGTCCAGGGCCACGGGATCGGCACACGTCTCGTCGAGCAGCTCGCGGGTCTCGCCGCCGAGGCGGGAATCGAGCGCTTCGTCGCGGAGGTGCTTCCCGCCAACCTGAGCATGCTCCGCGTTTTCGAGCACGTCGGATTCGCGGTCACACGCGAGCTCGACGGAGGAGTCGTCGAGGTCGTCTTCCCGATCGCGCCGACGGAGTCCTACCGGGAGACCGTCGACTCGCGGGACCATCTCGGCGTCGTCGCATCGCTCGGCCCCTTCTTCTCGCCTCGTGGAGTCGCGGTCTACGGCGCCTCTCCGCGGGCAGGGACGATCGGCGGCCTTGTCTTCCGCAACATCGTCGAGGGCGGCTTCACCGGCGACGCCTACCCGGTGAATCGCCGTGGCGAAGACGTGGCAGGCGTGGCCGGTTACACGTCACTGGCCGAGGTTTCCGGCGATGTCGACATGGCGGTTTTCTGTCTGCCGGGCGAGCACGTGCTCGAGGCAGTGGAGGACGCGCTGGCGAAAGGCGTGCGGGCGCTCTGCGTCATCTCCGCCGGGTTTGCCGAGGTCGGGTCCGAAGGAGCGGCGCGCGAGGCGCGCCTCCTCGAGCACGTCCGCGCGCACGGTGCGCGCCTCATCGGCCCGAACTGCCTCGGAGTCGCTGCCGCCGGCCCGAGGCTGAACGCCACGTTCGCGCCGAGGGCCTTCCCACCGGGACGGATTGCCTTCTCCTCGCAGAGCGGTGCTCTCGGGCTGGCGCTGCTCGAACGGAGCGAGGCCCGAGGGCTCGGATTCTCCGCGTTCGTCTCGATCGGCAACAAGGCGGACGTGTCCTCGAACGACCTCCTCGAGTTCTGGGAGGAGGACCCGGCCACCGATGTCGTCCTCCTCTATCTCGAGTCGTTCGGCAACCCGCGAAAGTTCGGACGGCTGGCGCGCAGGATCTCGCGGCGAAAACCCATTCTCGCGATGAAGAGCGGGGTCTCGCGCGGGGGCGCCAAGGCGGCGAGCTCGCACACCGCCGCCCTCGCAGGGTCGGAGGTGGCGGTCGCAGCGCTCTTCAGGCAGGCCGGCGTCATCCGAGCGACCACGGTCGAGGAATTGGTCGATGTCGCCGCGATCCTGTCGACCCAGCCCTTGCCCAGAGGACGACGGGTCGCCATCGTGACCAATGCCGGCGGCCTCGGGATTCTCTGCGCCGACGCGTGCGAGGCGGCCGGGCTCGAGCTCGTGAACCTGGGCGCCGAGACCCGGGAACTCCTCGCCCCCCTGGTCCCCGCCGAGGCCTCCCTCTCCAACCCGGTCGATCTGCTCGGCTCGGCGACCGCCGAGACGTACGCCAGCGCCCTTCCTCCGATCGTCGCCGACGACGACGTCGACGCAGCCATCGTCCTCTTCGTGCCCGCAGCCGAGGTGGCGGCGGCCGACGTCGCGGCGAGCATCGCAAACGTGCGAGCCGGCGCGGAGAAGCCGGTCGTCCCGGTGGTCCTCGCCGCGGAGGCGCAGCCCGGATCCTTCCCGTACCCGGAGTCTGCCGCCCAGGCGCTGGGCCGGGTCGCTGAGCGCGCCGAGTGGCTGCGCCGGCCCGCAGGCACCGTGCCGCAGGTCGCCGCCATCGACCGCGCCGGTGCAGAAGCCGTCGTCAGAGCAGCCCTGGCGAGCGAGGAGGATGCCTGGCTCGCGGCGCCGGACGTTCGCGAGCTGCTCCAGTCCTACGGAATCCCCATCGTCCCCGAGCGGGTCGCGGACGGCCCCGAGGCAGCCGCCGAGGCCGCACACGAGCTGGGGTTCCCCGCAGTGGTCAAGAGCGCCGTGCCCGGCGCGCACAAGACCGAGACGGGAGGCGTCGCCCTGGATCTCCGCGACGAGGAGGCCGTTGCCTCGGCGGCGAGCCGGATCGGCGGCGCGGTGCTCGTCCAGCCGATGATCTCGGACGGCGTCGAGCTCCTGGCCGGAATCGTCCAGGACCCCGTCTTCGGGCCGCTCGTGGCTTTCGGTCCCGGTGGCGTCTACGCGGAGCTGATCGGCGACGCCGGCTTCCGAATCGCCCCTCTGACCGACGTCGATGCCGAAGAGCTCGTCACCGCGGGGAAGGCCGGAAAGCTCGTGGCAGGGTTTCGGGGGCGGCCGGCCGCCGACATCGGCACGCTGACCGACCTGCTCCACCGCCTTTCGCGACTCGGGGAGGATCTGCCCGAGGTCGCCGAGCTCGACCTCAATCCGGTCGTCGGCCTCGCCGACCGCTGTGTCGCTGTCGACGCCCGCGTGCGAGTACGCCGCGCCGACCGGCCACAGCGGCTGAAGACCTGGTAGCTCCAGGCCCGCGCGATCGAGGGCCCCAACTAGACGAACCAGTAGACCGCGCCGACGAGAATCGAGCCTCCGATGACGTTCCCGATCGTCACCGGGAGAAGGTTGTCGAGGAGAAAAGCCTGCCAGGTGAGAGCAGAGGTGTCGGGCAAACCCGGTGTCGAGGCGATCCAGTCCGTGTCCTGCTTCAGGACAGCCCGAACGGGATGAAGTACATGTTTGCGACGCTGTGCTCGAAGCCGGCCGCGACGAAGGCCGCGACAACGACCAGGATGAGCCGGAGCGAGAACGTGAGTCCGGCCGGGAGCCGGACGACACCGTATGGCAGCGCGCCTCCACCCGCGACAACGTCGCTGAAGAAGATCGCTCCGAGCGCGATGAAAGCGCCTGCGAGGACGGCGAGACCAAAGACCGTGGCGGGCAGCATCTGCGCCTTGGTCTCGCCGATCGCTTACGGAGCATCGGTCGGCTCACCGAGACCTTGCGGATTTGCCGCACGGAGGATCCGAGGCGGCCACGATGCCCCGCATCGCCCACGGCGTGACGATGTCTTCGAGCAAGGAGAGGAGGACACATGTTCACGCGAATCCTGTGCGGGGTGGACGAAACGCCCGAGACAATCGAAGCCGTTCGACAGGCGCGGTTCCTGGCGCTTCCCGAGGCCGAGCTGCTCCTGGTGGATGTGCTCAACCTGAACGCCGCCCTCTACGCCGGCTGGGCGGCCCCCGAAGTCCTCGGCGACATACGCGAGGAGCAGCTCGCGGCGCTCGACGTCGCGCGCGTGGCTGCCGGCGAACACGTGGAGACGCGCCTCCTCCGTGGCGTTCCCTGGAGGGAGATCACGGCCACTGCACAGGAAGAGCACGCCGACCTTGTTGCCGTCGGGACGCACGACCGTTGGCGCCCCGCAGGGATCATCGGCGGCAGCGTCGCCACGTACGTGCTCCACGAAGCTCCGTGCGCTGTGCTGATCGCTCGGCCCTGCGGGCAGCCCGAGTCGTTCCCGCGCTCGATCGTCGCAGGCTTCGACGGCTCGGACGCCTCGCGCGAAGCACTCGCCGTCGCGAAGGAGCTCGCAAACCGGTCGGGCGCGACTTTGCGGATCGTCGCCGCAGCTGGCGGCGAGAAGCTCTTGCTCGAACCGATCCGCGAACACGCGCCGGAGGCGAACCTCGATCACCGGCCCCCGGTGGACGCCCTCGTGGCAGAAAGCGCCAATGCCGACCTCGTCGTCGTCGGGAGCAGAGGCCTCCACGGCCTGGACAGCCCTGAGAAGCGTGAGCGAGCAGGTCGCCCACAAGGCGAAGTCGTCCGTGCTCGTGGTCCGGAACAGGCGACCGCCGGCCTCTGACGCTTGCGTAGTTCTCCGTAGCGAGATCGGCGACAACGCGGATGCCGCTCGAGCGCCGGGAACGGAACATTGCTCTGGTTACAGGAAAGGAGCAGTCATGCAGCGGATCGCAGTGATCGCAAAGCTCAAGCCGGACGCTGAGAAGCGCGCCACCGACTCATCGAAAGTGGCCCCCCGTTCGATCCCGACAAGCTCGGGTTCGACAGTCACTCGGTCTACCTCTCGGGAAACCAGGTCGTCTTCGTGTTCGAAGGGGGCCGACTCGACCACCTCCTCCACACGGTGGTCCGGGATCCCTCGAACGTCAGCGCGTTCGGCAACTGGGAGCCCTTGATCGACGGCTTCCCGACCGTCGCGCGTGAGGCCTACAGCTGGCAGCGGGAAAACGGCGACGAAGACTGGGGCGAGTAGGCCGACCATGCCGGGCCGTCAAGACCGTTACCGCGTTCTCATCGCAGGAGGCGGGGTCGCCGCGCTGGAGGCGATGGTCGCGCTCCGCACCCTCGCGGAGGACCGCGTCGACATCGAGCTCCTCGCACCCGATCGAGACTTCTACTACCGCCCGCTTGCCGTCACCGAGCCCTTCGGAACACGGGTCGAAGCCCTGCGCTTCGACATCCGCGCGCTCGCGACCGGGCTGCGGCGCACGGCATCGCCTGGGCTCCCTCGCCGCCGTCTCCGCCCCGGCAAGCACCGGGCGACCACGGGCCACGGGGATCCGCTTCACTACGACTCCCTGATCCTGGCAACCGGCGCACGTCAGTACATCGCCGTTCCGGGAGCACTGACCTATCGGGGAAGCCAGGACTCGCCTGCGTTCTCGAGAATCCTCGCCGAGGCCCTCTCCGGCGACATCAAGACGCTCGCCTTCGTCGTCCCGAGCCGCGTGACCTGGCCGCTGCCCCTCTACGAGCTCGCGCTGCAGACGGCGACGAAACTGGCAGAAGAGGAAATCGAGGTGGAGATCCGCCTCCTCACACCCGAGGAGGCGCCGCTCGGTGTCTTCGGGCACAGAGGGTCAGAGGTCGTCGCCAGTCTCCTCGCCGACAAGGGCATCGAGCTCTTGAGTGGAGTGCACGCCGACAGGTTCGACGAGGGACTCGTTCACCTGGTCCCCGGCGCTCCCGATACCGGCCGAGCGTGCAATTGCGCTTCCAGGTCTCCGCGGGATTCCGATCGGAGGCGTTCCCGCCGACGGCTCCGGCTTCGTCCACGTGAATGCCGTCTGTCGGGTCAAAGACCTCGACGATGTCTACGCAGCGGGCGACGGTACGAGCTTCCCGGTGAAGCAGGGAGGCCTCGCCGCTCAGATGGCGGATGCCGCGGCGTCGGCGATCGCCGCGGCGGCCGGCGCATCCGTCGAGCCTACACCCTTCGACCCTGTTCTTCGCGGTCTCCTCCTGACGGGAAACGAGCCGAGTTCCTGCGGGCCGAGCTCGGGGCCGGGCACATGTACGCCTCGACCGCCGACAAATCACCGCTTTGGTGGCCGGCGGGCAAGATCGCCGCGCGCTACCTCTCCCCGTACCTCGCCGACCATGCCGATCTCGCGTTCGGCGCATTCGGGCACCGGGCAGCGGCGACTAGTCCCCGGACTCGTTGAGCAGGCCCTGGGCGAGCGCGTAGCGGACGAGCTCCGCGCGCGTGTCCAGCCCAAGCTTCCGCATGATGTGCGCGCGATGCGTCTCCGCTGTGCGGACGGAGATGTAGAGCATCTGGGCGATCTCCTGGTTCGTGTGGCCCAGAGCAAGGAGCCTCAGGACCTCCCGCTCCCGATCCGAAAGAGGATCCTCACTCGGCGGCCGCTGCCGCCGCGGCATCGGCCGCGGCCATGCGGGCGCCGAGTGCCGGGTTGACGTAGCTCCCACCGCGGGCGACTTCCCGCACGGCGGAGACCAGCTCGGCGTCCGCCGCTTCCTTCAGCACGTAGCCGCAGGCTCCGGCTGCGAAAGCCTCGCGGACGTAGTGGGGATCGTCCTGCATGGAGAGGATCAGGACCTTTGCGTCCGGCTGCTCGTGCAGGAGCTCGGGAGTCACCTCGATCCCGCTCTGGCCGCCCAGGACGACGTCCATGAGGACGACGTCCGGCTTCGCGCTTCGCGCCTCGAAGATCGCCTCGCGCGCATCGCCGGCCTCGCCCGACCGTCTCGATGTCCTCCTCGGCGTCGAGGAGCAGGCGCAGGCCGGCCCTGACCACGGCGTGGTCGTCGACGATGAGAACCCGGATGCTCACCGGAGCGGCACCTCGACGACCAGCGTCGTGCCCTTGCCTTCTGCGGATTCGATCGTCATCGATCCGTCGAGGAGCGCAACGCGCTCCCGCATCCCGATGAGCCCGATGCCGCCGTCCGTGTCACGCTCGGGGTCGAAGCCCTGTCCGTCGTCCTCGACGATCGCGCCGACCGAGTCGGCCCGCTGCGTGACGACGATGCTCACTTGCCCGGCATTCGCGTGCTTGACGATGTTCGTCAACGCCTCCTGAACGATTCGGTAAAGAACGGTTTCCACGTCCTGCGGGAGGCGATCATCGCCAAGCCGCGACTCGAGCTCAACCTTGAGGCCGGTCTGCTCGGCGAAGCCCGTCGCCAGTCGCTCGAGCGCAGGCCTGAGCCCGAAGTCGTCGAGCGCGGCGGGACGCAGCTCGACCGCAAGGCGCCGCACGTCCTGCAGGGTCTCGACGACGCGCGAGCGGAGTGCGGCGACCCCATCGCGGACCTCCCCGAGGTCGCCCGCCTCCTCGAGCGCCTTGAGGCCGAGCAGGATCGACGCCAGCGCCTGCCCGGTCTCGTCGTGAAGCTCGCGCGCGAGCCGGCGCCGCTCCTCCTCTTGCGCCTGTACGACGCGCCGGAGGGCGTCGCGCTCGACCCGGCGCGCCTGGTCGGCGGCAACGGCCGCGCGCGAGGCGAATGTCTCGGCGAGGCGGAGATCTTCGCTCGAGAAGCGCAGGTTCGGGACGAGTTTGTCGCCCGCGATGATGAGCCCGATCAATTCCGTCCGAAGCCGCAGCGGCACGTACAACGCCGTCAGCATCCCGAGCTCCCGAGTCAACCCGAGATCCGATTCCGGATCCTCGATCACGGAGTCGACGCGCTCGCTCCGTCCGCGCTCGAGGACGCGGGCCACCTTGGTCCCCGAGAGGGAGGCGGACGCGCCGACCGCGACTGCGACGTCGCCCGCGGTCGCCTCGAGGCGCAGGTCGCCGTTCGCCCGCAGAAGGATCAGCGACGAACCGGGCGTGGACGATCTCGCGCAACCGGCGTGCGACGAGGTCGAGCATCCGCGGCAGCTCGTCTTCGGTTGCGAGGGCGTTGCCCACCTCGATCAAGGACTCGAGCCGGTCCGACCAGCGCTTCGCGGACTCGAACAGCCGCGCGTTCTCGATGGCCACGGCAGCCTGGGAGGCGAGCAGCGTCACGAGCTCCTGGTCCTCCGTCGTGAAGTCGCCTCCGCCTTCCTTCTCCGTCAGGTACAGGTTCCCGTAGGCGACGCCGCGCAAGAGGATCGGCACCCCGAGGAACGTGTGCATCGGCGGATGGTTGGGAGGAAAACCGACCGACCGCGGAGTCGTTCGCGATGTCGTGGAGCCGCAGCGGCTGCGCCTCGTGGATGAGCACGCCGAGGACCCCCCGCCCGCGCGGCAGGTCGCCAATGGCGGCAGCGGACTCTGGATCGAGACCAGTTGTCACGAAGCTCTCGAGCTCCGTGCGGCTCGGATCGATGACCCCAAGGGCCGCGTACCTGGCACCGGTCAGTTCGGCCGCGGTCTCGGTGAGCCGTTGGAGAAGCGCATCGAGTGAAAGCTCCGAGGCGAGGGCGATCCCCGCGTCCAGCAGGCTGCGGATCCGATCGGCCACGCGCCAACCTTATCCGTAGCAATCCGCAGGGAGAAGCGGCGGATCCCCGGATGGCCCGCCGCCCGCCCGGGCGTACTGTGGCTCCGAAAGGAGGAAATGATGATGAAGAAGATCGTCATCGCAATAGACGGCTCGCCGAGCTCGCAGGAAGCTGTGGGCGTCGGTCTCGAGCTGGCGGCCGAGCAAGGAGCGGCGGTAGCGTTCGTCCACGTTCTCCCCGCCGACGACTACATCGTCTCGGGTCGCCTTGGGCCGGTTCTCACGAAGCCACACCACGTGGACATGGACGAGTCCGAGTTTGCCCTCCGTGAGGCCGCCGATGCGGCGGATGCCGCCGGCGTCTCGTGCACACTCGAGCGCATCTCGGGCGACCCGGTCGACGAGATTGTCGCCGTGGCCGACTCCGCGAACGCCGACCTGATCGTGATCGGCTCCCGCGGTCGCGGACCGGTGACCTCGACGCTCCTCGGCAGCGTCTCGAAAGGAGTGCTCGGCGAGTCCCGGCGCCCGGTCCTCGTCGTCCGCGGCGCCCTCGAAAGAGAGCCCGCACCGACGCTTTAGTGGGGCACCTGCACGAGGAACGCTTCTAGGGCGGCGGGGGTTGACCCCGCCGCCTGGACTCGTAAGCTTCGCCGGTGCCCGTCTCGATACGACTCCTCGTCGCGGCAAGCGTCGCCCTTCTCGCGGGCGCGTGGAACGGCTACGCGTCAGCCGGGATCACGTGCACCTACCACGCGTCCACGAAGCTCGTCCGTGTCCAGCTCACCTCTCAGATCGAGGTGTTCGTCCAAAGAGACGGCGCCGCCATCGTCGCGCACGAAGGCTTCACCGACTACCCGTGCGGGCCGGCCACGATCTCGAACACCAACAAGATCGTCGTCGCCGGAACCGGAGCGACGGGCGACAAGACGTACGTCCACGTGAGCGAATCTGCGGGCCGGCTCGCGCCCGGAGCGCGGCAGGAAGCAAGCGGAAAGAGCGAGATCGAGGTCAAGGTGGACGTCGTCGTGGACGCCGCATTCGGCCTCGAGCTCGACTACGGCGGAACGCCCCACCGCGACGTGGCGAAGCTGGGCGTCAAAGGCATCGATCTCAACGGAGACGGAGATGTCGACATCACGCCGGCCGGGCCGGTCCGGATCTACGGCCTGGACGGGACGGGAGGCAACGACTTGCTCAGCGGGGCCGGAAGCAAGGCGACGGGCGGCGCGGTGGAGAGGCCCGTCTCGATGTTCGGCGGAGCCGGTGACGACCGCCTGGTCGGTGGCGTGGGAACGACTTCATCAACGAGGACTTCGCAGAGACGGGAGATGACGTCCTGATCGGCGGCCGTGGGAACGACTCGCTGAACGGCGGCGGCGGCAAGGACACGCTCCACGCCGGCCGGGGCAAGGACTCACTGGTCGCCGACGACGGGCACCGCGACCTGGTCGACGGCGGCCGCGGGATCGACAGCTTTCAGTACGACCACGGTCTCGACGTCGTTCGGAACAAGCCCTAGCGCTTCAAGGAGCGACGCGCAGGAGCTTCCCGAGAGACTCCGGTGTGGCTCCGTCGCCGTTGATCTCCAGATAGGTCACCCGGCTCCCCTCGGAGACCACGCCGGTCAGCGTCGGCGATGCGCGGTGGCAGGCGCAGGCCGCCGGGTCGACGAGGTAGCCGGCCCGGCCGCCCTCGTCGAAGGGCTTCGCCGTCGTGCCCACCCCGTACAGGTCGTCGACGTGAGCGCGCACGAGCTCGACGTAGGCGGCCGCCGCCGCGGGGCTCTCGAACTCGAGCGTGCGTGAGACGACCCGGACGAGGTCGTGGGACTCCCCCTGAAAGACGCGCTCGGTTCCCGAGACGAACCCGTCGACCGAGACACCCGTCCCGAAGTCCGAGGCGAGATCCTCGGCGGTCACCGGCTCAGTCGTCTCCTCGAGACCGGGGAGCGCGTCCGTCGAGAGCACCGGCTCGGCTTCCGGAGGCGGGCTCGAGCCACAGCCTCCGAGGACGAGGAGAACAACGACGACCAGAGCGCGGCGCATCGCCTGACCCTAGATTCCAAGCCGTCTGAGCGCTAGTGTCGTCCATTCCCTTCAGGAGGTCGCACTGATGGAGCGCATGGATCGCAGGAAGTTCCTCGCCAGCAGCGCCGTGTTCGGAGGCGGCGTCTTGCTGGCGGGTTGCGGAGGCGGAGCCGGCTCGCAGCCGAGCGCGGGAGGAACCCCGACGGAAACTCACCCGCCGATCGGTCAGGAGCCCGGCACGCTCAACATCCTCGAATGGCCAGGCTACGAGGCGGGCGGTACGAAGGCGCAGACCTACGGCATGATCGCCGGCACGAACTACACCGACGAGTTCGGCGCCGACGGCCTCAAGTACACGTACATCGTCAACGACACCCAGGCCGTGAACAAGGCCCGCCAGGTCGAGTTCGACCTCATGCACCCCTGCATCGAGAACGTGCAGGACTACGTCAACTCGGGCCTCGTACAGCCGTGGGACACGAGCCTCCTGCCCAGCTTCAAGAACCTCAACCCGGCACTGACCGAGCGCGGCATGATCAACGGCCAGCAGTACTTCGTCCCGTGGGACTGGGGCTACGCCAGCATCCTCTACCGCACCGACATGGTCGACGCGGCGGACGCGACCGGCTGGGAGCTCTTCTGGAACGAGAAGTACAAGGGCCGGATCTCGATGTGGGACGGCGCCCAGTCGAACTTCGAGGTCGCCGCCCTCAAGCTCGGATTCCCGGAGATGGACAACCAGACCTCCGACCAGGTGCAGCAGTCGAAGGACGCCCTGATCGAGCAGAAGCCGCTGAACAAGTTCTATTGGAAGAGCACGTATTCGGACATGCAGCCCGCCTTCAAGGCGGGCGACATCTGGATCGCGTACTCGTGGCAGGACGGCTACGTCAACATGAAGGCCGAGGGCCTGGCCGTCGAGTTCATGCAGCCGAGCCAGGGAAAGCTCGGCTGGGTGTGCGGCTTCATGCTCGGCGCGAACACGAAGAGCTACCACCATGCGCACAAGTACGTCGAGTCGTTCCTCGACCACAAGGCGTGCATCAGATCTGGTCAACCTCTTCTACTACGGAAGCGCGGACGCGACCGTGCAGCCGAGCGACGTCGACAACAAGGCGCTGGCCAAGAAGCTCAACATCGGCGACCCGGAAGCGCTGAACGGCGACGACGTGAACATCCAGAGCTGGATGCCGAACGAGGATCAGGTGGCATTGGCCTGGCAGGAGGTCTCGGCCGCCTAAGAGACGATGGCTGTCGCGTCCTCGGCGAGTCCGCAGCGGGCCGGCCTCTTCGGACGCCTCTTCTCGGCGCCCGGCAGGGGCTGGCTCACCCTGCCGGTCATCTGCTTCCTGCTCGCCGTCTTCGTCTTCCCGCTCGTCCTGATCGGGCTTTACAGCGTCAACCTGCTCACGAACCTCTTCGGCGTCCCGACGAACTTCTCGCTCGTCAACTGGGACAGCTTCCTCCCACCCGGAGACAACGCCTTCTGGGACCGCTTCAAGATCTCGATGGTCATCACCCTCCTCGTCTCGGTGATGGCAGTGGTCGCCGCGTACCCGCTCGCATACTTCCTCGCCTTCGTCGCGCGGAAGCGGCGCTACACACTGCTGCTCCTCATCCTCGCCCCTTTCTTCACGAGCTACCTGCTGCGGGTGATCGCGTGGAAGGTGATCCTCGCCAACAACGGCGTCATCAACTCGGCCCTCTGGCAGCTCGGCCTACGCGAACACGGGGACGGGATCACCGTGGCTCATCTACTCCGTGGTTCGCGGTCGCGCTCGTCCTCTTCTACTCCTGGGTGCCGTTCGTCGCGCTGCCGATCTACGTCGTCCTCGAGAACATGGACCGGCGGCTGCTCGAGGCCGCGCAGGATCTCGGCGCAGGAAGGCTGCGAACCTTCTTCCGCGTGACGCTTCCCCTCAGCCTCCCCGGCGTGATCGCCGCCTTCGTCTTCGTCCTCATCCCGACGACGGGCGAGTTCATCGCGCCGCTTCTGGTCGGCGGGCCGGGGAACTCCATGTTCGGAAACTCGATCCAGGGGTTCTTCTCGGACACGCCCGACTGGAACTACGGCGCGGTTCTGGCCGTGTGGCTGATCGCCATCGTGCTCGTCCTCGTGCTCCTGTTCGGCCGCTACCTCTCGACCGACCTCCGTGAAGGGAAGGCGACGGCGTGAGCAGCGTCGCGGCGAGCAAGACCGGCGGACGCCTTCTCGGCAGCTACTTCGTCCTGCTGGCGATCTTCCTCTACGCGCCGCTCGCAGTGATGATCATCTTCGCCTTCGACGACAGCTTCGTGCAGACATTCCCCTGGTCGGGCTTCACGACGAAGTGGTTCCACAACGCGTTCTCGAACACGGAGCTGATCGACTCGCTGAAACGGAGCTTCTGGATCGGCATCGCGGCGGCGATCGGCGCGACCCTCCTCGGCCTGATCACCGCGTTGGGAATGACAGCGCGCAAGCTGCGGCTGCGCGGGCTCGTGACGGCGCTCGTCCTGCTGCCGCTCGTCATCCCATACATCGTCCTGGCGGTCGGGCTCCTGATCCTGCTCAACTGGCTCGGGCTCGAGCGGTCCCTGTGGGCGGTGCTCATCGGCCACATCGCCGTCTCCGTCCCCTACTGCCTCCTCATCATCCTTCCTCGCCTTCGCACCCTCGACCAGGCGATCGTGGACGCGGCGCGCGACCTGGGCGCCGGGCCCTGGACGGCGTTCAGACGCGTCGACGCTCCCGCTGATCGTGCCAGCCATCTTCTCGTCCGCGCTGATCGCCTTCACGATCTCCTTCGACGAGTTCGCGATCGCCTCCTTCCTCGTCCCGGCCGGCGAGGCGACCTACCCGGTTTACGTCTACTCGGGGGCCCGGACCCCGGCGCTCCAGCCGCAGATCCTCGCGCTCGGCTCCGTCGTCGTGGTCGCCTCGCTCCTCATCGTCACGGCCGCGGAGCTCTTCCGCGCACGCGCCGAGCGCAAGCTGGCGGTTTAGGCCTCGGAGGACACTGCGCCGGCGAGCACGTACGCGTGCTCGGCGGGCCACGTGAGAGTGACGCGCTTCCCGGGCTCGAGTGAGGCCGCGACCTCGTCGTCCATGCGGTGGCTGACGAGCCTTCCGGCGGCGTTCGTCTCGACGTGGAACTGCGTCAGCCCGCCGAGATAGACGAGCTCGGCCACGGTTCCCTCGACCGTGGAGCCGCCCTCGGGCGCGCGACCGTTCGTCGGCTCGATGCGAACGCGTTCCGGCCGGACGGCGACGCGAAGCTCGTCGCCCGTCTTCGTCCCCGCCCCGACCGGGACGACGAGTCGTTCCCGCTCGCTCACGCGCATGACGGCGAGCCCGTCCGCGACCTCGTCGACACGAAGGTCGAAGGCGTTCAGAGAGCCCACGAAGTCGGCGACGAACGGTGTCTGCGGGTGCTCGTAGATCTCCTTCGGGTCGCCGATCTGCTCGATGTCGCCGCCGTTCATGACCGCGATCCGGTCCGACATCGTCAGCGCCTCTTCCTGGTCGTGCGTGACGTAGACGAACGTCGTGCCGAGCTCGGTCTGGATCCGCTTCAGCTCGAGCTGCATCTGCTTGCGGAGCTTGACGTCGAGCGCGCCGAGCGGCTCGTCGAGGAGAAGCGCGGCCGGCCGGTTCACGAGGGCACGGGCGAGCGCAACGCGCTGCTGCTGTCCGCCCGAGAGCTGTTGCGGCTTGCGCTTCTCCATGCCTTCGAGCTGGACGACCTGCAGCATCTCCTTGACGCGGTCCTTACGCTCGCCGCGCGGCACGCGCTTCAGCTCGAGGCCGAAGGAGACGTTGTCGAGGACCGACATGTGCGGGAAAAGCGCGTAGTGCTGAAAGACCGTGTTCACGTTGCGCTGGTTCGGCGGCACGTTGGTCACGTCCGCCCCGCGCAGGACGACTCGGCCCTCGTCCGGCACCTCGAAGCCCGCGATCATGCGGAGCGTCGTCGTCTTTCCGCACCCGCTCGGCCCGAGCATGGAGAAGAACTCGCCGTCGCGGATGTCGAGGTTCGTCTCGCGGACCGCGACAACGTCTCCGAAGCGCTTGCCCACGCCCTGGAGGCTGATCGCGATGCCGCCGTCCTCCGGCACCGGCCGATCCTAACGGGTTAGTCGACGAGGTCGGAATAGGCCACGACGAACTCCTCGGAGCCGACGACCTCGGCGCCCGCGGTCGCGGCCATCTGGTCCCGCAGGCTGGTGCGCGAGGCGCGCGTCTTGACGACTGCCTCCTCGTTCTCCCAGAAGGTGACGAAACACGCGCTTCCGGATTCCTCGTCGACGAGCGCGAGCAGGCCTCGGTAGCCGTCGATCTGCTGCAGCCAGTCGAGCATGGCCTCGCTGGCCATGCGGGCGGTGCCGGGAAGGTCCTCGATCTCCCCTTTGAACTTGGACATGCTCACGTGCACGAACCGACCCCTTCCGTTGCAAAGAGAAGGGCCGCCGGGTGACGACCCCTCGAGCACAACGATGTTAGCGCCTGGATCAGGCGGCCCGAAGAGCTAGACGAGGTCGCGCGGCACCGTGAAAGTCCGCGCGCGCGAGAAGACGAGCTCGCCGTTCTCGTAGGCGTCCACCTGGTGGATGAGGAGGAACGTCTCGGCGTCGGCCGTCATCGAGCTCGACGTCTCGACGTGGGCCGACCACCCGTTGCGGATCATGCCCATCCGGCGCCGGCACTCGACCTCTGCGGAAAGCGGGTCGCCGTCCTCGATCCGGTAGACGTCGGTCTGGGCGCCCTCGATCTCGAGCGTGCCCGGCGGGACGAGCCGTCGTCCGCGCGTGCGCTCGACCTCGAGCGTGAAGCGAGCCGGGCCCGGATCGCCGTCGTGGACGAGCCGGCGGATGCTGCCGCCGTGAATCTCTGCCTGGACCGGTGGCGGCAGGAGTCCCCCTGGGATGCAATCGCGCTTCACCTGCGGGCGCACCGGCAGCTCGAAGCGCGATGCCGGCCCGGTGAAGAGCATGAGGCCGGCACGCCTCGGCGAGGGCCAGGCCCACGGCCAGTACGACGAGCTCACGGCGACGCGGATCCGATGGCCCGCCGGAAACGCGTACGCGATCGCCTCGAGCGGAACCCGGATCTGCTCGCGCCGCCCGGGCTCGAGCGGCTGCGGGTCGGCGCTGCCCGCGCGGTGGGTGAGGTTCAGAAGCCCGCGCGTGACGAGGCGCGAGGACCCGTCGGGCGCGACGTCGCAGAGCCGCACCGCGAGAAGCGCCCGCGCCTCCTCGGCGGAGACCTCGACGGTCAGAGCCGGCGTGCCGAGGATCTCGACGCACTCCCCGAGCGGCTCGCTCGTGAAGGCGAGGGAGAGATCGTCGTCGCGGCCCTGGTCGCCGGCAATGTCCGCATCCGTCCACGGACACCACGCACCGGCATCCAGGCCCGTGCTCTCGGGCGAAGACAGCTCGAGCGCGCCCTCGGGCGGAGGCGCGAGCTCGAGCGTGCCGTTTCCGAGCGCGTAGTCGCCCGCGACTGGCCGAAGCGGAGGCCACATCTCTTCCGAGACCCAACGCCCGCCGGACTCGCCCTCGGCCGCCGGACCGGGCATCCACGCGTGGAGCATGGGCTCGTCCATGACCCCGGTCGGCTCGCCCTTGAGCCAGTGGTCCCACCAGCGGACGCACTCGGCGCGAAAGTCGAAGGCCGGGCCGGGAGTGCCTTCCTCCGGATACCGATGCGCCCACGGTCCGATCAGGCCCTTGCGCGGACCGGAGAGCGAGGCGAGCAGGTCGAGGACCGCCTGGCGGTACGGGTCGGCCCAGCCGCCCACCGCGTAGACGGGGCATTCCACAGACGCGTAGTCGTCGGAGGGCGAGCCCGTGTGCCAGTACTCGTCGCGCCGCTGATGCGCCAGCCAGGTCTCCGCGAACGGAACGGCCTGCTCGAGGCGATCGAGCCACAGGTCCCGCCACCCCTCGCCCACGAGGTCGGGGTCCGGCGGGCGGACGCTCATCGCGAGCATCGTCGAGGACCAGGGAAGAAGCTCGCAGCCGAGGACGCAGCCTCCGTGGTACTTGGCGTCGGCGCCGTAGCGGTCTGCGCTGGCGCAGAGCGCGACGACGGCTTTCAGTGCGGCCGGACGGCGGGCGGCGGCCTGCAGCGCGGCGAAGCCGCCCCACGAAAGACCGATCATCCCGAGCGAGCCCGTGCACCAGGACTGCGCCGCGACCCACTCGAGCACCGCGCAGACGTCCTCCTGCTCCTGCTCGGTGTACTCGTCGAGAAGGACGCCGCTCGAGGCGCCGCTCCCGCGGATGTCCACGCGAAGGGAGGCGTATCCGTGCTCGGCGAAATAGGGGTGGCGGACGGCGTCGCGACGGCGGGTGTGGTCCTCGTGGCGGTAGGGCGAGACCTCGACGATCGCCGGCACCGGAGCGGCGTCCGCCCCGGGCGGCAGCCAGAGGTGCGCGGAGAGGCGTGCTCCGTCGGGCAGCGGGATCCAGAGATCGTCGACCTCGCTGACGGGAGCGCGCTGGGGGAGCACGCAGGGCCATGCCCACCTCACGTTGACCGATGCCTCGGCTGGAAACGTCCATCCACAGAGGGATTTCGGCCGAAAGGCGGTGGGGATTGAGCGCCGCTGCGAAAGAGCTCTAGACCGCTTCGCCGTCGCGTAGCTCGACGACCCGGTCGGCCACGTCCAGAAGGAGCGGGTCGTGCGTGGCGACGATCGCCGAGACGCCCTCGCTGCGAACGAGCTCGCGGATGACCTCCATGATCGTCCGCGCGTTCGAGGAGTCGAGCTGTCCCGTGGGCTCATCGGCGATCAGGAGCTGGGGCCGGTTGGCGAGCGCGCGCACGATCGCGACACGCTGCTGCTCTCCGCCCGAGAGCTCGTAGGGCCGGTGGCGAGCGCGGCCCGCGAGCCCGACCAGCTCGAGGAGCTCGCCGACGCGCTTCGTCCGCACGCCCGGATGCTCGTTCCGCAGACGGAGCGGCACCTCGATGTTCTCCGAGGCCGTGAGGATCGGGACGAGGCCGAATGCCTGGAAGACGAAGCCGATCTTCTCCCGCCGGAGGCGAACGAGCTCGTCCTCCCCCATCGCCGAGACCTCGGCGCCGTCGACCCAGACGCGCCCCTGCGTCGGGCGGTCGAGGCCGCCGATCATGTTGAGCAAGGTCGTCTTCCCCGAGCCGGAGCGTCCGTGGACGACTGTCAGCTCGCCGCGGCCGATGCGCACGTCCACGCCCTGCAACGCGTGAACGACGGCGTCGCCCGTCTCGTACTCACGGTGGAGTGCCTCGGTCGCCGCGATCGGCTCAGTCACCGTTCTGCTCCCGATGGTGCTTGTCAGGCCAGACCCCGATGTGGTCCGGCTCGAGCTCGAGGCGGACTCGCCGCTCGAGGTCGAGGGCGTCCATGTACTCCTGGGGAAGCTGGAGCCGGCCCGTGCGGTCCAGGACGGCGAACTCCTCCGCGATCACCTGGTGGTCGCCGAGCTCGTCGACCTCGCGCCGGCGAAGGGTCTCCGTGCTCGTCCGCCCGTCCCTGATCGCGATCGTGCGGTCGACCTGCTCGGAGACGAGCGGGTCGTGGGTGAGGACGACCACGGTCACTCCGAGCTCGCGGTTCGCACTCCGAAGGGTGGCGAAGATCTCGGCTGCGGTCTCGGTGTCGAGCTCGCCCGTCGGCTCGTCCGCGAACAGGACACGCGGCCGGTTGGCGAGCGCGATCGCGATGGCGACGCGCTGCTGCTCGCCACCCGAGAGTTGGTCGGGCTTGTGACCCGCCCTCTCGCCCATCCCCACGAGACGCAGAAGCTCGACCGCATACTCGCGCCGGTCGGCGCCGCGCAGACCCTCGAGGATCAGCGGCAGCTCGACGTTCTCCTCGGCATTGAGGTACGGAAGGAGGTTCCTCGTCGTCTGCTGCCAGACGAAGCCGACGATGCTGCGGCGGTAGATCGTCCGCTCCTTCGAGGTCAGGGACGTGAGGTCGAACCCGGCCACCTCGGCCTTGCCCGCCGTGGGCACGTCCATCCCTCCGAGGATGTTCTGCAGGGTCGACTTCCCGCTGCCCGAGGCGCCGACGACGGCGATGAACTCGCCCTGCTCGACTGCGAGGTCGAGGCCCTGGAGCGCAACGACCTCCAGGTCGGCGATCTTGTAGATCTTGACGAGGTTGTCGCAGACGATCTGGCTCATCTCTCTCCCATCCTGAGTGAACGGCTGAGGCTCATGCGCCGGACGACGGCCGCGGTCGCCCAGACGGCCGCCGCGGAGACTGCGAGGAGCGCGACCGCGAGCAGGAGCGGCGCGACCGGGTCGAGGTGCAGGGCCACGTCGCGGCCGCCGGCCGCCAGAGCGGTCAGGTCGAGGCCGGGCTCGACGAGATAGGCGGTCGCGAGGCCCGAGCGCGGTTCCGACGACCAGCGCGACGACGAACGGCGGGGCGAGCTCGGCGGCGGTCACGGCGACCGCCTGCCGGCGCGAGAGGCCGAGGGCGCGCAGGTAGGCCAGGTCGCGCAGCCGGGACCTCGCGGTGAGGAGCAGCGCCAGCACGATCACGAAGGCAGCGTAGGCGGCACCGAGCACGGCTCCTGCCCGGAATGCGTCGAGCGTCCCGGTCGCGAGCGGCGAGAGGACGGCCGAGCCCGCGCCTTCCTGCGCGTGGCTCAGGGTCGCCGCCATGACCGTGGCGAAGACCGAGACCGAGACGCCGAGCAGCAGGACGAGGAGCGGCGCCGCGGTGACTCCCGGCTGCCGCGCGACGCGGCGGAGGGCGAGCGCAGGAACGAGGTCGCGCCGCCGCGCGGCCGCCGCCGCGAGAAAGCGCACCGGCAACGGATAGAGGCGGACGGCCACGATCCCGGCCGCCAGCCCGAGGAGGAGCGGCACCGCCGCGAGGTACGGGTCGAAGCCGTTCACGTCCGCCAGGCCGCGCCGGCGCAGAAGGTAGACGCCGACGAGCGACGAGACGATCGATCGCCGCCTCGACCGCGAGCCTGCGCGGCGACAGAGTGATGACGGCCACCTCCTCGCGCCCGCGGGCGGCGAGCCCGCTGCGGGCGGCGCCGGAGGCCGCAGCGGCGACGATCGCCCCGGTCGCCAGGACGATTCCGAGCACGAGCAGGAGCGGGGTCACGACGCTCCGGCCGTCGACGAGCACGAGGGCGGCCGCGTATCCCAGTAGCCCGGCCGGAAGGGCGACCACGATCCCTTCCACGGCCTCGGCGCCGAGAACCTGCCATGACGCGCCGCCGCGCGAACGGACGAGCGCGATGCTCTCGCCGCGGCGGTTCGCCGCGAGGCCGCCGAGAAGGGCGACAACGGCGAGCGCGAGCGCCAGGAGGCCGACTGCGCCGATCGCGATCACGGCGGCGGCCGCGTCCCGGTCGCTCCGATAGCCGGTGAGCACCTCGGAAAGCCCGGTGCGCACGCCCGTCCCGAGCCGCTGGCCGAACGTCGATTCCCCGAAGCTCGCGTCCAGCTTGCGCACGTCGGAGTCCAACCGGTCGATCGTGCCCGCGTCGAAGCCGCTCGCGTCGACGTCGTAGCGCCACGAGTAGCGGAGCGGCAGGGGAACCGTCGCGTCGGCCACCTCGCCGTAGGCCGACGGGGCAAAGAGGCCGAAGCCGTAGACGTAGCGGCGCTGATCGGTGTCGCGGATCACCGCGGCGCCGAGGCGCGCGTCGTCGAGCCAGGCGGCGTCCGCGTCTGTCTTCGGCGAGAAGATCCCGGTCACCTCGGCGGCGATCATCCGCCGCTCGCTGAGCGGAACGGCTCCGACGAGAACGTCCTCGAAGTCAGGCTCCAGATAGAGCACGTCGCCGACCTCCAGCGAAAGCTGGTTCGCGGCGGCGAGCGGGACGGCCACCTCGACGAGCGGCGCCTTCGGCTGGCCGAGCCGGAACGGCAGAGGGACGATCTCGTCGCGCTTCTCGGGCATGCGGCCCGCGACCAGGCGGATGCGGTCGGCCGCTCCCTGCACGTATTCCAGGGTCATGAGCCGCGTCGTTCCCGCGGGTCCCGGAACGCCGGGGGCGTCGACGGCCGTGTAGCGCGTCGTCTCCACCGTGTCACGGCGGTTGCGGATCACCTCTCGCACGGACTCCGGGAAGCTCTGCGCCAGCCGAGTGCCGGCGGCGCTCACGGCGTCGACGGGATCCTGGCCCGACGGCTCGAATGCGGCCGGCCCGCGTGATCTCGACGTTCCGCTCGAACGGGCTCGCCTTTTGAACGGCGAAGCGCAGCCCTTCGTCCGAGTTCGACTCGAAGGCGCGCGGCGCCGCAGCGAAGACGAAGCTCGTGACGAGGACGACGCCGAAGACCGCGGCGGTGAGCGGCAGGTCGGAGCGGATCCGCCGGGCCGCGAGGATGGCAGGCGTGAGCAGGGAGCGAAGGCCGCTCATCGGTCCTCACCCGCACGGAGGGCCGGCGCCAGCCGCACGCGCGCGAGAACGCGGATCTCGAGGGCGACCACCACGGCCAGGGCGAGGAGCAACGCTCCTTCGAGGAGCAGTGCCGTCCGCCACGGGAAGTGGACGATGACGTCGGGGAACGGCCGGCCACCCTCCCCGCTCAGCGAGACGTACGGCAGGACGAACCAGGCGAGGAGAACGCCGAGCGCGGTTCCTGCGGCGAGCGCCAGGCACGCGGTCAGGCCGCCTTCGATGGCGAGCGCCCCGGAAAGCTGTCCCCGGGAGAGCCCCACCGAGCGCAGGACCGCGAACTCAGTCTTCCGCTCGGCGGCGGAGATCGCGGAGCTGACCGCGAAGCCGATCACCGCGAAGATCGCCGCCGCCGCGAAGCCGATGTAGAGCGCGCCGCTGATGCCGAGCGCGACCGGGTCGGTGGAGAGTGCGCGCGCCCTGGCCTCCCGGTCGACCACCACGTCGCTGGAATACGGAGGCGCGGCGAGACGGGCCGCGACCGGCGCCGCCGGCCCGTCCACGTCGAGCCACCACTCCGTCGGATTCAGGATCGTCCCGTCGGTGAGCCACTCGGCGGCTGCGTACGTCGGCAGGTCGACGACCACCCCGCCCGCCGAGCCCGGCAGCGTCGGGAATCCCTTGGCGGAACCGGCCAGCGCGAGCGCCGGCCCGTCAGGGCCGAGCGGAACGCGGCCGCCGACGGCGGTCCCCGTGTCGGCGAGGAAGCGGCTCGTCGCGATTGCGGGGATCGCCTGCACCGGCGCATTGCGGCCGGGAGAAGCGGTGAACGTGACCGAGCCGCGACTCGGGAACGTGGAGACCGAGCCCGAGAGGACGTCGAGCGAGAAGAAGCCGTCGGAGCTCACACGAACGACGCGGGAGGGCTGGTCGGCGTCCTCGATCTGGCTCGAGCTCACCTGCCAGGGCTGATCCGGCGGGTCGATTCGCGTGAAGGCCCCGGACCCGTCGCCCACCTCCAACGAATGCACGTCGACCGACACGGGCCGGTTGACGCGGAAGGACGGGATCACGTTCGTCTCCACCCCGACGAGCGAGAGCGGGTAGCGCGGTGCCTCGCCGCGCGGTCCCGAGAGGTCGTAGACGATGCGCTTCCTCGCTCCCGAGACTCCGAAGCCGGTCGTGGGGAGGCGATAGAGGAGGCCGCCCGCGTCCCTGATCACGACGGAGAGCGAAGGCCGCGCCCCGGTCCCGAAGAACGCACGGTCTCCGGGCTGGCGGGCGACCTCCACGTCCACGTCGAGCGCGAGCTGCGTGGGCCGCCCGGGAAGCGGGACCTGAGCGAGACGCGGCCGGCTCTCGCCGAGGGGAGCGAGCATCGCCGCGAGCGGGCGGCTCGCCAGGTCTCGGCGGAAGCTGACCGCCCCGGCCGTCCGGTCTGCGTCGATCCCGAGCAACGTCGCGGGCCCGGACGAATCCGACAGGTCGAGCGATTCGCGGTAGACGGGAAGCGCGGAGCGCACGCCGTTCAGGCTCCCGTAGGCACCCGGGAGCTGGAGCGCGGGGATCGACCCCGAGCGCTCGCTCGGCTCGACCCGCACGTCCGCGGCAGCGGCGTAATCGGCCTGGTCGCGCTGGGACGCGAGCCACGTGCGGCTGTAGGCAGAGGCGAAGAGGCCGATCGCGAGCGCGAGAGTCAGAAGGAGAGCCGAGCGCGCGTACCGCTGCGGCCGGCGCGCCAGCTCCCGCGTCCCGAGCGCGGCCACCATCCCCCTCGCCGAGCTCGCGACCCGCTCGACCAGCGAGGCCGCCGCCGGAACGACACGCAGCGCGAGAACCGCCCCGGCGAGGAGGCCGAGCGCGGGCGCCGCGATGAGCAGCGGGTCGATGCCGAGCCTCCCCTGAACGCTCTCCACCACTGGGCCTGCCGTAGCGGCGGAGCTGCCAGTACGCGATGAGGGCGACCGCGACGAGAATCAGGTCGAGGCCCGCACGCTGGACGAAGCTTTTCGGCTGCGGCCGCCCGCGGCCGGCCACGGTGGACGTCACCGCTCCCGACCGAAGCGCGGGAAGGGCGAGCGCCGCGACGCAGAGCAGGGCGGCGAGGACCGCGAGGACGTAGGACGTCGTCGTCACGTGGGGATCGAGCTCGAGGCCGATCTGCGCCAGCGGGCCCACATGGTTCAACGCCTGTAAGCCGAAGACGGCGACCCAGGGCGCGAGGATCGCGGCGGGCACGGCCAGCAGAGCGCCCTCCATCACCGCAAGCGCCGCCACGCCCTCACCGCCTGCTCCGCGAGAGCGCATGATCGCCGACTCGAGCCCCCGCCTCTCCGACAGGAGTCCCGGCGAGGAAGAGGAGCGCCGCACCCGCGAGGATGGCGAGCTGCACGGAGGGGATCAGCACCCCGGAGCGCGTGACCGTCAGCAGGTGGTCGGTGCGGTCGAGCACGGCGACGAGCCCGGTGTCGACCGACACCTCTCGCGACGCGCCCTCGTTCAGACGCCGCTGCAACGCCGAGACGTCCTCACGAAGACCCGGAAGCGAGGCGACGGTGATGCGGCTCGGGCTGAGGGCGGCCCGCCAGGCGAGGTTCGCCTCCGCTCCCGCGACCGGCGCGAACGCGTCCTCGGTGACGACGAACGGCCCGTAGGTGGTGAAGTCGATCGTCCGCTCACCGCCGGTCTCGAGCCGGTGGCCCCACCAGAACGGGTCGCGCGGGTCGTCGACGCGGTACGTGCCCGTGAGCCGGACGTCGACCTTCCTGGTCGGGTCGCCGATCGCCGCGAGCGCGATCTCGTCGCCGGGCGCCAGGCCGAGCGCCTCCGCCGCAGGTGCCGGGAGCGCCGCCTCGACGACGCCTGCTCCTCCGGAGGAAGGCCAGTCCCCGGCGACCAGCGTCGCGTGCTCCTCGAGGCCGTCGTAGAAGCCGAACACGGCGAGTGCATCCGCCGGACGGCCGCCGCCCTCGGGGACGGCATAGGAGTCGGACATCCCGCTCCGGTAGACGGCCACGTCATCCCCGAGCACGTCGCGGATGCCGCCCTCGACCCTGTCGCCCCTCGCGCTCGCGTCGGCAAGCGGGATCCGGCCGGAGACCTCGAGGCCGGAGTCCCGCGCCGGCGCGTCCTCGAGGGTGCGCTCGAGACCGCTGAGCGCGACCGCTTCGGAGTAGATCGGCCCTGCGGCGAGGAGCGCGGCGGCCAGGAGCACGGTGACGAAGGCGGCGCCGACGATGAGACGGTCGGACGCGGCCCTTTTCAGGACCAGACGCCAGGCCGCGAGAAAGAGTCCGCCCACCGAGATATCGACGCCCTGGGCGATTCCCGGTTAGCTCGGGCTAGTAGACGGCAAGCGCCTCGCGGGCGATCCGGTCCTGCTCGAGCGCGTGCGCGGTCGGGTAGCCCTCGCTCGGGCTCGCGCGCCACGGGCGGCCGACGTAGCGGAGCCGCACGTCGTCCGGCAGGCCTTCCTCCAGCCGGTGGCGGATGGCGCGCCAGGCGCCCATGTTCTGCGGCTCCTCCTGGGCCCAGATCAGCTCCGTGATGTTCGGGTAGCGCGAGAGGAGCTCGTCGTAGGCAGCGACCGGGAACGGGTAGATCTGCTCGAGACGCGCGACGGCGACCCCCTCGGCTTCCTGGTGGGCGGCATGGCCGACGATGTCGTAGTAGACCTTGCCCGAGCACAGCACGAGCCGGCCGGCCTGGCGCCGCCTTTCCTCGTCGAGGCTCGGGTCGTCGAGCATCTGACGGAAGCTGCCGCGCGCGAGGTCGTCCAGCTTGGACGTCGACTCCTTCAGACGCAGGAGTCCCTTGGGCGTGAGGAGGACGAGCGGGCGCGCCTTCGGGTGCAGAGCCTGGCGGCGGAGGACATGGAAGTACTGCGCCGCGGTCGTGCAGTTGACGATGCGGATGTTCTCCTGGGCGGCGAGCTGCATGAAGCGCTCGAGCCGCGCGCTCGAGTGCTCGGGCCCGTTCCCCTCGTACCCGTGCGGGAGGAGGAGGGTCAGCCGCGAGCTCTGGTGCCACTTCGAGAGGCCGGAGACGATGAACTGGTCGATCATCACCTGGGCGCGAGTTGACGAAGTCGCCGAACTGGGCCTCCCAGAGGACGAGCGCGGCCGGGCAGGCCACCGAGTAGCCGTACTCGAAGCCGACGGCGGCCACCTCGGAGAGCGGCGAGTTGTAGACCTGCACGGGAGCCGAGGCCGCCGGGAGGTGGGCCAGCGGCGTGTAGACGTCCCCGTTCTCGTAGTCGTGCAGGACGAGGTGGCGGTGCGAGAACGTGCCCCGCTCCGTGTCCTGGCCGGTCAGGCGGATGGGCGTGCCGGCGACGACGAGGCTCCCGAAGGCGAGGCCCTCGGCCTGCGCCCAGTCGATCCCGCCGGCCTCGCCGAGGGTTTCCCGGCGCCGCTCGAGCTGCTTCACGAGCTTCGGATGGATGGTGAAGCCCTCGGGCACCGTGAGGAGCTGCTCGTTCAGCTCGCGGAGGATCGCGGCATCCGCGGCCGTCTCGATCGGGACGTCGGAGCCGCGGCCGAGCCGCTCCTTCTCCTTCTGCTGAGGCGAGGTCCCGGCCTCGATCGAGGCCTTCAGCTGCTCGTGGGCCTGGCGCATGGCCGACTGCACGGCTTTGTCGAGCTCGGCCGCCTGCTCCTCGGTGACGACGCCCTCCTCGACGAGTCGCGCGGCGTACTGCTCGCGCAGGCTCGGATGGGACTCGATCGTCTTGTACATGAGCGGCTGCGTGTAACCGGGCTCGTCGCCCTCGTTGTGGCCGAAGCGCCGGTAGCCGACGAGGTCGACGACGAAGTCCTTGCGGAAGCGCTCGCGGTAGGCCATCGCCAGCCGGATGGAGAAGATCGCGGCCTCGGCGTCGTCGGCGTTCACGTGGACGATCGGGATGTCGAAGCCCTTCGCGAGGTCGCTCGAGTAGCGGGTCGAGCGTGCTTCCTCCGGATCGGTGGTGAACCCGATCTGGTTGTTGGCGATGAGGTGGAGGGTGCCGCCGGTCGAGTAGCCGGGCAGGTTCTCCAGGTTGAGCGTCTCGGCGACCACGCCCTGGCCCGGGAAAGCGGCGTCGCCGTGGATCAGGACGGCGAGCGCGCGCTTCGGGTCGTGGTCGACCTCGGGAACCTTGTGGTCGGTCTGGATCGAGCGGGTCTCGCCCTCGACGACCGGGTTGACGTACTCGAGGTGGCTCGGATTCGACGCGAGCCTCACCGTCACCTCGCCCGCCTCGGTGTGGCGGACGCCCTCGGCGCCGAGGTGGTATTTCACGTCGCCGGAGCCGCCTTCGGGATCCGACCCGACCGCCTCGAGCTGCCGTTCGCCCTCGAACTCGCGAATGATCACGTCGTAGGGCCGGCCGACGGTGTGCGCGAGGACGTTCAACCGGCCGCGGTGCGCCATGCCGATGACGACCTCGTGGGCGCCGTCATTCGCGGCGAGCTCGATCGCCTGGTCGAGCATCGGGACCATCGCGTCTAGCCCTTCGATGGAGAACTGCTTCTGGCCGAGGAACGATCGCCGCAGATAACGCTCCATCCCCTCGACCTCGGTCAGCCTCCGGAGCAGCATGCGCCGCTCGTCCTCCTCGAGAGGCGTGCGGAACCGGCCCGACTCGATTGCCGTCCGAAGCCACACGCGCTCCTCGTGCCTCGAGATGTGCTCGATCTCGTAGGCCATCGTCCCGCAGTAGGTCTCGCGAAGAAGCGGGAGAGCATCGGCCAGCGTCTCGCCGGGGACGTGGACGCGCAGGACACGTGCGGGCACCTGGGCCTGGAGCTCAGGCGTGAGCCGGGGCTCGAGGCGCTCGGGCTCGAGCGCGGGATCTCCAGGAGGCTCGCTTCCGAGCGGATCGAGGCGCGCGGCAAGGTGGCCGTGCATGCGATGCGCCTTGACGAGCGCCATCGCGGCCGCGACTGCTCCGAGGAGCTGCTGCGAGGGCGCAGCTGCCTCGGCCGCGGCAGGAGCTCCGTTGCCGCCGTTGCGGCGCCAGGGTAGAGCTCGCGAACCCGCTGGACGACCGGGCTCGACTCGAGCTTCTCGGGGGTGTGCTCGAAGAGGGCGCGCCACGCCGGGTCTACCGACTCGGGCGCTCTCAGGTACTGCTCGAACAGCTCCTGGATGAAGCCTGAATTGAGGTCTTCGAACTGCTGCTCGGCCACTCAGTCTCTCTTTGAGGATAGCGATTGCGCCCGTCCCCTCTTCGGTTCGTCATTCGGCATCCCAGGCCTCCGGGTTGACCGCGTTCGCCGGCAGCTCGTCGCGCAGAAGGACGGCCTCGAGCGCGTCCGCGCAGAGCATCCCCATCGCCTCGCGCGCGGCGTGCGTGGAGCTGCCGAGATGCGGCGAGAGGACGACGTTCTCGAGCTCGAGCAGACCCGCGCCGACCTCCGGCTCGCGCTCGTAGACGTCGAGCGCGGCGCCGGCGATCCGGTGCTCCACCAGCGCATCGACCAGCGCCGCCTCGTCCACGACGGGACCGCGGGAGACGTTGACGAGCACCGCGCTCGGGCGCATCAGCGCAAGCTCGGGAGCGGCGATGAGGTGCCTGGTCTCCGGGCGTGAGGGGAACGTGGAGGGAGACGACGTCGGCCTCCGCGAGGAGCCGGTCGAGCGGGAGCTCCTCGTACGGGCCCGACCCGCGGGTGTGGACGACGCGCATGCCGAACGCCTCCGCGAGCCGGGCGACCTCCCGGCCGATACGGCCGAGGCCCACGATCCCGAGCGTCTTCCCGGCGAGACCCTCGCCCAGCATGAACGTCGGCGCGAGCGCCCACTCGTCTCTCCTGCGGACGAGCCGGTCCCCCTCCACCACGCGCCGGAGCAGGGCGAGCATGAGCGCGATCGTCAGCTCGGCGGTCGCCTCGGTGAGCACATCGGGGGTATTGGAGACCACGATGCCCCGCCGCGTTGCTTCGGTCAGGTCGACGCTGTCATACCCGACTCCGAAGTTCGCGACGACGCGGAGGCTTGGACCGGCGGCGTCGAAGAGCCCGGCATCGACGACGTCGGCCGGGATCGTGACGAGGCCGGCCGAGCCGGCGATCTCGTCCGAGAGCGCGAAGGACGCCTCGAGGCGCGCGAGCACCGGGTCGGGCACGCGCCTCGTGAGGAAGACCTGCGGCTTCACGTCTCGCGCACCGTAATGGCCCGATCCCGCGGATGAGAGTAAGCTTTCCTAAATGAAGCAACTCCGCACGGCCGACCCGTACAGGGATCTCGACGTCATCGACGCGAACGCACCGCGCTTCAACCAGGCGGTGATCGGCTCACTGGCGCTCGTGGCCTTTCTCACCGGCTGGTGGCCGCTGCTCGCCATCCTCGCCGCGCAGCTCGCAATCGGGCTCACGCTCGGGCGCCGCTGGTGTCTCCCGTGCGTTGCCTACTTCGAGCTCGTCCAGCCGAGAGTCGGCGAAGGCCCGGTCGAGGACTCGCGCCCGCCGCGCTTCGCGAACAAGGTCGGCGTCGGGTTCCTCGGCGCCGCGACGCTCGCTCTCGCCCTCGGCTACGACGTCCTCGGCTGGACGCTCGGCCTGCTCGTCGCGGGCCTCGCGCTCGCCGCCGCAGCGACCGGCATCTGCGCCGGCTGCGAGATCTACAAGCTGCTCGCGCGCGTCCGCGGCGTCGAGCTCTGCGCTACGTGCGTCGGTGAGACTGCTCTTCCTTCGGAGGAATGATCGGCAGGGCCGTGGCAACCCTCCGCTGCCCGCCGCTTTCGTAGACCACGTCGATGCTGTCGTTCTTCCGGTAGGTGCCCGCGATGCCGAGGAAGATCGAGAGCCAGCGGATCGTCCCGAGCCGCCCCTCCTTGGCGAGCGGCTTGTCGAAGCGAAGCTCGCGTCCGTGCACCTCGTAGTCGTGCCCCCGCGCCTGGAGGACGCCGTTCACGAACACCTCGAACGGCTCCTGCACCGAAGACGGAAGGGGCACGACCCAGGCTTCATCCACTGGGGCTGAAGCCTAGACCGCGCCCCTCCACGGCGCGCGAAACCCTCACCAACCCTACTTCCGACTCCCGGCGAAGCACCTCGAACGAGGTATATCCGTGTTTTGAACTGAACCACAAAACGGGTGAAACGCAACTCCCCCGTTCGGGGGATCCGCCCGAATAGAATGCCCTCGCTTCATGCCTCGGAAGCTCACCGCCTCGGTTCCCGTCGCTTTGGTCCTGGCACTCGCCGGTGCCGGCGCTGCGTTCGCGGCTCCCGGAGGAGTCGGCCCGCCGGGACCCGCCACCCCGAGCGGCGAGGCGATCTCACGCCTCTACTGGATCGTCCTCGGCCTGTGCGCGGTCGTCTTCGTCCTCGTCGAGACGGCGCTCATCTTCTTCATCGTCCGCTTCCGCCGCCGGCGCGACACGCCCGAGAGCGCCGAGGGGCCGCAGATCCACGGCAATACCCGGCTCGAGATCATCTGGACGGCGATCCCCGCGATCATCCTCGCGGCGCTCGCGATCTTCACCTTCACCCAGATCCCGGCGGTGCAGGCCCAGGGCGTCGAAGACGAGACGCACCTGACGGTCCGCGTCGAGGCGCACCAGTTCTACTGGCAGTACCGCTACCCGGACGGCGAGACGACCGTGAACACCCTCTACCTCCCGGTCGACGAGCCGGTCGAGCTCGAGCTCACCGGCATGGACGTCATCCACAGCTGGTGGGTTCCCGCCCTCACGGGGAAGATGGATGCAATCCCCGGCCGCATCAACTCCCTGCGCTTCGTCCCCGAGAGGACCGGCGACTTCGAAGGCAAGTGCGCCGAGCTCTGCGGCGTCCAGCACGCGTTCATGCCGACCACCGTCACCGTCCTCGAACCGGGACGCGTTCGAGTCGACGCTCGCCTCGCAGCAGGAGCAGCTCGCGCTCGGGAAAGCGACCTGGGAAGGCGCGTGCGCCACGTGTCACGGCCTCGACGGACAGGGAGACGTCGGTCCGTCCATCGCGGGGAACGCCACGCTCACCAACAGGGACGGCCTGAAGACCCTGCTGGAGAACGGGCAGAACACGCCGCAGTTCGACTACTACATGCCGCCCGTCGGGCGCGGGTGGCCCCCTGAGCAGTTCGACGCCCTGATGGCGTACATCAAGTCCTCGAAGACCCTCTCGACAGCACCTCCCGCCGACGACGGGAGGAGGTGGGTAGTGGCGACGCGTAGCGAGGCGATGGCGCCGACCTGGAAGGAGGGCTCGGTCACGAGCTGGCTCACGACCGTGGACCACAAGCGGATCGGGATCCTCTACATCGTCACGTCCTTCGTCTTCTTCGGGGCGGCCGGCGTCATGGCGATGCTCATGCGCATCCAGCTCTCGCACGCGAACGCGGGCTTCCTGACGAAGGGCGCCTACAACCAGGTCGTGACCATGCACGGGACGGCGATGGTCTTCCTCTTCGTCGTGCCGGTGCTCGCCGGGTTCGGCAACTACCTCGTGCCGCTCATGATCGGAGCGAGGGACATGGCCTTCCCGCGCCTCAACGCTGCGTCCTACTGGCTCTTCCTCCTCGGCGGGCTCGTGCTCCTCTCGAGCTTCCTCGCCGACCAGGGCGGCGCCCAGTGCGGCTGGACCTCCTACACCCCGTGCTCGTCGGAGGAGTTCAGTCCAGGACACGGCCAGGACCTCTGGATCCTCGGCATCCACCTCACCGGCGTCGCCTCGATCCTCGGCTCGATCAACTTCATCGTCACGATCCACAACATGCGCGCTCCGGGGATGACCTGGATGCGCATCCCGCTCTTCACGTGGGCGATCGAGGCCTACTCCGTGCTCCTGGTCCTCGTCCTCCCGACGATCGCCGCGGCCGCGACGCTCCTGCTCCTCGACCGCCAGGCCGGCACGACGTTCTTCGCGCCGGAGGACGGCGGGCCGATCCTCTGGCAGCACATGTTCTGGTTCTTCGGGCACCCCGAGGTCTACATCATGGTGCTGCCCGCGATGGGGATCATCTCGGAGGTCACTCCCGGTCTTCTCGCGCAAGCCGATCTTCGGCTACAAGGCGGTGGCGTTCTCGACGATCGGCATCGCCTTCGCGAGCATGCTCGTGTGGGCGCACCACATGTTCACGGTCGGAATGCCGACGTACCTGCAGGCGTTCTTCGCGGCCACCTCGCTCGCCGTTGCCGTGCCGACGTCGGTGAAGATCTTCAACTGGCTGGCGACCCTCTGGCGCGGCCACCTGATCTTCCGCGCGCCGCTCATGTTCGCGCTCGGCTTCCTCGGCGCTCTTCACGATCGGAGGCCTGACCGGGATCATGCTCGCCGTATTCCCGTTCGACTACCAGGCCCAGGACTCGTACTTCGTCGTCGCGCACATGCACTACGTGCTCTTCGGCGGAACCGTGTTCGGCGTCTTCGCGGGCGTCTACTACTGGTTCCCGAAGATCACCGGGCGGATGTACAACGAGCGCCTCGCGCAGATCCATTTCTGGATCCTCTTCGTCGGCTTCAACCTCGCGTTCCTGCCGCAGCACCTGCTCGGCCTCATGGGCATGCAGCGGCGGATCTACACGTACACCCAGGGCGGGATCTTCGAGTGGTACAACGTAATCTCGTCGATCGGAGCTCTCCTCATGGGCGTGGCCATGCTCGTCTTCCTCTGGAATGCAGTCGCCAGCTGGCGCAGCGGACGCCGCGTCGGGCCCGACCCGTGGGGCGCGGACACGCTCGAGTGGTACGCGAGCTCACCACCGGCGCCGAACAACTTCGACAGCGTCCCCTATGTGACGAGCGCACGGCCGCTCCGCGACTTGCGCCTGCGCCTCCAGGAGCGTGAGAGATGACGCCCGGTCCCTGGCTCCGGCTCCTCGCGATCGCGTCTACGGCCGGCGTGGCCGCGGTCGTCGCGACCGGCGAGTGGGGTCTCGCTCACGACGTTGTCGCGAACATCACGCTCGTCCTCCTCGCGGCCGTGGTCCTCTGCGCGCGTTTCGCCTACCGGAACCGGAGAACGCTGCTCGTCGCCTCGGGCTCCGCCTTCGCCCTCTTCGCGCTCGCCGGGCTCTCGGCCCTCGCCGGCGCGCCGACGGCTGTGCATCTCACGCTGGGCGCCGCGGCGCTCGTGGCCTCGGCCGTGGCAGCCACGGTATGCGCCCGGGGCGGCGAGCCGGTCCCCCGCGCTGCCTGGCGGGACTACCTCACGCTCACGAAGCCGCGCATCATGGTGCTGCTCCTGCTCACCGCCGCGGGCGGGATGTTCGTCGGCGCGGAAGGCGTGCCGCCCGCCGGCCTCTTCGTTGCGACGATGGTGGGGCTCGCGCTCGCCTGCGGTGGCGCCAGCGCGCTGAACCACGTCCTCGACCGCGACATCGACGTGCACATGCGGCGCACCGACAAGCGGCCTGTCGCGACGGGGCGCGTGCCGGTGGAGCGCGCCCTCGAGTTCGGCCTCGCTCTCTCCGCTCTCTCCTTCGTCGTCCTCGCGAGCTTCGTGAACGTGCTCGCGGCGGTCCTCGCGCTCGCAGGCGGCCTCTTCTACGTCCTCGTCTACACCCGCTGGCTCAAGCGCTCGACGCCGCAGAACATCGTCATCGGCGGCGCCGCCGGCGCCGTCCCTCCACTGGTCGGCTGGGCCGCGGCGACGGGGAACCTGACGCTGCCTGCGCTCTGGCTCTTCCTCATCGTCTTCTTCTGGACGCCGCCCCACTTCTGGGCGCTCGCGCTCCTCATCCGGCGCGACTACGAGGCGGCGCGCGTCCCGATGCTCCCGGTGGTGAAGGGCGAGGCCCAGACCGCGCGCTCGATCGTCACGTACTCCTTCGTCCTCCTCGGCATCTCGCTCCTGCCCTTCCTCTCGAACACGCTGGCGTCTTCTACCTCGTCTCGGCGCTTGTGCTCGGGATCGCGTTCGTGGCCCTCGCGCTCGTCCTGCGGCGCCACACGACTCCCGCCAACGCGCGACGGCTCTTCTCCTTCTCGCTCGCCTACCTCGCGCTCCTCTTCGTGGCCATGGCCCTCGACCCGATCCTCTTCTGATGGACCCCGAGCTCTCCCGCAAGAACCTGCGGCTCGGCCTCCTGCTCTTCGGTCTCGTGGTCGTTCTCTTCGTGGGGTCGATCATCGTCGCCGAGATCTGGCACACCGCGTACTGAGACGGGCCTGAACGCCTTCATCTCGGAGGTCGAGGCGCCCGGGGACGGGATCCGCCTCGGCGTCAAGGACCTCTTCGACACGGCGGGCCTCCGGACGACCTACGGGTCGGCGATCTTCGCCGACCACGTTCCCGAGCGGACGGCCGGCGCCGTCTCGCGCCTCGAAGCCGCGGGCTACGCGGTCGCCGGAAAGACCAACCTGCACGAGTTCGCCTACGGGATCACCTCCGAGAACGAGCATTTCGGCGACGTGCGGCAACCCGCTCGCGGCCGACCGTTATCCCGGTGGGTCGAGTGGAGGCTCGGCCGCGGCGCTCGCCGCGGGCCTCTGCGATGCCGCGCTCGGCACCGACTCCGCGGGCTCGATCCGGATCCCCGCGGCCTGCTGCGGAGTCGTCGGCTTCAAACCGACGCACGGCCTCGTCCCCCTGGACGGCTGCTGGCCCCTCGCTCCGTCCTTCGACACCGCCGGGCCGATGGCCAGAGACGTCACCGGCTGCGTGGCGATGATGGAGGCGCTCGCCGGTATCTCTCCGAGGCCGGTCGCCGCCGAAGACTTCCGCGTGGCGGTCGCGTGGCTCGACGATGCCGATCCGGGCGTCGCGCTCGCGCGTCGGAGAAGCCGCGGCCGCTTTCCCGGAGAAAGCGGAGATCTCATTTCCGCTCATGCCGGCCAACATCGACCCGGCATTCCAGCGAGAGGTCGCCGATGTGCACCGCGACCTCTTCGCCGAGCACGCCGAGCTCTACGGCGCGAACGTCCGCTGGAAGGTCGAGCGCGCCCTCGAAGTGACAGACGAGGAATACGAGGAGAGTGTGGCCGCGCGTGAGCAGTACCGGGACGAGGCACACGAGGCTCTCGACGGCTTCGACCTCCTGGTCGTGCCCACGATCGGGACCGTGGCGCCCTCGCGATCCCTCGCCGAACGGGAGCTGCGGCCGAGTGTGCTCCGCTTCACGGAGCCGTTCAACGTGCTCGGCTGGCCGGCCCTTGCGCTGCCGTGCGGAGCCGCGGAGAACGGGCTCCCCGCATCCGTCTCGCTGGTCGCCCCGGCCGGCGAGGATGCGCTCGTTCTCGGCGCCGGCCTGGCGCTGGAAGCCGCGCTCGAACGCTGTTAGGGTCCCTCGCCTCTTGGGGGGCAGGCTCTCCTTCGCGCTGGTCACGCTCTTCGCGTGCGCAGTGGTCGTAGTCGCCGGGACGACGCGCTCCGTCGGCGCAGCCCCGACCTGCGACCCGTTCACGCCGCCGGCCTTCCGCGGCGAGGTGCCGACAGGGAACGACGTCCTCGGCTTCGACCTCGGCTCCCAGGAGGTGACCTCTGCGGAGTCCGACGAGTACGTCGCTGCGGTGGACGCCGCCAGCCCGCGCGTCGTCTCCGGGGTCTTCGGGCACTCCGTCGAGGGCCGGCCGCTCACGTACGCGATCGTCGGGAAGCCGGAGAACGTCACACCGTCGGGGCTCGCGGCCGTCCAGGCGAACGCGCGAACGCTCATGGATCCGGCAACGCCGGCCGGGACGGCCTCGGGGCTCGCCGCCAGCACCCCCGCGATCCTCTGGATCGCCTCGAACGTGCACGGGAGCGAGGAGAGCGGCACCGACGCGTCGCTGCGCGTCCTCTACGAGCTGGCCGACCGGAGCGACTGCGCCGCGGCGCGGATCCTCGACAACGCCATCGTCGTCATCGTCCCCATCCAGAACCCGGACGGGCGCGAGGCCGAGCGGCGCCAGAACTCCTACGGGTTCGACATGAACCGCGACTGGTTCGCGCGCACGCAGCCCGAGACCGACTCGAAGGTGGAGCTCGTCAAGCAGTACCCACCCGTCCTCTTCATCGACGACCACGAGATGGGAACGAACACGTTCTTCTTCCCGCCGAACGCAGACCCGGTCTACCACGAGGTCACGAGCCAGGTCGTCGGCTGGATCAACAACATCTACGGGGCCTCGATGCAGGCCGAGTTCAAGCGCCAGCACATCCCGTTCTTCAACGGCCGCACGTATGACTTCTTCGGCGTCTACTACGGCGACACGGTGCCGGCGAACGGGTTCATGGCCGCGGGCATGACCTTCGAGAAGTACAGCGGCGACAAGATGCCGATACGGACGCACGAGCAGTACGTCGCCCAGTGGACGTCCATCTCCCAGGCGGCGATCAACAAGCAGCGCATCCTCGGCGAGTGGCATCAAGCCTGGGTCGAGGCGCTGGCCGAAGGACGCGCGGGTCAGCTCGAGCCGAACATCGTCGTCAATCCGAAGAACGCCATCGAGCAGCCCGTTCCGACGACGCCTGTCCGCAACTACTTCATCCGGGCCGACGACCCGGCCAAGGTGAGCGACGTGCAGACGCTCGTCCGCCGCCTCCAGCGCATGGAGGTCGACGTGTACAGGCTCACCCACAGGCTCACCGTTTCCGACTTCCATCCGTACGGTCGCCCCGTGACGGCGACGACGTTGCCCGTGGGCACGTACTGGATCCCGCTCGCGCAGCGCCAGAAGCACTGGGTACAGGCAATGCTGAACGAGACGACGTATCCGCCGGTCAACTTCTTCTACGACGTCAGCGCGTGGAGCCAGCCGCTGCTCTTCAACGTCTCCGGCGGCTACTCCGGCGCGACCGTGAACCCCTCGGCAAGCCTCGTCGCACCGCTTGCAGAGCCAGCCGCCCCGACGCTGCCGGCGAACCTCCCGCGAATCGGCGTCCTGCAGACGTCCGGCAGCACGGCGGCACGCGAGTCTGCCGGTTGGCTTCGCTGGCTCTTCGACCAGTCCTGGCACGTCCCGTTCCAGGAGGTGACTGCCGCCGACGTCGCGGCGGGCGGTCTCGCCGACGTCGACGTCCTGGTCGCGACGAACGGAAACGCCCAGGTCGCCACGTTGAACCTCGGCAAGCCGGGCAAGGATGCGCTGCGCGCGTGGGTGAACAACGGCGGCCGCTTCGTCGGCATCCGCGGCGGCACCGAGCTCGCCGCGCGCCTCGGCCTCACGACCGCGCGCCTTCGCGCCGCCCACTCCGACGTGCCGGGCAGCCTCTTCAGAGTCGCCGTGAGCCAGACGAGCCCGCTGGCAACGGGGTCGGCCCCTTCGACTGGGCGCTGTACGACTACGACGACGTGATGACGACCGTGAACGGCGCCGCACCGGTCCGCTTCCCCGCGTTCGGCTCGCAGGACTTCTTCGTCTCCGGTTTCGCGAGCGGCGAGGACGAGCTGGGAGGCACCGCTGCCGTCGCCGACGAGCCCGTCGGCGCAGGGCGCCTCGTCCTCTTCACGACCGATCCGAACTACCGCGCCTGGACGCAGGGGATGCAGCACATCCTCTGGAACGCCCTCTTCGGCGCCGATCCGTGGCCCGGCCGCGCGCCGGATGCCGGCTCCGCCTCACGGGCGGCCGACGAGGCGGCCGCAATCGCAGCGGCGCAGTCGCTGCCGGATCAGAGCTCGATCAAGCTCAGCGTCCATTCGAGGGACGCGGCCGCGACCGAGACGCTCATCCGCCGCTACACGACGGCCTACACCGTCGCCAAGGCGACCGGAAAGGTGACGTTCCTCATCGCGAACCCGGACGGCCTCTCGGCCGACGAGCATCCCTACATCGGGCTCGTGTCCCAGGATCTCCTCGACGCGGGAATCGCCCCGGTCGCATTGCGCGTCCCCTAGGCGGGGACAGCGGCGAGCGCGCTCACGGCCTCTTCGTAGATCCGGTCGCGGCCGAAGATCTCGAGCTGGTCCGAGAGGAGGTCGCTCGACGAGGTGCGCTTCGCGCGCGGGGCGCGGGACATCCTCGCCGTCGATCGCCACGAGCTCGACCTCGCCGGCGGGCTCGTGCTCGAGCTCGAGCTCGCGCGCGGAGACGCGCCCGCAGCCAGCCCCAGAGGAGGAGCGTCTCTCCGCGCGGGCCCGCAACCCGAAGCGAATCGGCCTCCCCGATCTCCGGCCAGAGCGCGGCGCACGCCTCTCGCCACGGCTGCACCTTCGCCCAGGCGATGTCGGAGATGGCGATCCGGTCGAAGAGCTCCGGCAGCTGCATCATCGTCGCATCGCACTCGCCCCACTCGTCGAGTCCAGCACGAGACGGTCGGCGACCTCCGCCAGCTGGTCCAGCGCCGGGTCGCCGAACCACGGCTCGCCGCGCCAGCGGAGGAAGACCGGGAGGTCAGGGATGAGCAGCGGCATGGCCACGCTTCCGGGCGCCTTCGCCCGCGGGCCGCAGAGCCGAAGGGAGATGACCTCGGAGCAGACCTGCCCCTGCTCTCCCGCCGCGCACGAAGCAGCGCAGGTCGACTTCTCCGTCGAGCGCGTCGCGCGGGTCGTCAGGGCGCGGAAGGAGGAGGATCGTGCGCGAGGGATGCCGTTCTCCCATCCCCGCGAGCGTGTCCGTCGCCGCATCGACCCAGCGCTCGGGCACCCACGCGAGGTGGGTCATCACGCTCGTGCGCAGGTTCGGCGCGCTGCCCGGAGCTGCGGCCGCGTGCCGCAGGCGGCCGAGCTCCTGCTCGATCGTCGCCCGGCCATGGTCGACGCCCTCGGCTCAATGCCGCCGCCAGGAGCGTCCGTCCCGGTGGATGAGCTCGTCGCGGCGACGGCGGGCCCCAGGTTCCGGCCGCGTAGTTCGGGAAGCTCGGGCGGTCGCGCTTCCAGGGGGCGACCATCGAGTCGACGAGCGCCCACTGCTCCTCGACCTCGTCCGAGCGGGTGAACAGCGTCGCGTCGCCGAGCATGCAGTCGAGGATCAGGCGCTCGTAGGCCTCGGGCAGCCCGGTGCGGAACGAGCCGCCGTAGAGGAAGTCCATGTGCACCGTCCGGATCGACATGCCCTGCCCGGGCACCTTGGCGCCGATCGCGAGCGAGACGCCCTCGTCCGGCTGGACGTGGACGAGCAGCACGTTCGGCCGGAGCGCCTCGCCGGACTCCTCGAACGGAGGGTGCGGCGCGCGCTTGAACTGGATCGCGATCGTCGTCTCGCGCCGCGGCAGCCGCTTGCCGGTGCGGATGTAGAACGGCGTGTCCGCCCAGCGCCAGTTGTCGACGTAGAGCTTCGCGGCGACGTAGGTCTCCGTCATGGAGTCCGCCGCGACGCCCGGCTCCTCGCGGTATCCGGCCACCTCCTCGCCCTCGATGTACCCGGGCCCGTACTGGCCGCGGACGACGTGCTTGGGGCCGGGCGTGTGCAGCGCCGTCAGCACCTTGACCTTCTCGTTCCGCACCGACTCGGCGGTGAAGTCGATCGGCGGCTCCATCGCGGTCAGCGCGACGAGCTGAAGCAGGTGGTTCTGGACGATGTCGCGGACGGCCCGGCGTGCTCGTAGTAGTCGGCGCGGCCCTCGATCCCGAGCGACTCGGCGACCGTGATCTGGACGTGGTCGATGAACTGGCGGTTCCAGATCGGCTCGAAGATCCCGTTCGCGAAGCGGAGGACCAGCATGTTCTGGACCGTCTCCTTGCCGAGGTAGTGGTCGATCCGGAAGATCTCCTCCTCGGCGAAGTGCCGGTGGACGACCTCGTTCAGCTGCTCGCGCGGTCTCGAGGTCGTAGCCGAACGGCTTCTCGACGATCACGCGCGTCCAGCCCGTCGGCCGCGCGGCGCTTGCCCATCTCGACGACGATCGTCTCGATCGCCGAGGGCGGCACGGCGAGGTAGTAGATGCGGTTGGAGGCCGTGCCGAACTTCTCGTCGAGCTCGTTGAGGCACTGGACGACGTGCTCCTCGCCGCCCTGGTCGGCGAAGTCGGTCGCCACGTAGCGGATCGACTCGGCGAACTCGTCCCAGACGTCCTGGCGGAACTCGTCGCGCGCGTGGTCCTGGATGGCCTGCTTCATCTTCTCCCGGAACGCCTCGTCGGTCATCGCGGTGCGCGCCACCCCGACGACGCCGAACTTCGGCGGCAGCAGGTCGCGGACCGCGAGCGCGTAGAGCGCCGGGAAGAGCTTGCGCTGCGTCAGGTCGCCGGAAGCGCCGAAGATCGTCAGCGCGCACGGCTCGGGCGTGCGCCGCGGCGCAGCCCCTCCTCGAGCGGGTTCGGCGTCTCGACTCTCTCCGAGATGCTCATTCGCTCCTCACGGCGTGGCCGCCGAACTGGTTGCGGAGCGCGGCGTTGATCTTGGCGGCGAACGACTCGTCCTCGCGGGAGGCGAAGCGGGCGAAGAGCGCCGCGCTGATCACCGGGGCGGGCACGCTCTCGTTGATCGCCTCGAAGACCGTCCAGCGCCCTTCGCCCGAGTCCTCGACGTAGCCGGCGATGTGCTCGAGGTCGTTGCCCTCGTTCTCGAGCGCCGTGTGCAGGAGCTCGAGGAGCCAGCTGCGCACGACCGATCCGTAGCGCCAGATGCCGGCGATCTCGTGCAGGTCGAGGTCGAACTCGGAGGAGTTCATGATGTCGAACCCCTCCGCGTAGGCCTGCATGAGGCCGTACTCGATCCCGTTGTGCACCATCTTCACGAAGTGGCCCGCACCGGATGGGCCGACGTGCGCGTACCCGTCGTCGGGCGCGAGCGTCGTGAACGCAGGCTCGAGGAACGAGACGGAGTCGTCCCCGCCGCCCACCATCAGGCAGTAGCCGTTCGCAAGCCCCCAGATCCCGCCGGAGACGCCGGCGTCGACGTAGCCGAGGCCCCTCTCGGCCGCGCGGCCTGCGCGCCGCTGCGAGTCCCTGGAAGTTGGAGTTGCCGCCGTCGACGATCACGTCGCCCTTGTCGAGCAGGCCGAGGAGCTCCTGCACCGCCTCCTCGGTCGGCTCGCCGGCCGGGATCATGAGCCACACGGCGCGCTTCGGCTCGAGCTGGCTCACGAGCTCCTCGAGGGAGCCCGCAGTGCCTCCTCCGCTCCGCGCGTAGGTCTGGACGACGTGGCCGTCGTTCTCCAGCCGCTTCGTCATGTTGCCGCCCATGCGGCCGAGACCGACCATCCCGAGCTTCACGACACCACCTCCTCCAGATTGACGCGAACGATAGGCCTGCCGCGCTCGCGAAGCGAGGCGAGGTCGCCGTCGGCCTGTGCTCTGATCAGCTTGCCGAAGCCGAAGGACGGTCCGGGATCGCCAGCTCGTCGCCCGGATCGTCGACGACCTGGACGAAGCGGCCCTCCGGCGGCCCGCCCTTGTGCAGCTGGCCCGTGGAATGGAGATACCGCGGCCCGAGGCCGTGAGTGACGACACAGCCGGTCTCCCCCGCGCGGCTCGACGAGCGGCTCGAGCTCGGCCTCGCGCGCGGGGTCGATGAACGCCTGGACGCAGACGTAGTCCGGCGGCGAGGCGCGCCTCGAGGAGCTCCTCGAGGCTCGGCCCTTCGTCGCCGGGCGGCGGCTCGTCCCCGGCCAGCACCTTGTTCGTCCGGTCCTTCGCCGCCTGCACGTTCGGCTGGTCGAACGGGTTGATGCCGATGATCGCGCCCGCGACGGCGGTGGCGAACTCCCAGCGGTAGAACTCCTGCCCCAGCTCGTAGGGATCGGTGACGCGCGCCTCCTCGCTCTGGCGGTCGGGGCCGTCCACCGGCTCCTCCACGGGAACCGGAACGAGGCCCTTGCCCTGCTTCCCGGTCGACTCGGCGATCAGCTGCTCGACCCAGAGCCCGAAGCCGCCCCGGCTGACGCCGCTTATCTGCACCTTGTCGCGGCCGTCCTTCCACCCCTGGCCCATCCGCTCGCCCAGCTCGAGCCCGGGGTTGCCGTCGTCGAGGCGGCAGGCCTCCACCATCTCCTCGACGCGGAGGAGCAAGCGTTCGAGGTCGACGCCGATGAGCGCCGCCGGGACCATCCCGAAGGAGGAGAGTGCCGAGTAGCGGCCGCCGATGGTCGGCTCGCCGGCAAAGACCGCGCGGAAGCCTCGCTTGCGGGCGAGCGCCTCGAGGTCCGAGCCCGGGTCGGTGATCGCCGCAAACGACTCGGCCCGGCCGCCGGCCCAGTCCCAGAAGAAGTCGAGATGGCAGCGCGTCTCGAGCGTCGTGCCCGACTTCGAGGAGACGAGGAAGAGCGTGCGCGCCGGGTCGAGCGCGTCAGCCGCGCGGCGGATTGCCGCGGGATGCGTCGTGTCCAGGACCTGCAGGTGGTCGCTCTCGAACGTTCGCCGAAGCACCTCGGGCGCGAGGCTCGACCCGCCCATGCCGAGAAGGACGACCGAGTCGAACTGGCCGACTGTGCCGCCGGCGAACTCCTCGAGCTCGGCCACGCGCTGGCGCATCCGCAGCGGCTCGTCGAGCCAGCCGAGCCAGCGGTTCTCGTCGCGCCCGGTCCAGAGCGTGGCGTCGCGAGCCCAGAGGCGCTCGACCAGCTCGGCGGGCGCGAGCGAGGTCAGCTCCCTCAGGCCGGGACCAGCTCGCCCGACTTCGCGCGAATGCCTTCGAGGAGCTCCGCGAAGGAGTCGGCGAACTTCTCGACGCCCTCGCGCTCGAGCGTGTCGGTCACGTCGTCGTAGTCGATGCCCGCCTTCTCGAGGTCCGTCGAAGAGCTGCTTCGCCTCGTCGAGCCCCTGCTCGAGGGTCGAGCGCCACCTTGCCGTGGTCCTGGAAGGCCTGGATCGTCTCCTCGGGCATCGTGTTCACGGTCTCGGGCCCGATCAGCTCCTCGACGTACATGACGTCGCGGTACTCGGGGTTCTTCGTGGACGTCGAGGCCCAGAGCGGCCGCTGCGGTGTCGCGCCCTTGGAGACGAGGAAGTCCCAGGTCTCGCCGGAGAAGAGCTCCTTGTAGCGCTGGTAGGCGAGCTTGGCGTTGGCGATCGCGAGCTTCCCCTTGAGCTTGTCGTGCCCGCCGGCCTCGTCGAGGCGCTTGTCGGTCTCGGTGTCGACGCGGCTGACGAAGAAGCTCGCCACCGATGCGACCGTGCTCGGGTCGCCGCCCCCGGCCACGAGCCGCTCCAGGCCGCGGATATAGGCACGCGCGACCTCCTCGTAGCGCTCGAGCGAGAAGATCAGCGTGACGTTGATGGACTTGCCCTTGGCGATCATGTCCTCGATCGCGGGAAGGCCCGGCTTCGTCGCCGGGATCTTCACGAAGAGGTTCGGCTTGTCCACGAGCTTGTGCAGGCGGATGGCCTCGGCGGTCGTTCCCTCGGTGTCGTAGGCGAGGTTCGGGTCGACCTCGAGCGAGACGTATCCGTCCTTGCCGGAGCCCTCGTCCCAGACAGGCCGCAGCAGGTCGAGCGCCTCGTTCACGTCCTGCACGGCCAGCGCGCAGGAAGATCTCCTTCGGGTCGCGCTCCTCCGTGAGCACCTCGCGCAGCTGCTCGTCGTAGGCCTCACCGGCCGAGATCGCCTTCTGGAAGATCGTCGGGTTGGACGTGACGCCGACCACGGCGTCCTCCTTCATCATCCGCGCGAGCTCGCCCGAATCGAGCATGTCGCGCGAGAGGAAGTCGATCCAGACGCTCTGACCAAGCTCGGAGAGCTTGTGCAGCTTGCTCTTTTCAGCCATGTCCTTCCTTTCCTCAGCCGACGCGCTGCCGCTTGCGCAGGAGCGCCTGGGCGCGCGTGACGACGTTCTCCGGTGTGAAGCCGAGCTTCTCGAGCACCGTCGCCCCCGGCGCCGAGGCGCCGAACCGCTCCAGCGAGACGACGTCTCCCTCCTGCCCGACCCACTTCCACCAGCCGAGCCCGACCCCGGCCTCGACGGAGAGGCGAGCCTCGGCGTCCGGCGGGAGCACGGAGTCGCGGTACTCGACGGGCTGTTCCTCGAAGAGCTCCCAGCACGGCATCGAGACGACCCGCGTGGCGATGCCCTCCTCCTGCAGCTGCTTCGCCGCCTCGAGGGCGACCCAGACCTCGGAGCCCGTGGCGATGACGATCAGCTCCGGGAAGCCGTTGCCGTTTCCGTCCCAGAGGACGTACGCGCCGCGCTCCACCCCCGCCGCGTCGCCGAGCTCCGAGCGGTCGAGCACCGGCAGGTCCTGGCGGCTCAGCGCGAGGCCGACCGGGCCGTCCTTGCGCTCGAGGGCGACCTTCCACGCGTAGGAGGTCTCGTTCGCGTCGGCCGGACGGAAGAACCAGAAGTTCGGGATTGCCCGGAGCGCCATGTAGTGCTCGACGGGCTGATGGGTCGGGCCGTCCTCGCCGAGGCCGACCGAGTCGTGCGTCCAGGCCCAGACGACCGGCAGGCCCATGAGCGCCGAGAGGCGAACGGCCGGCCGCATGTAGTCGCTGAAGATGAGGAAGGTCGAGCCGTAGGGCTTCACGATCCCGCCGTGGACGGCAAGGCCGTTCACGATCGAGCCCATCGCGTGCTCGCGGACGCCGAAGGGGATGTTCCGCCCGGCGAAGTCCTGCGCGAAGACGCCAGCGCCGTCGAAGTTCGTCTTCGTGGACTCGACGAGGTCGGCTGCGCCGCCGAGCATCGTCGGCGCGTAGTTCTTGAAGGCCTCCATCACCGCGGCACCGGCGGCGCGCGTGGCCATCTTGTCCTTCTCGGCGGGATCGAACTCGGGGAGCGCCTCGGCCCAGCCGGGCTTCAGCTCGCCGGCAAACGCACGGTCCCAGTCCTCGGCCATGTCGGGATAGGTGTTCCGCCACGCCTCCCAGCGGCGATGCCACTCGTCCTCGAGCTCCTGGCCCTTGTCGCGCAGGTTCATGTGCTCGTAGACGCCCTCGGGGACGACGAAGTGCGCGTCGGGATCCCAGCCCATGATCTCCTTCGTGGCGCGGACCTCGTCCTCGCCGAGCGGCGCGCCGTGCGCCTTGGCGGTGTCCTGGGCGTTGGGCGCCGGATAGGCGATGTGGCTGCGGACGACGATGAGCGACGGGCGCTCACCGTCCTTCTGTGCGTTCGTGACGGCGCGCCGGAGCGCGGCGAGGTCGTTGGCGTCGGCCACGTGCTGGACGTGCCAGCCGTAGGCCTCGAAGCGCTTGCCCTTGTCCTCGGAGTCGAAGGAGAGGGCGGTCGTCCCGTCGATCGTGATGCGGTTGTCGTCGTAGAAGAAGATGAGTTTCCCGAGCCCGAAGGCGCCCGCGAGCGAGGCGGCCTCCTGGGACACGCCCTCCATCAGGTCACCGTCGGAGGCGATGCCGTAGACGCGGTGGTCGACGACGGTGTCGCCCGGGCGGTTGTAGCGCTGGCCGAGGAACTTCTCCGCCATCGCCATGCCGACCGCGTTCGAGATCCCCTGGCCGAGCGGACCGGTCGTGGTCTCGATTCCCGGGGTGAGGAAGTGCTCCGGGTGACCCGGGGTGAGCGACTCCCACTGGCGGAAGCGCTTGATCTCCTCGAGTGCGAGGTTGTACCCGGTCAGGTGCAGCGCGGCGTACTGGAGGATGCAGGCATGCCCAGCCGAGAGGACGAAGCGGTCGCGGTCCGGCCAGTCGGGGTTCGACGGGTTCGCCCGCATGACGTCCCGGTAGAGGACGTAGGCCACGGGAGCGAGGGCCATCGCGGTCCCGGGTGGCCCGCGTTTGCCTGCTGGACCGCGTCCATCGCGAGCGTGCGAATCGTCTCGATCGACAGCTGCTCGACCGTTTTCGTGTCCTTCGCCACGTCACTGCAACCATACCCACATGGCTGTTCTTATCGCGTCCCGCCTGAGAAAGGAGATCGCGGGCGACGCGCTGTTCGACGGAGTGAGCTTCAAGGTCGAGCGGCGCGACCGTCTCGCGCTGGCCGGCCCCAACGGGGCGGGCAAGACGACCCTGCTCCGGATGCTCATGGGCGAGACCCGTCTCGACGGCGGCGAGCTCGCCTTCGAGAAGGGAACGCGGGTCGCGCTGCACGACCAGCGCCCTCCGCTCGAGCGCGGGTTGTCGCTGCGCGAATACGTCCTCGACGGCGCCAAGGATCTCGTCGCGGCCGAGGAGGAGCTGCGCCGGCTCGAGTCCGCGATGTCGGCCGGTGACCACGGCGCCGACACCCTCTCCGCCTACTCGGCTGCCCAGGCCAGGCTCGAGCACGCGGGCGGCTACGGCTGGCGTGACCACGCCACCTCGGTCGTGCGCGGCCTCGGGTTCTCGGACGACGATCTCGACCGCAGCCTGCGGACGTTCTCCGGAGGAGAGCTGACACGCGCTTCGCTGGCGCGTGCGCTCGCTGGAGACCCGGACCTGCTCCTCCTCGACGAGCCGACGAACCACCTTGACGTGACGAGCATCGAATGGCTGGAGCGAGAGCTCTCGTCGCTCGACGCGGGCGTGATCCTCGTCGCGCACGACCGCTGGTTCCTGGAGGCGGTCACGAACGCGACGCTCGAGCTCGAGGCCGGGAAGGCGACCTACTTCGCGGGCCCGTGGCACGCGCTGGCGGCGGGAGAAGGCCGAGCGTGCCGCCCACGCCGCGAAGACCGCCGACCGCATCTCGGTCGACATCGACCGCCTCGAACGGTTCGTCGAGCGCTTCCGCTACAAGAAGTCGAAAGCCAAGCAGGCGCAGGCGAAGCTCACGCAGATCTCGCGCCTGGAGAAGGAGCGCTCGGGCGTCCGGGCCGAGCACGACCTTCTCACGCGCCGCTCGAAGCGGCTCGGCTTCGACTTCGGCGACCCGAAGCGGACCGGCCGAACGGTCCTCGAGATCGAGCACGCCGACGTGGGCGTCGCGAACATCGAGCTGCTCCACGACGTCTCGCTCGCGCTCGAGCGGGGCGAGCACGTCGCGTTCGTCGGCCCGAACGGCAGCCGGCAAGACCACGCTCCTCGAGCGGATCGTCGCCGAGGACTTCAAGCTCGGCTACGGCGTCGAGCTCGGCTACTTCCCGCAGCAGGAGGTCGCACCTCGACGAGCGCGGGAGCGTCCTCGACTGCATGCAGTCGATGACCGGGCTGACCAGGCCGCGCGCCCAGTCGCTCCTCGGACGCTTCCTCTTCTCCGGCTGGGAGGCGCACGAGAAGCCAGTCACTGCGCTCTCCGGAGGGGAGCGGCGTCGCCTCGCGCTCGCCGTCCTCGTCGCCTCGGGCGCAAACTTCCTCGTCCTCGACGAGCCGACGAACCACCTCGACCTCGAGAGCCGGGAGGCGCTCGAGGCGGCGCTCGAGGCCTTCCCGGGAACCGTCCTGCTCGTCTCACACGACCGCGCGCTGCTCGACGCGGTCGCGCACCGGACCGCGGCGGTGGAGGACGGGACCGTGCGTGTCTACGACGGCGGCTGGGCCGATCTCCTGCGGGCACGCGAAGAGCGCGAGGCACCGCCTCCGGAGCCCAAGCCGAAGAAAGAAGCGAAGCCACGGCCGCCGAAGGCGTCGCGGGAGCGGACGGGAGCCGCTCGAGCTTCTCGAACGCGAGATCGAGGACCAGGAGGCCCTCATCGCGCGCATCGAGGGCAAGCTCGCGGAGGACTGGGGCGATGCCGACACGGTCGCCGCTCATCGCGCGGCCCGCGAAGAGCTGCAGAGCCTCCTCGCGCGCTGGGAGCAGATGCTGGACGAGGTCGCCGGCTAGGCGGCGACGAGCCCGTCGAGGACCTTGTCCGCGGCTCCCGTCTCCGCAGCGAGGTAGGCGCGCACGTCGCGGAGCGCGGCCTCGAGCGGCGTGACGCCTTCCGCGTCCGCTGCGGCCAGCGTCCTCGCCACCGTTCCGGCGACCAGCTCTTCGATCTTCGCGAGCGCCGCCTCCGGCTCGTCGTCCTGCTCGACGCTCTCGTACAGGTGCACGCCGCCGGAGTTCGAGATGAAGTCGGGGATCGCGAGCGACTCCGCGGCGGTGCAGAGCCTCGACGGCCCCGGGCGCGTAGGGGATGTTGGCCCCGGGCGAGACGACAGCGCAACGGACGCGCGTCCGCCACCTTCCGCGTGATCGAGTCGGGCCGCGCGCCGGGCACGAGCACATCCACTTCCAGCTCGAAGAGCTCCTCGCGCGGCCGTGCCGCGCGCCGCGCCGTTCTCGACGAGACGGTCGCCGACGCGCCCGCGTAGCTCCAGCAGCTGCTCGACGTCGAGGCCGGCCGGGTCGGCGAGCAGACCGTGCGACCGTGCTATCGCCACGATGCGCGCGCCGGCCCGGGCGCAGGCACGGGCGCCGTCCCGGCGCCGACCTTGCCGAAGCCCTCGATCGCGACGCGGTCGCCCGTCGAGGCCCCGTCCGAGGTGAGCGAGCGCGGCCTCGGCGGCCGCCTTGACGCCGTGGCCGGTCGCCAGGTCGTCCATGTCGAGCCCCTCGTGGCTCTGCGCCCACAGAGGCGGCAGGCCCTCGACGAGGTCCGGGGTGACGAAGTCGGCCGGCCGGGTGCCCATGTCCGGACCGGTCAGGAACACGTCTCGGAAGGGTGTGAGGGCACGCCGGTAGGCGGCGAGGACGGCGTCGCGGTCGCCTCCCTCGAACCGGATCCCGGCCTTTGCGCCTGCGTAGCGGACGCCGCAGACCGCGAACTTCCAGGTCATCGCGCGGGCCAGGCGCGCTACCTCGCGCGCGTCCACGTCCGGCAGCATCCGCGTCCCGCCGGCCGAAATCGGAAACAGGTCGTGGTCGATGACGATGAAGGCGTCCAGGCCCGCCGCTTCGTCCCGAAGCTCGATCCGCCGCACGCGAAGAGCTTAGTCGTCCCCCGGAAGGCGAAGCGCCCAGAGACGGGATCGCCCGCCGTCGGCCTCCGCCCAGGAGATGTTCCGCCCGAACAGCCGCGCGCCGAGCTGCGCCCCGGCAGGACGCCACACGGTCCAGGTGCGGCCGGATCCCGCCGCGAGCACCCGCAGCGCGTGCGAGGAGCGGTAGAGGATCCAGGGCTCTTGAACGGAGAGCGAGGGAAGCGTGGCGCCGGCGACCTCCCGCTTGCCGAGGCGCTTTCCCGTCGAGATCCGGAACCACTCGAGCCAGGTGCGGCCCGCCGAGCCGTGCGAGAGGACGGCGGCGAGGCCGTCGTCGAGCGCGACCGCCGCCGTGTCGCCCGAGGCGTCCAGGGTCCGGTCGACGGCACACGTGGCCGGATCGAGGAGCGCGATCGTGGTTCCCGTGCCGGCCGCGAGGCGGTCTCCCCCCGCCGCGAGAACGTCTGCGCTCACCGGGCAGTCGGGGCCGCCCACGGTCGACACGTCGCTCCCGTGCGCGTAGGCGAGGGTCTCGCCGCTCGCGGCGAGAGGCCCGAGCGGATCCGAGGAGTCGAACTCGCCCAGGTCGACCGGCGCCGGGGGAGCCGTAGTCCGCGGTGGCCAGGTGCGACTCGCTGCCGTCGGGCCAGGACCAGAGCGCCCGCGAGCCGGCGGAGACGAGCTGGAAGCCGGAGCACGAGGCCGCTCCGGTGGCGAACGTTCGCTTCCCACCCTCGTGCGGGCGGATCGTCACGGCGGCGCAGTCGGGTCGTGCCGTGACGGCCGCAGTACGGCTCAGCGCGACGCGGCCGCCCGGGGAAGGCGGCCGCGCGGAGCGGGCACGCCGCGGAGCAGGCGAGTGGCGAGGCCGCGCAGCGTCTCCTTCCCGTACTCGTGGTTCGGGTCGAAACGGGTGAAGAGGGCGAGCGAGAAGCGCTCGCCACCCGCGCGATAGAGCGCCACCTGGTGGTCGACGAGGCCCGTGCCCGAGCCCCAGCCTCCCTTGAAGTAGAGGCTCCAGAGGCCGTGCGGAACGCGTCCGACACCCCAGCGCTGCGACGGGACCACGGTCGCGAGGAGGTGCATCGCGTAGCGGCGGTGTCTCGCCGGCAAGAGGCGGTCGATTCTGTGGAAGAAGAGCGCCTGGCCGCGCGGGGTGATCTCGGACTGGCCCCAGATCGGCCAATGCAGCCGAAAGTGCTCCATGCCGGCGGCCTTCGCGAGCGCGTCTAGCCTGGCTTCGCCGACGAGGCCGACCATCCGCGAGGCGGCGGCGTTGTCCGAGCGCTGGATCATCGGCGCGAGCAGGTCGCGCTCCCACTGCTCGAGCTCGCGCCCGCGGACATCCGGGCGGCGAAGGTAGGCGACGAGCAGCATCGCCTTCAGCACGCTCGCGGACGGCGCGACGTCGCGGGCGCGATAGCCGTGCAGGCGGCCGGCCTCGTCCACCACCGCGAACGTGACCGTCCCGGAGCGCGCCTGGGCGTACCGCTCCGCGGCCGCCATGCGGGACTTCCAGGTCGGAGGGCGCGGCGGCGTGGGCGGCCGCCGCCACGACTGCAGCCGCAACGGCCACGACGACGCGCGAGGCCCACGGCGGCGACGGCGCGCAGTCAGTCACTGTCGAAGGTTGCGATGACCGCCTCTGCCACGACCCGCAACGGCCTGCCCGACGACTGGCTCGCACGCCGCAGCCGGACGAAGGCGTCGTTCTCGGAGAGCCCCTCGCGCTCCATCAGGATCCCCTTTGCCCGCTCGACGACCTTCCGAGTCGCGAGCGCCTCGGCCAGCGACTCCGCCTCGTCGCGCATGGTCTCGAGCTCCGCGTGGCGCGCGCGCGCAGTCTGGATGGCGGGCAGAAGGTCGGTCTCGCGGAACGGCTTCACGAGGTACCCGAAGACGCCGGCCTCCACGGCGCGCGCGACGAGCTCCTCCTGGCCGTAGGCGGTCAGCATCACGATCGGAATCGGGCGCTCGGCGAGGATCCGCCGCGCCGCCTCGATGCCGTCCAGGCGCGGCATCTTGACGTCGAGGATCGCGAGCTCGGGCTCCTCGCGCTTGTGCGAGAGCGACCGCTTCCTCGCCGTCGCGCGCCTCGGCGCAGACCTCGTGCCCCGCGCGCTCGAGGACGTCGCGGAGGTCGAGGCGGATGATCGTCTCGTCCTCGGCGATGAGGATGCGAAGGCGCGGCGGTGGATCGTCCGGCACGGATTCGTGAGCCTCGCGTGTCACCCGCGCGCGCCCGGGAGGGTTAGGCTGAAGCCATAGGGCCGGGGAGGTGGGTCTCCCAGGTTGTCGACCCGCGAACCTCACGGCGGGAACGTGACCTCGGCCGTGAGCCCCGCCTCGCCCCAGAGCGACAGCTCGCCGTTCAGCTCGTCCCGCACCAGCGCCCGCACGATCGAAAGCCCCGTGCCCTCGTCGCCCGGCTCCCACGTGCCGTTGTCCGCGACCGTGAGGCTCACCGCGCCGTTTCGCCGCACGAGCTCGACGTGCACCTCGTCGCCGCCGTGCTCGAGCGCGTTCTGGAGGAGCTCGCTGAAGACCAGCGCCAGCGCCGTCGCCCGCGCGCCGTGCAGCTCGATCGACTCGACGCGGGAGTCGACGTGCTTTTCGCCGGCCAGCCCCTGGACGATCATCGCGCGGAGCCGTTCCACGAGCTCGCCGAGGTCGACCTCCTCGTCGCGGCGCTCGGTCAAGACCTCGTGCACGGCCGCAATCGCGAGGATGCGGTTGACGGAGTCGGAGAGCGCCTTCTCGGCATCAGCACCGGGCGCACGGGCCTGGAGGCGCAGCAGTGAGGCGACGGTCTGGAGATTGTTTTTCACCCGGTGGTGGATCTCCTGGGCCACGACTCCGCGCATGACCGCGCGCCCGTGCTCGAGCGCCACGGCCGCGTGCCGCGCGATCGAGGCGAGGAGTCGCTCCTCCTCCGCGGTGAAAGGCGTAGTCGCGGTCGCAGCACGAGCTCGCCGACCTCCCGGCCGCGCCAGCGCAGCGGGAACCTCGACCGCGTGCGCGCCTGCGCGTCCTTCCGGCCAGGCGATCGTGCCGTCCTCGAGCACGAGCGCCGCGCCCGTCGCGTCGACGGCGGCCATCGTGGTCTTCACGATCGCCTCGAGCGACTCCTCCAGATAGAGCGACTCGGAGACGGCCTCCGAGATGGAGGCGAGCGCTTCGAGCTCGGCGACGCGGCGCTGCGCGTGGTCGTAGAGCTTGGCGTTCTCGATCGCCTGCGCGACCTGGCCCGCGATCGCCATGAGGAGGTCGACCTCGTCGGGCCCGAACTCGCGGGGAGCCTCGGTGCGGACGTTCAGGGCTCCCTCGAGGCGCTCCTTGGCGAGGATGGGAACGGCGAGGATCGACTCGTACTGCTCTTCGCGCAGATTCGGGAAGCGCTTGAAGCGCGGGTCGAGATGAGCCGCCTTCGGGATCATCACCGGCGCCCGCTCGGCGGCCGCGGCGCCCGGTGATCCCCTCCCCCGGTCGCATCTTCGGGACGCGCGTGAGCTCCTCCACCCTCGTGCCGTAGGAGGCGCGCAGGACGAGCTCGTTCGCCGCCTCGTCGTAGAGATAGACGAAGCATGCGTCGGTCTCGAGAGCCTCGGCGACCTTGTGCGCGATCAGCTGGAAGACCTCGTCGAGGTCGAGGGTCGAGTTGACGGCGGCGATCGTCTCGGTCAGAAGCCTGAGATGCCGGGCGGAGCGGTCCACGAACCAAGCTTAAGCGAGCCGATTGCGACTCCGATAACGAATTCGTGAGCTCTCACGCCGGCGCTAGCAGGTCGCCCCGCTTGGTCCTGCGCTTTGCCATCTACAGCGCGATCGCGCTGCTCTTGGCGGGCGCGGGGATTCTGTGGTTCGCGCGGCACGCAGCGGAGTCCCGCTCCGAGCGGAAGGTGCTCGAGCGCGCCCAGACGACGTCGATGCTCCTCGCGGACCGGTTCCAGCGCTCCGACTTCGAGGGCCCCGTGGACGCGACTCGCCGCGCCGAGCTCGACCACATCTTCAGCCACGTGATCGGCGGCGAGGTCGTGCGCGTGAAGCTCTGGTCGAAGAACGGGACGATTACCTACTCCAACGACCCGGCGCTGATCGGCTACCGAGATCCGAACGGCGAGCTCGCGGACGTGCTGGCCGGGGACGCGAAATCCGAGGTCGGCGGCCTGAACGACGAGGGAGGAACGGGCGAGAACATCAAGGCACTCTCAGCCTACGCTCCGGTGCGACACGGACGACTCCGCCGAGCCTGTCGGCGTCCTCGAGCTCTACACGACCTTCGACGAGGTGAACGCCGACGCGATGGAGACGGTGAAGCCCGTCGCGATCGCTCTGGTGCTCGCGCTGCTCCTTCTCTACGCATCGCTCTTCCCGATCCTGCGCCAGGTGACGGGCGCGCTCGAGGCCCGCACACGGCGGCTGCAGCAGCAGAGCGACGAGCTCGAGAAGTCGATCGCCGAGCGAAAGCAGGCGCTCACCAGTCTGCGCGAAGCGGACGCGCGCTACCGCGCGCTCGTCGAGGAGCTCCCGCTCGTCAGCTACGTCAGCTCGCTCGACAACCCGGGGCTCTCCACCTACGTCAGCCCGCAGCTCGAGGACCTGCTCGGCTACACCCCGGAGGAATGGCTCGCCACGCCCGGCCTCTTCTGGGACGTCATCCATCCCGACGATGCCGAGCGCGTCCGCAACGAGCACCGCATCGGCTATGCGAACGCCGAGACCTTCTCTACTCAGTACCGGCTGCGGGCCAAGAACGGCCGGGTCATCTGGGTGGAGGACCAGACCCGCATCATCCACGACGGCGACGGGCAGCCGGCGTTGGCGCAGGGATTCCTGATCGACATCACCGCCCGCAAGAACAGCGACCTCGCGCTGACGGAGAGCGAGGCCCGGTTCCGCGGGCTCGTCGGCAACATCCCGGGCGCGGTCTTCCGCTGCGACATCGACTCCGACTGGACCATGGAGTTCCTGAGCGACGCGATCGATGAGCTCGTCGGCTATCCCTCTTCGGACTTCATCGACAACCGCGTCCGGACGTACGCCAGCGTCGTCCACCCCGAGGACCGCGCGCGGCTGGAGGCGGAAGTCGCCTCCTCTGTCGAGAGCGGAAGGCCGTACACGACGGACTACCGCGTCATCCACCGCGACGGGACGGTTCGCTACGTCATCGAGCAGGGGCAGGCCGTGACCGCTGCGGACGGGCGTGTTCGTCTCGACGGTGCGATCTTCGACGTGACGGACCGGCGCCTCGGAGAGCTCGAGCGCCTCAAGCTCGCGGCGATCGTCGAATCGTCCGACGACGCGATCACGTCCGCGGACCTCGACGGCATCGTGACGAGCTGGAACAAGGGCGCCGAGCAAATGTTCGGCTACACCGCCGAAGAGATGATCGGACAATCGGGCTCGGTCCTCGTCCCGGAAGGGGAGACGACGGATTCGAGCGAGCGCATCGCGTCGGTGATCGAGTTGGGCGAGGGCCGCTTCGAAGTCACGCGAAGGCGCAAGGACGGAACGCTCGATCGAGATCGCGGTGACCATGTCCGCGGTTCGCAACAGCGCCGGCGAGGTCGTCGGCGTCGCGGCAATCGCACAGGACATCACCGACCGCAGGCGGCTGGAGCAGGAGCGGGAGGAGTTCACGCGCGAGCTCGAGGTGAGAAACGAGCGGCTGCTCGAGCTCGATCACCTGAAGGACGAGTTCGTCGCCCTCGTCTCGCACGAGCTGCGAACGCCGCTGACCTCGATCCGCGGCTATCTCGAGCTCGTCCTCGACGGCGAGGCGGGCGAGGTCACGGACGAGCAGCGCCAGTTCCTGGGTGTCGTGGAGCGAAACGCGAACCGGCTCCTCGACCTTGTCGGCGACCTGCTCTTCCTCGCCCAGATCGAGGCGGGCAAGCTCTCCCTGGAGTTCGGCGCGGTCGACCTCGCAGCCGTCGCGGCCGAGTCGGTCGAGACCGCGCGGCCGCTCGCCGAGGAGAAGGAGATCACCTGACCCTCGCGACGAGCCCGCTGCCGCTTCTCGCAGGCGACCGGGCGCGGCTCGCGCAGCTCCTCGACAACCTCGTCTCGAACGCAGTCAAGTTCACGCCCCAGGGCGGCCGGGTGGACGTGCGCGCGAGCTCGTCGCGCGAAAACGCGATCCTCGAAGTGCGCGACACCGGCATGGGCATCCCCGCAGAGGAGCAGGAGCACGTCTTCGAGCGCTTCTTCCGGACCTCGCGCGCGACCGAGCAGGCTATTCAGGAACGGGGCTCGGCCTGGCCATCTCCAAGGCGATCGTGCACGCCCACGGCGGACGGATCACGCTCGCGAGCAACGAGGGCGAGGGCGCGACGTTCCGCGTCACGATCCCGATCCGCGCGGTGCAGCCGGCAGAGCCCGCGCAAGAGGAGATCGCCTCGTGAGCGAGCGGCGCGTTCAGGCGGCCCTGGGCCGGTAGCGGTACCCGAAGCCGCGCACGGTCTCGATCAGGGTCTCCTCCGCCCCCGCCTCGGCGCAGCTTCTGGCGCAGGTAGCCGACGTAGAGCTTCGCGCGTGCCCGTGAGCCGCTGAGCGCATCGCCCCAGACGAGCTCGAGGAGCTGCTCGTGGGAGAGCACCTGGTTCGGGTGGCGGACGAAGACCGCGAGGAGCTTGAACTCGAGCGGCGTCAGCACGACCTTGTTCCCGCCGACGGTGACCTCGCGCTGCGGTGAAGTCGATCGTCACGAGCCCGTCGCCGTAGTCGTCGGCTCCTCGTCCCGCGGGCCCGAGCGACGCAGCAGCGCCTCGACGCGCGCGAGCAGCTCCTGGCGCCCGAACGGCTTCGTCACGTAGTCGTCCGCCCCGCCCTTGAGGCCGCGCACCTTCTCGAGCTCGCCCGCGCGCGCGGTCAGCATCATCACCGGCACCTCGCTGAGGTCGCGGATCCGCTCGAGCGTCTGCCACCCGTCCAGCTCCGGCATCGAGACGTCCAGGAGGACGAGATCGGGCGGCGACGCGTAGAACTCGCGCAGGCCGGCCTTGCCGCTCTCGGCCTCGGCGACGTCGTAGCCCGCGCGCGACAGGAGCTCGCGGACGAGCCCGCGGATGTCGCGGTCGTCGTCCACAACGAGGATCCGGCTCCGCTTCATACCCGTTCCATACCAGATGCAGCCGACATTCGACCGCCCTCGGACGATGGTGAGGACGTGGCACGAGTGCTCATCTGCGAGCCCGATCCCGAGGTGCGCGAGCTTCTGACGCCGCATCGTTTCCCGAATGGGCCACGAGCCCGTGCTCGACGACGCCGCCCTCTGCGGCGTCGAAGCGATCGTCCTCGAGCCGGCGCACGCGCCCTCCGTCGAGCGCGCGCAGGCCTTTCGCGCCGCCTCCGACGGCGCTCCCCTCATCTGCGCCAGCATCGACCTCCCGAACGGCGGCACCCGCCGCCTCGAGCCGGTCGTGCACCTGGTGAAGCCCTTCGGGCTGCCGGAGATCCAGGCCGCGCTGACGCTCGCGCTCGACGGCGAACCCGTCCCGCTTAGGCTCCGGCTAGGCCCTGGGGCGGGGCTGGCAAAGGGCGTCCGAGAGGGGTGGTCGGGGGAGGGGGTTCGAGCGAGCGGCCTGCAGTCAGCGTCGCTCCAGGGCCTTAACGACCACGAGCCGCTCTGGGGGGAGAGGCTCGCAGTCGGCCGTCAGTCAGTCCCCCCGCTTCACTAAGGAAGCGGCGACACCGCCGGGGATCATATGGCCCCGAGGGGCGCTTACAACACGCCCAGGTAGTTGTCCATCTCCCACGGAGTCAGCTGGACGCGGTAGTCGTCCCACTCCTGCCGCTTCAGCTTCACGTAGGCGTCGAAGACGTGGTCGCCGAGCGCCTTTCGCGCGAGCTCCGAGCCTGCGAGCTCGTCGATCGCCTCCCCGAGGGTCTCCGGCAGCGCGACGATGCCGCGCGCCTTCCGGTCCTCGGCTGAGAGCTTGTAGAGGTTCTGCTCCATGGGCTCCGGCAGCTCGTAGCCCTGCTCGATGCCCTCGAGCCCCGCGTGCAGAAGGGCGGCGAAGGTGAGGTAGGGGTTGCAGGCCGGATCCGGGCAGCGGATCTCCGCGCGCGTCGCCTGCTCGTTGCCCGGCTTGTAGAGCGGGATCCGGATCAGAGCCGAGCGGTTGCGACGCGACCACGCCACGTAGACGGGCGCCTCGTACCCGGGGACGAGCCGCTTGTAGGAGTTGACCCACTGCGCGAAGACCGCGGAGATCTCGCGGGCGTGGCGGAGCTGGCCGGCGATGAACGCCTTGCCGACCCCGGAGAGGTGCCACTCGTCGTCGGCGTCGAAGAACGCGTTCTTCCCCTCGGCGAAGAGCGACTGGTGGGTGTGCATGCCCGAGCCGTTCTCGCCGAAGAGCGGCTTCGGCATGAAGGTCGCGTGGTAGCCGGCCTTCTTCGCGATCTCCTTGACGACCAGCCGGTACGTGACCGTGTGGTCGGCCATGTCGAGCGCGGAGGCGTAGCGCATGTCGATCTCGTGCTGCGAGGGCGCCGACCTCGTGGTGGACGTACTCGATCGGGATCCCCATGGACTCGAGCGCCTTGACCGTGTCGTGGCGAAGGTCGCTCGCGGCGTCCATCGTCGTCATGGCGAAGTAGCCGCCTTCGTCGAGCGGCTCGGTGCCCTTGTCGTCCTTGAAGAGGAAGTACTCGAGCTCGGGGCCGACGTTGAAGGTGTCGAAGCCCATCGAGTGCATGCGCTCGAGCGCGCGGCGCAGGACGTTGCGGGGATCGCCGTCGTAGGGCTGCCCGTCGGGCGTGACGACGTCGCAGATCATCCGCGCGACGCGGACGTCGCCGTTCGGCATGAGCTGGAAGGTGGTCGGGTCGGGAATCGCGACCATGTCGGATTCCTCGATCGCGTTGAACCCGGTGATCGACGAGCCGTCGAAGCCCATCCCGTCGTCGAGCGCGCCCTCGAGCTCGGCGGGCGTGATCGAGAAGCTCTTCAGGTGGCCTTCGATGTCGGTGAACCAGAGGTGGATGAACTTCACGCTCTGCTCGTTCACCTCTCGCAACACTCGCTCTCGCTCCGACGGAATGCTCGTCGCCCTGCCCTTCCGCTCAACTGTTGCCATGCGCTTGCCTCCTTTAAATGCAAAGAGCCCCGGACGGATTCGTCCGAGGCCTCGTCGCCTACGTACTTCTTTCAGTGTAGACGACGGAGCTGACGTCCGCCCGGGTCAGGCCGCCGCGGTCGACGTGGAGGTCCCGAAGGCGGTGAGATACGGCTGCCAGACGTCGGGGACCTTGGGCGCCGCCAGCGTGACGAAGAGCGAAGGCGAAGGTGGCTTCGGCGACGAGATCAGGCGCATCTCGACCTCATCGAGAAGGCGGTTTCCCTTCTTCAGGTTGCAAGGCGCGCACGAGGTGACGACGTTCTCCCACACGGAGTCGCCTCCCCGGCTCCTGGGAACGACGTGATCGAGCGTGAGCTTGCCCGTCGAGCCGCAGTACTGGCAGCGCCAGCCGTCGCGGGCGAAGAGCGCCCGGCGCGAGATCTTCCGCTTCACCGCGCGCGGAACGCGCACGTAGGAGACGAGCCTGATCACGTGCGGCCACTGGAAGGTGTCGCTCGCGGAGCGGAGCGGGCGCGGGAGGTCTTCGAGCACCTCGGCCTTCCCCTTGAACACGAGCACGTGGGCACGCCGCACCGAACAGACGTTGAGCGGCTCGTAACTCGCGTTCAGAACGAGAACCTGCTGCACAGCTCCAAAGAGTAACTAAGCGGACGCCTCTGGAAGCCGCAATTCGAGGCACGTCACCGGCCCATCGCCCGGTCGACGGCCTGCTGCTCCTCGGGCGAGAGGGCGACCGAGGCGCGGCCCCGGTCGAGCTCCTTCACGTAGATCCGCGCATAGTCGCGTCCCTGGATCGCGCTGACGACGACCCCCGAGCGCGCCGCGTCGAGGAAGGCAAGCGAAGCGGACTGGTGGCCGCCCGCGTCCTCGTAGGCGTCGTAGCGGACGATCGACGTGTGCGACAGGCAGCCGTCCACGCGCTTGTCGATCGCGCGAGAGGCCGGCGGCGACCTCGTCAACGGCGCGGTGGAGGTCGTCGATCCGCGCCTGGCAGGGAGACGGCGAAATCGACGAGGTCGTCGGTTCCGTTGCCGATCATCACCTTCTGCGCACGCCGCACGTTGCGGAGCTGCACGTAGAAGGCGATCGCGAGGGCGAACGTCACGACCGAGAGGGCGGCGGCGCCGATCGCGATCCAGGCGGCGGCGGAAATACCGGACATCGTGCTATCCGAGACTGAAGATGACGGGGTATTCGAAGCTGTTGTTCGACCTGTTCGCCTCACCCGAAACCGGCTCGACGTTCACCTGGACGTTGACCGGCGACCCGAACGTCGGCGCGGGCAGGTCCTTGAAGATCACGGTCTTCGTCTCGCCCGGGCTGATGACCGGGATCGTCTGCATCCGCCGGATGACCGGATCCTGCTTGATCGTCAGCGTGACGATGACCTGGGTCTCCTGGCTGTCTCCCGAGTTCTTGACGTTCACCTGGAACGAGAGGTTGTCGGTCACGAGCACCGTGTTGTCCTCGCTGGTCGAGAGGCGCTGGTCCCCCGGCTGGACCACGACGGACGTGATTTCGTTTCCGTGCAGGCCACCCGCCTGGGGGCTCTGCGTCAGGCGGTCAACCGTCTGCTTCCAGAACGTCGGGCTGCCGAAGTCCGGGTTCGTGACGAAGACGGAGACCGGGACGGGCACGCCCGTGACGCCCTCCTTACGCATGAGAGCCGCCGAGCCCGCCTGGAAGAGGTCCTGGTAGACGACGTCGCTCGCGATCAGGCGCTGGGCCTGGACAGCGAGGCGATCGCCCGATTCGGCGGTGCTCGGCGTGCCCTGGACGGCGGCGAACGCAGCGGAGAGCCCGCTCAGGCCGTTGACACGGAACTGCATCGCCTCGACGAGGCTCTGCTGCTGCTCCCGCAACGGCCCCGGCGCGTCGAGCGCGCTCGCGTTGGACACGATCTGCGCCTGCTGCTGGCGGAGCCCTTCGAGCTGCGACCTCAGATCTGCGAGCTTGATGCCCGGCGTCGTCAGGAGGTCGTTGAGATCCTTGCCGACCTGGGCCGACTCGGCGGCGGGGCCGCCGACCGACTCCATGTAGTCCTGGTACTTCGCCTTCTTCTGGTTGCCGCGGCAGTTGTTGACCGTCAGGACGAGCACGGCGGCGAGCAGAATCGCGCCGGCGATCAGCAGCCCAAGCCGGAGGAGAGACGGGTTCGACCCGCTGGGCGGCCGGGTCGGCATCTTGCGGCGCCTGCGTGGCGGCGCACCCTCGCCACCGCGTTCGCCTCCCTCGACAGTCGGTGACTCGTCGAAGAAGTCGAACTCGATATCTGTCTGGGGATCTGGGTTCTCGCGCTCGAACATGACCGCGAAATGGGGGCCGAAGAACGCCGGAGTCTAGCACCGTGCCCGGAGATTGCAGGAGTTTGCAGCCGAAAAGCCAAGGAGCCTGAGCCGTGGAACACGCCGTCGCCCTCCATCACGATCATCTCGTCCTCGGGCGATTCCGCCCCCTGCGGCCGCTCGGCAGCGGAGGTTCGGGTCGGTTTGGCTCGTGCGGGACGAACGGTCCGCACGCGACGTCGCGCTCAAGGTCGTCCCTCGAGAAGGCAAGGCCGGGTCGCGGGCAGAGCGGGAGGTGGAGGCCGCGGCCCGGCTTCGCCACCCGCGCTGTCTGCGCGCGCTCGCGCTCGAGCGCGACGAGCACCACGTCTACGTCGCCTATGAGTACGTGCCCGGAAAGACGCTCCGGCAGTGCCTGCGGAGCGGCGAGCTCGACGACGCCGCCTCGGTCGAGGTCGGCGCCCAGGTTCTCGACGCCCTCGCCCACGCACACGGGAAGAAGATTCTCCATCGGGACGTGAAGCCCGGGAACGTCATGGTCGAGGACCGCGACGAGCTGTCGGTGCGCCTACTCGACTTCGGACTTGCCCAGCTCGAGGAAGCCGAGACGCTGACGGCGGCCGGCGACGTCCCCGGCACCCTGGCCTACATCGCCCCCGAGCGCCTCGCCGGCCGTGAGGCGAACGGAGCCGCAGATGTCTGGTCGGTCGGCGTCCTCCTCTGGGAATCGCTGGCCGGCCGACACCCGTTCTCGTCGTTCTCGCCGCTCGAGACCGCGAAGCGCGTCCAGGAGGGCGCGCCGCCCCTGGCGTCGCTGCGCCCTGATCTCCCCCGCGCGCTGACCGCGACGGTCGACCGGATGCTCGACTCCGATCCGTCGCGGCGGCCGAACGCGAAGGACGCCGCCGCGCGTCTGCGCATTGCCTGGGGTGAGGTGGGCGAACGGCCGCGCGCCGCGACGTCGCTGTCGACGCTCGCCGAACGGGCCGGCCACGCAGGCCTTTCCGCGCTCTTCGCCGGCGCCTCGGCCTGGCTCGTCCCCTTCTTCCCGGCCGGCTGGCCGTTCGCTTCTCGCCGCCGTCGTCGCGATGGCGGCTCTCCTGAACCCCACCGCCGGCCTCGCGCTCGCGCTGGCCATCCCCGTCCTCCCCCTCGGGAACGCGTCGCTCGGGCTCGCCGTCGTGTATTCGGCCGTCGCAGCAGTCTGGCTCGCCCTCTTCTGGCGCGACCCGCGATCGAGCTTCCTCTTCCTCGCGGGCCCGGTTCTCGCGCCCTTCCAGGCGCTCCCGCTCGTGACGGTCGCGTTCTCGGACGCGCGCGGCGTTCTGCGGCGAGGCGCCCTCGCAGCGGCAGCCGCGCTTTGCGCCGCCGCCGTCACCGGCATCCGCACCGACAAATCGCTCGACCTCCGCGCGACTGCCTCGCCCCGTGAAGCCCTCGGGGCGCTCACGGACTATCTGGCGGCAAGCCCCGAGATCTGGATCGGAGCCGCTGTCCTCGCGGCGGCGACGGTGGCCGTCCCGTTCGCGCGAAGCCGCGGTCTCTGGGGAATCGCCGGCTGGGGCTCCGCAGTTCTCGCCGCCGGCCTCATCGCGACGGGCGGCGCCGTCGATGCGTTTCCGCTCGTCCTCTGGGTCTGGCTCGCCGCCGCGATTCTCGCGCTGCCGCTGCTCCGTACGCGTTAGACGGGCCGCTCAGGGCAAAATGCCCCCCATGAGCGTTCTGCGGAGCATCGAGCACCGCATCGAATCACTCGTGGAGGGAGTGTTCGGGCGTGCCTTTCGTTCGCACGTGCAGCCCGTGGAGCTCGCGCGCAAGCTCGCGAAGGAGATGGACGAGCACAAGACCGTTTCGATCTCGCGGGTATACGTCCCGAACGAGTACGTGCTCTATCTGGCGCCGAACGACCGCAAGGAGTTCGCCACGTATGAGGCCTCGCTCCTGACGGAGCTCGCCGACTACCTCTCCGAGCACGCGCGGCGCGAGGGCTATTCGCTCCTCTCCACCCCCAAGGTGCTCATGGAGGAGGACGAGGATCTCGACATGGGCGAGTTCGGTATCGCCACCCGGCTGGTCCAGCCGCCCGGCGAGCAGGGCGAACCCGCATCCGAGGAGGCACCGGAGCCCGTCATGGGCGGGACGAAGGTGTTCGCCCCGCCTCCCTCCGCCACGGCCGCGGTGTCGGCCGCCGAGGCGCAGGAGCTCGGCCTGGCGCATGAGTCCCGCGCACGGCTCAACGTCGACGGCAAGCCGTACGAGCTCTCACGAGACGTCGTCGTGCTCGGCCGCTCCCGCGAGTGCGACATCACGCTGGACGACGCCAACGTCTCGCGGCGGCACGCGGAGGTGCGGCGCGAGAACGGCAACTGGTTCGTCGTCGACCTCGGCTCGACGAACGGCATCGAGGTGAACGGCAAGCGCACCGACCGCGCAAAGCTCCAGCACGAGACCGGATCCTGCTCGGCCAAACCGAAGTCACGTTCGAGACGTCATGAACGTCGAACCGGTCCTGCTGGCCCTCCAGGCGGCCTTCCTCGTCCTGCTGTACGTCTTCATCTGGCGCGTGGTGCGCTCGGCGGGCCGCGACATGCAGGTCGCGCCGCAGGAGAGCTTCATCCTCGCCCCCTCGCAGCTCGCCGCCGAGCACCACGTCGCCGATCCCGGGCGCCTGGTCGTCGAGCGCAGCAAGGCGGTCGCGGTCGGCAAGACCTTCGACGCGGGCCCGGTGCCCGTGACGGTGGGGCGCAGCGGCGACAACACGATCTCCCTCGACGGCGACGAATTCGCCTCCGGGCAGCACGCGCGGATCGAATCTCAGCGCGACGGGGTATGGATCCTTGATCTGGGCTCGACGAACGGCACCTTCGTGAACGGCGAGCGCGTCGAGGGCCGCAGGCAGCTCCACCGCGGCGATCTCGTCCAGATCGGCGACACGGAGCTCAGATTCGAGCGATGAAGGTCACGGACACAGCCGGATTCACCGATCCCGGCCGCAAGCGGCGGCGAAACGAGGATTCCTTCGTCATCGACCCCCCGCTCTTCGCGGTCGCCGACGGCATGGGCGGCGCCCAGGCCGGCGAGGTGGCCTCCCGTCTGGCGGCGGCCGCCTTCCGCGAGTTCCACGACGCAGACGATCTCGGGCCGGAGGAGCGGCTCGCCGCGATCATCCAGGAGGCGAACCGGCGCATCTACGAGCGGGCGGCAGGCGACGCGCAGGTGTCGGGCATGGGAACGACGATCACCGCCGCGCTCGTCACCGCCGACGCACTCGTCATCGGCCACGTGGGCGACTCCCGCGCGTATCGGCTGCGCGGCGGGAAGTTCGAGCAGCTCACCGACGACCACTCCCTCGTCGCGGACCTCGTGCGCAGCGGGCGTATCACGCCGGAGGAAGCGGACGCCCATCCGCAGCGGTCGGTGATCACACGTGCCCTCGGCACGGACAGCGAAGTCGACGTCGACACGTTCACGGTTCCGGCCGAGGGCGACGACCTCTTCCTCATCTGCTCCGACGGGCTCACCACGATGGTCGACGACGAGGAGATACGCGACCTCGTGACGCGGGCGCGCGACCTCGAACAGGCGGGCAAGGGGCTCGTCAAGGCGGCAAACAAGGCCGGCGGAGAGGACAACATCACGGTTGTCCTGTTCCGGGTGGCCGGAGGGCCCAGCGAGCTCGAGGACACGGTCGTTGCCTCGGGGAACGGCCGCGGCGAAGACGACGACCTCGAGGATACGCTCACCGGCCTCGAGGCACCGACGATCGCAGCCCCCGCTCCGGCTGCGGCCGCCGTCGCGGAGCGCGAATGGGGCCCGGCGCTCGACGAGGAGGAGCCGGCGCCTCGTCCCTCACCCACTTCGGCCGGCGAGTCCCGCTGGGGCCGTCGTGCCGTGCTTGCCGCGCTCGGGCTGGCCTTCGTGACCGCGATCTTCGCGGTCGCGTTCTGGGCGCTCACGCGGGCGAACTTCATCGGCGTGAACGAGGACGGGGAAGTCGCCGTGTACCAGGGCCTGCCCTGGGATCTCGGAGGCGGCGTCCACCTCTACCGGCCGCGGTACGTGAGCCAGCTCCAGGCCGTGCAGCTCACGCCCTCCGAGCGGGCGGTCCTCCTCGACCACAAGCTCTCCTCCTACGACTCCGCCCGCGACCGGCTCGACCCGTACGAGCAAGAGGCATCGCCCTAGCTTTGACGCTCAGCGCAACCGCGAGCTCGTCAACCTCCTGCTCGTCGGCCTGCTGACCGCGGCCGGCTTCACGGCCGTCTACATCGCCCGCCAGGACGTCGTCTCGGCCGGGTCCCTCTCGTACGCGGCCTTCTTCCTCGCCGTCTTCGTGGCAGCGCACGTGATCCTCCGCTTCGCGCTGCCGAACGCGGACCCGTTCCTCCTCCCGCTCGGCGGGCTCCTGACCGCGGTCGGGCTGACGATGATCTACCGCATCGACCCCGACCTCGCCCTGCGCCAGGGGCTCTGGGTCGTGGTCGGCCTCGCCGCGTTCGCGCTCCTCGTCGTCTTCCTGCGCGACTACCGGTTGCTCGACCGCTACAAGTACATCCTCGGGCTGACGGCGATCTTCCTTCTCGCCCTGCCAGCCGTCCCGGGCCTCGGGCGAACGATCAACGGGGCCAATCTCTGGGTCGGCGTCGGCGGGCTCGTCTTCCAGCCGGGCGAGTTCGCCAAGGTGCTGCTGGTCATCTTCCTCGCGGGCTATCTGCGGGACAACCGCGAGATGCTCTCGATGGGAACCGGCCGCTTCGGCATGCCCTCGCTGAAGCACTTCGGCCCGCTGCTCGTCATCTGGGGAGGGGCGATGCTCGTTCTCTTCCAGACGAACGACCTCGGCGGCGGCCTCCTCTACTTCTCGATCTTCCTCGCCATGCTCTGGGTCGCCACCGCGCGCTGGCAGTACGTGGTCGTCGGGCTCGGCCTCTTCGCAGCGGGCGCGTACGCCCTCTACCACGTGACCCCGCACGTGCGGGAGCGCGTCTCGATCTGGCTGGACTGCAGCTGGACGTTCTCGAGCGCCTGTCCTGTCTACGACCAGGGGTACCAGCTCGCCCAGTCCATCTACGCGATCTCGGGCGGCGGCTTCTTCGGGCAGGGCCTGGGGCGCGGAGTCCTCCTGACCGCCGAGGGGAACACGTACATCCCCTACCTGGAGACGGACTTCATCTACGCAGGCATCGCCCAGGAGCTCGGCCTCGCCGGCGCGGCAGGGCTCGTCCTCGTCTACGTCGTCTTCTGCTACCGGGGCTTCAAGATCGCGCTCCAGGCCTCCGACGGCTTCTCGAAGCTGCTCGCGGTCGGCCTCACGGCGGCGATCGGGATCCAGGCGTTCATCATCATGGGCGGCGTCAGCGGCCTGATCCCGCTCACGGGCATCACGCTCCCGTTCGTCTCCTACGGCGGGTCAAGCATCGTCGCGAACTTCGGGATCCTCGCCCTGCTCCTCATGATCTCCGACCGCGTGAATCGAGAGCGCTCGTGAACGCGCAGGTCCGCAGGCTCTTCTTCGTCCTCGTGGGCCTCTTCGTCGCGCTCATCGTGATGACCACGTACTGGCTCTGGAAGGCGCCCGACCTCGAGGCGCGGCAGGGGAACCCGCAACTGATCGTGCAGCAGCTGACGATCGACCGCGGCTCGATCCTCGCCTCGGACGGCAGGACCCCCTTCGCGAGGAACCAGAAGGTGCGGAAGAAGCAGCTCGGAAGCACCTGGTACCTGCGCACGTATCCGACCGACGAGCTCGCGGCGCGCCCCGTCGGGTACTCGACGATCGAGCGCTCCCGCACCGGGCTCGAGGAGTCGATGAACGACTATCTCACGGGCTCGAACGCGAACCTCGACACGCTCCTCAACAACACGCTCGACAAGCTCCGCGGGATCACGCAGCGCGGCAACGACGTCATCACGACGATCGACGCGAAGGCGCAGCGGACGGCGCAAGATGCCCTCGCCGGCCACTGTGGCGGCGCGGTCGCGCTCGACCCGAAGACGGGACAGGTGCTCGTCTGGGCCTCGCAGCCGACCTACGACCCCAACCTCGTCGAGGGCCACTTCAACCAGATCCAGCAGGACGCGGCGGACGCGCCTTGCACCCCGGCCGCGCCGCTCCTCGACCGCATCTCCCAGGGGCTCTTCATCCCCGGCTCGACCTTCAAGGTGGTGACCGCGACGGCGGCGCTCGAATCGGGCAAGGTGACGCCCTCGACGACGTTCAACGACCCGGGCTACTGCATCGAGTACGGCAAGAAGGTCCTCAACTTCGCCGACCAGAGCGGGCCGGAGGTCTTCGGCACGGTCACGTTCGCCGAAGCGCTCGAGAACTCCATCAACGCAGTCTTCTGCGAGGTCGGGAAGCGGTTCGGGGCCCGCGCCATCATCGACCAGGCGAAGAAGTTCGGCTTCTACGAAAAGCCGCCGATCGAGCTCCCGTCGGACGAGATCTCGGTCAGCGGCCTCTACCAGAACGGCCACCTGTACGACCCGAAGGACCCGAACGCCGTCGATCCGGGGCGCCTCGCCTTCGGGCAGGAGCGCCTACAGGTGACGCCCCTTCAGATGGCGCTCGTCGCCGCCGCGGTCGCAAACGACGGCACGATCATGCAGCCGACCCTCGTAGACCGCATCGTCGATCCCGACGGCAAGGTCATCCAACGGTCGGAGCCCGACACCTGGAAAGAGCCGATGACGCCGCAGACGGCAGCCGAGCTGACCGCCATGATGACCGCGGTGGTTCAGGGCGGGACCGGCGTAGCGGCGCAGATTCCCGGCGTTCAGGTCGCCGGCAAGACCGGAACCGCGGAGACAGGACGCACGGGCGAGAACGACACGTGGTTCATCGCCTTCGCCCCGGCAGAGGACCCCCAGGTCGCCGTCGCCGTCGCACTCTCCAACCAGAGCGGCACCGGCGGAGCGACCGCCGCTCCCATTGCCAAGGAGATAATCGAAGCGCTCCTGCGCTGAAGTACCTAGGCTAGGTCAGAAGATGTCGAGCTCCGACACGCTCATCAACACCCTTTTCGACGGCCGCTACCGCATCGTGCGCAAGCTCGGCTCGGGCGGGATGGCGAACGTCTACCTCGCCGAGGACGAGGACCTCGGGCGCCGCGTCGCGATCAAGATCCTGAACGAGCGCTACGCGAACGACGACCTCTTCATCGAGCGCTTCCGGCGCGAGGCCAAGTCGGCCGCAGCCCTGTCGCATCCGAACATCGTCTCGGTCTACGACCGCGGCGAGGCCGAGGGCACCTACTACATCGCGATGGAGGTGATCGAGGGCCGGAGCCTCAAGGAGCTCATCATGACGCGCGGCCCGCTTCCGATCGCGCAGGCGCTCGCGTACACCCACGAGATCCTCGAAGCGCTCCGCTTCGCGCACCGGCACGGGATCATCCACCGCGACATCAAGCCACACAACATCCTCATCGGCGAGCGGCTGAAGGTGACGGACTTCGGCATCGCGCGCGCCGGCGCGTCGCAGATGACGGAGGCGGGCTCGATCATGGGCACCGCGCAGTACCTCTCCCCCGAGCAGGCGCGCGGCGCCCCGGTGACGGCGTCCTCCGACCTCTACTCGGCCGCGATCGTCCTCTACGAGATGCTGACCGGGAAGGTGCCCTTCACCGGCGACTCGGCGATCGAGATCGCCATGAAGCACCTGAACGACCCGCCCAAGCCACCGTCCAAGATCCGCCCGGAGATCCCGGAGGCGCTGGACGCGGTCGTCCTGCGCGCGCTCGCGAAGAATCCCGAGGATCGATATCAGACCGCCGAGGAGTTCTCGGAGGACCTACACCGGGTCGAGGCGGGGCTTCCGCTCGCACCGGGGACATCGGAGGCAGCCACGGCCCTCCTGGCCGGAGCAGCGCTCATGGGAGACGGCGGCTCCACGGAGGTGCTCGCGGGCACTGCCGTCACGACACCGGGAGGCCTGCCGCCGCAAGCCCCGCGGAGACCGCCGCCGCCCTACGGGCCCGGCTACTACGACGAGCCCCCGAAGAAGCGGCGCCGCTGGGCTCCGTGGCTTCTGGTCCTGCTCCTCCTGGCCGCGGCCGGCATCGCCGGCTGGTACGTCTTCTCGCAGATCCAGGACCAGCTCGCCGCCAACGAGCCCGTCGCCGTGCCGAACGTCGTCGGGCTGAAGGAGGAGGCGGCGGTGACCCTGATCCAGAACGCCGGGCTCGAGCCCGATGTCCAGCACGCGGCCAACGCAGACGTCGAGAAAGACCGGGTCTTCGACCAGAACCCGAACCCCGGCAACCGGATCCAGAAAGGCGACCGCGTGACGCTGCTCGTCTCTACGGGGCCACCGAAGACGTCCGTCCCCGACGTGGTCGGGATGAACTACGGCGACGCCGTCCAGGCGCTGAACGACGTCAACCTGAAGGCGACGAAGCACGAGGTCTTCTCACAAAAGCCGGTCGGGAAGGTCATCTCGCAGGACCCGCCCGCCGGCGAGAATGTCGTCGAGGGCACCGAGATCGTCCTCGACGTCTCGAGGGGCGCCAAGCAGGTGGCCGTGCCGAACGTGGTCGGGATGTCGGAGGACAACGCGAAGACGACGCTTCAGCAGGCGGGATTCGAGGTCTCGTCCACGAGCGCCCCGTCCGACTCGACTCCCGAGGGCATCGTCTCGGACCAGAGCCCCGACGGCGGTACTCAGGCGACCAAGGGATCCACCGTCACCATCACGGTCTCGAGCGGCCCGAGCACGACGACCGTGCCCGACGAGGTCGGCCAGGACAAGCAGGTGGCCATCGACGACCTGAAGGCGAACGGGTTCAAGGTCGACGTGCAGAACGTGGCCTGCGGCGACCCGAACCAGGACAACATCGTCCAGGACCAGGACCCGGCCGGCGGAAGCGACGCCCCGACCGGCAGCACGGTCGCCATCTTCGTTTGTAAGTTCTGAGCCGATGGCCCGAGTCCGGGTGGCGGTGATCATGGGCGGGCGCTCGAGCGAGCACGACATCTCGGTCGCGTCGGCGCGCTCCGTCGTGGATGCCCTCGACCCCGAGCGCTATGACGTGCGCGCCGTCGAGATCGGCCAGGACGGGCGCTGGCAGCTCGAGCCGGCGGCCGAGCAGGGACGGATCGGCGAGGCCGGCGAGCTGCTGCCCGTCCCCGCGGACGGCTCTCCCTCCCCGTTCGAGGGCGTGGACGTGGTCTTCCCTGTCCTGCACGGCCCCTTCGGCGAGGACGGCACGGTGCAGGGCTTCCTCGAGCTCGCGGACGTCGCCTATGTCGGCGCCGGCGTCACCGCCTCTGCGCTCTGCATGGACAAGGACCTCTTCAAGGCGGTGATGCGCGACAAGGGCGTGCCCGTCGTGGACAGCGTCACCGTCCTCGAGCGGCATCGCGACCGCGTCGAGAACCCATTCGGTTTTCCGGTGGTGGTGAAGCCGGCGCGACTGGGATCCAGCGTCGGCATCTCGATCGTGAAGGAAGCGGAGCAGCTCGGTCCGGCGATCGACCTGGCGCTCGAGCACGACGAGAAGATCCTCCTCGAGGAGTTCGTCGCGGGTGTCGAGGTGGAGTGCAGCGTGCTCGGAAACGAGGAGCCGATCGCGTCGATTCCCGGCGAGATCGTTCCGCTCTCGTCCGACTGGTACGACTTCTCCGCGAAGTACGACGAGGGCGGGATGGAGCTCGTCGTCCCACCGCGCCTCGACGAACGGACGATCGCCAGGGTGCAGGAGCTGGCCGTCGCCGCCTTCGTCGCGAGCGACTGCGAGGGTACTGTGGGACGATCCGTTAACCAACCTGCAGCAGTTCTTTTTCCCCGCGCTCGCCCTGGGCTTCTATCAGATGGCATTCACGGCGCGGGTCACGCGCTCTTCCATGCTGGAGGTGTACCGGGAAGACTATACCCGCACGGCACGGGGAAAGCCGCTCGCCGAAACGGTGGTGATTCTGCGGCACGCCCTGAAGAATGCGCTGCTCCCGGTCGTCACCATCTCTGGATACCAGTTCGGCCGCCTGCTGGCGGGCACCGTGGTGATCGAGAACATCTTCATGATCCCGGGGATGGGCAAGCTCCTCCTCGATAGTGTGTTCCACAGGGACTACACCGAAGTCCAGGCCATCGTCATGGTGATAACGGTCACCGTGTTGATCCTGAATCTGGTTCTGGACCTCGGCTACGGCTGGTTAAATCCCCAAATCCGTTACCGGTAATCGGCCAGTCCACATCGCGAACAACCAGTCCATATCGCAGAGGGCAAGGGATGGCGCAGGACACTATCAGCATAGCAGCACCGCCGCAGGTGCTACCGGTGCGCGGCGTCCTGCCGATCGGCGCGATCTGGCAGCATATTGTCTGGTTTGCCAGGCGAAAGCCGTTGGGCGCATTCGGGGCCGTGGTCGCGCTTATTCTCATCGTCGTTGCGATATTTGCTCCCCTGATCGCCACGCACGACCCCAATGCGACCAACTCGGCTCTGGTCTTTGCACCTCCCGGCTCGGATTACTGGTTGGGCGGCGATCAGGTGGGCCGTGACGTGTTCAGCAGGCTTGTGTACGGCGCGAGGATTTCTCTCTATGCCGGGCTGCTCAGCGCGTTCATCGGGGCCAGCATAGGCATGATGATTGGCGTAACCAGCGTCCACTTCGGCGGCAAGACCGACCTGATCACCCAGCGCGTCATCGACGCCATGATGGCCTTCCCGCCGCTGATTCTGGCGATTTCGATCATGGCTGCCCTGGGAGCGTCCTTGAACAACGTGGTCATTGCCCTCAGCATCGCCTTCATCCCCAGTACCGCCGGGTCCTGCGTTCCCAGGCCATGGCGGTCAACGAGATGAATTACATCCTGGCCGCCAAGGCGATAGGTGCCGGCCACGCGCGCATCATTTTCCGCTATATGATCCCCAACTGCTTTGCCTTGTTCATCGTGCTTGTCACGGTGTTTCTGGTACGGCGATCGTTGCCGAGGCCACCCTCAGCTTTCTCGGGATCGGTGTCCCTCCGGACGTCCCGTCCTGGGGGGGCATGTTGAACGGGGCGGCACAGACATACGTGCGCGTGGCCCCGTGGCTGGGCGTGTTTCCCGGCTTGGCCATAGCCATAGTTGTCTTTGCCTGGAACCTTCTGGGGGACGCCCTGCGGGACGTGTTGGATCCGAGGCTCAGGGGGACCGGGTAAAGCCGCGCGCGGCGATCCGGCGTGCTCGTCCGGTTCCCGCTGCACGGCCGTATACCGCGGGTGCTGGGGAGTGGCGAGACAGATCCCCAGATGATCAACCTATGACGTTACTGTTCCACTGTTGAAGGTGCCGGCATGGCTGCGCTGCTCGAGGTTCGAGATTTAAGGACCCATTTCTTCACTCAGGAAGGCGTGGTGAAAGCGGTGGATGGCGTCTCCTATGCGGTCGAACCGGGAGAGACGCTGAGCCTCGTCGGAGAGAGCGGCTGCGGCAAGAGCGTCAGCGCTCTGTCTATCATGCGCCTCGTTCCGAACCCGCCCGGCAAGACGATCGGCGGGGAGGTCATCTTCAACGGCCAGGATTTGCTCAAGCTGTCCGACGCCGAGATCCGGCACATCCGCGGCAAGCAGATCGCGATGGTCTATCAGGAGCCGATGACGTCCCTCAACCCGGTCCTCACGATAGCGCGCCAACTTACCGAATCCCTCGAACTCCACCTTGGCATGAGCCGCGCGGCGGCGCGCCGGGAAGCGGTGCGACGTCTCGAGCAGGTCGGGATCCCGGACCCGGAACGCAGGATCAGGCAATATCCGCATCAATTCAGCGGCGGCATGCTTCAGCGCGTGATGATCGCCATAGCGCTGAGCTGCAATCCCAAGCTGATCATCGCCGACGAGCCGACAACGGCCCTCGATGTGACAATCCAGGCCCAGATCCTGGACCTGATGGAGCAGCTCAGCAGAAAATACGGGGTCTCCCTGCTCATTATCAGCACAACCTCGGAGTGGTGGCCCGCTAGCCGATCGGGTCAACATCATGTATGCCGGCAAGATCGTCGAGGGAGGCTCGGCTCGGGACATCTATCGGAGCCCCAGCCACCCTTATACCTTGGGGCTGCTGAACTCCGTCCCGCGGCTTGATTTGCCGAAGAAGGCGAAGCTGGACCCTATCGACGGACAGCCGCCCGACCTGACGCACCTGCCGTCAGGATGTGCGTTCAGGGAGCGCTGCCGGTTTGCCGTCGAGCGATGCGCGGAGGAGACGCCGCAGCTACGGTCGGTAGGGGTGGGTCATTTGTCGGCCTGCTTCGTCGGCAAATCCTTGCTGTCGAGAGCGAAGGAATACGCGGCATGACGGCGATGCAGCACGCCCCACATCCGCCGAAAGACAGCCAGGTGCTGGTCGAGGTGAAGCACCTGAAGATGTACTTTCCGGTGACCGCCGGTCTCCTGGTCCAGCACACGGTGGGGCAAGTCAAGGCGGTCGATGATGTCAGCTTTGTCGTGCGGAGAGGAGAGACACTCGGGCTGGTAGGGGAGAGCGGATGCGGCAAGACCACGACCGGCCGGTGCATCCTGCAACTGTATCGGCCCACCTCGGGCACGGTGCTGTTCGACGGCAAGGACCTGTGCACCATGAACGAGCGCGAATTGCGAGGCATGCGCCGCCATATGCAGGTGATATTCCAGGACCCTTACAGTTCCCTCAATCCACGCATGACCGCGGGAAGCATCGTCGGAGAGCCGCTCCTCGTGCAAGGCCTTGCGCCGGACCAGCGGGCGTACCGCGAGAGAGTAGCAGAGTTGTTCTCGCTCGTCGGGCTGCGCACCTCCATGGCCGACAGGTTTCCGCATGAATTCAGCGGTGGGCAGCGACAGCGCATCGGGGTGGCCCGTGCCTTGGCCGTCAACCCGCAATTCGTCGTGTGTGACGAGCCGGTGTCGGCACTGGACGTTTCGATCCAGGCGCAGATCGTCAACCTGCTGGAGGAGCTGCAGGAAAAGTTCGACCTGACGTACCTGTTCATCGCACACGATCTGTCGGTGGTGCGGCATATCAGCGACAGAGTGGCGGTGATGTACCTCGGCCACATCATGGAGATCGCAGTACGGGACGCGATCTATGCAACCCCAGTTCACCCATATACCCAGGCGCTGCTTTCCGCCGTACCGATACCTGATCCTGAAGTGGACAGTCAGCGAGAGCGCACACCTCTCACCGGAGAGGTGCCCAGCCCGTTGAACCCGCCAACCGGATGCGTGTTCCATCCAAGGTGCCATATGGCCACAGCTGAATGTCGAGAGGTGGTACCCGAGTTGCGGGAGGTGCAGGCCGGCCACTGGGCGTCCTGCATTTATGCGCCGGGATACGGCTCGCCATAGGGTGGCGTAGGAGATGACCCCGTTAAACTGATCTCGCAACGGCTTGGAGAGGGATGTCAGTCGCAGGGACTCTCCAGATGCGGTTGTCTCTACCGAAAATCTCATCCGGGCTGGCGTAGATGCAGCGATGGGTTACCCTCGCGCGCGTCACCTCCAGGCAATCGGATTCGCCTTAATTGACAGCGTCAGCTCAGCACCTCAGGGCCAACGGTCGCATTCGCACGACTTGTTGACTGGGTTGGGATAGGGGTGTGCGAAGCTTGGTACATGCCTTACAAAGTGGTGAACATCCACTTGATGCAGCCTTGACTTTGCGGCGCTGGTCTTCCCAAGCGGCGATCTCGGAGACCAATTTCTTGTGCTCACCGATGCGTCGGGCTGGCCCTCGAACGCGAAGGACTGATCCGACGACAGAAAGGCGTCGCGCGCAGCATTCAAGTGTTGGTTGATCCCTCCGACGTGCCGCAGCTACCACCGGTCAAAACCACTGTGCAGGGGTGCTAGGCCGCTTGCAGCGGAAATCAGCTCAGCGACCTGAACACGACTTAGCACCAGATCCGCTACTGGTCCGCAATCGGCATCACCACTACTGGTACTGGTGTGAAAGCCTGCCCAGTGCACCCGATAGACGGCTACGTCTGCTAGCAGTTCCTCCCCTCGTCTTGGAGCCCGGCACAACTGCTTGTCGAGGCTGATCGTTGCCACAATACGGCCGGCTGCATTCGTCTTCGCATTACCAGACCAGTTCGGTTCCATCTCAGTTGTCACGGCCAAGGCCTCCGAACCGTGTGGTTCACGTCAAGCGAGCCGCCCTTTTAAGTCAGACGGCGCGGCCGTTGAATTATAAGCACGGGCCGATCAATGTCACTTCGATGCGCCGGTTCTGCTCCCGTTGCCATTTTTGAAATCATTGGCCGCCACAGATAGAGTCGCCGTTCGTCACAGCAGACGTGAGATTGGGGACTGACACCCCGCGACTGGAAGTGAGTTAGGTTGCTTGCGCGAGCCGAGGCAAGCTCCCAGCCGAACATCGTCGCGATATCGCCTCTGCGATGGGCACATTGTCCGTGTAGCCGTTGATGACGATACGTATATCCTTGCCCCTGAGCTTTGCCAGGGTAGGCACAATCGCCGCAAGCGTTCCTGTCCGCGCTGGGTGAGATGCCAGCTGCCCTCGGGGAAGAGAACGTGAGTCAGGACGGTGACCGTAAGTTGGCCTGCTAGCCGTGTAATCGTCGCCTCATCAGCCTTCAGTTGGGCTTGAACTCGCAGCACTAGACTAGGGTCATATGGTATCGGCTTATCCGCGGCGGAAAGCAGCAACAAGCCCAAGCGGCGACGCAAGAAGCGCGCAACGTAACTTCCTATGCATATCGCTCACCTAACGGAAACCGGGGTTGCCAGAGTGGCCAAATGAGTAAATCCCGTGATGCAACAAGCAGTGGTGGCAGTTAGCTATTAATTTTATCACCACCACAGAAATTGTGGGAGGGATTTTTCCCGCCCAACCAATAGCAGATCAATGTCGTGGCTCGGAAGTCGCGTTTGCCGCGCTTCTTGCGCTCCATAGTCATTCCGCTGCTTGCCGCCGCGGTAAGACCCATACCATATGACCTAGTCTCATGCTGCAACTTAAGACCCAACTGAAGGCTGATGAGGCGACGATTACACGGCTAGCGGCCAACTAACGGTCACCGTCCTGGAGTAGCGTTCTCTTCCCCGAGGGCAGCTGGCATCTCACCCAGCGCGGACGGGAAACGCTTGCGGCAATTGTGCTACCCTGGCAAAGCTCGGGGCAAGGATATACGTATCGTCATCAACGGCTACACGGACAATGTGCCCATCGCCAAGGCGTATCACGACGACATACGTTCGAACTGGGAGCTTGCCTGCGGCTGGCGCAAGCCGTTCCATCCGCTGCTTCCAGTCGCGGGGTGTCGGTCCCGATCTTATGTCTGCTGTGAGCTACGGTGAAACCCATCCTGTGGCGGCCAATGATTCGGAGACGGGACGACGAGACCGGCGCATCGAAGTGACATTGATCGGCCCGTACCGTTAGATCTCGACGGCCGCGCCGTCTGACTTAAAAGGGCAGCTAGCTTGACGTGAACCACACAGTTCGGAGGCCTTGGCCGTGACAACTGAGATGAAATTGGTCTGGTAATGCGAAGACGATGCAGCCGCCGTATTGTGGCAATGATCAGCCTCGACGAGCATTCTGCGGGCTCCAAGACGAGGGAGGAACTGCTAGCAGACGTAGCCGTTGTCGGTGCACTGGGCAGGCTTTGGCGCCCAGTTACAGTAGTGGTGATGCCGATTGCCGGACCGGTGGCGGGGTGTTGAGTCGTGTTCAGGTCGCTGAGCTCTTCCACTGCAAGCGGCCTAGCACCCCTAGCAGTGGTTTTGACCGGTGGTTCCGCACACGTCGAAAGAGATCAACCAACACTTGAATGCTCCGCGCGACGCCTTTCTGTCGTCGAATCAGTCCTTCGCGTTCGAGGGCCAGCCGAACGCGTCGGTGAGCACGAATTGGTCTCCGAGATCGCCGCTTCGGAAGGGAGCACGCAAAGTCAAGGCTGCATCAAGTGATATTTCACCACTTTGTAAGGTTAATCTACAACTACGCACACTATCCCAACCCATCGAACAAGTCGTGCGAATGCAAGCGTTGGCCCTGAGGTGCTGAGCTGACGCTGATTGAGGCAAGTCGATTGCCTGGAATGGTGGCGCGCGAGGGTAACCCATAGTTGCGTACGCCAGCCCGGATGAGATTTTGGGTCAACGACCCACATCTGGACAGTCCCTGCGACTGACATCCCTCTCCAACCGTTGCGAGATACGTTTGACGGATCATCTCCTACGCCACCCTATGGCGAGCCGTCTCTCAGCGGTACATAAATGCAGGACGCCCAGTGGCCGGCCTGCACCTCCCGCAACTCAGGTACCGCCTCTCGACGTCAGCTGTGAGCCATCATGACAGCTGGATGGAACACGCATCCGGTTGGGGGAGTTCAACGGGCTGGGCACCTCTCCGGTGAGAGGTGTGCGCTCTCGCTGACTGTCCACTTCAGGATCAGGTATCGGTACAGCAGAAAGCAGCGCCTGGGTATATGGGTGAAACTGGGGTTGCATAGATCGCGTCCCCTATGATGATTCCATGATGTGGCCGAGGGTAACCCACCACCACTCTGGCGCTGATATGCCGCACCACAGACAGATCGTGTGCGATGAACGAGTACAGTCAGGTCGAACTTTTCCTGCAGCTCCTCCAAGGAGGTTGACGATCTGCGCCTGGATCGAAACGTCCAGTGCCGACACCAGTTAGTCACGGCACGACGATGCCGGTTGACGGCCAAGGCACGGGCAGCCCGATGCGCTGTCGCTGCCCACCACTTGAATTCATGCCGGAAACCTGTCGGCCATGGCGGTGGCCGGTTACTGTACTCGTCGAGCATATTGCTCCGTGCCGGCCGCCG